>CANRAS010000034.1 GCA_947628655.1 uncultured Clostridia bacterium | reverse complement strand
CCGCCCGCAATTCGCCTAACGGCGAATTAACGGCGCTTACGCGCCGTTGTTTTGCGCTCCGCGCAAAACGCGGGCTATGTTATCAGTTTACAGGGCAAAGTGCTGAGTGTATAGTATAATGTGCGCCCTGTTTCGCTTTGCTGTCGGCGCATCGTGCGCCGACTTTGGGCGAAACGGTAGCGGCGTCCTGCCGCTACCTTGCGGGCGCGGATTAGATTGTCTTTAAGTCAATACGTTGTTCGCGTTATCGCGCGTTTTGGCGTGGTTCAGGTCGAGCGCCCCGCGGACTTATCGCGCGTAGCCTTACCGTCCCGCGCCAAACGCGCCTTTACCGCCCGTACCGCGCAGTTGCGCGACCGCCCGCAATTCGCCTAACGGCGAATTAACGGCGCTTACGCGCCGTTGTTTTGCGCTCCGCGCAAAACGCGGGCTAAGCTACTAGAGGCTAGAGATTAGAGGCTAGTAGCTAGAATGTGCCGTCTTAACCAATCGCACCGCCAACGCGGTGAGGTTTGGCGTGGCTCAATTCACGCGCGTAATTTAATTTTATCCACAAGAAACGAGGGATTTCCTATGAACGATATAATGAACGTGAATTTCAACAGCATAACAGGCGAAATGCTGAAAGTAATCAGCGACTATGACCCCGCGACGGGATTTAAGGGCGCGTATAATATCCGCGAGGACACGTCCTGCGCGGGACGGCAGTCGTCGGAAAATATTACTATAAATCCCAAAACCGACAAGCCCGGTATTGACATAATCGTAAAGCCGAACACAAAGGGCGAAACCGTGTTTATTCCCGCTTGTGTAACTCACACGGCTGTTGACGATTTAGTGTACAACGATTTCTACATCGGCGAGGGCGCGGACGTTGTAATCGTCGCGGGGTGCGGCGTTCACAACGAGGGCGAGGAGGACGCCCGCCACAACGGTATTCACCGCTTTTTCCTCGAACCAAATTCCCGTGTAGTCTACAAGGAAAAGCACATCGGCACGGGTAACGGCGCGGGTCTTAAAAAGATAGACCCCGTGACCGAATGTTTTATGAAAGAAAATTCGTATCTTGAAATGGACACGGTTCAGTTGGGCGGGGTTGACAAATCGACGCGCACGACTTCTGCGGAACTCGGCGACAACGCGAAAATCGTAGTCCGCGAACGCATTATGACCGACAACGCGGAGGAGGCGGTGTCGAAATTCCATGTAAAGTTAAACGGCGCGGACAGCGGCGTTGACTTGGTTTCGCGTTCCGTGGCGCGCGGGAACTCGTATCAGGCGTTTTATTCCGTAGTGGACGGCAATAACCGTTGTACGGGACACTCGGCGTGCGACGCGATTATCGCGGAAAACGGCAGAGTAGACGCCCAGCCCGCGCTGAACGCCGCGAATGTTGACGCGGCGCTTATCCACGAGGCGGCTATCGGTAAAATCGCGGGAGAGCAGATATTGAAACTATGCTCGTTAGGGCTTACTCGCGAACAAGCCGAAGAGAAAATCATCGAGGGATTTTTGAAGTAAGTTAAGCGCGGGCAACGCCCGCGCGTTTTTTCAGCTACGTTGGAAAGTCAAAGCCGTGACCGCCCCGCCGTAGGCAGTAAAAGTTTCGCCAGCCTTTTCAAAGGCTGCGGGAGTCCAGAGGGGGAGTTGACCGCAAGCGGTCAACCTTAGCCCTCTGGTCGCCACGAAGTGGCGAAACACGCTCAAGAGCTCCGCAAGGGGGTGAATTTTCGCGTCGCATAGCGACGCGAAAAGAGGGGGACGCCCTGCGATAGAGGGCGTCCCCCTTGCGCCTAGTGGAGCAAGCGTAGCGAGCGGAACGGTTGGTTTAATGCAACGTTATTGTGAGCGGACTGCCAGTGGCAGTCCGCTCACCGTGTCCACCTATGCGGTTTCGTAGCGCATTACGGTTTGCCGCGCGTTTGGCGTAGCCAAACGCCCCGCCGTTAGGCGGGTGAAATTCGCGAATGCGAATTTCAAGCGGCAAGCCGTCGCGTTTTCGAGTGTCCCTAAATTCTCCGCGCCCGTATGGGCGCGGGGAATGAGGGGCATCGAGAAAACGCCCACCGCGATAAGGCGGCGTTGCGGTTCAAAGCAACCCCCTCCCCGCCGTCCAGAACCACCTCACTGCACCAAGGCAACGCTATAACTAGCTACTAATAACTATTCTCTAACTGCTTAATAGTAAATCACCAGCGTATGCAAATCCTCGGCGGGCGGGTAACGGTAGTGTTCGCGAAGTAAATCCGCTTTAAAACCCGTTGCTCTCACGCTTTCGAGAAGTTCCGCGTCCGACTGCTTTGTGCGGAATTTCACAATGCAGTGCATACCCGCGCTGCTCCCCGAAACTTCCGCGCCCTTGAACAGCGGGTTTTCCGCGATTATTTTCATAAGCTCCTCGCGCCTGTTCTTGCAGTATCGGCGAAGTCTGCGGATATGCCGTTCAAAACTGCCGTCCGAGATAAACCTCGCGAGTGTATATTGCTCAAACGTTGAAACGGGACACGAAAAACTCCTTATCTTCCCGCGGAACTTTTCAATAAGCGCAGGCGGGAGTACCATATAACTAATGCGGATAGTCGGCGTCAGGCTCTTGCTGAATGTGTTCATATAGATAACGCGGTCGGAAACGTCAATCGAAAACAGCGACGGCAAGGGTCTGCTTGACAGGCGAAATTCGCTGTCGTAATCGTCCTCAATGATATATCGCCCTCCCGCCGCCCACGAAAGCAGGGAATAGCGTTTCCCGACGGAAGTCACAACGCCCGTCGGGAAATGGTGCGACGGCGATATGTGAACAACGTCAGCCTGAGATTTCACGAGTTCGTCAATGCTTATCCCGTCGCTTTCAACGCTCACTTGACGGCATTTCATACCAAGACTTTCGTAAACGTTCGCTATCTTGCTGTAACCCGGTTCTTCAACGGCGATAACCTTTTTGTCGCCTAAGAGTATTCTTATAAGAATATACAAATACTCCGTCCCCGCGCCGATTATGATTTGGCGCGGGTCGGCGTCCATGTTCCTGAAGCTGTGCAGGTGTTCGGCTATAGCACGGCGCAGTTCAAATACTCCCTCGGCAGGCGAAGTCATAAGACTGGTATTCTTTAAGGTCAGTTCCTCGCGCATTATCTTCGTCCACACGGTAAACGGGAACATATTCGGCACTTGCTCTTCCTCTTTCGGCAACTCCTCCGCGCTTATTTCAAGCGGTTCTCCCGCCGTCGGAATGTCGGGCAGGCTTTCCGCATAATACCCCTTTTTAGGCACGGAACGAATATACCCCTCGGCAGTAAGCAATGAATACGCGTTCTCCACGGTAATGACGCTGACGCCGAGATTGTCGGCAAGCCCGCGCTTTGACGGCAGTTTCTCCCCGCTTTTTATCCGTCCGCTTTCAATATCCCGCTTTATAAACCGATAAATCTGAATATACACGGGTTTGTCGGAATTACGGTCGATTTCGTATGTAAGCATAATATTACCTCTGGCATTGTAAAATTTCTTAAAATTGGTTATTGCAATAAGGTCACAAGTTTAGTATACTATATTTGACCGCAAAAGTCAAGCAGTAGTTAGAGATTAGAGAATAGCTGTTAGTTTCAGCGCAGGTGCGCCTTGACCCGCAGACAATCTAATCCGCGCGGCGTAGCCGCGCAACTCTATACATACTCAGCACTCAGCACTATACACTATAAACTGTCACAAAGCCCGCGTTTTGCGCTACGCGCAAAACAACGGCGCGACAGCGCCGTTAAATTCGCCGTCAGGCGAATTGCGGGCGGTCGGGCACAGGCGCGTACACGGTCGGCGCAGGCGCGTTTGACGTGGGGCGGCAAGCTAATGCGGGATAAGGGCAAGGGTCGCGCGAATTGAGCCACGCCGAACGCGCCTTTACGGCGGTTAGGGGCTTTGGTCAGCGGGGAATAGGTGGCATTGAGCCACAGCGCCGCCTTATCGCGGTTGGGCGTTTCCTCGCGCCCCTAATTCTCCGCGCCCATACGGGCGCGTCGAATATAGGCGCACTCGTCAACGCCACGGTTTGCCGCTTGAACTTTGCTAACGCAAAGTTCACCCCGCCTAACGGCGGGGGCGTTTGGCTAACGCCAAACGCGCGGCAAACCGTGAAGAGCCTGCGAAACCGCTCTAGGTGGCTTTTGGCGCGCGGAATGTCACCGGCATTCCGCGCGCGGAGAGGTTGCTTTAAATCGACCGTTCCGCTCGCTTTGCTCGCTCCACTATGCGCAAGGGGGAAACCCTCTATCGCAGGGTTTCCCCCTCTGCCCGCTGCGCGGGCATTCACCCCTTTTCGGAGCTCTTGAGCGAAGTTTCGCCACTTCGTGGCGACACGGGGGCTCTGCCCCCGTGACCCCCGCAGCCTTTGAAAAGGCTGGCGAAACTTTCCCTCGCCTGCGGCGACGAGTTAAAGCGTGGCTCACCAACTAACTACTAGCAACTATTCTCTATCAACTAAAGGAAGGAGTACACAATGGAGAACAGAATGGAACTGAACAAAAACTTAGCGCAGATGTTAAAAGGCGGTGTAATAATGGACGTTACAACGCCCGAACAGGCGAAAATCGCCGAAAGCGCGGGTGCGTGCGCGGTAATGGCGCTGGAGCGTATCCCCGCGGATATACGCGCGGCGGGCGGCGTTTCGCGAATGAGCGACCCGAAGATGATAAAAGGCATACAGAACGCCGTGTCCATTCCCGTTATGGCAAAGTGCAGAATAGGTCACTTTGCCGAGGCGCAGATATTGCAGGCAATTGAAATCGACTACATTGACGAAAGCGAGGTGCTGTCGCCTGCCGACGATAAATTCCACATTGACAAGACGAAATTTGAAGTGCCTTTCGTGTGCGGAGCGCGGGATTTGGGCGAGGCTTTGCGCAGAATAAGCGAGGGCGCGTCAATGATACGCACAAAGGGCGAACCGGGAACGGGCGACGTTGTACAGGCTGTCAGACATATGCGCGTTATGCAGTCGGAAATTCGCAGAATAGCGGGACTTGCCGAAGATGAACTTTACGAAACCGCAAAACAACTGCAAGTTCCCCTAGACCTTGTGAAATACGTTCACGACAACAAGAAACTTCCCGTAGTGAATTTCGCGGCAGGCGGCGTGGCAACTCCCGCAGACGCGGCGCTTATGATGCAGTTGGGCGCGGAGGGCGTATTTGTCGGCAGCGGAATATTCAAGTCGGGAAATCCCGAAAAACGCGCCGCCGCGATAGTAAAGGCGGTCACGAATTTCAGCGACGCGAAACTTTTAGCTGAACTTTCCGAAGATTTGGGCGAGGCAATGGTCGGCATAAACGAGCAGGAAATCGAGATACTTATGGCGGAAAGAGGCAAGTAATGACAATAGGTATACTTGCCGTTCAAGGCGCGTTTGCCGAGCATGAAAAAATGCTGTCAAAGCTGTCCTGCGAATGTTTTGAAATCCGCAGTTCAAGCGACCTTACCCGTGAAATGAACGGCTTAATTATCCCCGGAGGGGAAAGTACCGTTCAAGGTAAGTTGTTGCGGGAACTCGGATTATTCGACCCTCTGCGCGAAAGAATTACGGCGGGACTTCCCGTTTTCGGAACGCGCGCGGGTCTGCTTATGCTTGCCAAACGAATAGAGAACGATGAACGCGTTCACCTCGCGACAATGGACATTACCGCCGTGAGAAACGCCTACGGACGTCAGCTTGGCAGTTTTCACACGGACGCGGAATTTAAGGGTATCGGGAAAATCCCGATGACGTTCATTCGCGCGCCGTATATCTCCGCCGTTTCGGAGAATGTCGAGGTACTCGCAGAAGTTGACGGGAAAATCGTCGCGGCAAGACAGGGCAGTCAGCTTGTCACGGCGTTCCACCCCGAACTTTGCGGGGATACGCGCGTACACAAATATTTTTTAAAAACGCTGTAAAGCCCCGCCCGCGCGGGGCTTATCCCGTTCACGTCAATCAACTTTAAATACAATCCAAAATCCCCGCCGACGGCGGGAATATTAACTAATCGCTAATTACTATTTAAAATAGTGGTTTAAAATTCACATATTTATGACACAAGCCCCGCCCGCGCGGGGCTTGTCCGTCCACGGCAATCAGCTTTAAATACAATCTAATATGCCGTTAAAGGCGGTCATATAAACTAACAACTATTCTCTAATTACTGCTTAACAATTCTCTGATTTCTGTTTAATAAATTTGCTAAGAACAACGGTTTAAAATTCGGCATTTTTATGACTAATTTTTTTGAAAAATCCCTTGACAAAACGAATTTGTTGTGATATAATAATAAAGCCCCCAAAAAACGGGCGGTAAAAAGGGCGGCTTGAGGCGAATTTTCAAAAAAATTGCAAAATTTTTTTGAAAAAGTACTTGACAAGCCCGAAAAGTTGTGATATAATGATTAAGTTGTCCGATACAAGCGACTTTCGCAATCGTGGGGGCAGGCTTGATCGAAAGGCAACAAAACAGCTCCTTGAAAATTGAACAACAAACGAATTAACGACCTTGTCGATTTCTTCAAGCAACGCGAGTTGCTTGCAAAAAAATCACAAACAATAATTCTGGATAAACAAAAGACAGCGTTGAAAAGCGCTGGCGTTTATTGAGAGGATAAAGATTAGTACGTCGGTAACACGGCGAATTAATACAAACTTTAAAGAGTTTGATCCTGGCTCAGGACGAACGCTGGCGGCACGCCTAACACATGCAAGTCGA
>CANRAS010000033.1 GCA_947628655.1 uncultured Clostridia bacterium | reverse complement strand
CGCCGTATCTCCTTATAGTCAACACACGACCTGCGCATTACGAATGCGCTAGGGACTAAGCGAAGCGTGTCCCGTCTGCGCGACTGAGCTACAACAGCGTATTTATTACACGCGAACCGCGCGTTCCCTCACTTCAGCCCAACATTCACCCTGCATTTAACAAGCGAACTTGTCTTTTTTACAAAAAGCCCTTGCAAATCGGCGCGAAACGTGTTATAATTAAACTGTGTCAAAGTGACTATTTTATTATATAACATTTTTTCCGATTTGTCAAGTACAAAAAAGGAGGATTTTTATAAAATTGAAAAAAAATATTCTCAGAGTGTGCGGGTATGTGCTTTGCTCACTAATGATTATTGTGTGTCTTGTCCTCGTTATCGCGGCGGCGGTGTTCGGAGCGAACAAAACTGTTGACGTGTTCGGCGCTAATATCTTCATCGTGGAAAGCGACGATTTCCCTACCGCTCCGAACGGGAGCGCGGTGTTCGTCAAAAAATGCACTGCCGCTGATTTGGAAAACGAAAAACTCGTGCTTTATAAGGACGAGGACGGAGAACCCGCTTTGGGGTACGTCAGCGGTATAAATAACCGCGACGGTGTGTCGTATATCTCGGTGACGGCGGGCGAGGGCGAAAGTTCTTACGAATTTCCCGAATCAAGTCTTATCGGCAGAGCGGATTATCAGAGCGTTTTTTTGGGGGGATTAATTAATTTCATCAGAACTCCCGTAGGCGTTATGGTGATTGCGATAATCCCGTGCGCCGCGCTGATACTGTTTGACATTGCGCGCGCGGCGGCGGCAAAGCGTCCCGAACCCGAAGTTGAACCCAAAGTCAAAAACACTGCCGAAGTTCCGCCGCATACGGATATTAAACTCGGAGTAGACACGGACGGAAAAGCGTCCTACGCGAAAGACCGCAATCTAAAACCATTGCCGAAGGATAACAGCGTTCTGTTTAACTATGCGGGAAAACAGAATGCTCCAAAAAAGGACAAGTCCGAAACGCGCCCGATTATCCCGCTGACTGACAAGAAACCGAACAGCGAACGCCCGATTATCCCGCTGACCGATAAAAAACCGCATACCGAAAGCCGTCAGTTTGAAGTTGTAATCCCGCGCGGCGAGGAGATAACGCTCCCCGAACCTCGCAAGGGGGAACCCGAACCCATACGGCAGGAACTCCGCGATGAAGAAACACAACCGAAAACCGCGCGGAAAGTTCCTGAAAAGACAGCGGAACTGCCCGCTTTTTCAAAGAAAGCAACGGGCGACGCGTTCTTTGCTCAGCCGTCTATAGGAAAGCAAGCGCCGCGCATTTCGGCGAACAGAACTCCGCACGCCGAAGAGAACGCAGAGGACTCCGCGAGTGCGTTTCGGTCGAAGTTTGAAAAGACTTCGGGGAAAATGAGTTCGAGGATACTCGCGTCGCGCGGTCTTGACGACCTGCTGTCAGATGATGACGAGCGAACGGTGAACGATTACCAAACCGCAGATACCGATGTAGATGAAATACTTGCAGGACTTGACCGAATAGATAGGAGCAGGGGATAGATGTTAGATGTAAGAGGTAAGCTGTTAGAGGTAAGAGATAAGAGGTAAGCGAGCAATCCGCTTTGCGGATTGCCCTGTAAGACCTGCGGGTTAAAACGTTTTCACACTTGGTGTAGTAATAGTATTTGCCCGTTCCCCGCCGTAGGCGGGGAACGGGCGTTGTGTTTTTACCGCCGTAGGCGGGGGAACGGCTGTTACGGTTTCTAAATCTTACAGAAATATTACAATATCATTACAGTTTTGTAATAAAGGTTGACGAACGCGAAAATATTTGTTACAATACAGTTGTGGTTGAGATAACCACGAACCATCTTCCATTTGCAGGGAGCGGAGCGTTTAACGCGTCGGCTTGTATAGTGCAAATAAGCCGACTGCCGAACATAGCGCACTTTTACCTTTTCAGCTAAGATTTCCGCATACTGCTCCCAATGTCTTATCACCCCCGACGAAGCTGTCGGGGGTTTTTTCTGCGGTTAGAGGCTGGAGGGGCAGAGGCTGGAGGCTGGAATTTAGAGGTTAGAAACACGGCGGTAAACACAACGCCCGCTCCCCGCCTACGGCGGGGAGCGGGCGAATACTATGCACTATAAACTTTTAACTTTTAACTGTTATTACGGTCTTTCCGTGCCGAAAACAATATAGTTGTACTCCCTCGCCACCGCGTCCCATGTCGGACTGCCGACAAAGCCTGTCGGCTCTAAGCCGTAAAGTTCTTGAAATGTAAGCACGGCGCGTTCGGTTTCAGGTCCGAAATAGCCCGTAACGTCTATAACAGGTATCTGCGCGATGTTCTGCCCGATAACGCGAAGATACGTCTGGAACTCCCGCACGTCGCTGTTGCGCATACCGGGCGTAAGATTATAGCCGGGGTAAAGTTCCGCCGCCCCGCCCTCGTAGCCCTCAGGCAGACCGCGCAGTATCTGCGCGTATATTTCGTTTATCAAAAGCCATGTCCTGAAATCGACAATACCGTCGGGGTTTATGCCGTAAAAACGCTCGAACGCTTTCACCTGTTCTTCCGTCGCGTTGTCGAATACTCCGTTTGCCGTAACCGACGGTATTTCGGGATTGAAATACGCGATCACATTCAGATAGTACTGTAACGAGCGTATTCTCTGACCGTAATCGCCGCGGCGAAGATTTTCTCCCCACGGACGGTCAACTTCTTCGGAAAAAAGCCCCTCGCTTGTAAGTTCGGCAAGCCTTTTTACCGCCGTGTAGATATACTTTATCTTATACCACGTCGATTTGTTCACTATTCCGCTTACAGGAAGATTAAACACCTGTTGGAACGTCGCCACCGCCTGCGTGGTGCTTTCGCCGAATATGCCGTTTGTCGGGTATATTTTCGGGATAGCGGGGTAATTGCGCGATATTCTGTTAAGTTCTATCTGAATGGTACGCACTTCATTACCCGAAGAACCAAACCCGAACGGATAGCCGGGGTAGCTTTGGATATTCGCGGATATGGGCGCGTTATATACAATATCTATATCATCTCCGTAATAGTATTGAAGTATTTCATAAGGAGTATAACCGCGGTTTGCGAGGGTTACCGAACCCCATTGCGAAAGCCCGCTGCAGGTAACGGTCGTGCCGTTGCAGAACGCCGCGAAAAGCGGTTCGACGCTGCCGCGGCGAACGATATAGTTGTTGAATATTTCGTCCACTATGCGCGATATATTCCCGAATATATCGCGCCCATAAATGAACGCTTGGTCGTACTGCGTGGAGCTTGTGATGTCGAAATCATACCCCCTGCTCCTGTACCATTCAAGGTAAACGCGGTTCAGCGCAAACGAGATTTGCGCGTAAATGTTCGCGCGCAGAGCCGCCTCGGGCCACGTCGGGAAAATCTCGCTGGAGGCTACGTTCTTTATATAATCGGGGAATGTTACGGAAACGTTTGCCGCGCTTTGGTCGGGAGTTCCCAAATGTACGACTATCCGTTCGGGGATTACGGGAAGATTACTGGGCATTTGGCACCTCCGTTATATTCTCAGCGGGAGCGTTATCATCACTTTCGGGTATCATTGCGACCCGCTGAATGGAAACCACTCCGTCAAATATCGGAATATCTCGCAATATTACTTTAGTATAGCCTGCTTTTTCTATATACGCGTCGTAAAGCGAAAACGGCTGAATGGTATTTTCACTGTCCTGCGAGAGAGCGCGCAAAGGCGCGGGGAGCGTGAAATTCTCCGTTTCGCCGCTGCTGTTTGACCACGCCGTGAACATTCTCTGCTCGACATTGTTTATTTTAGTGGAAACGGATATTTCCGCGCCCTCTATCGGCAATGCCTGATTTGCGGAAAATACGCGGAATTCCAGCATACCCGCGCCCGTGTTTTGCTCCTCAAACTCGTCCTCCGTGGCGAACTCGGCAACGGGGAAATCCGAAATCGGCTTTCCCGAACCGCGCTCCATTTCGCTTTGCGGAATGTCGCGCTGTTGACGCTCAGGACGGCTTTGTGTATTGCCCTGTTCTGCCATAACGTTATTATTTCGGCGGGGCTGTTCGGCAGACTGTTCGCGTTCGGGACTGCGCTCTATGTAACCGTTATTCGGAGTTGTTTCCATAGTTGGGGGCGCTGTTGTACGGCGACTTTGTACTCCGTCTTGTTCCGCCATAACGTTATTATTTCGGCGGGGCTGTTCGGCAGACTGTTCGCGTTCGGGACTGCGCTCTATGTAACCGTTGTTCGGAATTGTTTCCGTGGTTGGGGGCGTGGTTGTACGGTTGCTTTGTTCGCCGTCTTGTTCCGTCATAACGTTATCGTTTTGGCAGGGCTGTTCGCGCGCGGTGTTTTCTGCAGACGATGTTTTCTCGTCAAAAAGACGGGAAAGAAATTCTTCGCTGTCGGTCATAACATTTCCCTTTGGACCGTCAAAGTCATCAAACGTAAACGGCGAATCGTCCGTGCTGTTGTTCACACGTTCTATTTCGTTATCCTCTACGCCGTTATTGTCCGATGTGCCGTTGTCCGCAATATAGCCGATAACGGTCGGAACTTTTTCGGCGGTTTGAGGAGTGCTTTCGCTTTCGCTGATGTTACCGCGTTCGGACGTTTCCGCGCCCAAAACTGCCTTTGGGAGCGGTGTTTCGCCGTCCCCGCGCGGGCGGGCGGGTGTACTTCGGCTAAGTTCCATAAGCTCTCGTTTATACTTTTCTATTAGTTTTTTCGTATCTTCCATAAAATACCTCCTGTTTTCGGTTAAATTAACATATCAGGCGCTTTTCTATAGATTATATTCACGGTTTGGGGAAATAATTCGCTGAAATTATGCGGGACAATTTGGCGCAGGCAACAGAGCGGAGTTTATTTACGAAAATTCATTTTCTAAAAAAATATGAAAAAGTACTTGACAACTACAAGTATCTTGTAGTATAATATGTTCATAGGGATAAAGCATTATGAACGATGTTCATACTCAAAATTTCTAACAATTAACTGCAATAAGAGGTGAAGAAATGGATTTTTTGGAAAGACTGAAATATGCCCGGCAAGCGGAACTGCTTGTACAGGCGGAATTGGAACACATTGAGCGTCTGCATAGGATAATGCGCCTGCCTAACCGTTCCGATGAATACCTGCGCGGACTGCTGGACAAGCTGACGGAATTGGAAAAACGGCTGAACTCCTATATCGACCATGCGGTTGACAGGAAAAACGAGGCGCTGAACATTCTGGACAAGCTGGACGGCGACGAACGCATGGTTCTGTATCAGTATTACATACTCGGAAAGGGCTGGGACGCTATCGCCGAAGAAGTCCACTACAGTATACGGTGGGTCTACAATACGCGCGAAAAGGCGGTAAAACGGCTGTCGGCGATTTACGGCGAACAGGGTTCGGCGAAGAAAAACAGGTGTTTCGCGCGGGAGGAAAAAATTCGTAAGGAATGGAATTAGCGGGTGTTCCCCTGTCAGGGATACTCGCCGAAACGGAATTGATTATGGGAATAGGAAAAAGAATAAAGGAACTTAGGGCGAGGTGCGGGCTTACTCAGGAAACGCTCGCGAAAAAAATCGGCGTAACGCCCGCCGCCGTCGGGAATTACGAGCATGATTTGAGTTTCCCGAAAGAGGAAGTGCTGATGAAACTGTTCGGGGCGCTGTGCTGTTCGCCGAATGAACTTTTGTGCGGGGAATACGTTTCGGACGCGGAAGAAACGGTTCACCTAAACAAATACCGCGCGTTGGACGCGGCGGGCAAACAGCGCGTAAACGCTCTGACGGACGCGGAATTTGCACGGGTGAACGCGGAGCGTTTAGAGGAAGAATACGAGGAAATACCCATTGCCGCGAGAAGAGCGGGGGCGGGCGTTGTTCTTAGAAAGAAAGGCGGGCAAAAACTTTCGGATATGCGCGGGTTTAAGGGAAAAATCGGGTAGAAGTAAGAGGTAAGAAGTAAGAAGTAAGATGTAGAGTTATCCGCTTTGCGGATAACTCTCAAATAGCAGACTGCGCCTGCTGTCCGGTAAGATGTCGAGCAAACCGCTTTGCGGTTTGCCCTCAAACAGCAGGCTTTGCCTGCTGTTTGGTAAGAAGTAAGATGTAAGAAGTAAACGGCAAAGGGTAAGATAAAAGATGACGATTTCGGAGATTTATAATTTGGCGGGGGTAACGCGCCTGCCCGTAGACCCGATAGCGATAGCGGGGGCGCTGTCTATTAAGGTTATAGATTACAATACGGCGGCGGAGTTTTTCGGTACGGACGTTCGGGAATTGTACAATATAGTGCCGTTGGGGTTCAGCTTTAAGGAAAACGGCTGTTTGTGCATTGCGCTGAACGGGAACTCGTGCGGGGCGCGGCGGCGGCGTTTCACGGCGGCGCACGAACTTGCGCATTGTGTTCTGGGACATCTGGACGCTCTGCCGCTCAGTCGTGTTCAGGAGTATGACGCTGATTGTTTCGCGGCGGAACTTTTAGCGCCGCTTGCGGTGCTTAGCGCATATTGTGTGCGTTCGCCAAAGGAGATAGCGCGGGTATGCGGGATTACCGAAAGCGCGGCGGCGGTGAGAGCGCGGCAGTTGGAGCAAAGGGAGCGCAGGGGGTTTACGCTGAGCGATGACGAATTAAAGGTGCTTGAAATAATGGGCTACCAGAGGCTAGAAGTCAGAGGCTAGAGGCTAGAAATCGGCGTAGCACCCGTAACCGACCCCGCCGTAGGCTGTGAAAGTTTCGCCAGCCTTTTCAAAGGCTGCGGGGGTCACGGGGGCAGAGCCCCCGTGTCGC
>CANRAS010000032.1 GCA_947628655.1 uncultured Clostridia bacterium | reverse complement strand
TCGGGGACAGGCTCGTTACTTGCCGTGGCTAACAGTTTTTCGATGTCCTCCTGGCTCATCTTACCGCCGTTTGATTTGGGTTCTTCGGCGGGAGCGGGTTCGGGCGCAGGCTCGTTGCTTGCCGTGGCTAACAGTTTTTCGATGTCCTCTTGGCTCATCATACCGCCGTTTGACTTTGGTTCTTCGGCGGGAGCGGGTTCGGGGGCAGGCTCGTTGCTTGCCGTAGCTAACAGTTTCTCGATGTCCTCCTGGCTCATCATACCGCCGTTTGACTTCGGTTTTTCGGCGGGAACGGGTTCGGGCGCAGGCTCGTTGCTTGCCGTGGCTAACAGTTTTTCGATGTCCTCCTGGCTCATTTTACCGCCGTTTGACTTCGGTTCTTCGGCTGGCGCGGGGGCAGGCTCGTTACTTGCCGTGGCTAACAGTTTTTCGATGTCCTCTTGGCTCATCTTACCGCCGTTTGACTTCGGTTCTTCGGCGGGGGCGGGTTCGGGGGCAGGCTCGTTACTTGCCGTTGCTAACAGTTTCTCGATGTCCTCTTGGCTCATCTTACCGCCGTTTGACTTTGGTTCTTCGACGGGAGCGGGTTCGGGGGCAGGCTCGTTGCTTGCCGTAGCTAACAGTTTCTCGATGTCCTCCTGGCTCATCATACCGCCGTTTGACTTCGGTTCTTCGGCGGGAGCGGGTTCGGGGGCAGGCTCGTTACTTGCCGTGGCTAACAATTTCTCGATGTCCTCTTGGCTCATCTTACCGCCGTTTGATTTCG
This sequence comes from uncultured Clostridia bacterium, assembly GCA_947628655.1. Classification (GTDB taxonomy): domain Bacteria; phylum Bacillota; class Clostridia; order Oscillospirales; family Ruminococcaceae; genus CAG-115. The sequence continues at coordinate 7,377 of CANRAS010000032.1, read as the reverse complement.
GTACTTCGGCGGGAGCGGGAGCGTGTTCCGCTATCTTTTCGGAAACGTTCACCTTATGCTGACCCAAAATGTCGCTTACATCTACTTCAACGCTCCGCGCGGGCGGAACAGCCGCCGCAGTCGGAACAGCGGGCGGCGCGTCGCTCTCCGACGGCGTTTTCGTCATAAGTCTTTCCCAATCCGAACGCGCCGTGCTGTAATCGCACTCGTCGCCGTCAAAGCGAAACCAATATGTATCGTACGGAGTAATTCCCCGCGTTTTGCGAATTATTTCATAAACATTGTACCTGTCAAGTCCCATAAGCTGTAGTTCGGGCGCGGTAAACGGCGTTCCGTTCTGGAATACCCTTGACGAGAACAGAAAGTATATGTCCGACATATCAAGCGTGCGGTTTACGGGCGTTATCAGGTTTTCCTTGTGCTTTGTGAGTATATCCACGGTTACTTTCTCGTCTGCACCTATTTCATATGCGGCAACAGGGTCGTCCTCTTTGAGAACTTCATATTTAATAGGCAACGGGATTTCAAACGACCGATTGTCAATCAGCCTATAGCGGTAACCTTTTAGAACACTTCCCATAGTTAATAACTCCTTTGCTAGAGGATAGAGGTAAGAAGTAAGATTTTAGAATGCGCGCTCCGCGCGCATATTAGATTGTCTTTAAGTAAAAATCCAGTCTATTATATTATAGCACAACGCGCGGATTTAATCAATAGCGTTTTTGAATAAATTTGTTTTTTTATTTTTGACGTGGTATTCTTTACAAAATAAGTTTTGGATATTTGTGTATTATTCATAAAAATTATAAAAATCATAGGCAAAATTCTCTTAGACGGTTTACATATTGATTTTTTTATGGTATAATGTTTAAAAGGCTCTTTGTATAATTTTTTGAGCGGAAATGGGGAGTAGACAAAAATGAAAGTCAAAACGATGATAATGGTCGCGGCAATGTGTTTCGCGATTATTCCGATGATAGTGTTTGCTGTCGTTTCAAATATTATGATACGCAACAACGGCGGCACTATGTACAGGAGTGAACTGAAAAGCATGGCGCAGGCGCAGCTCAGCACAATGCAGGCAGTTATGGATAAGGTTCAGTCCGACAGCAAAACTCTGTCGGCAATGCCCGCTGTTCAGACGGCGGCAGGCGGCTCGTCCATAAGCGCGGCGGACGATGTATTGAACAGATATATGGGCGACAATGCGATTATAAACAGCATTTCGCTTGTAGACGCTAAAGGAAATATCGTGTCGGGAACTAACAAAGGCAAATCTTACGCGCACTTCGATACCTATTCGGGTTACGACAACGATGTGCTGTACTTCAATTCGACCACCGAAACGGGCGAAAACAACACGATGTTCATAAAGACCGCAGTAGGAGATAAAACGCTGTATATATCCTATAATCTGAGCGGAAGTAATTCCCTTATCGGAAGATTTTCCGCGGCGACTTCGTTCTACAGCAACGGCGCGATTTACGTTATCGACCCCAAAGGCTGCTGGACGCAGGGTTCTTCGGTAGTTACAACGCTTGATTCGGCGTTCTCTGCGGATATTGTTGAAAAAATTCCTACGCTTGCCGAGAACAGCGTTACGGATATTATCGAATTTAACAGTCCCGCCAACGGCGACAGCGCTTGCCTGCTCGTAAATGTCGGCGGCGCGAACGGTCTTGTAGCGGCTGTCACCTGCCCGCTTAACAGAACGGGTTTCTATTCCTCAAAGTCCCTTACTCCTATAATAGTAGTCGCAGTCCTGCTTTCCGTGGCAAGCTTTGTAGCGGCGCTTATCGTTTCCAAGAGCGTCACAAAACCGCTTGCGAATATGGAAGAAACGCTTGTTAAAATCCGCAGAGGCGACCACGAGGCGCGTATCAGCAAAATCGCGACGAACGAATACGGTCAGCTCTCGCGCGCGTTTAACAACGTCGTAGATGAAATAGTAGTCAGCGAGGACAGATATAAGGTTATCTCCGATATGTCCGACAACATCATATTCGAGTGGAACTTCAAGACGAACGAGGTTACGTTCTCGAACAACTTCAACCAGAAATTCAGCTATCGTCCGCCGTCAGACCACTTCGGCGACAGTTTCCTTATGAAAGCGAAGATACACCCCGATGACGCGAACCGCTACAGAAGTGACCTTGACCAGCTTGAAAAGGGCAAGGCATTTGAGAACAACGAGTATCGAATAAAGAATATTTACGGCGACTTCATCTGGATTTTGATGAGAACCGCAACGCTGAACGACCCCGACGGCAATCCGCTGAAAGCGGTCGGCGTTATGGTCGATATAGACCGCGCAAAGAAGTCTGAGGCGAAACTTACCGAACAGGCGAGCTTTGACGCTTTGACGGAACTTTATAACCGTGAAACGATAGAGTCGCAGATAGACAACGAAATCTCGCTTGCAAAGGCGCGTCAGTCGGAAATGGCGGTTATGTTTATAGACGTGGACGACTTCAAGCACTACAACGACGATTACTCTCACGCAACGGGCGACCAGGTGCTGAAATTCCTTGCCAAGACTATCAAGGAAGCAGTAGACGGAATAGGCTTTGCGGGACGCTACGGCGGCGACGAGTTTATCGCGATGATACGCAACCTTGAAAACAATCCTCCCGCGGAAATTGCGCAGAAGATTATCGACAAGCTGGCGCAGGGCTTTGACGCGGACGTCGGCGAACGCCTGACAGTCAGCGTTTCAATCGGTATCGCGGTAATCAAGGACGACTACAACACGCGCGTTGAGTACCTTATCGGTCAAGCGGACGACGCGATGTATTCCGTCAAGAAAGGCGGAAAGAGCGGATTTGCGTTTATTTAACGCGCCCGCGGTTAATTACAGCTTAACTTGATTTTGACAACTTTGTCCTCTGTATATATTGTTTTACCCCCTGTAAAAACAGGGGGATTTTTTTAGTTTACAGTTTACAGGGCTGAGTGTTGAGTATGGATAGAGATGCGGGCTTGCGCCCGCTTAAAGATTGTCTTTGAATTAAAGCGCTGACACACTTGTATATAAGGCTCGCTCCCCGCCTGCGGCGGGGAGCGCGGTTTTTAATATTCACTTTACAAACTTTAATTTGTAATCATTTCAATCGCCACAGGGACATCTTTGCTGACGGCTTTGAACAGCCTTTCGGCGTCTATTTTTTTGGCAATGTAAATTCGTTCGTTATACTGCGGCTCGGTTATGCGCTTGCTTAAAACTCCCAAAACGCGCTCGGTAAATAACGCGTCTTTTCTGATGTCGCCTTTTATAACCGTGTTCGGCACATAATTTTCGCCGACTTTTATAAATCCCAAAAACGAACTTGTACCGCCCGCGAGTTTGTCGGTTTTCAGATTTACTCTGTTTCCCGAAAAATCGCCGATCATTCGTGCGGTGGATTTTATGCTCAGGGTTTGGATAAGTACTTCAAGTTTTTGCGAGCTGCTTTCTTTTAAACTAAATTCGTTTACACCCAATCTATCGTTAAGTACTTTTTCTAAAAATTTTTCAGCCGTATTGTTGGGTATATTAGTGTTTAGAACTACGCCTGTTAAATGCAGAAAATTTTGCGGGTATGATTCCGTTATTATATATTTTGGCGAACACGGATTGCCGTAAATTATCAAGAGGTTCTTTCTGTTGAACACATCGTTATATATGTCCGCAGCTTGTGACATAATTTCCAATGCCCGCTTTTTGTTTATTTGTTCCATGTTTATTTCTCCATATAATAAATTTAAAAGGGAGAACGCTCTGCCGTAGCGAGAGACATCTCCCTTTAGTGACTGATTTTTCCGTTGTCCGCCAACTGTCCGGCACGCGAAGTCCGGCAACGCGTTCGGGTTTTTCCGTTGCCCGCCAACTGTCCGGCACGCGAAGTCCGGTAACACTATCGGATTTTTTGTCGTGTCAGCCCCACGTTAGTGACTGCTGTCATTCTGATTATATTATATACAATTAATCCGATTTTGTCAAGGGTTTTCGAAAAAAATTTTTGGAAATTTTTCGCAAACGGAAAAGCAAGTAAACCCAAAAACGTTTCCCTCGCTTACGGCAGGCAAAATAACCAGACCTCTCCCGCCTGCGGCGGGAGAGGTCTGAACTCAAACAACTGTTCCCCGCCTACGGCGGGGAGCGAGCAAGTTGTTTAATTAGCCTGCAACGAGCGCGTTTTTTGTATATTTATCCCAATTCCCCAACGAATATTTATGCAATTCCACCAAACTTTAAGATTACCTATTGACATACGCAAACAGACGCGTTATAATTGCACTATAGCAACTAGTGCAAGTAGTACAATAGTTTGATAGTAATTAGTAATTAGTTTGATAGTAGTTAGTAGTTAGTTGGCGCGTGACTGCACACTTACTAAACCAAATTAAAGCAATGTTTGAATTTAATGCCAACTAATTACTAACTGCTATTAAACTAATTACTAGCTGCTATCAGGGGGTGAAATTTTGATAACAATTGATATTACAGGGCGCACTCCGATTTACGAGCAGATTTACCGCGCGGTTTGCAGTGAGATAACGCGCGGGGTCTACAAGGAAAACGACAAGATACCGCCGTCGCGGGTGTTGGCGCAGCAGTTGGGGCTTAATCCGAACACCGTAACAAAGGCGTATCAAATGCTTGAACGCGACGGGATAATCTATTCGGTAACGGGAAAAGGAAGTTTCGTCGCGGGGAGCGCAAATCCGAACGGCGCATTGACGCGGGATTTTGAAAGCAAGGTTCGGGAAATGCTGAAAGCGGGCGTTCCCGCAGATGATTTGGTTAGGATAATCGAAAATGTGAAAGGGGAGTTTGAGAAATGATTGAAATTCGCAATGCGTCTATGCTGTTCACTCAAAAAGGGTTTGGAAAAGCAGACCCGAAACGCAGTTTTAAGGCGCTGGATAATGTGTCGCTGACTATTCCCGACGGGTGCATATACGGCTTTTTGGGGTCGAACGGCGCGGGAAAATCTACGCTCCTGCGTATGATGTGCGGGGTGTACAATACGCCGTCGGGTTCGGTGCTTATTGACGGCGAGGACGTGTTCGACAATCCGAACGCAAAGGCAAAGCTGTTTTTCGTAAACGATGAAACCGTGCAGTATTCGAGTTTTACGCTTGACAAATTAGCGGACTATTACGCAAGTTATTACGACAGCTTTTCTTATGAAACATACGGAAGATTAGTCACGATGATAGGACTTCCGCGAAACAAGCGTATGAGCGAGTTCTCAAAGGGAATGAAACGGCAGGCGGTCGTTATTATCGGGCTTTCGTGCAATACGAAGTATCTTCTGCTTGACGAGGCGTTCGACGGGCTTGACCCCGCAATGCGCAAGTTCATAAAGCAGATGATAGTCGGCGAACTTATTGACAGGCAGGCTACTATGGTGGTATCTTCGCACAATATCGCCGAAATCAACGAACTTTGCGACCACGCTATGCTTATTCATCAAGGGCAGATGATATTCGCCGACGAAATCGACAATATAAAAAGCGGGTTCGGCAAAATTCAGCTTGTACGGCGCAATTCCCCGATAACGCAGGAGGAACTTGCAAACGCGGGTATGTCCGTGATGAAATACACGAGTATGGGTTCTGTTACGCAGGCGGTCGTTCGCGGCACGGAGGACGCTATCACGGAAAAAATGGCGAACTTGGACTGCGAAGTAAGCGAGTTTATCCCGCTGACATTAGAAGAAATATTTATTTATGAACTGGAGGGACGCGGCTATGGAGCAAGTATTATCAGCGAAACCTAATAATTCGCCGTATAAAGTGACGGTTAAAAAAATCTGGCGCGCGGCATGCGCGGAAATTCGTTCGCACAGGAAAACGGTGACTATCTCGCTTATTCTCTACGGCGTATCTATGATACTGTTCTTTTTCGATTCGTGCGAGGTTTACAGCAAAAACATTCACTTCATGCCGTCGGGTTGGGGATTGTTCTTTTGCGGAGTGGCAATCTTGACGGGAATTTTCACGACTACCGACTGTTTCCGCGATTTAAATAACATTCAGCTGTCCGATGTGGCGCTTGCTTTGCCGATAAAGGCGAGAGAACGCTTTTTCTCGAAAATTTACGCGATTGTACTAACGCAGATACTGCCGTTTATCGTGTCTTACTGGGGCGGGACTGCGCTGGCTATCCTGAAATCTCTCGCATTGGGATTTCCGCTTGATGAAAGAGTGTGGGAAAATTATTGGATGTACGCGCTGTATTTGCTGTCAATTCTGATGTTTATAATCGCATCGGAAGTGCTGTCGGCGTGCTGCTGCGGTACTCTCGCGGAAAGCGAGTATTTCGCGATTATCTTTATGGTAATCATAAACGTTCTCCCGTGCGTATTCTATGATAATTTCATGGCAAAACCCGCAGGATTTCAGTATTTTCTGAACTTCTTTTCCGCAGATGTAAACCTCGGCTGGTGGGGATTTATTACGATTGCGGACAACGTAAAAATGTGCCTGCTGAGGTCGGGCGCAAGCTGTTTAATTTCTCTTTGCGTAATGATACTTCCCGTATACCTGTTTATTAAACGCGACGGACGGAGCGTCGGCAAGCCGATAGTCAGCAAGATTTTCTTTGAACTAATGATGGCGGGCGGGTGCTTTATGATATTCTCGATATTCTTCACAACTCAAATGGCGGGCTGGGGCGTGCTCGTATCGGGAGTAGCGTATATTGTCATAAACATCATAGTATCGCGCGGCGGGCGGTTTGAATTATTAAAGTGGATTTTGAAGTTTGTGTCAACGCTCGCGGTGTTCATACTAATAGCGTTCATAGCGTTCAAGACCTGCGGTTTCGGGCTTGTCAACTGGCGACCCCACGAAAGATACCTCGCAAGTTCCACGGCTAATATGACGTATTACGATTACGAAACGCACGATACTATGGAATGGGGTTCAACCCTGTTAACAGCGGAGGAGGCAAGCGAGATTTTGAACCTCAGCGAATATTATTGCAAAAAGTCCATAGAAAACATTTCGTTTTGGGATATGCTGACGGATAACATAGCAGGTGCATATGTTCGCATAATTGTAAACAATCAGAATGTTTTATTTGCAGACGATACGTGGGGTAACGTCTGCGCATACCGGCAGGAGTTTATGCTCCCGTTGGACGAGGCAAGGAGATTTATGGAAAGCCTGCATTCGGGGTATTAACTAGTTGCTAGAGAATAGTTGTTAGTAGTTAGCGAGTAATCCGCTTTGCGGATTACCCTAAGGTGCGCGCTACGCGCGCGGAAAGATTGTCTTTAAGTCAATATGCCCCGCCAAAGGCGGGGTGACATTACGATACCATCTACCCAACAATAACCCTCACGACTGACTTCAGCCTTGGGGCGGGGTAGGAAACTTCTGCAGGCT
>CANRAS010000031.1 GCA_947628655.1 uncultured Clostridia bacterium | reverse complement strand
AAAGTTTCGCCAGCCTTTTCAAAGGCTGCGGGGGTCACGGGGGCAGAGCCCCCGTGTCGCCACGAAGTGGCGAAACTACGCTCAAGAGCTCCGAAAAGGGGTGAATTTTTTGCGGAGCGTAGCGGAGCAAAAAAGAGGGGAAAGCCCTGCGATAGAGGGCTTTCCCCTTGCGCGTAGCGCGACACGCAAAGCGTGTCGCGCGGTTGGTTTAAAGCAACCTCTCCGCGCGCGGAATGCCGGTGACATTCCGCGCGCCAAAAGCCACCTAGAGCGGTTTCGCAGGCTCTTCACGGTTTGCCGTCGTTTGGCGCAAGCCAAACGACCCCGCCGACAGGCGGGGTGAATTTTGCGCCAGCAAAATTCAGACGGCAAACCGTGGCGTTGACGAGCGTACCTATATTCTCCGCGCCCGTATGGGCGCGGAGAATGAGGTGCGCGAGGAGACGCCCCACCGCGATAAGGCGGCGCGGTGAGCCAAAGCCACCCCCGCCCCCTCCGCTTAAAGCCACCACAACCGCTGTGAGGCAACCCCGCGCCCCTTGTCTTACTTCTTACCTCTAACCTCTTACTTCTTAAACGTTACCCCGTAAGCCTATAGTTTCATTTAATTTTCACAAATCCCCCGTTGACATTTTATACAAATTGTTGTATAATGTTTAATGTCAAACAAACTAGTGGCATATGCAACAAAATTAAGGAGATGATTTGGTGAATTCTGAAACGAAAGACATCGGAATGCGGTTCAGAATGACAAACAACGCGATAAGGCGCTACATCGACCGCAATTCGGGTCTGAAAAACGAGATAGATAATATGACCTGCTCCAACGGCTGGATAATCGCGCACTTGGGACATATGGAAACAATCGGCGAGGATGTGTATCAGCGGGATTTTGAAAACAATTTCGGAATAACGCGCTCAACCGCGTCAAAGGTGCTGAAACTCCTTGAAAAAAAGGGGCTTATCGAGCGCGTTCCCGTTTCGCACGACGGCAGGCTGAAGAAAATCATAATGACCGAAAAATCGCGCGAGATAAGCAGGCGAATGTCCAAAGAATCCGCGCTTATCGAAAAACAGCTTACAAAGGGATTTTCGGAGGAGGAACTTAAAACTTTGTGCGGTTTCCTTGACAGAATACAGGAAAACCTTGAAACAGGGGAAAACAAATCTACTTCATTTCGGGAGGGAAACAGTTAATGGTAAAGACTTTGATAAAGAGTGTGCGCGACGCTAAGATTTACGCGATATTAACTCCGATATTTATGCTCGGCGAGGCTTTTACCGAAGTTATGCTGCCAAGTATTATGCAGAATTTGATTGACGAGGGCATTAATAAAGGCGATATGCAGAGCGTTGTGAAATACGGCGCAATTCTGCTTATATCAACGCTTGTCGCGATGTTCTTCGGAATAACGGCGGGCGTTACCGCGTCAAGGGCAAGTTCTAGGTTTGCGAAGAATTTGCGGACGGATATGTACAGCAACATACAAAACTTCACGTTCTCGTCTATCGACAGGTTCTCGCCCGCAAGTCTGGTAACAAGACTTACGACAGACGTAACCCGTGTGCAAATGGCGTTTCAGATGATAATAAGAATAACGTTCAGAGCGCCCGCAATGCTTGTTTTCGCGTTTATATTCTCGTTCAGAACAAGCCCTAAACTTTCGATAACGTTCATTTACGCTATCCCGTTTCTGGCTGTCGTGCTTATCTTGATTATCAAGAAAGCGTTCCCTATCTTCGACAAGACGTTCAAGACATACGACGACCTGAACGAATGCGTCGAGGAAAACGTGCGCGGTATCCGCGTGGTAAAAAGTTTTGTTCAAGAGGAACACGAGATTTCTAAATTCCAGAAAATTTCCGATAAAATATTTACGCTGTTTATGAAAGCCGAGAGAACAGTCGCGTTCAACGCGCCCGCAATGCAATTGTCCGTGTATGCGTGTATCTTAGTAATTTCGTGGGTAGGCGCGCACGCTATAGTTGAGAGCGGAAACGCCGAGCCGGGACTGACGTTCGGCGGGCTGACGGCGCTGTTCACATATACTACGCAGATACTTATGAGCCTTATGATGCTCTCGATGATATTCGTAATGCTTACGATGTCAAAGGCGAGCGCAGACCGCGTCGCGGAAGTCCTCCGCGAGGGCTGCGACATAACGGATGGCGAACGCAACCTTACAGAACTGAAAGACGGCACGATAGAATTTAAGAACGTGTGCTTTAAATATTCCGACACCGCCGAAAACAACGCGCTTGACCACATCAGCGTGCGGATAAATTCGGGAGAAACCGTCGGGATAATAGGCGGCACGGGTTCTTCAAAATCAACATTCGTGCAGATGATACCGCGTTTGTACGACGTTACGGAGGGCGAAGTGACGGTCGGCGGGGAGAATGTCCGCGATTACAATCTGGAGGCGCTCAGAAACAACGTCGCAATGGTTCTGCAAAAGAACACTCTGTTCAGCGGGACGATTTACGAGAATATCCGCTGGGGCGACGAGAACGCGACGGACGAGGACGTTCAGCGCGTATGCCGTCTTGCGTGCGCCGACGAGTTTATTCAGAAATTCCCCGACAAATACGAAACCTATATCGAACAGGGCGGTTCAAATGTTTCGGGCGGGCAAAAACAGCGCCTGTGCATAGCGCGGGCATTGCTTAAACACCCGAAGATACTAATTCTTGACGACAGCACAAGCGCCGTAGATACTCACACGGACGCTATGATAAGGAAATCGTTCCGCGAGGAAATACCCGACACGACAAAAATTATCATCGCGCAGAGAGTAAGTTCAGTCTCCGACGCTGACAAGATAATCGTGCTTGACAACGGACGAATAGCCGAAATGGGAACGCACGATGAACTTTATGAGCGCGGCGGTATCTACCGCGAGATTTACGACCAGCAGACAAGGGGGGCGGACGAAGATGAGTGAAGAAATTAAAGAAACGAAAACCGAACAGCAGCAACAGCCTCCCCGCGTAAGCGGCAGACTTCCGAAAGGCGCGCGCGTGCCGTTAAAGTTCAACAAGACCGTTCTAAAGCGCACAATGGCTTATCTGAAACCGTATAAGTGGCATTTGCTTGCGGTGCTGTTCTGTATTCTGCTGACGGCGGGTTCTTCCGTGGCGTCGCAGTTGTTTTTGAAAACGCTGATAAACGATTATATTTCACCGCTCCTTATTGACCCGTCAATAGGCTACGGCAGTTTACTCCGCGCTATTATCTTTATGGCGGTGCTGTTTTTAGGCGGTGCGCTGGCGGCGCTGTTCAACGCGCGGATAATGGCAAAGGTTTCGCAGGGCGTTTTGAAGAAAATCCGCAACGATATGTTTACGCATATGCAAAGCCTGCCGATAAAGTATTTCGACACACACCCGCACGGCGACGTGATGAGTTTCTACACGAACGACGCGGACGCTATGCAGCAAATGCTGTCAACCGCTATTCCGAGTATTCTTCAATCGGCGGTGACGGTTATCTCCGTGTTCATCTCAATGCTCGTATTATCAGTATGGCTGACGCTTGTCGTTATCGGGTTCTTGTTCATAATTCTGCTTATCACAAGTGTTATTGCCAAAAAATCAAGTTCGTACTTTGTTAAACAGCAAATCTCGACGGCTAATGTCAACGGCTACATCGAGGAAATGATAAACGGACAAAAGGTCGTCAAGATATTCTGCCACGAGCAAAAGGCAATGGACAAATTCGACGGGAAGAACTCCGACTTGTGCGAGAACACCTACAAGGCGAACGCGACCGCTAACGTCCTTATGCCGCTTAACAACTGCCTTGGATATTTTCTGTATGTCACAATAGCGATAATCGGCGGTACAATGGCGATAAACGGCGCGACGAACGTTTTCTGTTTCGGCACGGCGATATTAACGCTCGGCGATATAGTAGCGTTTTTACAGCTTTCGCGGAGTTTTATAGGACCTATCGGACAGGTTTCACAGCAATTGAACGTCATAGCAATGGCAATGGCGGGCGCACAGCGGATATTCTCGCTGCTTGACGAAGAACCCGAAGTTGACGACGGGTATGTTACTCTTGTCAATGCAAAGCGCGATGAAAACGGCGAACTCACCGAAACGACTGAGCGCACGGGGCTTTGGGCGTGGAAACACCCGCACACGGCGGACGGTTCTGTAACGTATACCGAACTCAAGGGAAATGTCGTGCTGGACGATGTGGATTTTGGGTATGTCCCGGAAAAAATGGTATTGCACAATATAGACTTGTACGCAGAACCGGGGCAGAAAGTCGCGTTTGTCGGAGCGACAGGCGCGGGCAAGACGACAATAACGAACCTGATAAACCGCTTTTACGACATCGCGGACGGCAAGATACGCTATGACGGAATTAATATCAACAAGATAAAGAAGGCGGATTTACGGCGTTCGCTCGGCGTAGTTTTACAGGACGTAAACCTGTTTACGGGAACGGTCATGGAAAACCTGCGTTACGGCAAGCCCGACGCTACGGACGAGGAGTGTATCGCGGCGGCGAAACTCGCGAACGCGGATGGATTTATCCGTATGCTCCCGCAGGCGTATGATACGGTATTGAAAGGCGACGGCAGCGGGCTTTCACAAGGACAGCGGCAGCTTATCTCGATTGCGAGAGCGGCGGTTTCCGACCCGCCCGTTATGATACTTGACGAGGCGACAAGTTCGATTGATACGCGCACGGAGGCGATAGTACAAAAGGGTATGGACGCGCTGATGAAAGGGCGCACGGTATTTGTTATCGCGCACAGGCTGTCAACGGTGCGAAACTCCGATGTAATTATGGTACTGGAGCAGGGACGTATAATCGAGCGCGGTTCTCACGAGAAACTTATCGCGGAGAAAGGGCAGTACTATAGGCTGTATACGGGGTCGTTTGAACTTGATTAACGGTGCGAGGTAAAATTGTTAAAGGTAAGAGAATTGCTCCCGCAGTTTACAGTTAAGAGTTAAGAGTGCACAGCAAATGTGCGAACTTCGTGCGCGGATTAGATTGTCTTTGAACCGAAAGGCTGACACACTAAATTAACGCCCCCGCCAACAGGCGGGGGCGGTTTGGTATGCTAAAAAATCCACGTTGGAAAAATCAAGCCGTAAAGCAACTTTGCGCCCCGCACTCCCCAGCCCCTTAAAGCGCGATACCTAAAAGTCCCCTTGAACAGTAGCGATGTTCAAGGGGACGATTTTTTGTAACCTAATAGAACTGTTGGGGTTCTTTATTTCTCACAAGTACATTATAGCACAATATTTTTGATTTGTCAAGTGTTTTGAAAGAAAAACTTGCTGATACGGGGGATTTGCTTTAGCTGTTCACTTTCTTCCTAGCTTTCTTCTTGACGTTTACCGCGATTATGACGGCTAATGCTGATAGGCATATTACTGCGGGAATTATTATCGGCAGTAAATTTATCGGGGTTTCCGTTATGCAGTATATCGCGGTTTGGTTGTCAAATACGGGTTCGGTTACTATAAGATAACTTCCGTTTTTCGTGAAGTCTACGCTTTCCCATTCGCCGTTTAGGTATTGGGAAATTTTCGCGTTGTTGGAGTTGCTGTAGAACCTCAGCGCGGTCGGGAGCACGTTAGAATTGCTTTCGGTGAACGTTATAACGCGCAGTTCGCTGTCGGCGGGCGCGGGGACACCGCTTTCCGTTGTAACGGCGAGTTTCGCGCTGTCCGTGAAATTACCGTCCGCCAGGACAAGCGCAAGTCCGCTTTCGGTTTGCAGGTCGCTTGCAACGCTTGTTAAAAGCCCCGTATACTCCGCGTTTATCACGAGCGGGAATGTGATGTTCTCGCGCGGAAATTCTTCCCACCGTGCAAAACACCCGTCCTTTGCGGGGATTTCGGGAATGTCCGCGTCGGCGATTGCCCCGTTATACGGGACTGTAACGCTTGCGAGTTTCGTGCCGTCCGCGTAAAAATCCAGAACAATGTCCGCAAAACCGCCCGTACGGCTTGCAAATTCTTCATACGAAAAAGGCTGAGCCAAACCCGAATAGCTTACGCGGTCGATACCCTCTACTCCTCTGTCAACAAAGAAGTTGTTTGCAATTTCCGTGTTGTCTTTATCAAAATCTACATAGCCCGCGACTGCGCCGATTTTCTCGGTGAAACTCGTGATGTCGCAGATTGAAACGCAATCGGTTATTATACCGCCCTCGCCTGCTATACCTCCTATGCAGGCAAGACCCGAAAGCGTAACCTTGGACGCGCACCCGCGGATTTTCGCTGTGGAACTGCCCGCGATACCGCCGACGTAATTGCCGTCCGTGCTTTCTACCGTGCCTGAGGCTCTGGAGTTCTTCACAAGTCCCATATCCATTCGCCCGACAATACCTCCGCAGTAGTTCTTTTTCGCGGTGATTTGCCCCGAATTTTCGCAGTTTTCGATAACGTCAAGGACGTTGTAGCTGAAATTCGCCGAGCGTTCTCCGCTTAAAGTTATATCGTCCTCGGGGTCCAGGTCAAATTCAATCGCCATTGCTCCCGTTATTCCGCCGACGTTTACATCACCGTTTACCGCGCCGCTGTTTTCGCAGTAAAGCGCCTTGCCGTAAATCCCCGCGCCGTCCTGTTCGGTCACTTCGCTGTCGGATATATCTTCGGAATATGTGTGTTCTTCGTCGGACATAAGGTCTTTATAAGCGTCCGCGAAAATGTCGAGTATGCGCTCTATGCTGTCGGTTATGCTTTGAATATCCGATAAAATAACATCGCCGTCGGAATTTGCCGAACTGCTTATTCTTGAAAGCGTCGCGGTCATCGCGCGGATATTGTCCGAAATATTATCGGCTGAACTTGTGAACGTTTCGTCAAATGCGGGGAACTGCACGGCGGGTTTTTCGGCAAGCGTGTTTACAATATCCTTTGCGCCGTTTGCCGAACTTGCGAGTTTGTCCGCGGCATTCGCCATTATGTCAGCCGCGTCCGACGCGTCGGAAGTCGCGCCGTTTAGGGTTTCGAGAGCCGTTTCAAGCTGTTTTGCACATTCGCCGAAGTCTTTGGCGTCGGCGTTTATCGCGCTTATCGCGTCCGATATTTCGCCCGCGCCGTCCGATAAATCGCCGAGCGCGTTTTCAACGCCGTTTGCGTCGATATTGTCGAGTATCGTTTCCAGATTGCCGTTTATGTCAGCGAGAATGTCCATCATCTGCGCGGTCTGTTCAAACAGCGTTTTGAACGCCTCGTTCTCACCGCCCGCAACACTTCCGAATGAACTTGCCAATTCGTTTGCCGCGTCTGAAATGTTCTTCATAGTTTCCGACGCGGAATTAAGTGCGGTTTTGAGATTATCGAGCGCGGTTTTCGCCTCGTCGGAACCTACGGCAGAACTGCGCAGGTCGTCAAGCGCGTTTGCAATTTCCGCGATACCGTCCGACAGCTTGGGGAGTTCTGCGTTTATCTTGTCGAGCGCGGCGCGGGCGGTATTAACCGCGTCGGCGCTGTATTCCCCCGACTGCGCCATTTCGTCAAGGACGGCGGAGAGTTTCTCGGAGAAATCCCCGAAAAGCGAACACGCTTCTTCAAGCGGAGTTATAACTGCGGGCGCTTTGTCAAGCGCGATTTCCACGCGCACCATAATCTCGTTCGTGCCGTTTGTAAAGCCGTTCGCTATCTCTTCCGCGCGGTTTGAAATTGTATCGGCGCTGTCCTGCAAAGAGTTCATCTGTGAGGTCAGCTTTTGTATTTCGGAATTTATGCTGTCGCCGCTGTCTGCCGTATCCGATATAAGTTTATCTATATTATCAGACAGCGTATCGGTTTCGTTTTCAAGGCGCTTTGCAGTATCCTCGGAGAACTCTATACTGCGGTAAGGCTCCATTTGCCCCGCGATACCGCCTACGTCTTTCCTGCCGTAAATCGTGCCGAAGTTTTTGCAGGAACTGAGCGTGCCGTATTGCCGTCCGACGATACCGCCGATGTTATAGCCGATGTGCTGATAGCCTACCGTGCCTTTGTTTTCGCACCGCTGTATCATTCCCGTCGAATATCCCGCGATACCGCCGACGTCGGATTTTCCTATCGTTTCCTCAACGCCCGACGCCGTTTCAAGAGAAATATCATCGGGGTTTACGTCGGACAGCGTTTCGTCCTTGTAGACGGTGTTCACGCTCCCGCTGTTTTCACAGTTTGTGATAACGCCATTGTTCGTACCCGCGATACCGCCTGCCGCGCTTTCGCCCGACAGTGTCGCGGTCGATGTGCATTGCGAAACCACTCCGCCCTCGCAGTTTTTGCCGACGATACCGCCTACGCTGTCGTTTCCCGAAACACTTCCGCCGAATGTGCAGGACGTGATTTTTCCCTTATTTACGCCGACAATCCCGCCGACCTTGTCGGAAGAACCCGCAGGCGCGACCGTTCCCGTCACGTTTAAATTATTTATCTCCGCGCCTTTTTGCAGGTGTCGGAAAAGCCCGATTTCCGAGGAATTACCGCGCAGGGAAAGTCCCGAAATCGTGTGACCGCCCCCGTTGAACGTTCCGCAGAAAATCGGAACGCCCGAAAAGTCCGTACCGCTGAGAGAAATATCCTCCGCGAGTTCAACGGTGAGTTCCTCGCTTGCGGTATCTATTCCGCACTCTTTTGCAAAATCGAGAAACTCTTCCGCGGTGGAAATTTTTATCGTGCGCCCCGCCGCTGTCGCTTTTACCTGCGGAATACTCGCAAAGAGAATACCGAGCGCACATACAACGGACAGCACGGATAATATTTTATTTTTATATACCATATCAATCGTCCTCCGTCAATGCCTCTTCGCCGTCGTCGCTTGAAACGGCTATTGCGCTGTCTATTCTCCCGCGCAAAGCCTCCGCGTCCTCGCTGTCGAGCATCGCGCTGACTTCACCGCGGATTATACCGCTTACCTCTGCGTCAACAATTCCGCTTACATAACCGCGCACTCTGCCGTTTAGGTGAATAAGCCCCGACGTGTGATGTATGCGGGAGCGTTTTTTCAGAGTAAACGATGTTTTTTCGATTATCGTATCGCCCAAAAGCATTATCTGCGGAAGTACGCACATAACGAGTACAATGGACATCAGCGTACCGCGCCCTAAACATTCGCCGACTGCGGAAATCGCTACGTCGGAGGACATAAAGCCGATAAGCAGACCCGCCACGGACAGTATCATACCCGATGTTATTATCGTCGGGAACGCTTGATTTAACGTTTCGACTATTGCCTCTTTCGGCGACATTTCGCGTTTTAATTCCGAATATCGGCTTGAAATTACTATAGCATAGTCGATATTCGCGCCCATTTGAATTGAACTTACTATAAGATAGCTTAGGAAGAATATATTCGTGTTTTCGATTGCGGGAACGGAGAAGTTTATCCAGATTGCGCCCTCGATAATCGCCATAAGCAGAACGGGCAGTCCCGCCGACTTGAACGTGAATACGAGTATCACCAAAACGAACAGCGCGGACAGAATACTTATCATCAAATTATCATCAACGAAAGATGAAGATAAATCAAAGTCGCTTGTCGAATCGCCGACTATGAACGAATTGTCGGCGGGGTAATACTTGTACATTATCTTGTGAAATTCATCGAGTTTTTTAAACGTTTCTTCGCCCTCCATAGGGAGATTTGTCTTGATAAGCAGGCGGGAATATTTGTCGGTTTTAAGCTGGAGTTTGGCGTCCGTGAGTTTCGCGTTCAGTTCGTCGAGCATATCCGTCATTTCATCGTCAAGCGTGATTATACCCGCCTGTTTTTGCTCGTAAACATAATCGAACATATCTATAAGCGGAACGCCGTAATCGGAAATGTTTCCTAATAGTTTGCCGTAATCTTCCATAGACACCGCGTATGCCGAATACAATACGGAAATCGCCTCAACGTCCATATCAATAAGTTCCGCAAACTGGCGCGGGGTCAGCGCGTCGGTGAGGTAATAGCCGTCCATAGCCTCCGTGTTCGCAAGTCCCTGAGTGGAATTTACCGCGGGGTCGCGCGCTATTTCCATTAACAGCTTTTGCTCCGAATCGTAGTCGCCCGACGGGACTATCATTACCATAAGGTTATCGACCGTGAAATTCTCGCGTATCTTTTCATCGGCTATCTGGGATTCGTTTTTCTTGTAAGTCGTACCCGACGCGTAGTCATAAACATAATTGCACCTGTTTGAAAAAATAAACGCCGCGACAAGAACCACTACAAATATAGGCGGGATAACGAAACGCGTTTTCACGTCCATTTTGCCTACGGGCGTAATATTCGGGACGAAGTTTTTGTGGTGCGTTTTGTCGATAAGTCCCGAAAACGACATAAGCAGTCCCGGCATCAGAGTGAACACGGACAGAATGCTGAAAAAGATAGCCTTTATCAGCACAATTCCTAAGTCAAGACCCAATCTGAACTGCATAAACATCATAGCGACAAGACCCGAAACGGTTGTAAGACAGCTTGAACTTATTTCGGGAATTGCCTTTGAAAGCGCGATTATAACCGCCGTCCGCGCGTCGGCGGAAATGCGTTCCTCAGTGTAGCGGTTGCACAGGATAATCGCGTAGTCTATTGCAAGAGCCAATTGCAAAACGACGGCTATCGAGTTTGACACGAACGAAATTTCCCCAAAAAGAAAGTTCGTACCCATATTTAAGAGCGCCGCCATTCCGAACGTTATAAGCATAACGGGGACTTCCATATACGTTTTGGACGTAAACAGCAGAACCGCTATTACGATAACGATAACAATAACGACAACGACCTGCATTTCAGCGGCGATATTATCGGCTTGATTTTCGCCGACTTCGCTTGAAATATAGGTGTCGTAAGGAGAAAGAAGTTCCTTTATTTTTATCATCGCGGACTTTGCGGTTTCGTCCTCCGCCTCGCCCTTGAACGTGACGGACACCATTGCCGCGCCGTCGTGATAATGCGCGTCCGTGCGGTCGATAACCGCCTCGGAAACTCCGTCTATTTCGAGCATTTTCCCCGCCAAATCCTCGGCGGTTTCGTATGTAACATTATCTATCATAATGTTCGCCGTGCCGTAGGTCACGAACTGCTCGTTCATAACGGTAAGCCCGCGTTTTGTTTCGGTGGTATCGGGCAGATAGGACGTTATGTCGTTGTTTACCCTTGTCCACTGCATACCGAAAACGCAGAACACCGCCGCCAGAATAAAGAACAGGAAAAATCCCTTGCGTTTGTCAACGATAAGCGTTGCCGCCCGCATAACGAGCGACGGCTTTTCTTTTTCATTGCTCAAAACTCTGTCACCTCGTAGTCGCAAAAATTCGAGGGTACAATAACCCCCGCGAATAATATTATAGCACTAAGGGGCGAATTTGTCAAGGGCGTACAACAATCGGCGTATTCCCCCCCCCCCGCTCCACGGGGGAATACGCCGAAAAATAAAATTCGCCCCGCATAGGGCGGGGCGTTGTGCTTTTGTGTTTTATCCAAAGATGATTGTTCCACCGCTCGGATTGGTGTGCGCGTCGCCGTTGCGGTTTACAACAAGTTCAAAAGTATAATCTATAGTAGTAATATCATTTGTCGCGGTTGCTTTCTTTTCAATGTATGCGTATTTGTTGCCAAACAGGAAATTAGAACCGCAGTCAGGATGACCTACAGCTGGAGGGTTGCTAGTTACTCTTACAGATGAGGGGTTAGTCGCGGGTACGGCATCACCCCTTGCGCGATAAACATACGCTGTTTCCCCGTCCCATGTAAAATCTCCCTCTGCATTGATTTTAACCCATTTAAACTTCGCTTTGGATTCAGTAAATATTCTTTCGGCGTAAACGTGACTTGAACTTGAATTGGTGGCTTGTATTGAGTATATAGGTTTTTTGTAAATTCTTGTCGTGGCAAGCATACCGTCGTCATCAAGCGTGGTGACATCGGATATTAAGGTGTATTCATCACCCAAGTCGGTCGCCACCTTGTTGACAAATTCCAGATGTGCTGCTAAATCTTCGGCGCTAATCTCCGTCTTTTCGACATCAGCCGCCACGGCAGATGTTCCCCCGACAAGCATAATCGTGCCTATCAGGATAACCAAAGCCATAAGTTTTGCCAATAATCCCTTTGCTGTTTGAAATTTTTTCGTTTTCATATTTTTTACCTCCTTTATGAAAACATAGATTTATTTTATAATATCACGCCAACCACACCCGCTTTCGCGGGTGTGGTTGGCGTGTATTATTCTTTGCCTACATAATAGAACAATTGGAAATTCGCCTGTTGAGTTTCATTTTCCCAATCATAGTGCCAATCGCCGGGCAGTTCTGTATCGGGGTCACCGCCTGCACCGCTTGGGTGTTTACCAGCCTCGCCGATGAACATAAAATTACCGCCTAAATATCCATCGCCAAGGTCAAAGTCGTCCTCGGCTAGGAAACCGATTGAGTAAAAGCATATTTCGCTGTCCTTAAACACCAGTCCGAAATCTTCGGGTACAGGGTAATCGTCGCTCATTTTAATTCCCTCTTCTTCGTTAGTGAACGGCAAAGACGCATTATGTTCTTCCAAAGCCTTGTCATATTCTTCAAGCCGTCCAAAGTATTCGGGGTTGTCGTCTTTTGTGAAGAATGTTACTGCGTCTGCACCCTGTTTGTCTACGTCAATTATAACCATATAATTTTGCTCGAAAAGCGGGAGCGTTGTTCTGAACGAAATATGTCTGTATCCGTTGCCGTCTACATAGTCTATATAATCGCCCTCGTGCTTTTCCTTGCCCATAAAGAAATCCACGACCGCGCCTTTCATTGCCGCGTTTACCGTAAAGAACGTACCCGCCGACAGCGCTAACGCCGCTCCCGCGACAATCAGCGGTTTGAATTTTACTCTGCGTTTTTTCGGGGCTTTCCCCTCGTGTTCTATAAGTGATTTTACTGCCGAGATGTTATTTGCCGTGCGCTTTTTGTCCGGCTTTATCCCGTCCGCCATAGCGCATTTATTTGTGAAATCTTCAAACATATTCATACCCCCTGCTGTTCATAAATATTTTCAGCTTTTCCCGCGTGCGGCTGAGATTTGTCCGCACGGAGCTTTCGGAAACGCTCATCGCGTCCGCGATTTGAGCGGTTTTTTCGCCGTAAAGATAAAACCTTAGAAAAATTTCGCGCTCCTTTTCGGAAAGCCCGCTTATACCCTCGTTCAGACATTCGGTCATAAGGGCGAGTTCAGCCGCGTCCTCCACGGAAGTAAGCGACGGTATCTCAAAGTCGGAAATGTCCTCAAACGGGGGAGGTAAATCGCGGAAACGGTTCTTTACCATATTTCGGACGGCGGCGGACAAATACGCCGAAAGTCCGATTTTTATGTCAAGTCCCCCGCGAAGTTCCCACAGCTTATAGAAAACATCGACCGAAATTTCGTCAATATCCTCCTCGGAGAGCGCACCGCGCGAGAAATTCCGCGCGACCGTACAGACGTAACCCGAATATTTCTTCATTATCTTTTCCAGCGCGCTGACATTGCCCTTTTTCAGGGCAGTCATCAACTTTTCGTCTTTCAACATAAGTTCTTATCCTCGCTGTTTTTTTATGCGCATAAGTGAAAGGTTTTGCGCCTTTCACTTATATAGACACGGATTTTCGGAAAATGTTACAGGAGAACGCGGGGCGTTGTAGGCGCGTTTACGGTTTTCCGCCGTTTGGCGTTAGCCAAACGCCCCGCCGACAGGCGGGGGAAATTCGCGAAAAGTTGCGCCCCAAAAGCCACGTTTGACAGTGGCATTTTGTATGATGGGGGCGCAACTTTGGGCGAATTTCAGGCGGAAAACCGTGCGTTTTCGAGCGCACTCCGCAGGAGTGTGTCGAGAAAACGCCCACCCGATAAGGGGGCGCGGTGAACCAAAGCCACGCTTGCCCTGCCGTTCAAAGGTGCGCAACCGCTGTTAAGCAACGCCGTGAGCGAGCATAGGTAACACAGCCCTAGAAGAGCAACCCCGCATTGCTTTGCGGTGTTTTGCGGAACGGAGCGCCATTTCAGACGCTGAAAATTAGAGGTTAGAGGATAGGAAAATGCGAAGCGAAAACGCAATGCCCCGCAGTTCTCTTACTTCTTACCTCTAACCTCTAACCTCCGGACGCCCATTGCGTCAAAAAAAATATGCCCTGCTACGCAGGGCGATATTTTTTTTGACTGGTGGATGCGGGTGGATTCGGACCACCGAAGCGAAAACGCAACAGATTTACAGTCTGTCCCCTTTGGCCACTCGGGAACGCATCCAAAAATGGAGCTGGTGAACGGACTCGAACCCCTGACCTGCTGATTACAAATCAGCTGCTCTACCAACTGAGCTACACCAGCGTCAATTCCAAATGACTTTAATATTATAGCACATCTTCACAGAAAAGTCAAGCACTTTTTTAAATTTTTTTCGTATAGACCGCGCCCACGGGGATTTGCTTTTTGCGGAACGGCTTGTAAAGCCGTTTTACGGGATATGCCGCGACTGAACTTTTTTAAAATTATTGGCGCGAAAAACCTATAAATTGTTGGGTTAGGCGTTATTCCATAGAAGTTAGCAGAGCCTATTTCGTGCGGCAAGATGGCAACCACCTTGCAACCGCAGCAACCGTCGGACAGAGTGTGCAAGGATACATAACCAACAGAATATAGGGGAAAATTTTGTACAGTTTATCCCTTGTAAACCCGTTTCGCAAGAGTTATCATAGCATCACAAAAGAAAGACAGTCGGAGGCTATGAAAGTGAGGACGCAAACATTCGGAGTTGAACTTGAAATGACGGGTATCACAAGAAAGACAGCGGCGCAGGTCACGGCAGAATACTTCGGAGCATCGGACGAGTACATAAAAGGCGGTTACTACAGATACTCAACAAAAGACAGCAAGGGGCGGCTGTGGAATTTCGTTTCGGATTCGTCTATTCGTGTGGAGCGCGGCAGAAACGGCGAGGGACAACAGGTCGAATTGGTAACGCCTGTTCTGCATTATGAGGACATCGAACTGCTCCAAGAGGTTGTCCGCAGACTTCGCATAGCGGGGGCGAAAACCAATTCAAGCTGCGGTATTCATATCCACATAGGAGCCGATCAGCACACGCCGAGGTCGCTCCGTAATTTGGTAAACATCTTTACAAGCAAGCAGGACATTATTTTCAAGGCGTTGGCGGTGAATTACAGCAGGCAGAACTACTGCAGAAAGCTGGAGAACAGGCTTTCCGAGAGCTTGAACAAGAACCGTCCAAACAGTATGAACAAGGTCGCAGACATTTGGTATGCGGGGTATTCGGGCGATAGGAACGCGCATTACAATTCAAGCCGTTATCACGCCGTGAATTTGCATGCGGTTTTTACCAAAGGAACGGTCGAGTTCCGTTGCTTTAATTCGACGTTGCACGCAGGCAAGGTCAAGGCTTACATTCAGTTTTGCTTGGCGGTATCTCACCAGGCAATAACGCAGAAATTCGCTAGTGCAAAGGTGACGGTCAGCGACAACGAGAAGTACACATTCAGAAGCTGGCTGCTCCGTATGGGGCTTATCGGGAGCGAGTTTGCCACCTGTCGAAAGTTCCTGCTGCAGAACCTTGACGGGGATATTGCTTGGAGATACGGTCAAGGCGCTTAAGAATTGAAGATTTTCGGAAGAGAGTTTCCCGTCTCCGAACACTTGTTCGGCTTAACGTTTTTTAAAAAGGAGATTTTATTTTATGACGCGGATTTACA
The DNA here is from genome assembly GCA_947628655.1 of uncultured Clostridia bacterium. Taxonomy (GTDB): domain Bacteria; phylum Bacillota; class Clostridia; order Oscillospirales; family Ruminococcaceae; genus CAG-115. The sequence goes on along the minus strand of CANRAS010000031.1, from coordinate 651 downwards.
TTGCTTATGGGTCTAATATGAACATCGAACAGATGAAAAAACGCTGCCCTAATTCCAGACGGTTGGGAGTTTCTCAAATTGAGGGTTATGCGCTTGAGTTTCACGGCTGCAAGGGCGCAGTTGCAACTATCGTACTGCGAGAGGACAGCAGAGTTCCCGTTGTGATATGGGAGATTTCCGAGCGTGACGAGCTGAATTTAGACAGGTATGAGGGATTTCCTCGATTATACTTCAAGAAAGACTTTCAGATATTCCTAGGAAAGCACAAGGTAAACGCTTTCGCTTATATTATGTCGGGCGGTTACGATGTCGGTATTCCGAGCGAGTACTATTTTAATACAATCCTAGAGGGCTACACCGACAACGGTATTGACACAAAGCCGCTTTTCTCCGCCCTGTTTACGGCAAAGGAACATTGCTCTGCCCGATAGACCCGCAAAAACAATTCTGCTTTGAGCCTGAGTGCGCTTATAGCGTCCGAAAAAGTGCCACAGATTTCAGTCTGTCCGAAAAGCCCAAAGCGGGCGTTTTAAGACAGCGTTTTTGGCGGTTAGGCGGCTTTGTTCTATCGCCCGAAAATGTATACTTATTCAGACAGTGAAGGGAGTTGTTTTTATGTCAAATTCTGTTAATTGGGGGTATTCGCGTGTG
>CANRAS010000030.1 GCA_947628655.1 uncultured Clostridia bacterium | reverse complement strand
CCGTTTCGCCCAAAGTCGGCGCACGATGCGCCGACAGCAAAGCGAAACAGGGCGCACACTAGAAACTAGCTACTAGCAACTAAAGTTGCGCCACATAAGCGTGTGTGGATAGAAACGTTTGTTAAGCAGGTGGCGCAACTTTAATCTCTAGCTACTGTTGCGCCACGCCGACCGCGCCTTTAAAGCGGTTAGGTGCCTTTGGTCGGCGGGCGCGGGGTGGCTTTGGGTCACCGCGCCCCCTTATCGCGGGGGCGTTTCCTCGCGCACCTCATTCTCCGCGCCCATACGGGCGCGGAGAATATAGGCGCACTCGTCAACGCCACGGTTTGCCGTCTGAAATTCGCTGTCGCGAATTTCACCCCGCCTAACGGCGGGGTCGTTTGGCTTGCGCCAAACGACGGCAAACCGTAACGCGCTGCGAAACCGCCTAGGTAGTCGCGGTGAGCGGACTGCCACTGGCAGTCCGCTCACAATAACGTTGCTTTAATGCGACCGTTCCGCTCGCTGTGCTCGCTCCACTACGCGAAAGGGGACGCCCTCTATCCTTCTAGTAGCTAGAGATTAGAAGCTAGTTGCTAGAGTGTGGATTAGCGTTTAAACTTTATCTTCTCTTATATTTCTAGCCTCTGATTTCTAGCCTCTAGTCGCCTACGGCGGGGTCGGTTACGGGTGCTGCGCCGAAAGAAAAATGCGCGGGCAACGCCCGCGCAAACTAGCAACTAACAACTATTCTCTATAAACTCAATGGTATCCCCCCGCCGTCACCGTGTTTCTCTTCGCGTTCTGCTTGAACTTCAAGCGCAGGTGGTCGGCAATCAGCGCGATGAACTCCGAGTTAGTCGGCTTTCCGCGCGACGTATGCACAGTGTAACTGAATATCCGTGTCAGCACATCAATATCCCCGCGATCCCACGCTATTTCTATCGCATGGCGAATTGCGCGTTCAACGCGCGAGGACGTCGTGTCGTACTTCTTCGCGACTGTCGGATAGAGCAGTTTTGTTATCGAGTTTATCATTTCGTCATTATTGACCGACAGCATAATCGCCGTTCTTAGGTAGTGATAGCCCTTGATATGCGCGGGTATTCCCACTTGATGAATGATTTCCGTGACCGCAAATTCCAAATCCGTTTCTTCGGGAACGGCGGATTTCGGCTCGTCAACCCCGCACATCTGATTTATTTTCGTCACGAGAAACTGCGGGTCAATCGGCTGTAACATAAACGTCGCGCCGAGAGCCGACGCCTCGCGTTCAAGTATCGGGTCGGGCGTACCCGAAACGATAATCACGTTTGGCACATACTTTTTTTCAAGTTTCAGCCTGCGAATGACCTCCACCGCGTCGCAGTACGGCATTTTTGCCTCCAGTACAGCCGCGTCGGGAACTTCGGATTTAATCGAGTTCAGCACGGAATTTCCGTCGCACCGCCTTGTTATCGCGTACATTCCCGCGTTTTTCAAAGCGCCCGCCCAAGCCATACCGCGGTCTGCGGTATCATTTCCGATAAGTACTTTAATCTGTTCTGCCATTTTAATTTTCCTCCAAATTTTGTTTTTCAGCCGAATGTGCTTTTATTTTTCAGCGTTTTCTTCGGTCTGATATTATTTTACCATATTCTGGAAATAAATGCAAGGGGTTTTGAGAAAAAATTTCCATATTTTGGTAAAGCCTTGCAAATCCGATAACAGTCGCGTTTAAGCGGGGAAACCTTGCTCCGCGTGTGTCGTTTCGTGTCGAAATAAGTCGCGGGCAAATTGGGGAGAAAGCTATTGACAGTTCGTGAATTTAGTGCTATAATATAGAAAACGGAATATCTTTAACAGGATAAACCGTATAACTCAAAGGGGCGTAACATTGGTGTGGGTCAAAGCCTCTTTGTGATATAATGAAACTACAGCAACGGAGCGTATCGTTGCTGTTTTTTGTTTTTAAGGAGGAAATACAATGGGAAAACCGCAAACGCACGAAACGCCGAAGGAAAACGGCTTTAAGCAACCCGACCGAGTAGACCGCCACCCGCGCCCGCGCGGAGAAACTCCCGCGCCGAGCAAGCCCGAACAGACGAACACACTTGACGAAACGCGCAAGCCTAAAATCGTGCCGTGGAAATAAGCTGTTAGAGGTTAAAATTGCCCGCCGTCAACAGTTTAAAGTACAGAGTGTATAGTGCAAAGTAAACAAGTGTTCTCCCCGCCTACGGCGGGGAGAACACTTGTAAAGGCAAGACCCGCCGAACGGTATCGCAGGCGGGGCAACCCTCAAAGCAGTTTGCGCGCTAAAAACTAACAACTAATCTCTAAACAACTAAAAGCACTCCCCAAAAGGAGAGTGCTTTATAATTAAATTTGTGTGCTGAGATTACGCGATAATCTTCGTAACGACGCCCGAACCAACGGTGTGACCGCCTTCACGGATAGCGAAACGAAGTCCTTCCTCGATTGCGATAGGAGTGATAAGTTCAATATCCATTACAACGTTATCGCCGGGCATACACATTTCCTTGTCAGCAGGAAGTGTGATGATACCTGTAACGTCTGTTGTTCTGAAGAAGAACTGCGGACGATAGTTCGATACGAACGGTGTGTGACGGCCGCCCTCCTCTTTCTTGAGGACGTAAACCTGACCGCTGAACTTCGTGTGCGGGTGAATTGAACCGGGCTTGCAGAGAACCTGTCCGCGCTCGATTTCCTCACGGGTAATACCACGGAGCAGAGCACCGATGTTGTAGCCCGCGATAGCCTCGTCAAGGCTCTTGTGGAACATTTCAAGACCTGTGATAACAGTCTGCTTAGGCTCGTCGGTAAGACCTGTGATTTCAACAGTATCGCCGACCTTAGCAACGCCTCTCTCAACACGGCCTGTAGCAACAGTACCACGGCCCGAAATAGTCATTGTATCCTCAACAGGCATAAGGAACGGCTTGTTCTCGTCTCTTTCGGGAGCGGGAATGTAGCTGTCAACAGCGTCCATAAGTTTCTTAATGCAAGCGTATTCGGGAGCGTCGGGGTCTTTGGAATCGCTGTCCAGAGCAACCTTTGCCGAACCGAATATTACGGGAACTTCGTCGCCGGGGAACTCGTTCTTTGAAAGTTCGTCGCGAATATCCATTTCAACGAGTTCAAGCATACCGTCGGGGTCTTTGTACTCGCCCGTAGCGGGGTCGTACTCGCCTGCGTCGTCGCACTTGTTTACAAATACAACCATCGCGGGAACGCCAACCTGGCGGCCGAGCAGGATATGCTCTTTAGTCTGCGCCATAGGACCGTCAGTACCTGCAACAACGAGGATTGCGCCGTCCATCTGAGCCGCGCCTGTAATCATGTTCTTGATATAGTCGGCGTGACCGGGGCAGTCAACGTGTGCGTAGTGACGCTTTTCGGTTTCATACTCAACGTGTGCGGTGTTGATTGTGATACCGCGTTCTCTCTCTTCGGGGGCTTTATCGATCATATCATAAGCCTCGAACTTTGCCTGACCCTTGAGCGCGAGCCATTTTGTGATAGCCGCGGTAAGGGTGGTCTTGCCGTGGTCAACGTGACCGATAGTGCCGACGTTTACGTGGGGTTTGCTGGAATTATATTTTTCCTTAGCCATTGGTTTTTCCTCCTTACAATTGGCGATTTGGGTATTCTACCCTTAAATCAAATGCTTACAGTAACATTTTACCATAAAAGCCTTAAAAAATCAAGTACTTTACGATAAATAATTCAAATTTGCGGAATATACCGCGTTAGTCGTTCTGCTTGCGCTTGGACATAATGCCCTCGGCAACGGACTTCGGAACTTCGACATAGCTGTGCGGTTCCATTACATACTGACCGCGACCCTGCGTCTTGGAGCGCAGGTCGTTTGAGTAGCCGAACATCTCGGACAGCGGAACGAGCGCTGTTACGGATTCCGAACCGTTTCTCGATTCCTGTCCCTGTATCTGTCCGCGGCGGGAAGTGAGGTCGCCGATTACGGTACCCGTGTAATCCGTCGGACACGAAACGACTACTTTCATAATCGGTTCGAGGATTACGGACTTCGCCTGCTTGAGCGCCTCTTTGATAGCCATTGAACCCGCTATCTTAAACGCCATTTCTGACGAGTCGACTTCGTGGTAAGAACCGTCGTACAGTTCAACCTTGACGTCGACAACGGGGTAGCCCGCGAGGACGCCCGCGTTAAGCGCGCCTTGGATACCCGCGTCAACAGCGGGGATAAATTCTTTCGGGATTGCGCCGCCGACTACGTTGTTAATAAACTCGTAGCCCTTGCCGCTCTCGTTCGGTTCTACGCGGATTTTAACGTGACCGTACTGACCCGAACCGCCCGACTGACGCTTGTATTTCATATCGACATCGGCGTTGCCCGTGATAGTTTCCTTATACGCAACCTGCGGTGCGCCGACGTTTGCCTCTACCTTAAACTCGCGCAGAAGTCTGTCCACGATAATTTCAAGGTGAAGTTCGCCCATACCCGCGATAATCGTCTGACCCGTTTCGGGGTTCGTCCATGTCTTGAACGTCGGGTCCTCTTCGGCGAGCTTAGCAAGCGCTATGCTCATCTTTTCCTGACCCGCCTTTGTCTTAGGCTCGATAGCGAGGTCGATAACGGGTTCGGGGAAGTCCATTTGTTCAAGGATAATCGGGTGTGCGGGATCGCAGAACGTATCGCCCGTTGTCGTGTACTTTGTGCCGACAACTGCCGCGATGTCGCCGCACGGACAAGCGTCTATATCCTGTCTGTGGTTGGAGTGCATCTGAAGAATACGCCCCATACGCTCGTTCTTATCCTTAGTGGAGTTGAGAACGGTCGTGCCTGCCTCTACATAGCCCGAATAAACTCTGAAAAAGCAAAGTTTACCTACAAACGGGTCTGTAGCGATTTTGAACGCCAGCGCGGAGAACGGCTGGTCGTCGCCGGGGTGACGCTCTTCTTCCTCGTCGGTATTCGGGTTAGTACCCTTTATTGCGGGAATGTCGAGCGGCGACGGCATAAAGTCAACGATAGCGTCGAGGAGTTTCTGCACGCCCTTATTTCTGTAGGACGTACCGCAGGTAACGGGAACGAACTTGTTTTCGATTGTTCCCTTGCGGATAGCTTTCTTTATCTCCTCCGCCGTGAAATCCGCGCCCTCGTTTTCGAGGTAACGCTCCATCAGATCATCGTCGAGTTCCGCTACCTTTTCGAGCAGGTTTGCGCGGTATTCCTCCGCCTTATCTTTCATATCCGCGGGGATTTCCTCAACGCGCATATCCTTGCCGAGGTCGTCATAATAAACGTCGGCGTTCATTTCGATAAGGTCGATTATTCCCTTGAAATCGGACTCAGCGCCGATAGGGAGCTGTATCGGAACAGCGTTGCACTTTAATCTGTCGTGCATCATATCCACGACATTGTAGAAATTCGCGCCCATAATGTCCATTTTATTAACATAAGCCATTCTGGGAACGTGATAATTGTCCGCCTGACGCCATACCGTTTCGGACTGCGGTTCAACGCCGCCTTTCGCGCAGAATACGGTAACAGAGCCGTCAAGCACCCTCAGCGAACGCTGAACTTCGACCGTGAAGTCAACGTGACCGGGGGTATCTATAATATTGATACGATGTTCTTTCCAGAACGCGGTGGTCGCGGCAGACGTGATTGTTATGCCGCGCTCTTTTTCCTGATCCATCCAGTCCATTGTAGACGCACCCTCGTGAGTTTCGCCCATTTTATAGTTTACGCCCGTATAAAACAGGATACGCTCCGTCGTGGTCGTCTTGCCCGCGTCTATGTGCGCCATGATACCAATATTACGCGTCATTTCAAGAGATACATCTCTTTTCATACTATAGCCTCCATATAGTTGCTAGTTTAATAGTAGTTAGTATTTAGTTTTCGTTTCCTGCAACTAATCACTATTCACTAGTTACATAGTCGCTAGAATATTATAGTAATCGGCAGTTAGTAAACGCCGGTGCGCTTATAACTAATCTCTAATCACTATTCTCTAGCTACTACTTACCACTTGAAGTGAGCGAATGCCTTGTTAGCCTCCGCCATCTTGTGGGTATCATCGCGTTTCTTTACTGCGCCGCCCTGATTGTTAATGGCGTCGCAGATTTCGTTTGCCAATCTTTCTTTCATCGTCTTTTCACTGCGGTCGCGGCTGTATTTTGTTATCCAGCGCAAGCCGAGTGTGCGGCGTCTGTCCTCGCGTACCTCCATAGGCACTTGATATGTCGCGCCGCCTACGCGCTTTGCCTTTACTTCCAGACGAGGCATTACATTTTCCATTGCCTCCTCGAAAGCCTCAAGAGCGTCCTTGCCTGTCTTTTCGGCAACTATCTCGAACGCGCCGTAGACGATTTTCTGGGCTACGCCCTTCTTTCCGTCAAGCATGATGTTATTGATAAGTCTTGTGACAAGTTCCGAACCGTACATAGGATCGGGCAGAACCTCACGCTTGGGGACATTACCTCTTCTTGGCACTTTAACTTCCCTCCTTCATACTAAATGAAAATCATAGGTACTCGAAAGCACTATACTCTCCCGTATGCCAACAAAAGGCAGTTTATATTAAAACAATGCCAATGTCGGCTCGGCAGAAATTACGCCTTCTTACCCGCCTTCGGACGTTTTGCCCCATACTTGGAACGTCCCTGCATTCTCTTGTCCACGCCCTGCGCGTCAAGCGTACCTCTTACGATATGGTAACGCACGCCGGGGAGGTCCTTAACACGTCCGCCTCTGATAAGCACGACGGAGTGTTCCTGCAGTTTGTGTCCTATTCCCGGGATATAAGCCGTAACTTCATAACCGTTGGAAATCTTAACTCTGGCAACCTTTCTCATAGCTGAGTTAGGCTTTTTGGGAGTTTGTGTACGGACAGCCGTGCAGACGCCTCTCTTTTGAGGAGAGTGCTGGTCAATCTGCTCCTTGTGCAGGGTATTGAACCCGTGCTGCAATGCGGGAGCTTTCGACTTTTTTGTGGACACCTCGCGTCCCTTACGGACAAGCTGGTTAAACGTTGGCACTGTTTTTTCACCTCCGATAGATTATTTTGTGCAATATTCACATTGAATATTCCACGATGTGCCGATGCAGGAAAATTATACACCAACACACGATAATCATTATAATACAAACGCCGTCTTTTGTCAAGGGCTTTTTTCAAACTTTGTGATAAAAGTGTCTTAAAACCGCGCGTTCGCGGCGGGAGTTGTGCAATTTGTACAAAGTTCGCAGGTGTGCAAAATATTGCTTGACAAATCAATAAGTGCGGGGCTATAATTAATATAGAAATTATCTTTTCGGCTTAGATGATTTCCGAACATCGAAACACCGAAACATTACAAATTTACTGTGAAAGGGGAGTTACTATGAAGAAACCGTTCTTGAAAATCACTGTGGCTGCGGCGGCGGTCGCGGCGGCGCTGACGATTGGCGCGGTCGGCGTTATGGCAGATAACGAACAAACGCCCGCAGTCACTCAGGATATTGTACACTTGGAGGCGCAAAAAATAACAAATCCGAACAGCGAATTTCCGAACGTTCCTAAATACTACAAGTGCAGCGAAACATTCGTTGTGCCGTCCATTGAAGATGTGAATATGAAATTTTACGGCGCGCCCGACTGCTGTGCCTGCTCAATTGAAAACGGCAAAACCGCAACTATGACGGCAACTCAAGGATATTTGGGAAATTTCAAGCATGTGACCGTTTACCTTACATATTCCGACGGAACAGTCACGAGAAAATCCGCCTTTGGCAACGACGCGATAATTTCCGCAGAGCCGAGCAGCAGCGCGGGTTATATCACAAAAGCGGAGTACCACTTCTATCTGAACGCGGGGACAGGTTCGGCTGCTGAATTTTTGGAAGTAACAGATATTACACTTATTCGCGGATAATGATTTTATTTTTCTAAGCCGAGTAAAACGGCGAACCTTAAACGGTTCGCCGTTTTTTATATCGGCAAAGCGTTCTAAAACCGCGCGTTCGCGGCGGGAGTTGTTCAATTTGTACAAAGTTCGCAAATATGCCAAAATTTGCTTGACAAGCGCGGGATTATTATGTATAATGTGTATAAGGGGAGATAATGCCTTATCGAACCGATAAGCACTCCTCTCTGTTAAAACTTTAGTTTTCATTTTAGTATCGAAAGGGGAAATCACTATGAAAAAATCACTGAAAGTCATTTCTGTTTCCGGCATTATCGCCATTGCCATGTCCGTTGCGGCAACAGGCATTATAGGTTCTGCGGAAAGCACAAACACCAACACAGCAGTTTCAGAAACCGCCGCCCTGAAAAACGTTAGAGTTACTCCCGAAATGATAACCGAACACGAGAAGTATGTCAGGGTTTATTCGTCCGCGCTCGGCGAGGCTTTTTATGACGAGCTGGAAAAGAACGAGAGTTTTGTTGAAACGTGGGAGGACGAAATTTTACAGGCTATGGATGAATATCATCGTACGGGCGACCGCGAGGCATTTGAAAACAATGCATATGTGAAGATTGCCGACCCTACCGCCGATGTTATGGGAAAAGCCGAAACGCGTGCGAGAGAGGCTTGCGCGGCACAGGGACTGGATTCTGTTATTAAATTGGAAGAAGATGACCCCAACCGTTGGGTGGGAAGTTTTACGGTAGACAGTATTGAAAACACGAAACTGACCTTTACCGACCCGCATAGATTTGATGTGACAGTAGGCAACAGAACGGGAACTATGACGGGCAAGAACGGTTATTCCAAAAATTACAAGAGAGTGACTGTATATCTCACCTACAGCAACGGCGTTACAAAGGAAATGACATTAGAGTCAACGTCAAGTCCTTTCAGCGTTACTGCGCCAGCCGTTTCGGGAGCGTATCTGACGCGCGCGGCGTATATTTTCTATTTGTATGATAATGTGGAGGTGGCAGAGGGTCTGCTTGAAAGCGCGGTCATTAATCTATACAGAGCATAAGCACAATGATATAAATTCGACGGCGAACCTTAAACGGTTCGCCGTTTTTTATATCGGCAAAGCGTCCTCAAACCGCGCAAAAATAAAGGCTCGCCTTTCGGCAAGCCTTAACAGTTGATTTAAACCTGACCTCTTATTTACTCCGCATATCGGGGAGCGGACAGACATTTTAACGACGCTTTTTGCGTCAGTTATATTATATCACATTTTTTCGAGCTGGCAACACAAATAAAAAAACTGCGAAACGCGCCGGACAAAAACGGCGAACCTTTCGGTTCGCCGTTTTTTATTTGGTTTAAGTTGAGTTATTCACCCTGTTCGGAGGTTTCCTGTTCGGCGTCCTCGGCGGTTTCGCGGGCTTTTTCCGCCGCTTTTTCAGCCGCCGCCTCTTCCTGCGCTAACAGTCCTGTGCCTGCGGGTATCAGCTTGCCGATGATGATGTTTTCTTTAAGTCCCGTAAGCGGGTCGGTCTTGCCGCGCATTGCCGCCTCGGTAAGCACTCTCGTGGTTTCCTGGAACGACGCCGCAGACATAAAGCTGTCGGTAGCAAGCGACGCTTTCGTGATACCCAAGAGTACGGGTTCGCTCGTCGGGTAAGCGACTTCTTCGCCCTCCGCCTCGCGCGCTTTTAATTCGTCCACCGCCTCGGCGAACTCGTTCTTTCCGACTACCGAGCCTGCGATAAGGCGGGTACTGCCCGCGTCAAGCACGCGGACTTTCCGCATCATCTGGCGCACGATTACCTCGATATGCTTGTCGTTGATGTCAACGCCCTGCAAGCGGTAAACTTTCTGAACTTCGCTGATGATATAATTCTCAACGGCTTTCTCGCCTTTAACGGCAAGAACGTCGGGCGGGTTTATCGAACCCTCGGTCAGCGCGTCGCCCGCCTCTACCCGGTCGCCGTCCTGAACTTTCGGACGGTAGCCGAACGGTACGGCATACGCCTCTTCCGTGCCGTCGTCCGTTGTGATTACGGCGTGACGGGTTTTCTTGATTTCCTCAAATCTTACCGTACCCGAAACTCTTGTGATGATTGCCGCGTTTTTCGGGTGACGGCTTTCAAACAATTCCTCAACGCGGGGCAGACCCTGCGTAATGTCCTCCGCGTTCGCGATACCGCCCGTGTGGAAGTTACGCATTGTAAGCTGCGTACCGGGTTCGCCGATAGACTGCGCCGCGATTGTGCCGACAGCCTCGCCGCGGTTTATAAGCTGACCGTTGGCAAGCGACATTCCGTAGCATTTTGCGCATACGCCGTTGCGGAGTTCGCAGGTGAGGACGGAGCGGACTTTTACGCGCTCTGCGCCCGTGGACACGATTTTCTCCGCGTCCGCGTCGGTTATCAGCTTATCCTTGCTTATCGTAAACGAACCGTCGGGAGCGGTGAAGTCCTCCGTGAGGAAACGCCCGACAAGACGCTCCTGGAGTTTCTCGACAAGTTCTTTGCCCTCGTGAATTTCATAGACCTCAATACCGTTGGAAGTGCCGCAGTCGTCGCCGCGAATGATGACTTCCTGCGCAACGTCTACAAGACGTCTTGTAAGATAACCCGAGTCCGCTGTACGGAGCGCCGTATCGGCAAGACCTTTACGCGCGCCGCGGGAAGAAATGAAGTATTCGAGTACGTTCAGTCCCTCACGGTAATTCGCTCTGATAGGCATTTCGATAGTTTCGCCCGATGTGTTGGAGATAAGTCCGCGCATACCCGCAAGCTGTCTTATCTGCGCCGTCGAACCGCGCGCGCCCGAATCCGCCATCATAAAGATGTTGTTGTACTGGTCGAGGTTTGCCGTCAGCGCGTCGGAAACGCTCTTTGTCGCCTCGTCCCATATCTTCAGGAACTTTTCGCGGCGCTCGTTGTCGGACACGAAACCGCGCTTGAACTGCTTGTTTATCTTCGCTACGGCGTTATCAGCCTGCGCGAGGATTTCCGCTTTCTGCGGAGGGATTTCCGCGTCGCACACCGCGACGGTAATGCCCGATTTCGTCGAGTATTTATAGCCCATTGCCTTTATCTTGTCAAGCACCTGCGCGGTCGTTGCCGTGCCGTGGATTTTAAGACAGCGGTCGATTATCTGCCCTAACTGTTTTTTGCCGACTTTAAAGTCGATTTCGTAATCAAGCTGGTGGTCGGGGTCGGTTCTGTCAACATAGCCCAAATCCTGCGGGATATGCTCGTTAAAGATAATGCGCCCTGCGGTCGTCGGAACAATTCTCGTTACAACGCGGTCGCCCAAATCCTTTGTAACGCGCACTTTTATCGCGGCGTGAATGGTGATAACGCCGTCCTGATATGCCATTATAGCCTCGTTTGCGTCGCGGAAAACCTTGCCCTCGCCCTTTTCCCCCGATTTATCAATCGTCAGATAATACGAACCGAGTATCATATCCTGCGTCGGAACTGTTACGGGCTTGCCGTCGGAGGGTTTAAGCAGGTTCTTTGCGGCGAGCATAAGCGTGCGAGCCTCGTTTTGCGCCTCTTTCGAGAGCGGGAGGTGAACCGCCATCTGGTCGCCGTCGAAGTCGGCGTTGAACGCGGTACAGCACAGCGGGTGGAGTTTTATCGCACGGCCCTCAACGAGTACGGGCGAGAACGCCTGTATGCCCAGACGGTGGAGCGTCGGGGCGCGGTTTAACAGAACGGGGTGGTCTTTTATGACGTTTTCGAGAGAATCCCACACTTCATCGTCCGCGCGTTCCACTTTCTTCTTCGCCTGCTTTATATTCGACACGCCGTTCTTAACGAGGTCGTTCAGCACGAACGGCTTGAACAGTTCGAGCGCCATTTCTTTCGGCAAACCGCACTGGTCCATTCTCAGTTCGGGACCTACTACGATAACGGAACGTCCCGAATAGTCTACGCGCTTTCCGAGGAGGTTCTGACGGAAACGTCCCTGTTTGCCTTTAAGCATATCGGACAGCGACTTCAGCGGGCGGTTATTTGAACCCGTGTAGGCTCTGCCGTGTCTGCCGTTGTCTATAAGCGCGTCCACAGCCTCCTGCAGCATACGCTTTTCGTTGCGGACTATAAGGTCGGGGGCTTTTTTCGCAAGCAAATCTTTAAGTCTGTTGTTGCGCATTACGACCTTGCGGTACAGTTCGTTCAAGTCCGATGTCGCGTAGCGCCCGCCGTCAAGCTGAACCATAGGTCTTATATCGGGCGGTATCACGGGGATACAGTCGAGTATCATCCATTCGGGGCGGTTTCCGCTTGAACGGAACGCCTCTATAACGTCCAGACGGCGCAGGAGTTTGACCTGCTTTTGTCCCGCCGACGTGGTTTCAAGTTCCGACTTGAGTTCATCGACAAGTTCGTCGAGGTCTATCTCCGCTAAAAGTTCCTTGATAGCCTCCGCGCCCATACCCGCGCGGAACGTGTCTATTCCCGCGAACTTGGACTTATATTGGCTGTATTCCTCTTCTGTCAAAAGCTGTTTTTTCACAAGACCCGTTTTTTCGCCGGGGTCTATTACGATATATCTCGTGAAGTAGAGAACTTCTTCGAGTTTTTTCGGCGTAAGGTCAAGCACCTGTCCTATTCTGGACGGCGTGCCTTTGTAGTACCAGATATGCGATACGGGCGCGGCAAGTTCGATGTGACCCATACGCTCGCGGCGAACCTTGGAGCGAGTTACTTCAACACCGCACTTTTCGCATATTTTGCCTTTAAAGCGTATTCTCTTATACTTACCGCAGTTACATTCCCAGTCCTTTTGCGGTCCGAATATACGTTCGCAGAACAGTCCGAACTTTTCGGGCTTTTGACTGCGGTAATTTATCGTTTCGGGACGCTGAACCTCTCCGTGCGACCATGCTCTGATCTGTTCGGGAGACGCAAGTCCTATCTTCATAGAGTCAAATTCACTAAATCCCATAGCTACCCCTTATTTCAAATCACTAATTCCCCCGCGCTTTCGGCGGTGTTCACCGAAAACACGATTTGTTAATATCCGTCTGCGAGTTTTACGAACGACAAATCAATTATCGAAATCGCTGTCGTCCTCGTCAAAGTCTTCGGGGTCTTTAGGCTCGCCGAACTCTTCTTCGTCGTCAAGTCCGTCGTCAAAGTCCTCGTCCGCCTCGTCGTACTCCTCGTCGTCATCGTCGCTGAACAGGTCGTCAGCGCCCGTAACTCCGCCCGCGTCCGCCGCGTCGGTGATTTCATATCCCGCGCTTGCAAACGCCGCGTCGTCCGAACGGTATTCCTCGCTGTAGCCTGCCTTGCCGTAGCTTGTGTTATCCTCGTCGGGATCTTCGTTGAGGTCGATTTCCTCGCCGCTTTCATCGAGTATTCTCACGTCAAGACCCAAGCCCTGAAGTTCGCTTACCATTACCTTGAACGATTCGGGTACGCCCGGTTTCGGAACGTCCTCGCCCTTGACGATAGCCTCGTAGGTCTTTTGTCTGCCCATAAGGTCGTCGGATTTAACCGTGAGTATTTCCTGAAGAGTATAAGCCGCGCCGTATGCCTCCAGCGCCCAGACTTCCATTTCACCGAAACGCTGACCGCCGAACTGCGCCTTACCGCCGAGCGGCTGCTGCGTTACGAGCGAATACGGACCTGTCGAACGCGCGTGTATCTTATCATCTACAAGGTGGTGCAGTTTGAGGTAATACATATATCCGACGGTTACGGGGCTGTCGAATTTTTCGCCCGTTCTGCCGTCAATAAGCTGCGTTTTGCAGTCGGAAGTCCACGCGAGTTTTGTAAAGTCAAGTCCCGCGCCGTCCGCGCCCAGGAGTTCGTTTTTCTTTTCGCGTGCCTCGTCGTAAAGCGCGCGGATGTCCTGCTCGTGTGCGCCGTCAAATACGGGGGTCGCAATCTTCCAGCCTAAAGCCTTTGCGACGTAGCCCAAGTGAACTTCAAGCACCTGTCCGATGTTCATACGCGACGGAACGCCGAGCGGGTTCAGAACTATATCGAGCGGCGTGCCGTCGGGCAGGAACGGCATATCCTCCTGTTTCAATATGCGCGATACAACGCCCTTGTTTCCGTGGCGTCCCGCCATTTTATCTCCGACGGAGATTTTACGTTTCTGCGCGATATATACGCGGACTTTTTCGTTTACTCCGGGAGAGAGGTCGTCGCAGTTTTCGCGGTTAAAGCATTTCACGTCAACGACAATTCCGCTTTCGCCGTGCGCTACTCTAAGCGAATTGTCGCGCACTTCGCGGGCTTTTTCGCCGAATATCGCGCGCAGGAGCTTTTCTTCCGCGGTGAGTTCCGTTTCACCTTTGGGAGAAACCTTGCCGACGAGAATATCGCCCGAATGAACTTCCGCGCCTATGCGGATAATTCCGCGCTCGTCAAGGTCTTTGAGAACATCGTCGGAGAGGTTCGGAATGTCGCGCGTTATCTCTTCGGGTCCGAGTTTCGTTTCACGGCATTCGAGTTCGTACTCCTCGATATGAATAGATGTGTAAACATCGTTGTAGACTAATTTTTCGCTTATCAGAACAGCGTCCTCGTAGTTATAGCCCTCCCACGTCATAAAGCCGATAAGGGCGTTCTTTCCGAGGGCGATTTCGCCCATTTTCGTTGCGGGACCGTCCGCAATTACGTCGCCCGCGTTTACCTTTTCGCCTTTATCGACAATCGGGCGCTGATTTACGCAGTTCCCTTGGTTGGAGCGCTTGAACTTGATGAGCTTGTACAGGTGTTCCTTGCCGTCGTCGGACGTGATGATAATGCGGTCTGCGGAAACTTCGGACACTACGCCGCTTTCCTTTGCGCAAACGACAACGCCCGAATCGACCGCGGCTTTATATTCCATACCCGTGCCGACTATCGGGTTTTCTGTCACCATAAGAGGAACTGCCTGGCGCTGCATATTCGCGCCCATAAGCGCGCGGTTCGCGTCGTCGTTTTCGAGGAACGGTATCATCGCGGTTGCGACGGACACGACCATTTTCGGCGATACGTCCATAAAGTCAACTTTTTCGCGCTCGACTTCCAAAATAGCGTCGCGGCAGCGCGCGTTTACGCGCGGTCTTGCAAAGCGCCCCTGCTCGTCAAGAGGCTCGTTCGCCTGCGCCACAACATAATTATCCTCCACATCAGCCGTCATATAGACAACTTCGTCAAGCACAACGCCCGTTTCCTTGTCAACGCGGCGATACGGGGCTTCGATAAAGCCGTATACGTTGATACGCGCGAACGTCGCGAGGTAGGAAATAAGTCCGATGTTAGGACCTTCGGGGGTTTCAATAGGACACATACGCCCATAGTGCGAATAGTGAACGTCGCGGACCTCAAAACCCGCGCGGTCACGGGAAAGTCCTCCCGGTCCTAAAGACGACAGACGGCGCTTGTGAGTAAGTTCAGCCAGCGGGTTGTTCTGATCCATAAACTGCGACAGCGGAGAACTGCCGAAGAACTCGCGCATCGCGGCTATCACCTGCCGTGCGTTTATAAGTTTATCGGGAGTGACATTTTCCTGTTCGTTTCCCCAGAGTCCCATTCTTTCACGAATGGTGCGCTCCATACGAGTGAAACCTATTCTGAACTGATTTTGCAAAAGTTCTCCAACGCAGCGGATACGTCTGTTGCCGAGGTGGTCTATATCGTCTATATCTCCGATACCCTCGTTTAAGTTGATGAAGTAACCGACTACGGCGAATATATCCTCAAGCGTTATGTGTTTCGGGATAAGTTCGTCGGAGCGCTGAGAGAGAAGTTCGGCGAGTTTTTCATTATCGCCGTCAGCCTCTTCGAGTATTTCCGCAAGCACGCTGAAACGCACCTGCTCGTTTATGCCGAGCGCCTCAACGTCCATATCATTGGGAACATAGCCGTGAATGTCAACCATTCCGCTCCCGACAACTTTTATTACGCCGTCGCCCTCTTCCTTGCGGACAGCGGCTTCCATTACGCCCGCGTTCTGTATTTCAAGAGCCTTTTCGCGGGTAATTACCTCGCCCTCCGTAAGGAGAATTTCGCCCGTCAGCGGAGCGACGATATTTTCAGCCGCCGTTCTGCCCGCGATACGCGCGGAGATAGCGAGTTTCTTGTTGTATTTATAACGTCCGAAACGCGAGAGGTCATATCTTTTCGCGTCAAAGAACAGATTATCGAGAGTTGTGCGCGCTGAATCCACCGTCGCGGGTTCGCCGGGACGGAGTTTTCTGTACACTTCGAGGAGCGCCTCCTCCTCGTTTTTCGTGTTGTCCTTTCCGCTTTCGATAGTCGCGGTTATGCGGGGGTCCTCGCCGAACTTTTCGATAAGGTCGCTGTCGCTTGAAAGACCTATCGAGCGCAGGAAAGTCGTGCACGCGAATTTTCTGTTCTTGTCTATGCGCACATAGAACACGTCGGAGCCGTCCATTTCAAGCTCCAGCCACGCGCCGCGGTTCGGGATCACGGTAGCCTTGAACAGCTTTTTGCCCGTTTTGTCATAATCAAACCCGTAGTAAACGCCCGGCGAACGCACAAGCTGTGATACTACAACGCGTTCTGAGCCGTTGATAACGAATGTTCCGCTGTCTGTCATAAGCGGCATATCGCCCATATAAATCTCGTTGTCGATAGGTTCATCGGTTTCTTTGTTGAACAGACGCGCCGTGACTTTGAGGGGCGCGGCATAAGTTGCGTCGCGCTCTTTACATTCTTCAATAGAATACTTCGGCGGTTCGTTCATTCGATAATCTATGAACGACAGTTCAAACTTTCCGTTTGAATCCACTATCGGAGATACATCTTTAAAGACCTCTTTGATACCCTCTTTAAGGAACCATTCGTAAGAGTCTTTCTGGATGCTTATGAGGTTCGGCATATCAATAACCTCATTGATCTTCGAGAAGCTCTGTCTGGTTGTTTTTCCCGACTGTACAGGCTTTGTATTTACCATCGGCTTTGCTCACTCCTTTTGAAATTCGCCCGAAAACGGGCGGTCAAACAATGGATTTTTGGGCATAGTTCGCCTATATATCCATTATGATACATTTTGATATTATACCACAACAGGAAAAGTTTGTCAAGGGGGTTTTTGAAATTTTTTTGAAATTTTTTCTCAACCCCGAATTTTTTACGGGAAATTTGCCGTTCCTTGTCGGAATATACGCTTTATTATCTGTTATCGTGTGCCGCGCGGACGGTATTGAGCGCGGAAAATCGGCGGTCAAATTGGGAAAATATGCTTAATTAGTGTGAAAAATTAACTGTAAAAAGCTATTGACATTCGCGTGGAGTTGTGGTATAATTTTATGTAGTATGGTTTTGGGGTTGAATACATCATAATAATTATTACGGTGTGTATTGCCGAACGGCAAGGCAAACGGACAAGCCTGCGGGCGGGTGTTGTTTGCATAGTTTACACGGTAATTATTATTACGGTGTGTTTAATCAAGGCGGAGCGGTTTGCCGAGGTATTCGGCAGGTTCTGCGAGGGAGGCATTATGAAAGGAATAATACTTGCGGGGGGGAGCGGTACAAGACTTTATCCGCTGACGATGATAACGTCCAAACAGCTTTTGCCCGTATATGATAAGCCGATGGTGTATTACCCGCTTTCGGTGCTGATGATGGCGGGGATAAAGGATATTCTGATTATTTCTACAGCGCAGGATTTGCCGAACTTTGAGAAACTCCTGGGGGACGGCTCGGCGTTTGGGATTAAGCTGAGCTATAAGGTTCAGCCGTCGCCCGACGGACTTGCGCAGGCGTTTATACTCGGCGAGGAATTTATAGGAAACGACTGCTGTGCTATGGTTCTCGGCGATAATATTTTTTACGGGAACGGTTTTTCAAGGCTTTTGCGAAACGCCGCGGCGAACGCCGAAAAGAACGGCAGAGCGAGTATTTTCGGCTATTACGTCGATGACCCCGAACGCTTTGGAATAGTCGAGTTTGACGGCGCGGGAAAGGTCATATCCGTTGAGGAAAAGCCCGCCTGCCCTAAGTCAAATTACGCGATAACGGGACTTTATTTCTACGACAATTCCGTTGTGGAACTTGCGAAATCGCTGAAACCCTCGGCGCGCGGGGAGTTGGAGATAACCGACCTTAACCGTCTGTTTCTCGAACAGGGCAGGCTTGACGTACAGCTTTTGGGGCGCGGTTTCGCGTGGCTGGACACGGGGACGATGGACAGCCTTATCGAGGCGGGAACGTTCGTTCAGATGATTGAAAAACGGCAGGGCATAAAAATTTCCGCCGTCGAGGAAATCGCGTACAAGAACGGGTGGATAACGAAAGAAAAGCTGTTGGAATCCGCAGAGCGGTACGGAAAATCTACATACGGACAGCATTTGAAGAAAGTTTACGACGGGAAATATATCTACTGATTTGCGAGGGTATTTATGAAAGTAATCGTAACAGGCGGTGCGGGATTTATTGGTGGGAATTTCGTACATTATATGCTCCAAACCCACCCCGATTATCAGATAATCTGCGTGGATTGCCTGACGTATGCGGGCAATATGGAAACGCTCGCCGATGTAATGGACAAGCCGAATTTCGCGTTTCGCAAGGTTGACATCACCGACCGCGAGGGAGTTTACAAAGTATTCGAGGAATTTCATCCCGATATTGTCGTGAATTTCGCCGCGGAAAGCCACGTTGACCGCT
>CANRAS010000029.1 GCA_947628655.1 uncultured Clostridia bacterium | reverse complement strand
GGAAAACGCTTTATTTAGAGCGTCAGCGCTTTGACCCAAATAACTAACTGCTAGGGGATTATCACTCGGCTATTCTCTGACAACTACTTGACAAATCTTTGAAAATAGTGTATAATATGCACAAGAAACAAATGCGGAGGTGAGTGCTTTGGACGTTAATGTAAATACGATTGAAGAATTGAACAAGATTTTAGAGGAAAGTTACGAGCGGTCGCAAAGCGACGAGGGCGTTCCGCTTGACGATTTTTTCAGCGAACGAATGGAAAAATACGCAGATGTTGAAAGCCGTGAAAATGCGGTATAAGGTCGTTGTTCTCAAATCATTCACAGAAAATCTTGACAAGATAGTAGTTGTTCAGAAGAGTAAGTAATAAACCGTTCCCCCGCCTACGGCGGGGAACGCAGATAAAAGCGCCCCCGCCTACGGCAGGGAACGCCCTTAGAAACATTTAGCTTTTCCCCGCCGACGGCGGGGAAAACTATTTTATCTGCTGAGTTTATCTAACAGCACTTCAATATCCACGGGCTTTGTGATGAAATCGTCCATACCGCAGGCAAACGCCTTGTCCTGCTCTTCGGCGAACGAGTTCGCGGTGCAGGCGTAAATCTTCACCGTCCTTGCGTCCTCGCGCGGTAATGCGCGGATTGCCTCCGCCGCCTCAAAGCCGTCCATTTCGGGCATAAGCAAGTCCATCAGAATAATGCCGTAGGTGTAAGGTGCGGAGTTTTCGTACATCTCTAAGGCTTTCTTTCCGTTATCCGCAATATCAGCGTCAAAGCCCGAACTATGCAGAAGTTCAAGGATTATCTCGCCGTTTAATTCGTTATCTTCGGCTACGAGTATTCGCGGGCGCTTGTCCCCGATCGGTTCGGCGGGGGCTTGGTTTTCCGCGTCGAATATTTCACTTACGAATGTAAACGTAAACTTACTGTCGATGTTCTTTTCGCTTTCACACACAAGGTCGCCGTCCATAAGCAGAGCCAGCCTGCGGCTTATAAACAGCCCCAATCCCGTGCCTTGATTGCCCTTTGAAACCGTGTCTAAATCCTGCGCGAACAGGTCGAAAACGTGCTTTTGGAACTCCTCGCTCATACCTTTGCCCGTGTCGCTGACCGTCACGGTCGTGAGGATTTTTTCGTCGCTGTTTTTCTCCTGCGTTACGGAAAGCGTGACCATACCTCCGCTGTTCGTGAACTTCCGCGCGTTGTCAAGCAGGTTCAGTATAACCTGTTGTATGCGCACCTCGTCGCCGATAATATTCGGATAAGGTACGCTGATTTCCGTATAGTAGCGCATTTTCTTTTCTTTCATCTCGCCCGTGACAATCGCGTTTATCGTGTCGAGCATAAGACTTAAATTTATCGGGCGCGGAACGAGTTTCAGCTTTTGTTCTTCGAGATTTGACGAATCGAGAATATCATTGACAAGCGACAGCAGATATTTCGCCGTCACCAAAGACTGCCGCAGGTAACTTTGCATTTTCTCCTTATCATCGGAATTTTGGGCCATTAGGTAATTCAGCCCGATAAGCCCGTTCAGCGGTGTGCGGATTTCGTGGCTCATTGTAGAGAGAAAACGCCCTTTCGCTTTCGCGTCCGCGCGGTTTTCCGTCACTCGGATATGCAGTCTTAAAAGCAAAATCGTCATCGCAATTATCACGGCAATTCCGACAATGAAAATCACGACGAACGTCCGATAGCGGTAGATAAAGTCCGCGAACGTATCGTTATATTGATTATCGGTAACGCCGCTTATGATGTAATTGCTTGTTTCGTCCTCGGAAATTCCCGCGATTGCCTTGTCGAGAATATCAACGAGCGTTGCGCCGTCTTCATTGGAAAGTCCGTCGCCGCCGTTATATGCGACTACCGCAGAAAAGCACAATTTGTCGTCAAGACCCATCATCGGAATTGCGCCCAAATTTTCATACTTCGGCTTTGACAGCCAATATTCCACGACATATTGATTTTGTATCAGAAAATCCGAATCGCGGTTTTTTACCGCGTCGAAACATTCGGTGATTGAACTGTAGTCCTTGATTTCAAAGTTTGGGAACATTCTCGCCAATACTTTTTTCAAAGTCTGCGAACCCGTCGAAACCGCGAGAGAGTACACCTCGCCTTGTTTAAACTCGGTATCGTCGCGCGCGACTATTACTTTCCTGCACGAAAGATACGGTTCTGTAATCAGTATGCCGTTCGCTTTCTTGTTTTCCTCGTTGTATTCAACGCTCGTTACAAGGTCAAAATGCCTGCTCTGAAGATAATCGTAGGTGACCTGACCCGCAGGCAGAGCCTCGTATTCAAAGTCCATTCCGCATAGTTCGCTTACGCGCTCAAATATGTACAGCGAAACGCCGTCGGGTTCGCCGTTGTTGTCAAAGCACACGGGTATCCTGTCCGCGACGTAACCTACCTTTAGGGTTTTGTGCGACGATATAAATTCCTGTTCTTCGGCGGTAAATTCCACCGCAGGCTCCGCCGCGCAAACGCCCCTAAGAGCCGACGCGTTTATTATTAAACAAACAGTCAAAACAGCACAAACGCTTTGAAATATCCTGCGTATCACGATTTAGACCCTCTTTTAGTTATTAGAGAATACTTTTCTCCACTCTATATTATAGCACATATTTATATAAATTTCAATAGCTATTTTAAGAATATGCAAAAATCCGCGCGAAAACACCTCTTGACATTTCCTAAATAACGTGCTATACTATTAAGCAGGGGAGCTTATCGGATAGGCTGAGAGGGCGCTTTAAGCGCCGACCCTTTGACCTGATTTGGGTAATTCCAACGTAGGGAGCCTTTTAGTGATATTGTGTAGGCTGCTTGCGCGCAGCCTGTTTTTTATTTGGAGGTGATTTCGTGGTAAAGGTAAACGGAGAACTTTTCGATTACGACGGCAAAACGATAGCCGAAATAGCGGAGCTTACGGGCAACAGCACCGACAGAATTGCCGTGGAGCTGAACGAGGAAATCGTTCCGAAAGCGCGGTACGGCGAAGTTGTCGCAAAGGACGGCGATGTGCTTGAAATCGTCCGCTTTGTCGGGGGAGGCTGATTTCTTGAAAGTCCCGACTTATGACGAAATGTATTCGGCTTTGGAGGAACGCCACGGCGCGGAATTACAAAGGAAATTTGCGTCGGCGAGGGTCGCGGTGTGCGGTCTGGGCGGACTTGGTTCTAACATTGCAATAGCGCTCGCAAGGGCGGGGATCGGCGAACTTCACCTATTTGACTTTGACAAAGTGGATTTAACGAACCTCAACCGCCAGCAGTACGCCGTGCGCCACTTGGGATTGCCGAAAACGGACGCTTTGCGAGAAATTATCGCCGAAATCGCGCCGTATTGCAAAGTAACAGCGGTGAACGTTCGCTTATGCCGTGAGAATATCCCGCAGCTGCTGAGCGACGCGCCAATCATCTGCGAGGCGTTCGACAAGGCGGAGCAGAAAGCAATGCTCGTGAACTGCGCTCTTGAAAGCCTGCCGAACAGCGTCGTTGTCGCCGCGTCGGGAATGGCGGGGCTGGGTTTCGCAAACGAGATAACCACGCGGAAAATTTCAAAGCGCCTTTACTTGTGCGGTGACGGGAAAAGCGACGTAGATGGCAACTCTCTCTTTTCCGCAAGGGTAATGCTCTGCGCGGCACATCAGGCGCTTGCGGTTTTGCAAATCATTGCCGAAAGTCAGTAAAACGGGCGCGCGGAATTGCCGAAAAATTATACACACTTCAAGGAGAATAAAATGGACGATAAACTTATTTTAGGCGGTCACGAATTTAATTCAAGATTTATTTTAGGTTCGGGGAAATACTCGATGAAACTTATCGACGCCGCCGTAAAACACGCGGGCGCGGAGATAATCACTCTTGCCGTTCGCAGGACAAATTCAAAGGAAAACGAGAATATTTTGGACTATATCCCAAAAGGCGTTACGTTACTTCCGAACACATCGGGCGCGAGAAACGCCGACGAGGCGGTAAGAATAGCGCGTCTGGCGCGGGAACTCGGCTGCGGTGATTTTGTCAAAATCGAGATAATGCGCGACTCGAAATACCTCCTGCCCGATAATCAGGAAACCGTCCGCGCAACGGAGATACTCGCAAAAGAGGGCTTTGTCGTTATGCCGTATATGTACCCCGATTTGAACACGGCGCGCGACCTCGTGAATGCGGGCGCGGCGTCGATTATGCCGCTCGCGTCGCCTATCGGCTCAAACAAGGGGCTTGCTACTAAGGATTTTATACAGATACTTATTGATGAAATAGAACTTCCTGTTATCGTTGACGCGGGAATAGGCAGACCGTCGCAGGCTTGCGAGGCTATGGAAATGGGCGCGGCGGCGGTTATGTCAAACACCGCGCTTGCCACGGCGGGCGACCTTGCCGCAATGGCGCAGGCGTTCCGCAAGGCTGTTGAGGCGGGCAGAAAAGCGTACCTTGCGGGACTAGGACGAGTGTTAATGCGCGGCGGCGCGCCGTCCGATACGCTGACGGGATTTTTGCGCGATTAGATAAGGGGTGACGTTTATGGAGAACAATTTTTTTGTAGATTCCGAAAAGTTATCGCCCTCAGCCCTCGAAAAAAAGCACCGTCTTGAAAACGACCCGTCTGCGCGTACTGATTGTATGAAGTATATGGACGGTATGGAAGTGATAAACTCCGACATTCGCGAAAAGGTATTTAGTGAAGTCGAAAGCGCGGATTTTTCAAAATACACCCCGCGCGATGTGCAAAAAGCGATAGAGCGCGATAACTGCACGATAGAAGATTTTAAGGCGCTGTTATCTCCTGCCGCCGTGCCGTTTCTCGAAAAAATGGCGGCGCGCGCAAGAGTGCTGACGGGACAGCATTTCGGCAACACGGTTTACCTGTTTACCCCGCTTTATATCGCGAATTACTGCGAGAATTACTGCGTTTACTGCGGTTTCAACTGCTATAACGATATTCGCAGAAGCAAGCTGAACGCCGAACAGATAGAACGCGAGATGAAAGTAATAGCCGACAGCGGAATGGAGGAGATACTAATTCTCACGGGCGAAAGCCGAAGTATGAGCAGTATCGAATACATCGGCGAGGCTTGCAAACTCGCGCGGAAGTATTTCCGTATGGTAGGTCTTGAAATTTACCCCGTGAACACCGAAGATTACCGCTATCTTCACGAATGCGGCGCGGATTATGTCACCGTTTTTCAGGAAACCTACGACCCCGTGCGTTATGAACAGTTACATCTTATGGGACACAAGCGAGTGATACCCTACAGATTTGACGCGCAGGAACGCGCGTTAATGGGCGGTATGCGGGGAGTTGCGGGTTCTGCGCTGTTGGGGCTTTCGGATTTCAGAAAGGACGCGTTAGCCTCCGCACTTCATATGTATTTTCTTCAAAGGAAATATCCCCACGCCGAGATTTCGCTGTCGTGTCCGAGATTGCGCCCGATAATCAACAATGACAAGATAAATCCTCAAGACGTTCACGAAAAGGAACTTTGTCAAGTGCTTTGCGCGTACAGGATATTTATGCCGTTTTGCGGAATTACCGTTTCTTCAAGAGAAAGCGCGGATTTCAGAAACGGGATCGTAAAGATTTGCGCAACGAAAATTTCCGCGGGAGTATCAACGGGTATCGGCGACCACGAAAGCAAGTACACGGGAAAGGAGAACGGCGCGGCGCAGGGCGACGAGCAGTTTGAAATCGACGACAGCCGAAGTCTTGATAAGATGTACAAGGATATGCAAAGCGAGGGACTTCAGCCCGTGCTTAATGATTATCTGTATGTCTGATATGTGCGAAGTAATTTGTGTGACGAACAGAAAACTCTGCGAAGAGGATTTTCTGACCCGTATCGAAAAAATCGCGAAGTGCCGTCCTAAAGCCTTGATTTTGCGCGAAAAGGATTTATCGGAGGACGAATATTTCACATTAGGCACGGAGGTAAAGAGAATTTGCGGGGAATACGGCGTTATGTTTGTCGCGCACACGTTTGTAAACACCGCCGTAAGGCTCGGCGCGGAGCATATTCACCTGCCGTTTTCCGTTATGAAAACGCTCTCTCCTGCGGACAAATCCCGCTTTCGTTCAATCGGCGTATCGTGTCATTCGCCCGAAGAGGCGCGGCAGGCGGAGGAACTCGGCGCGGCGCGGATAATCGCGGGGCATATATTCCAAACGGATTGTAAAAAGGACTTGCCCCCGCGCGGAGTTGACTTTCTGCGCGAGGTGTGCAAAGCGGTGAACATTCCCGTATATGCAATAGGCGGGATAACTCCCGAAAACGCGCCGACCGTCACCGCAGGAGGGGCAAAGGGAGTATGCGTTATGAGCGCGCTTATGACGTGCGCCGACCCGCGCGAATATCTCTCACAATTTTAAAGGAGAAAGCGAATGTTTGACAAATCCAAACTCGCGCTCTATGCCGTTACGGACAGCGCGAACCTTAGAGGGCGGGCGCTTGTTTCGCTTGTCGAAAGCGCAATAAAAGGCGGAGTAACGTGCGTTCAGCTCCGCGAAAAGCGAACACCGCACGAGGAACTTGTAAAAACCGCACGGCAGATGAAAGAACTCTGCGCAAAATACGGCGTGCCTTTAATTGTAAACGATGATTACCGCGCCGCTCTGGAGGCGGGCGCGGACGGCGTTCACCTAGGCAGGGAGGACGCGCCCATAGCCGAAGTTCGCAAAGCGGCGGGCGCGGGGTTCGTTATCGGCGCTACCGCGAAAACCGTAAAGCAAGCGCTTGACGCGCAGGCGGCGGGCGCGGATTACTTGGGAGTCGGCGCGGTTTTCCCGTCGCCTACGAAAACGGACGCTATAAGAATAACTCCCGCAGAACTG
Source organism: uncultured Clostridia bacterium (assembly GCA_947628655.1). Lineage (GTDB taxonomy): Bacteria > Bacillota > Clostridia > Oscillospirales > Ruminococcaceae > CAG-115. The sequence continues at coordinate 14,694 of CANRAS010000029.1, read as the reverse complement.
AGGGCGATTTGCTCCGCCGTTACAATTCCCGCCGTCGCAATCGGCGGTATTACTGCGGAAAATCTTCGCGAACTAGCGGGGTGCGGTCACGCGGGGATAGCGGTCGTTTCGGCAATCTTTGGCGCAGACGACGTTCAGACCGCTGTCGAAACTTTGAAATCCGCGTTAAAATCCTCGCTGAAAGGGGAAAGTCGCTTATGAAAACGGCACTCACAATAGCGGGGAGCGACCCGTCGGGCGGCGCGGGAATACAAGCCGACATAAAGACGTTTTGCGCTCACGGCGTTTACGCAATGGCGGCGGTAAGCGCCCTGACGGCGCAGAATACTTTGGCAGTCACGGCGGTTGAACCCGTGCCGCCGCGCCTGCTCACACAGCAGTTGGACGCGGTTTTCACGGATATTTTCCCCGACGCGGTGAAAATCGGTATGACAGCAAGCGCGGAGCAAGCGCGGATTATTGCCGAACGGCTGAAATTCTACGGCGCACGGCACATTGTCGCCGATACGGTGGCAATCGCGTCAACGGGAGCGGAACTAAGCCCGCAAAGCGCGTTTTCCGCATTGTGCGAGAATATCTTCCCACTAGCGGAGATTATCACGCCGAATATCGGCGAGGCGGAACGTATCGCTGAAATTTCGATAAAAACGCCCCGCGATATGGAACGCGCCGCGCGGATTATCCGTGAAAAATACGGCTGTGCGGTTCTTTGCAAGGGCGGTCACAGCGCGGATAACGCCGATGATTTGTTTTTGAGTGCAAGCGGAGAGTGCGTAATATTGCCCGCCGAACGTATCGACAATCCGAATACTCACGGCACGGGATGTACGCTGTCAAGCGCAATTGCCGCGAACCTTGCTCTCGGACGTGATTTATTAACGGCGGTGAAACTTGCCAAAGAATACATCACGGGCGCAATCAGAGCGGGACTTAATATCGGCAAGGGAAACGGACCTCTTGACCATTTATATAAGTTTAATATACAAGGAAATTAGAAAGGACGGTTTTTATATGAAAAATTACAGTACACAAATGGAGGCGGCGAAAAAGGGGATAGTTACTCCCGAAATGGAAGTTGTCGCTAAGAAAGAATACATCGACCCCGCCGAACTTATGGCGCTTGTCGCTAAAGGCGAAGTTTGTATACCGTGCAACAAAAATCATCATTCGATTTCCCCTGAGGGGATAGGCGCGAAAATGCGCACGAAAATCAACGTAAACCTTGGCATTTCGGGCGACTGCAACAACTATGACGTGGAAATGCAAAAAGTGGATATGGCGCTGAAATTCGGCGCGGAGGCGATTATGGATTTGAGCAACTACGGAAAGACCAATACTTTCCGCAAAAAACTCGTTGAAAAATCCCCCGCTATGATAGGAACTGTTCCGATGTATGACGCTATAGGCTATCTTGAAAAGGATTTGCTTGAAATAACGGCGGAGGATTTTTTGAAAGTAGTCCGCGCTCACGCCGAAGAGGGCGTAGATTTTATGACGATACACGCGGGGATAAACCGCCGCGCAGTAGAGGCGTTTATGCGCGACAAGCGCAAAATGAATATCGTATCGCGCGGCGGCTCTCTGCTGTTCGCGTGGATGATGATGACAGGCAACGAAAACCCGTTCTTTGAACATTATGACGAGGTGCTGGATATTCTCCGCGAATATGACGTGACAATAAGTTTAGGCGACGCTCTGCGCCCGGGGTGTATTGACGACGCTACCGACGCGGGTCAGATAGCGGAACTTATTGAACTCGGATACCTTACGGAACGCGCATGGGAAAGGGACGTTCAAGTTATGGTCGAGGGTCCGGGGCATATGGCGATGAATGAAATCGCCGCGAATATGAAACTTCAAAAACGGATTTGCCACAACGCGCCGTTTTACGTTTTAGGTCCGCTGGTCAGCGATATTTTCCCCGGCTATGACCACATAACGTCGGCGATAGGCGGGGCGATCGCCGCCGCGAGCGGAGCGGATTTCCTTTGCTATGTCACTCCCGCCGAACATTTGCGCCTGCCCGACCTTGACGACGTAAAAGAGGGAATCATCGCAAGCAGAATTGCCGCGCACGCCGCGGACATCGCAAAGGGCGTTCCCCACGCGCGTGACGCGGACAACGCGATGGCGGCGGCGCGTCACGAGGTCGATTGGGAGAAGATGTTTGAAATCGCCGTTGACAGCGAAAAAGCCCGCGCGTATTTTGAGAGTACGCCGCCGTCCGACAGACACACCTGCTCGATGTGCGGGAAGATGTGCGCGGTTCGCACTACAAATATGATACTAAACGGCGAAAAAGTCGAGTTCTGCTCTGAACTCCCTGCGAAGAAATAACGCAGAATGAACGGCGCTCCGAAACGGAGCGCCGTTTTCTTTTTCGTCCATATGTCATTTTTTTTCATTTCCTATTGAAAAATGCGGAAAATAATGTTATAATATAATCGGAATTGTGTGCAGGAGGCTTTAAACGGCGTATTCTGTCCGAGCTGCCCCTGTCCCTAAAATCTAATTTCTCTTGACAAACGAGGTATTTCAATGGATACGTTAAAAGGATTTAAAAGAACCTGCTATTGCGGTGATGTTACTTTGGATATGACAGACGTGTCGGTCTGCGGTTGGACGGCTAAAGTCCGCGATAAGGGCGGTATCGTCTTTATCGACCTGCGCGACAGGAGCGGCTTAGTTCAGCTTGTCTTTGACGATAAAACCGAAAAATCCGTGTTTGAAAAGGCAAAGACCGTAAGGGGCGAGGACGTGCTTGCCGTCAGCGGTAAGGTTCGCGCGCGTGAAAGCGTAAACGCCGATATGAAAACAGGCGGGCTGGAAATCGTCGCAGAGGAACTGCGCATTCTCTCAAAGGCGCAGACGCCGCCGTTTGAAATCGTAGCCGACAGCAAGACGAACGAGGAACTGCGCCTGAAATATCGCTATCTCGACCTGCGCCGCGAACCGCTCCAAAGAAATCTGATAATGCGCCACAATATCGCGCGGGTCGCGCGGGAGTATTTCTATGAAAACGGATTTCTTGAAATAGAAACCCCAATGATGATGAAGTCCACACCTGAGGGCGCGCGCGATTATCTTGTGCCGTCAAGAATACACAACGGGAAGTTTTACGCCTTGCCGCAGTCGCCGCAGATGTATAAGCAACTGCTGATGATTTCGGGCTTTGACAGATATATTCAGTTAGCAAGGTGTTTCCGCGACGAGGACCTCCGCGCCGACAGACAGCCCGAATTTACGCAGATAGACCTTGAAATGTCGTTTGTGGACGTAGATGATATTCTGGAGTGCTTAGAGGGCTTTGTAAAACGGCTTTATAAGGAAATCCTCGATGTTGACATAAAAACGCCTCTGCCGCGCCTTACTTATGACGAGGCAATGGCGCGTTACGGTTCGGACAAGCCCGATACCCGATTTGGAATGGAAATTCAAAATATCTCCGATGTTGTTAAAGATACCGATTTTGCCGTGTTTAAGAGCGCACTTGAAAACGGCGGTTCTGTACGCGCTGTTGTAGCGGAAAACGCCGCGACGGTTCTTACAAGAAAGGAGATTGATAAACTTGTCGAATATTCAAAGGGAATAGGCGCAAAGGGTCTGGCTTATATACGTTGGGTAGAGGACGCGCCGAACTGCTCGTTTGCGAAGTTCTTAAAAGACGGCGAACTTGACGCTATATTGAACGCTGTCGGCGCGAAGAAAGGCGACGTCGTGCTGATTTGCGCGGACAAAGACAAGGTGACGCTCCCGACGCTGGGCGCTGTACGTTTAAAAGTCGGAAAACAGCTTGAAATAATCCCCGACGGCTGGAATTTCTTGTGGATAACCGAGTTTCCGTTCTTTGAATTCGACGATGAACACGGCGAATGGGTCGCAATGCACCACCCGTTCACAATGCCGCTTGACGAGCATATCGCTTTGCTTGACACGGACAAGGAAAAAGTCCGCGCAAAGTGCTATGACCTCGTACTCAACGGCGTTGAACTGCTTTCGGGTTCTATGAGAATAAACGACCCCGCTCTCCAACAGCATATGTTTGAAATGTTAGGTATGTCCGACGAGGAAATAGCCGCGAAATTCGGTTTTCTCGTGGACGCTTACAAATACGCCGCGCCCCCGCACGGCGGCGCGGGAATTGGGCTTGACAGGCTTGCTATGCTGATGTGCGGCTCTGACAGCCTGCGCGATGTGATAGCGTTCCCGAAAGTGCAGAACGCGTCCGAACTTATGAGCGAAGCGCCGTCCGCCGTTTCGGAAGAACAGCTTGCGGAATTGGGGATCAAGGTCGTTGAGAAGGAGGACTAACGAAAACCTCAAACTAACTACTAACTACTAATCTCTGAAAACTAAAAGGGGGTCGCTAACTATATGGACAAAGAATATTACAAAAGCCTTAGTACCCGCGCCGCGGACGGCGACGCGAAGTCGTTTTCAAAACTGTATGAAATGCTGTACCGTGAGATGTATTACACGGCGTTTTACTCGCTGAAAACGGAGGAGGACGCTATAGACGCGGTTATCGGAGCGGCACGGGACGGGTTCAATTCGATAGGCAGACTGCGCACGGAAGAGGCGTTCGAACTGTTTATGATGAGAACGCTGTGTTCGCGCATTAAGACTTGCTTTAAAGATTACGGCAGCGACCGAACCTTGCCCGACGGCTGTTCGAATGTCAAGAGGGAGTTTTTTAAACTCGACCACCTCGACAGGCTCTGCGCGGTGCTGTATGTCGCGGCGCATCTGGACGCTTATGTTATTTCAACGTATGTCGGGCTTACAAAGGGCGGTGTGAAGAAACGGCTGTCAAACGCTTTGAAGATACTTGAAGAATAGTTTTACAAGAAATTTTGCAGGCATATTAAAATTTAATTTGGGGTGAATGTAATGGAAATAGAAGAAATGCGCCGTGCGATACGCGAAAAGGTCGTTCCCGAAGAGGTCGTGCCGCAGAATGTGATAAACCAGCTTATCGACGAGGACGCAGAGCCGCCGAAAACTGACGCGTTCGCGTTTTTGATGCGCCTGCGCGCATTGGGCATAGGGAGCGCGGACTTTTTGAATTTGCTGGAGGGGTGCGGCGCGCCCGAAAGCGTTATACTGAAAATCAAGCGCAACCCCGCGATGAATTTGCAGGGACTTATACTTACGCTCGAAAATTCGGAACTTACAAGCGACGATTACAAGAGAATGCTGCTTACGGCGCGTCAAGTCTGGGAGCGAACGCTTACACTGCGTCTGGAGAAAACGGAGAAAATCTCGCGCGAAATGGAGCGTGAGAGCGCGCAAAACGAGGAACAAGACGAAATTCCCGCAAAAAGCGGGATTGAAGAAGACAGCGAAAACGCCGATTTTTCCGAGGACGAACCCGAAGATGAGGACGGGCTTGACATTGACGAGGAAATGAGCGAAATGTCGTTTACGGCGGTGCTTGACAGGATAAGCGAGGAACTGCGCAACGGCACTCTTGCGCCGAACGAGAACGAGCAGGAAGTTGACGGGCAGGACGAACGGGAAGTTGACGAGCAGGATGAACAGGAAGTTGCCGGGCAGGACGAACAGGAAGTTGATGAACAGGACGAACAAGAAGTTGCCGAGCAGGAAATTTCCGAGCAGGACGAGGACGTTGCCGAAGTGAGGGAAGACCGGAATGACAATTCGGACGGCGGGGAACTTTCGTTTACGGACACGTTCGACAGGATAAAGAGCGGGAAACAGGTATCGCCTGCGGACGCGGGGGACGATATTGGACAGTCCGCGATAATCGACATAGACGGCGACGCGCTTAAAGAGCGTATCGGCGGGCGCGATGGGGAAAGCCGTATTTTCGACGAGGTTTACAAGGACGTTGACGATGAAGAACCCGATGCTGACGGCGCGGAACGCGATTTTAATAATGACGGCGAATTTCACGAGGACGAGGAGTTTGACGGGGAAGAACCCGATTATGACGATGATAACGATGACGATGATGACGATGTTGACGGCGACAGCCGCGTTTACCACAAAGGCGCGATAATCGGCGGGGCGGTCGGCGCGGCGGCGCTTATCGGCGCGGGAATTTTTATGGGCGGTTTCACTTTAGGCAAAGCGAAAAAGTTAGACTACGCCGAGGACAATACGGAGATTTTCGCTAAGATATACGAGGAGTACACCGCAGGGCAGGCGGGCGGCGAGGAGGTTTACGGTATAGGTTCGTCAGCGGGCGGGGTGTTCGGCGATTTGCTGATTGGAAGTGCGGACGGCGACAGGATAGGTTACTTCTCGCAGGACGACAGCCGTTTGCTTATAACGCGGGAAAGCATTTCCGTGAGCGTTGTCAAAAACGGCGAGGTAACCGCGCTTGAAGATGTTCTCCCGCCCGAAAACGCACGGTTTGTCGCGGCGTTTGACGAAAACGGCGAACTTTACGCCGTATTCAGCGGGGAAGTGTCGGGCTATACGAAGTTAAAGGACGGCAAGGCGCAGTATACGGTTTGCCAAGACGGCGTTCTGACGGACTTTGAAAGCAAGGACGGCGAAATCCGTTTGGGAACGGTATATACGCCGAATTTCACACATAATTTTACTGTGAATGACGAGGACGTGTATCTTCCGAAAATCGGCATAGAGAAAGCGCCGATCACCGCCGCGAATGTCGTGATAAGCGACACGGACGGTTATTCCTATGGAGTAAGCGCAGGATATTCCGCCGAAAACGGGCAAACGCTTTCGGCGTGCGCAGTCATAGGCGACCCCGTTGCAGTTTCTGCGGACGGGCGGTTCGCTATGAACGGTGATGTCGGACTGCTCTTGACGGTGCAGGACGGCGGGGACGGCGAGGGCGACGAGAAAGGCGAAATCCTCTCGCAGAGTACCGAGGTTTTCAGCCGCGCGGCGTTCTTTGAAAACGGCTGTGCGCTTGTCGGCGCGGAAAATTCCGAGGGAAATTCCGATGTGAAAATCCTTGACAAGGATATGAAACCCGCGTCAAACATCACGGGTATTTCCGCGAAAATAGCGGGCGTGTGGTTTGACGGCAGCGTTTTGACCGTGGACGGCGAGGACGGGGTAATCCTCCGCGCGGACTGCTCCGATACGTCCGCGCCGAAAACGCTTGTACTTCAAAACGCCGAGGGCGTTTGCATAGGCAATTCCGCGCTGACGTTTTCCGCCGACGGCAATGCGTTCACGATAACGCGCTATGAACGTGAAAACGGCGAGGTTCGCGAACTCGCGAAGTTCACAAAGGAGTTGCCTGCCGAACAGCTTTCCACCGTGAAATTCGGAGATTTGGGCGCGGTTTTGATGATAGGCGCGAAAAGCGGCGCGGCGTTCAGCTATTTTGACGGCGTGTCCGTCGTGTCGGAGTACGCGGTCTTTGAAAACGGCGTTACACCGCAGACCGTTTCAGTTTATGACGATAAAACGGGCTTTACCGCGGCATTCGAGCAGAACGGCAAAATCACCGCCGTTTGCGGCGAGGGCGCGAAATCTTTTTAAAGAAAATCGGGTACTTGACAGACGGAATTTTTTGTAGTATAATAGATTAGGTAGGCGTAATTTTAGGAGCGATTTGTTATGGACGAGAAAAAACGCGCGAAACTTATGCGCGTACTGCGCGTTGTCGCGCTTATTATGGCGGTGCTTTTGGTGTTGGGCGTTATCTTCAGACCAACGCTGTTTTAGGGTTTCTTGAGATTTGGAGAAGTGTAGTAAATGGGACTGTTTTATAACAATAACGTTGCGGGCAGCGGCGTTGCGAAGAAAAAGCCGAAGAAAAATCCGTTTTTCAGATTTTGGGAACTTTTCTTCAACAAATTCTGGACGCTGTTCTTGCTGAACCTTATATATGTGCTGTTCTGCCTGCCTGTCGTGACGTTCGGACCCGCGACGGCGGCGCTCACCGCTATGATAAGGAATATCTACCTCGAACGCCCGCAGTTCGTGTGGCACGATTTTCTTAAAGAATTTAAGAAGAATTTCAAGAAATCCGTGGCGGTCGGAATTGTCGATTTGGGCGTTGCGGCGGTCGTTATCATCACGTTCTTTCAAATGCTCCGCGATCAGGTTATGGACGTGAAGTTCAATTGGCTGTATGTGCTGTCGCTGTCCGTGCTCGCGGTGTTCGTGATGATGAACTTCTACATCTACCCGCAGATAGTCGCGCTTGATATGAAACTGCGCGATATTGTCAAGAACTCGCTGATTTTGGTTTTCGTGAACGTACTCCCCGAAATACTGACGCTGGCGCTGTTTGTGGGATTTGTTTCGCTGTTTTATTTCTTCGGATTTTATCTTGTGTTCTTATTGCCGTTTATTCCGGGGGCGTGGATGGTGTTCGTTTCGGTGAATACCTGCTATCCGACAATTCAGCGAATGATTATCGAGCCGTATTATGACAAAATCGGCGAGATAAATCCCGAAATCCCCGATTGGGAGTTGGACGACGAGGACGCGGTGTTCGAGGATATGGGCGGAGTTGAAGAACCGATAGACCTCCGCGCCGAACGAAAAGCGAGCGTTCAAGCCGCGAAAAACGGCAAGGGCGGGAGAGTTATCAAGTAAATTTATAAAATAAATTTCAATTTTGAAACGAGGAATAGTTATGTCATCTAGTGTTATAGTCGGCACACAATGGGGCGACGAGGGCAAGGGAAAAATCATAGACATTATGGCGGCGAAAGCCGACCTTGTGGTGCGTTCAAGCGGAGGAAACAACGCGGGACATACCGTCGTTCACGAAAACGAGGTGTATAAACTCCACCTTTTGCCGTCGGGGATACTATATCCCGAAACAATTTGCCTTATCGGGAGCGGCGTGGTCGTAGACCCCGCGGTTCTGCTGGAGGAAATAGCGGCAATGCGGGGGCGCGGCGTTACCTGCGATAATTTGCGGATTGACGCGCGCGCGGATATTATAATGCCGTGGCATAGGGAACTCGACAGACTTCAAGAGGAGTTCAAGGCGCGTCAGACGGGCGTAAATGTAGGCACGACAGGGCGCGGGATAGGTCCGTGCTATACAGACAAGGACGAGCGTATAGGAATACGAATGTACGACTTAACGCACCCCGAATGTCTGAAAAAACTCGTAAAGAACACGGGGGTACTTAAAAACCTCGTGATTGAAAAGGTCTACGGCGGAAAACCGATGGATCTGGACGCAATTTACGAGGAATACAAGACCTACGGCGAGGCTCTCGCGAAATACGTCGCGGACGGCTCCGTTATCACGTTTGATATGTACAACAGCGGAAAGAACGTTCTGTTTGAGGGTGCGCAGGCAACTCTGCTTGACATAGACTTCGGAACATACCCGTTTGTTACGTCAAGTCACCCGATAGCGGGCGGTGCGTGCGTCGGAACGGGCATAGGTCCTAAGATGATAGACGAGGTTATCGGCGTTGGAAAGAGTTACACAACGCGCGTCGGAAACGGTCCGTTTCCTACGGAACTGAATGACGAACTCGGCAATACTATCCGCGAGCGCGGAGGAGAGTTCGGCACGACGACGGGCAGACCGCGCCGCACGGGTTGGTTTGACGCGGTTATAATGCGCCACGCCGTGCGCGTAAACGGGCTTACGGCTATCGCGATAAACAAGTTTGATACGCTGGCGGGAATTGGCAATCTGAAAGTCTGCACCGCCTACCGCAAATCGGACGGCACGGTGCTGAAAGATTTCCCCGTGACGCTCGAAGAACTCGCGGACTGCTCCCCGATTTACGAGGAAATAGAGGGCTATGACGGCGACCTTTCAAAGTGCAGGACGTTTGACGAACTGCCCGAAAAGTGCAGGGCGTACATCTCCCGCCTTGAGGAACTCTGCGGTTGTCCGATAACCATATTGGGCGTCGGACCGGGGCGCGATCAGGTGATATTCCGCTGATGAAAGCAGTATTTATAGGCGACGTTGTGGGAAAGCCGGGCTGTGACGCGCTGTGCGAATTGCTCCCGCAGATAAAGCGGGAATACGGCGCGGATTTAGCGATAGTAAACGGCGAAAACAGCGCGGACGGAAAGGGTATCGACCCCAAGAGCGCCGACTTGATTTTCGGCGCGGGCGCGGACGTTATCACAACGGGCAACCACGCGTTCAGACGGCGTTCCGTTATGGAGGAATATAAGAAACGCGGCAATTTGCTAAGACCGCACAATTTCGGCGAGAGAATAGCGGGAAAAGGCGTATGCGAGGTGGATTTGGGAGGTTACTCCGCGGCAGTAGTGAACCTTATCGGCACAACATATATGCAGCCCGTAAACAATCCGTTTAAATGCGCGGAGAGAATTATCGCGGGGCTTAGTTCCAAAATAATCATAGTTGATTTTCACGCCGAGGCGACAAGCGAAAAGCGCGCGATGGGATTTTTCCTGAGCGGGCGGGTAAGCGCGGTGCTGGGAACACATACGCACGTCCAGACGGCTGATGAACAGATAATAAACGGCACGGCGTATTTGACGGACGTCGGAATGTGCGGAACGCGCGAGAGTATTCTCGGCGTTGAAAAAAGCGTTATAATCGAGCGGTTTCTCGATTATTCGCCGAAGAAAAACTATTGTGCCGTGGGCGACGTCGATGTTTGCGGCGCGGCAATTGAGATTGACGAGGAAACGGGCAGGGCGGTTTCAATCGAACGCTTTTGCAAAACGTTTTCGCACTCTAAAATTACACAAAAATAAAGAGCGGCAAACCTAAATTCGGCTTGCGGCTCACAAAATAAATCACATTAACAGATAAAGAAAGGCAGAACGCCATCGGCGTTCAAAAGGTAAGAAAAATGGAAGTTGTAAAAGTATCGGCACACAGCGTACCCAAATCCGTTGCGGGAGCAATCGCGGCGGTAATCCGTGAAAACGGCGAAGTCGAGGTTCAGGCAGTCGGCGCGGGCGCGGCAAATCAGGCGGTGAAGTCTATTGCAATCGCGCGCAGTTATATGGCGCTGACGGGCGTTGACCTTATCTGCATACCCGCGTTTACTACCGTGGAAATCGACAGCGAAGAGCGCACGGCTATGAAGTTCATAGTAGAGCCGCGCTGATTGATTATTTTGTAGTTTAGGCGAATGGGCAAGTTACTCGTTTTGGGTACGGGCGGCACTATCGCGTGCGAAATGACGGCGGGCGGGCTTGCCCCGCAGATTTCCGCCGAACAGCTTGTAAAAATCGCGGGTTTGGATATTAACATCTGCACCGCCGATTTATTCAGCCTTGACAGCACGGATATGACGCCCCGCCATTGGGAACAGACAGCCTCGTATATTCACGGGCATTATGACGAATTTGACGGGTTTGTGATACTCCACGGCACGGACACTATGGCGTATGCCGCCGCGTCCGTGGCGTGCCTTATACAAAATTCGGGCAAACCTATCGTGTTTACGGGGAGTATGCAGCCGCTTGACGAGCCGTTTACTGACGCGGACGAAAATCTTCGTGACGCTTTGCGTTTCGCGGCGAACGGCGGGAGATACGGCGTTTATATCGTGTTCGGCGGGTTCGTTTTCGAGCCGTGGGACGCGGTTAAAACGTGGTCAAAAAACGAGAACGCGTTTACTTCCGCAAACTGTAAGAATGTATCCGTGGACACGGCTTTGGCTTATCCTTTCCCTGAAAATATGCGGGAAACCTGCTTTTATGAACGGCTGTCCGACGATGTTTTTTTGGCGAAACTAGCGCCCGGGCAGGCGCTTTGCGTTCCCGAAAACACCCGCGCGCTGATTTTGGAAAGCTACGGCACGGGAGGAATACCCGATTATCTTATGGAAAGCGTCAGAAGTCTTGCAAATCGGGGCGTTTACATATTAATCGGCACGCAGTGCCTGCACGATGGTACGGCTTTAGAGCGGTACGCGGTGGGGCGCGCGGATTTTCCGATTATCGAAACGCGCCGTTTTACTACGGAGTACGCTCTTGCAAGGGCGCGGTGGGCGCTTTCTTATTCCGATAATTACGATGATTTCAAGAAAATGTTTTACGGAGATTTCCCTTTATGAAATGTTTATCAGTCGAATATCTGAACACATCGGCAAATTCTCCCGAGAGCTTTGTAGCCGAGGGGGAACGCGTCTATTTTGAACAGCTTGACAGCGCCGCGAAAGCGATTTACGAACAGCGCCGCGAAAAGCCCGTTGTTCTGCTGTCGGGACCGTCGGGTTCGGGAAAGACGACTTCCGCGCAGAGAATAGCGGCGGAACTTAAAGAAATGGGCTGCGGAGCGCACGTCATTTCTATGGACAATTATTTCCTCCCGCTGAAAAAAGACAAAGAACTCCACGGCGACAATATTGATTTTGAAAGTCCCGAACGCCTTGATATGGAACTTTTTCGCGGACATCTTGAAAAGCTGAAAAACGGCGAGGAGATAGAAATTCCGGGGTTTGACTTTGCAAAGCAGGACAGAACCGCGGGAATGCCGCTGAAACGCAATGCGGAGGACCTTGTTATCATCGAGGGCATACACGCGCTGAACCCGCTTGTCACGGGCAATTCCGATGATTACACACATCGCGTTTACGTCAGCGTAAGAACGCGTATCAGTTTAGGCGAGGAAATTCTCCACCCGTCGAGAATACGCCTAATGCGCCGACTTATGCGGGATAAACTCTATCGCGGGCGCGAACTTTGGGAAACGTTCGATTTCTTTAAAAGCGTTGAGCGCGGCGAAAACCTGTACATAATGCCGCACAAACACCGCGCAAATCACGATATAGACACGTTTATCGAATACGAAGCGAGCGTTTACCGCGACTTGCTTTTGCCCGAACTTGAAAAGACCGCCGAAAGCTACAAGGACTACTCCGATTTTGCGGACATCGAACGCTTTTTGCGCGCGCTTTCGGGCGTTGAAAAGAAGTACGTCCCCGAAAACGCATTGATACGGGAGTTTGTCGGGACGTAAAGCAGTTTATAGTTAAGAGTGCACAGTGCATAGTAAGACAGTTCCCCCGCCTACGGCGGGGGAACGGCAATTTATTTTACAAGTGTTTTCACCGCCTACGGCGGGGCGTATTGATTTAAAGACAATCTAATCCGCGCCCGCAAGGCGCACATTATGCTATACACTCAGCACAGCGTTTTCCGCGCAGCGGAAAATGCGTTGACTGTAAACTGTTTCACTGTCCGAAGTCATCACCATTGTACAACCCCGTAACCGAAATGGTCAGCGACTGAAAATCGTTCATCAAATCGAGGGGTTCATTGTTGTGCGCACCGCCGATAAGCCGCACAACGGGGCGCAGTACGTTCTCGTTGTGGTCGATAACAACGCCGTGTCTGCCGTCCGACAACTGCACGACCGTGCCGATAGGGTAGGGGTTGAACGCCCGCAGGAACGCTTTCGTTACTTCGTAATCGAAGTGCCTGTCACACCCACCCAACATATACTCTTCCGTTTCCGCGACCGACCACGGCTTGCGGTACGGGCGGTTGGAAGTCAGTGCGTCAAACACGTCGCATACCGTGAGTATCCGCGCGATAAGCGGGATTTTCTTCCCGACAAGCCCCGACGGGTAGCCCGTGCCGTCGTATTTCTCCTGATGAAACAGAACGCCCGACATTATGTTCGCGTTATATTCCCCGCTGTTTTTCAGAATGTTATATCCGATAAGCGGGTGACGTTTTATTTCCTCAAATTCTTCATCGGTAAGTTTCCCCGGCTTTATGATTATATCGTGGTCGATATTCGATTTTCCTATATCGTGCAAAAGCCCCGCGATTACGACTTCTTTGGTTTCTTCGTCGGAAAGTCCCAATTCAAAGCTGACAGCGGACGCCATCATCGAAACGCGCAGGCAATGTTTATAAGTATAATCGTCGTAGTTTTGCAGGGCAATCATCTGATTTCCCAAAAACGACGTATCGTTTGCTATGTCATTGATAATATCATCGGCAATGTTGTCAACTTTCTGCACCGCCGACTGCGACAGTTCCTTTATCTCCTCGCTCGCGTCGAAAATCTCGTCAAGGTCGGTCAGGGCGCGCGTTATGTGCGCGTTGCGCAAAGCGTCCTCGCTTGCGTTTCGTTTGGTGTTTTCTGGCGAAGTGTAATCATCAATACCGCCCGTTACGATATGTACGGATTTTATTCCCTTTTCTTTGAGCATATTTATCATATGCGACGACAGGAATATGCCCTTTTTGAATAATATCTTGTATTCCTTAGCGGTAGTCGTGCAGACGTCCTCCGCCAACTGCATACCCTCGCGCAGTTTATCGACATTTACAATAATCAACAGTTTTCACCTCTGGTTTGTTAGTGAATATTGTGAACTATATTTCCATACACAATAATTATAACATATGGGAATTAAATTGTCAAGGGCGAGGTGGAAAATTTTAGATAATATTCATTTTAACGGTGGGGTTAACAGTTTACAGTGCTGAGTGAACAGTAATTAGCGCCCTCTTCCACCGTCGGCGGGAGAGGGCGCGGACCATTTCCCCGCCGTAGGCGGGGAAAACTATTACTATGCCAGCGTTTTCCGCGTAGCGGATAATGCTGGCACTCAACACTATAAACTGATGAACGGCGGGGAAATGCCTTTGCTATCCGCTTTGCATTGTAAACTTATATTGACTTTTTCATAGAAGTGGTGTATAATGTATTACGGGAGAAGTTTTGGACTTGCTCTGCTAAATCGGAATTTTACGGTCAGTAAGGAATGCGTAAAGTTATATGATTGTATTATAAGCGATTTGTTAAATTTTTAT
>CANRAS010000028.1 GCA_947628655.1 uncultured Clostridia bacterium | reverse complement strand
CGCCCTGCGATAGAGGGCGTCCCCCTTGCGCCTAGTGGAGCGCACGAAGTGCGCGGAACGGTCGCCTTAAAGCAACCTCTCCGCGCGCGGAATGCCGGTGACATTCCGCGCGCCAAAAGCCACGTTACGAACCACAAGCCCAAAGCCACACACCCCGATATAAATCAACGCCCCGTTTCTCTAACCTCTAAAACCAACCCGCGAATTTTGCGCACAAAAACCCCCGCCATATTTGGCAGGGATTATGTTAGTTATTCAGTTTACGCAGCCACACCGCCCGCAGTAGGGTCAGCAGCCGTGCCTGCGCTCGGAGTTTTGTTCGCCGCCGCGTAGTAAGCGTTCTTAACCGCGTCCTTTTGCGCTAACAGCGCGTTGAACTCTTTCTGATAGTCCTCGTACATCTGCGCCGTGACGTTTCCGTCAAACCACGAATCTATCATACGATTGTTAAGGTCATAGAGCTTATCCTGATAATCGCAAACCGCGTCATATTCCGCGCCTGTCGTCAGTCCAACTTCGTCCATCCAGTCATACGGTTCAAAGTATTCGTCAAAAACTTGGTCGTCCAAAGCCGACAGCTTGTCAAGAAGGCTCTCGTCGGGTTCGGTGTTCGGCTCGTT
Organism: uncultured Clostridia bacterium; assembly: GCA_947628655.1. Classification (GTDB taxonomy): domain Bacteria; phylum Bacillota; class Clostridia; order Oscillospirales; family Ruminococcaceae; genus CAG-115. Next base: position 23,297 of record CANRAS010000028.1, on the reverse strand, counting down.
CGGATTAGTAGGATTGGTGGGATTGCTCGGATTTGTAGGAGTGCTCGGCTGAGGTGCGGGTTCGGGTTCGGGCGTCATACCGTTGATATAATCCTCTATCATATCCTCAAGAGGAGTACCCGCGGCAATGTCAACAACCTTTGAGCTGAACGTCGTCAGATAGTTCATCAGCCTTTCCTGCGTTGCCTCGTCCATCTCGCCTGTCGTCATCGCGTCTGTAAGGTCAATTACATTTATCGGCGGTACGAACTTGGATATATCGTCGGAAATCGTCAAGTCCATTTTGACGTTCAGCGAGAACATTCCCGCCGCGTCAATATCGACCTCCTGCTGCGCCGTACTTCCGCTTGCGCTTGCGGTGTATTTAAACGCCATTTTGCCGTTAAAGCCCTCATAGGGAACTTCGTCCATAACATCGGAGCATTGGCTCATGTCAATGTTTACAGAGTATGTACCTGTCGGAACTTCTTCGTTTCCGAACTTCTCTGTAGCCGCGTTGCTGTAGTCGACTGTAAGCGTTACAAAATCGCCGTTTTTGGGATTGGTGTAAACTTTCATATCAACCTTGCCGCTCTTGTCGTCGGTTTCGGTAACGGTGAACTCGGCAAGCGTCTTGTCGTCGCTCTTGAGTTCCGCCGCAACTTCGGTATCGTTTATCGCGTAAGCAATTTCCGAAGAACCGCTCTCTTCGCCGAATGTGTAGCTTTTCGCGAGAACCTCGCCGTTGTTCGTGAGAATAGACGTGATAACGAGTTTATCCGTGTCTTTCAGACTGCCTGCGGTGATTTTTTCGTTAAGCAGAGAGTTCTTCAGATCGTCAGCGGTTATCGGCTCGCCCATGCCCGTGAGGTAGTCCGCGAGTTTGCCCATAAGGTAGCTGTCGTTCGCCGCATAGTCGATTATCGAGTTGCAGAGGTTTTCAAGAGCCGCGCCGTGAATGTCGGACACCATTTTCTTGCCCTCTATCGTTTTGCCCGCGATAATCAGCGAACCCTTTTCCATTGTCGTGGAACTTTCCTTGATAGCGTCGGAGTACAGATTAATTATATCGTCAAGCATACGCTGAAGTTCGTCAGCGTCGAGGTCAAGACCGATACTGCCGTCGTTTCCTCCGCTCCTGTTCATATCGGCTGACGGCATTTTTATCATAATAGCCTCGTCGGAAACGAACGGGAACTGAATGTACATATCGCCGGTATCAAGCATGATGTACTTCATATCAACGGGCTTGCCGTTGAACGTCATACCGAACGATGTACCAAGCAGGTTTTCCGTCGCCGCAACGTCATAGGTTATCGGCTGATTGTTTATGTAGCCGAGAATTTCGGTTACTTCGGGTTCAACCAAAGACGGGTCGAAGTCCGCGTTTATCGTAACAGAACCCGAAAGCGAACTTGCGCCGTAGGTGCTCTGCATTGCGTCGGAAATGCTCTTCAGCATCGTCCCGACGTCATAGCTTGAATACGGAGGAGCGGATACCATCATCGGAGCGAACTGCGGTTTCGACGTGCTGTCATATGACATTCCGTAGTATGAATAAACGTTTGTCATCTCGCCGCCCATTGAGGACATAAGTTCCGACATCGTGTTTATCTGTTCGGTCAGTTCTTCCATGTCGATTTTTTCGGTCGCCTTTTTCAGCGTGTCCTTTTCAACCATCGCCGCGTATTTCGGCTTGCCCATGATAATCGACAGCGCCGTTGCCTTGTTTGTGAAGAAGAACGCCGCCGCGCCGCCTATCAGCACTACAAGCACGATAGCGATGATAAGCACCACCTTGCCCGCCTTGCCCTTTTTCTTAGGAGGAGCAGCGACAGCCGCCGCGCCCGCAAGACCGTTGCCGTTCATCGGAGCGCCCATAGGTGCGCCCATACCGCCCATAGCGCCCGCTGTCGGCGCGGAGTATGAAGGCATAGCCGAGCCGTTCGAATATCCGCTGTTAAAACTCGGAGCGGGAGCGGAATTTGTCGGTGTAGGTACGGAGTAAGAGGGTGCGGAGTTAGCAGGAGTGGGTACGGAGTTAGTCGGGGTAGGTACAGGGTTCGCGGGAGCAGGTACGGGATCTGCGGGAGCGGAAACCGCGCCGATTGTCACCGCCGCAGGCTGTTCAGCCGCGGGAGCGGGCATTGCCGACACAAGGTCGTCCGCCTTTTTCTCAAGCGATACCGTTCCCATATCGCCGTTTCCGAACGTCTGACCGTTGTCGGGCGCGGGGGCAATATCGCGCACGTTTCCTGCGGGAGCGCCGCAGGCAGAGCAGAATTTTGCGCCCGCCGCTATTTCAAGCCCGCACTTCGCGCAGAAGTTTTTGGTTTCGGGCTCTTTCGGAGGTTCGGCGGGCTTTACGTCAGCCGCCGTCCCGCAAGGCGCACCGCAAACCGTGCAGAACTTTGCGCCGTCAGGTATTTCACTGTTGCATTTGCTACAAATCATATTTGTTTCCTTTCTCAAAATTGCCGCGCTAATTGAGTAAATATTAGCTAAGATTAATTATAGTACATTTTTTTCGATTTGTCAATACCCACAACCGAAAACACCCCGCCAAATAATGCCGTTTTTGTAACTTTTTTGTTAAGAATAAAAAACGCCTTCCGTGCGGACAACTAATTACTAACAACTATTTCCCAATAACTAAACCCCGCACAAACGAGCGTATTAACCCAAAAATCCGCACGGCAACGCCGTGCGGACAACTAATTACTAACAACTATTTCCCAATAACTAAACCCCGCACAAACGAGCGTATTAATTCAAAATCCGCACGGCTTTGCCGTGCGGATTAACTAACTACTAACAACTATTCTCTAGCAACTACACGGCAACGCCGTGCGGATAACTAACTACTAACAACTATTCTCTATCAACTATCAGCCCTTGCCTACCGACAGCACATAAACGTCTACATAATGCACTCCCCAGCCGCACGCGTCCGCAACGCTTGCCATAAATACGTCAATCGGAACCGTGCCGTCCATCATACCCAAGCCCGTGTCCGCGGCAATCGCGTAGCCGTAAACAGTACCGTCGGGAGAAACTATGTAAAGTTCACTGCCGTAGGGGATTTGGTTCGGGTTTACCGCGACCACGCCGACCTGTGCGGGACGTCCGCTCGCCGTTCCGACAGGTATCGGAACGCCGTTGCGTTCGGGAGCGTTGTACGCTGTCGATTTAAGGTTCGAGAGCTTTTGCACATAGTTTTTCGGAATACCGTTTTCGAGTTCAACGTAATCGGGGAGATACGAGTTATACGGTGCGCCGAGCGGTATGCTGTACGCCGATGTGACCGCCGTTCCGCGCTTTACCTCGCGCGCTGTCGCCTGTTTCGTTACGTTTGACGAAACGCGCTCGGACTTTTCGAGTTTGTTGTTCACATAGGTGTCTTTTATTTTTATCGTGCGGACGCCGTTCTCGCCCGCCGTAAGTTCCTCCTCAATGCCCGCCATAACGTTCGGGTCGTCGATGTATTTGGTTTCAAAAGGAATTTCTTCCGTCAATGTGCGTTCGGTAAATCTCACGCGCGTGACCTCGATTTTCGTGCCTGCCGAAACGTTTTCGTCGAGCGCGGGAGCAACCAAGTCGTCTGCGGAGAGTTTTACGCCCGCCTTTTCAAGAATATCAGCCACCGTACCGCCGATAACCGTCAGCGTCTTTGTGTCGCCGTCCGCCGTCAGCGTCACATCGAACGCGCGGTGAATGGTAATATGTCCCTCGTCGTTGCTGTCCGTTGTGTAAGTTACGCGGTCGCCCTCGCCTACTTCGTAGTTTTCGGAACGGAGTATTTCATAAACATCGCTTTCATTCGTTTTAACTTCTTTGGTTACGCCGTTGTCCGTGATGAAAACGCTCGTCTTAAATCCTCTGTAACCCGTCATCATAATCACGGAAAGTCCTATCGCCGCCAGCAATGCGATTTTCACAACCTTGCTGCGGAAAAACATTCTGTTCATCTTTGCGTTTACTATCTGAGGTTTCATAAGTGTCTAATGCCTCCTGTCAGTCATTATCCGAACAAATAAACTGTTCTGCCTGCCCGCTTTGAGTAATAAAAGGATATACGGGCGATAACTTCTTTCGGAACAGCCCGCTTTCATCTTTATTATGAAAGCAAACTGCATTTCTGTCCCCTGCAGAAATTGCCGTTCGGCACGGGAAAACCCTCTGTTGCCGTTCAGCTTGATGTTATTATAACGCTTTTTTTCGTAAATGTCAAACATAAAACCGTTGTTGAATTTGTGAAATCTGCACAAATTTGAATTGTAACCATTTTGTAATAAATTAAATAATCGGGAATTTTTTGTTGAATAACGTCCCAAATCGAAAAAAATATTGTAAAATTTACTAAAAATCCGCTCCTTCGGAAAATATACAAAGTGTACGAAATTTAAGTTTTGGGGAACGCCGTTTGCGGTGATTTTGACGAACCGCGCCCGCGCAGTTATTGACACATTGCTATTGTTATGTTATAATGATATAGTTGTTAAAATAGTTGTTAAAATAGCTTTAGGAGGGAATTGTTGCCCGATGAGAATGAGAAGAAAGAAAAATCTTGACGCAAGGCTTGAGGCTTGCAGGTCGGTAATGCTCTATATGCAGTGCCAGAACGAACACGCGAACGACCCACTGTCGGAGGAGTTTTTCGCGAGTTCGCAAAAGACGTTTGGAAACGGCAGCCCGCTGTATCTCGAAATAGGCTGCGGAAAGGGCGGGTTCGCTCTGGAGTTCGCAAAAACGCACCCCGAAATCAATCTTATAGCAGTCGAAAAAACCCCGAACGTGCTTGTAACCGCTATGGAGGAGGAAATGCGTTTAAATCTTCCGAACCTGCGCTTTTGCTTAGGACAAGCGGAGTATTTAGACCATATGTTCCGCGAAAGCACGATTGACAGATTGTTTTTAAATTTTAGCTGTCCGTTCCCGAAAAAGCAGTACGCGAACCACCGCTTAACGCACCCGCGCTTTCTGGAGATATACAAACGCGTATTGAAAGACGGAGCGGAGATACACCAAAAGACGGATAATATGCACTTTTTCGAGTTTTCGATAGAGCAGTTTTCAACGTGCGGATTTCCCTTAAAGAATATCTCGCTTGACCTGCACAACAGCGGGTTTGACGGGAATATAGTCACGGAGTATGAAAAGCGTTTTTCCGAAATGGGACAGCCGATATACAGGCTTGAGGCAGTCAACCGAAAGTAACGAGGTGTAAAAATGGACAAGATAAAGATATTTTTCCGTCGGCTGTTCGGCGGGAGTTTCAAGCGAATGTTCAAGCAGATGAACCTGATACATAAGGAAACGGGCGCGGCGCGGTTTCCGATGTTCTTTGATATGATTTGGTGCATATTCCGCTACGGCGTAGGGTATATGGACTATCATGTGTTCGGTTTCGCGAAGATAAAGGGGAAAAACCGACAGACGTTTATGACGATGAACGACAACTCCGCAATATCGCACGCGCTGAATTCCCGCGAGTATTTCAAGTATTTTGACGATAAGGCGCTGTTTGACGAAAGTTTCAAAGAATACATAGGGCGGGAGTTTCTCGATTTGAGAAACGCCGATGAAAACGCGCTGAAAGCGTTCTGCGCGGGAAAAAGCGCGGTGTTCGCAAAGCATATAAACGACTTCGGCGGGAGCGGAATTACCCGCGAGGAAATTTCCGAAAGCACGGACTATAACGCGCTGTACGCCCGCCTTTGTGAGAACAAGCAATATCTTATCGAGGAACAGCTGATTCAGCATGAAAAGATGAACGCGCTCTCGCCGTCGTCCGTCAACACTATCCGCATAGTTACGCTTGTATATAACGGCGAGGCGCATTTTATGTACGCGCTTGTACGAATGAGCAACGGTTCTTCGTGCGTTGACAACATCTGCAGCGGGGGAATGTATGTTTCGATAGACGGCGACGGCGTTATCCGCAAGCCCGCCTATTGCGACGCTACGGGCGAATATTACGCCGAACACCCGTTCACCAAAACGCGCTTTGACGGCTTTGAAATACCGCTTTTCGGACAAGCGGTCGAGCTTTGCAAAAAAGCCGCGCTTGTGTATCCGAAAACGGCGTATATCGGCTGGGACGTCGCGATAACTCCGACGCGCCCCGTTCTCGTCGAGGGGAATACTCTCCCAAGCTACGATATGGCGCAGAACTACGGACACATTAACGAGAAAACGGGCATAAAACCGCGCTTTGAGCAGGTTCTCGGCAAGGATTTTTTCAAGCGAAAAAAATAATGCAAATTTGCATACCAAAAATAAATTTGTTTGTGATATAATATTCTCAAAGCAAAGAAAATTGCAAGGGGGTATTGTTATGAAAAAATTACTTGCATGTTTATTTTTGAGTGTAACGCTGATTTTAAGCGGCTGCGCCGAAACGCCCTCAAAGACAGAGAGCGGTCAGAGCGCGGCAGACATAGGCAAAGTTTGGGGGAACAATTCGTCCGCCGTGGCGAGTTCGCCAAGTTCAAGCAAGCCGAGTTTGTCAAGTTCAACCCAAGAGCCTGCTCCCGAACCCGTTCCGCAAGAGCCTGCCGAACCCGAACCCGCTCCGCAGGAACCCGAAGTCACAAAGAAAACCTGCGTTATCTGTAACGGCAGCGGAGTTTGTACGCATTGCGACGGAAACGGGCTTTGCAACGTGTGCAGCGGGTCGGGTATGTACATCAGCGCGGCAGCGGTCATTCCGTGCGCGAACTGTTCGGGCGAGGGCAAATGCCAAGCCTGCCGAGGAAACGGCGCGTGCAAATACTGCGACGGCAACGGTTACACTACGGAAACCACAGGCAACACAGGTAACACGGGCAACACAGGCAACACAGGCAACACGGGCACGGGCGACACGACCAACAACGACCCGCCCCCCGCGCCGTCCGTCGGCGGAGGAGTTAACATCTGCTTTGGGTGCAACGGCACGGGCTTGTGTAATATCTGCCACGGCTCGAACATCTGCCAAAGCTGTCACGGAACGGGCGGAAAGTCGGTCGCGACTTACGGCACGGGAGGAAGAGATTGGGTAGACTGCACGGCGTGCCACGGCAGTCGGCAATGCAAATACTGCACGGGCGGGAAATGCAAGACCTGCGGCGGCAGTGGAAAGAGATATTGAGGTGATAGTATGATTTTTTGTGTAAAATGCGGAAAAGAAATTCAAGAGGATTTCAAAATCTGCCCATATTGCGGAAAGGAAATCGCGCTCCCGACGAGCGCCGACCAACCCGCTCCCACGGCAGAGCAGACAGAGCAGACGGCGGTCGAAACAGCCGTGCAGACCGCGCCCGCGCAGACGGCAACAGAGCCGACAGCGCAAACGGCGGTTGAAACGCCCGCGCCTGCCGCGCCGACAGCGCCGACAACACCCGCGCCGACGGCGCAAACAGCGACCGCGCCAATGCCGACAGCGAGTGCGCCCGCGCAAACCGCGCCCACCGCGCCCGTATATACGGCGGGGCAAGTACCGCAGTTTGCTCCGCAGTATACGGCGGGCGTACCGCAGGGGTATTATCAGCAGAACATTCCCGCGGGGTATGCGTACCCCGCGCAGACTGCGCCCCCCGCGCCCGTTGCCGTGAAGAAAAAGACGCACCCCGCGACGGTTATTCTGCTGATTTTCGGCTTGCTTTGCATAGCGGGCGCGGCGGTGTATACTTACTTCAACCGCGATATGTTCGTTTCAAAAGCGAACGCCGAAGAAGTCCTGCCTTGCTCGTTTGATGTTCATGCTTGGAGAGTCGATTCCGAACCAACTTCCAAATACACAATTTCAAGCGAGGACAAACAGCAAGTGCTTGACGAACTGAACAAGTATATTCAATCGGAGTTTCCTACAAAAGAAGTTAATTTAAATTCTTCAGTGTTCGTCGTACCGCCGATAAAGCTGACCCTTGACGCTGACGCGGGAACGGAATACTCCGGCGCTGAACGTTCGGATTTGCGGGGCGGGTACTTTACCGTCATACTCAATAAGTCGCTTTATGATTTGGAAACGAATATTGATTATCAGTATGATATAGGCGACAATATGCCGAGATTTTACATTTTCTCGCGTGACGCCGAAGGAGATGTTGAGTTTGACTCGGTTTTTGCATATTATGAGTATTTTGATGACAATTTTGAAAGCCCCGTTTTTGCGATTATTGACGCTGACACTTTGCTGAGCCAAATCGGCGTTAAGCCCGAAGAAATAGCGCAGATGGACGAATAAGGGGGGATTAGATATGAAAAAGAATAAAATTCCGACAGAGCAGTATCCGCAAATGTACAGCGGGGGCAATCAACCAATACCGAACGCACAGGGAATTGTGCAGAAACGTCTGAACCCGCTCTCGGTGATAATCGCAATAATCGGTGTACTTTGCATAGCGGCGGCGCTGCTGCTGCCGACATTTTTAAAGAAAAGCGCAGCTGATACCGAAATGTACGCACTTGAAGTGATGATAACGAACGACAGGGCAAGGACGAATTATCGTCCTACAATTCAGTATTCGATTTCCTACGAGAACGAGGACGAGTGGCTGAATGTGATGACAACAGAACTCGACGCGCCGAGCGGCGTGGGCGAACTGAATTCGGAAATTTTCGTCGTACCGCCGATGAAGATTGTCATTGATGACGAAGCGACCAAGGTTTTCAAATCGTACCCGTACATAGTTGATGACGGACGGGCGAGGGTTTACTTAAATCATGCGGTTGAAACCACCGAAACATTTTACGACAAGAGCGTTTACGGCAATCAGCGATTTGCCCTTTTGGTTTTGGACGACGGGGATTTATATTTGCCCAATAAACAGAATATTCCGTTTAACGGAAATGAAAGCTATCCGTTCGCCGTAGTTGATATGGACAAAGTATTTCAGCAAATGGGCGTAGACCCTGCGGAAGTTATGTAGACCTGTCCAAAAATCTTTGCGAAAGAGGAAAAGCGTTATGTTGAACTTTTACGGCTTTACGCTCCCGAAACTGCGAAAGCATTTTAAAGAAATCGGCGAAAACCCCGCAAAAGCGGACATTGCTTTCGGCGGGTTCTGCAAGGACGGCAAGCCGTGGGAAGTTCCCGAAAATCTTTGTGAAAGAGGAAAAGCGTTATGGTGAACTTTTACGGCTTTACGCTCCCCAAACTGCGCGAACTTTTTGAGAAGTTGGGCGAAAATCCCGCGAAATCGGACATCGCTTTCGGCGGGTTCTGCAAGGACGGAAAGCCGTGGGAAGTTCCCGAAAATCTTTGTGAAAGAGGAAAAGCGTTATGTTGAACTTTTACGGCTTTACGCTCCCGAAACTGCGAAAACATTTTGAAGAAATCGGCGAAAACCCCGCGAAAGCGGACATTGCTTTCGGCGGGTTTTATAAGGACGGCAAACCGTACGACGTTCCCGAAAATCTTTGCGAAAGAGGAAAAGCGTTATGTTGAACTTTTACGGATTTACGCTCCCGAAACTGCGAAAACATTTTGAAGAAATCGGCGAAAACCCCGCGAAAGCGGACATCGCTTTCGGCGGGTTTTATAAGGACGGCAAGCCGTACGACATTCCCGAAAATCTTTGCGAAAGAGGAAAAGCGTTATGTTGAACTTTTACGGATTTACTCTCCCCAAACTGCGAAAGCATTTTAAAGAAATCGGCGAAAACCCCGCGAAAGCGGATATTGTTTTCGGCGGGTTCTGCAAGGACGGCAAGCCGTGTGACATTCCCGAAAATCTTTGCGAAAGAGGAAAAGCGTTATGTTGAACTTTTACGGCTTTACGCTCCCGAAACTGCGCGAACTTTTTGAGAAGTTGGGCGAAAATCCCGCAAAAGCGGACATTGTTTTCGGCGGGTTCTACAGGAGCGTAAAGCCGTGTGACGTTCCCGAAAATCTTTGTGAAAGAGGAAAAGCGTTATGGTGAACTTTTACGGCTTTACGCTCCCGAAACTGCGAAAGCATTTTGAAGAAATCGGCGAAAACCCCGCGAAAGCGGACATCGCTTTCGGCGGGTTCTGCAAGGACGGCAAACCGTGTGACATTCCCGAAAATCTTTGCGAAAGAGGAAAAGCGTTATGTTGAACTTTTACGGTTTCACGCTCCCGAAACTGCGAAAACATTTTGAAGAAATCGGCGAAAACCCCGCGAAAGCGGATATTGTTTTCGGCGGGTTTTACAAGGACGGCAAGCCGTGGGAACACGGGTTCGGGGAGTTCGGATTTGCGGAGCGCGTTGCCGAAAAACTTGAGCGCGAATTCTCGTTTGAACTGCCCGAAGTTGTCGAAAAAACGGAGGACGAGAGCGCGGCGAAACTGCTGTTAAGGCTGTCGGACGGCGAGTGTATCGAAACGGTGCTTATGCGCCAGCGTTTCGGGAATTGCATTTGCGTTTCCACGCAGGTCGGGTGCAATATGGCGTGCAAATTCTGCCAAAGCGGGCTTATGAAAAAACGGCGGGATCTCACTCCCGCCGAGATAGTCGGGCAGGCGCTCCGGATTTCGCGGGAATTTTCGTGCAGAATAGACGGCGTTTCGGTTATGGGCATCGGCGAACCGTTCGACAATTTCGAGAACACCGCCGACGCTGTTTCGATACTGTCCGAGGACAAGGGACTAGCGGTCGGGCGGCGGCACGTTACGGTTTCAACGTGCGGAATTGTTCCGAAAATATACGAATACGCCGAACTGCCTCAGCCGTGTTCGCTCGCGATAAGTCTGCACGCGCCCGACGACGCATTGCGGAGCGAACTTATGCCGATAAACAAGCGTTACCCGATAGCGGAAATTTTCAAGGCGGCGGAGTATTACACGAAAAAAACGCGCCACCGCGTTGCTCTGGAGTATATTATGCTAAGCGGAGTGAACGACACGGACGAGTGCGCGAAAACTCTTGCGGAACTTATCGGCGGGCGGGATTTTTATGTGAATTTAATTCCGTACAATGCGACGGACAGCGAGTTCCGAAAGTCGGACAACGAACGGCTGTCACGGTTCTGCGCGGTGCTTAAAGAGCACGGCGTTACCGCGACCAAACGCCGAGAATTTGGCGCGAGTTTGAAAGGCGCGTGCGGACAACTGCGCGCGGATAACCTCGCGAAAAGGGAATAGAAGAAACCCCGCGTAAACGGCGGGGTGATGTGGTTAATGATATTGGGCGAAATCCCCCGCCGCAGGCGAGGGATAATTCACACTTAGTGTTGTTCACGGCTGCGCATAAACTAACGGAACACAAGTCAGCTTTGTGCGCTCTGTCCTCTTTATTCATACTTTGTACTCAACGTTGTACAATAAACCTGTAATCAATCCCCCGTAGACTCCCTCAAAATCAAACTATGCGGTAACATATATGTCGAGCGGTCGGGGGTGTCGGTTTTCATGTTGGCTATCAGCTTTTCTATCACCGTCTTGCCCTGAAGATAACACGGCTGGTCAACCGTCGAAAGACGCGGGGTGAACATATGCGAATATGTGATGTTGTCAAATCCGAAAAACAGCAAATCCTTGCCGACAGTTATCCCGCGCTGGACTGCGTAGGTCATAGCGCCAATAGAAATCGTATCGGATATGGAGAAAATCGCGTCGGGCTTTTTTTCAAGGCTTAAAAGTTCCTCACAGCCGCGCGTACCCGTGCTTATATCGTAATCGCCGTAGTATACGAGTTTTTCGTCATACGGAATACCCGCCGTTTTCAGCGCACGGCGGTAGCCGTTCTCGCGGTCAACCGATGATTGCGTGCGTTCTCTTGTCGTGATAAGCCCTATGCGTTTTCGCCCTTTGGAGATAAGATAACTTGTAGCGTCAAATCCCGCGCGTTCGTTGTCAATTGTAACGCATAAAACACCGTCAATGTCGAGCCGTTCAAGGCAAATCGCTATTCTGTAGCGTTTGGACAAGTCGTAAATCGTCTTGCTGCTAAGTCTGGGAGCAAGCAGAACAGCGCCGTCTACCGCTCTTGAAAACAGCATACCGAGCAGGCGCATTTCGTTGTCGGCGTTATCGCGCGTTGTTACTATCAGAATATCGTACCCCTCGGCATAAGCCGCGTCCTGCATACCTTTGAGAACATCGTTGTAAAACGACTGTTCTGTTGTGCCGATTATAGCAAGGATACGTTTGGTTTCACTTTTGCGGAGGTCGCGTCCGAGAAAGTTCGGACTGTAACCCAATTCTTCAACCGCGCGGTTTACCGCCCGCACCGCCTCGTCGGAAACGTTGGTTTTATTGTTCAGCACCCGCGAAACAGTTGCCACGGAAACATTCGCCGCCTTTGCCACGTCCTTTATTGTAATACTCAAAACCGCTCACCTCCGCTTTGGTAACATTTGGGCTATATTTATATAATACAACAAATTCTAATCGTTTTCAATAGGCAAATTGCACAAAGTAAAGGAGTTTTCCCCGCCGACGGCGGGGAACAGCTTATAACTCAAATTCTACAGCGCCCTCCCCGTCATAGGAGGGGGAGGGCGCAAGGCGTAAATATTTAGCGGTGGTAAACAGAAATTTAATTTGTGCGGTAAATTGCAGTTTTAAGCGCTTTATAATTGCTTCAATTCGAGAAGAGCCGTTGCTGTTCGGCGCGAGAGCGTTTGAACAGCCTGCCCGCCCGCCGATTACGGCGGCGGGGTCTGTTGTCCGCACGCGGGAGCGACCGGGCAATGGCGGAGCGGAGTTCGTTTCCCCGCAGGACTTCCCGACCCGTTACCATGGTATCGTTCGGAGAAAACGCGTTTCATTCCGACGAAAGACAGCGGTGCGGCACTTGGACGACACGGCGACGCGTAACGTGAGTGTGAAACCGCAGTAAACAGGTCCTTGACAATTGAATATTGTAAAACGGCTTTTGTATTAATTACGCCCCAATCCGTGCGTAGCGCAGATTGGGGCGTGGGAATAACGCTGCTTTACAGCGGTTAAGCGGCTTGGGACGGCGGGGACGGAGTGGCTTTGAACCGCAGCGCCGCCTTATCGCGGTGAGGCGTTTTCTCGACACACTCCTACGGAGTGCGCTCGAAAACGCCACGGCATGCCGCCAAAATTTGCTAACGCAAATTTTCCCCGCCTGACGGCGGGGGCGTTTGGCTAACGCCAAACGCGCGGCAAGCCGTAAACGCGCTGTAAAACCGCCTAGGCAGTCCGCTCACAATAACGTCGCTTTAATCAACCTTTCCGCGCACTTCGTGCGCTCCGCTAGGCGCAGTATAAAAGCCCGCCGCCTTTGAAAAGGCGGACGAAACTTTTATATGCCTGCGGCGAAACCGTTTACGGCTGTTTCGCCGCTTTCTTGTCTCTTATCAGTATTCTTCTTCCTCCAAGATTTCTCCAATATCCTCCGGCGGTTCTTCCAGTCCCTCTATTTTTATCCCGTGTTTTTTGGAGTAATCCCACAATGCCGCGTGAATAGCTTCCTCCGCCAACAGCGAACAGTGGACTTTAACGGGCGGAAGTCCGTCGAGAGCCTCCATAACCGCCTTGTTCGTCACCTCAAGAGCCTGCTGTATGTTCTTGCCCTTGACAAGTTCGGTAGCCATACTGCTTGTAGCGACCGCCGCGCCGCAGCCGAACGTCTTGAACTTCACATCACGGATTATTCCCTCGTCGGAAATGTCAAGATAAATGCGCATAATATCGCCGCATTTTGCGTTGCCTACCGTGCCTACTCCGCTTGCGTTTTCAATTTCTCCGACATTTCGCGGGTTCGTGAAGTGATCCATTACCTTTTCACTATACATAAATTTAAGCCCCTTTCCGTTTCGCCGTAAAATCCTCGTAGAGCGGGGACATTGCGCGAAGTCTTGCGATTATCTTCTTTAATTCGTCAACGGTAAAGTCGATTTGTTCCTGCGTTGTTTCGTGACTTAGCGTCAGTCTTAACGAACCGTGCGCGATTTCGTGCGGAAGTCCGATAGCCAACAGCACATGCGACGGGTCGAGCGAACCCGACGTACACGCCGAACCGCTTGACGCGCAAATTCCGCTTTGGTCAAGGAGCATAAGCATAGATTCCCCCTCAATGAACCGAAAACAGAAATTTGCGTTGTTCGCGAGCCTTTCGGTCGGCGAGCCGTTCAGCCGTGCATACGGTATTTCGTTCAGAACACGCGTTATCAGACGGTCGCGCAGTTTTGTTATATATTCGCCGCGCTCGGTCATTGAGAGTTCCGCGATTTCGGCGGCTTTGCCCATACCGACTATCGCGGGGACGTTCAGAGTACCCGCGCGGCGGTTTCGCTCCTGTGCGCCGCCGTGAATGAACGAGCGTATCTTTACGCCCTTTCTGATATAGAGTATTCCCACTCCTTTCGGCGCGTTTATCTTATGTCCGCTTGCGGACAGCATATCAATGTTCATTTCGTTTACGTCAATCGGCATATGCCCGAACGCCTGAACAGCGTCCGTGTGGAACAATGCGCCGTGCCTGTGAGCAATTCCCCCAAGCCTTGCAACAGGTTCTACAGTACCGATTTCGTTGTTCGCGGTCATTATACTTACAAGCACGGTATCGGGGCGGATTGCCTTTTCAAGCACATCGGGCGCGACAACTCCAAATTCGTCAACATCGAGATAAGTCACCTCAAACCCGTGCTTTTCAAGATATTCGCAAGTGTGCAAAACCGCGTGGTGTTCTATTTTGCTTGTGACAATGTGCCGTCCTTTATCCGAGTACGCCTCCGCCGCGGCTTTTATCGCCCAATTGTCCGATTCGCTCCCGCCTGCCGTGAAGTAAATTTCGCGGTCGTCAGCGCCGATAAGGTGTGCAATTTGTCCGCGAGCCTTTGACACCGCGTTCTGACTGTCCGCGGCAAAGCCGTATATCGCCGACGGGTTCGCATAATTTTCCGAGAAGTACGGGAGCATTTCCGCGAGGACTTCCTCGCTTACGCGCGTTGTGGCGGCGTTGTCAAGATAGATGTGCATTTTCGTTACCTCTTTTCGTTTAAATAGTTTAAAGCAATTTATCTATTAAACCTATAAACATAATAGGCTTTAAAAATATCATAACATATTATTTCCGATTTGTCAAGGGATTATTTAAAATTTTATAAAAAATCCGTGCGAAAAATTTAATAATCCCTCTTGAAAACCTACAAAATATATAGTATAATAGAAGTTAGAGGTGATATTATGAAAATTTCGACGAAAGGGCGCTATGCTCTGCGAATGCTGATTGACCTTGCCACACACCAAAAAGACGGCTATGTCGCTCTGAAAGACATCGCCGAGCGGCAGTCTATCTCGAAAAAGTATCTCGAACAGATAATCCCGCTGTTAAATCAGAGCAACATTTTAAAGACCTCGCGCGGTTTTCAGGGCGGGTATATGCTTGCGAAACAGCCCGAAAACATTACGATAGGACAAGTCCTGCGCCTTACCGAGGGCGGGCTTGCGCCTGTCGCGTGCGTTGACAGCGAAACGAACTTTTGTGAACGCAGTTCCTCCTGCGCCACGCAAAAAATCTGGCGGGGACTGTATGACGTGATAAACGAGTATCTTGACGGGATTACTTTGCAGGACGCGATTGACGACAATTTACAATAAACAGAGCATAGCGGGGAGCAGGAATAAACAAGCGCGGGCTTTCGCCCGCGCTTGTTTAGATTGTCTGCGGTCAGTACGCCGACGCGCTTGATTTCGCGGGTCTTACCTCTTACTGCTAATTTCCGGCCTCTTACTTCGAAAGCTGCGCCACATAAGCGCGTGTGGATAGAGGCATTATTTTAAATGGGTGGCGCAGCTTTAACTTCTGTCAAACTTTTCCCGCAGGAACGTCATCATCTTTTCTATATCTATCGGTTTCGCGAGGTAGCCGTCCATACCTGTTTGGAGCGTTTTTTCGCGGTCCTCCTCAAACGCGTTCGCGGTCATTGCTACAATCGGGATACCCGCGCGGGCGGGGTCGTCCATCGAACGTATCGCTCGCGTTGCCTCACAGCCGTCCATTATCGGCATTTGAATGTCCATAAGTATCAAGTCATAATAGCCCGCGTCCGCTTTTTCCACCATATCGCAGGCTATCCTGCCGTTCTCCGCGGTTTCTACGGTAAATCCCGCCTCTTTGAGAATTTCCTGCGCTATTTCGCGGTTCAGTTCGTTGTCCTCGACAAGCAAAAGGCGTTTGTCCTTGAAAAGCTCGTCGGGCTGTGTTACGGCGGAATTGTTCGCGGACTGCGCCCCGTTCCCTATGCTCCGCTCCAGAACGCCGTGGAGGTCGGACGCGAACAGCGGTTTGTTGATAAAGCCCGTTGCGCCCGCTTTGCGCGCCTCTTGCTCTATATCCGACCAGTCATATGCGGACATCAGAATTATCGGGGATTTTTCGCCCGCTATGCGCCGTATCTGACGAACGGTTTCAATGCCGTTTTGTTCGGGCATTGACCAGTCGACAATATACACCTCGAACGGGTCGTTTAAATCCGCCGCCTCGGTTGTACGCGCGACGGCCTCTCTGCCCGACAGCGCCCACTCCGAACGCATACCGATTTCCCTGAGCATTTTTGATACGCTCTGACAGCACACAAGGTCGTCGTCAACGACCAGTCCGCGCATACCCGAAAGTTCGCTTATCGGCTCTATTTCGCGGTGCTTTCCCGCAAGCCGGAGTTCAAGGCTGACGGTAAACGTCGTGCCTTTTCCGTGTTCGCTTTTTACGGAAATATCGCCGTCCATCATATCGACTATGTTTTTCGTAATCGCCATACCAAGTCCCGTGCCTTGTATCCCGCTTACCGTGGAAGTCTGTTCGCGCGTGAACGGCTCGAAAACGGTTTTCGCAAAATCCTCGTCCATTCCTATTCCGTTGTCGCTTACGCGGAATTCGTAACGTGCGTACCCCTCTTTCGGCGACGGCGACTGCGTAACGCGAATGTCAACCGTCCCGCCCGCGGGCGTGAACTTAATAGCGTTCGACGTGAGATTTAACAGTATCTGATTTAAGCGCAGTCTGTCGCAGTATATTCCCTCGTCGAGAACGTCAACCGTGTCTATAAAAAGCTCCATTCGCTTTGCGTGAATGTCCGACTGTATGATATTGCGAAGTTCCTGCAGGATATTCGCGAGATTTTCGGGGCGTTCGTTTATCGTGACCTTGCCCGATTCTATTCGGCTCATATCGAGTACGTCGTTTATCAGCGACAGCAAGTGATTGGACGCTTGGGAAATCTTTGAAAGATAATCCTGTACGCGCTCCTGATTGCCCGAATGTGTGGAGGCGAGGGCGGTATAGCCGATAATCGCGTTCATCGGCGTGCGTATGTCGTGCGACATATTGTTAAGGAACGCGGTTTTCGCGCGGTTCGCCGTGTCCGCCGCGTCAAGAGCGACAGACAGGTCGCGCGTTTTTTGTTCAAGTTCCGCCGTCGCCGTGTCAACCTCGCTTTTCAGGCGTTTTTGGTTGCGCGTTCTGACGACAACCATTGCGAACGCGAACAGCAAAAGAAAGATGAAGATAACGATGAACAGGCTGTAAATCGGGTTTCGGTAGAGGAAATCCACAAGGCTTAAATTGAGGTTCTGTGCGGAGTTTAGATACCGCGCCGCGATTGTGTCAAGTTCCGCCTCGGTAAAGCTGTCCGCGCCCTTGTCGAGGAGCGACAGCAGATTTTTCCCGTCGGGAACGTCCGTGCCTACCGCGTAGGAAAACGACGTCGCGCCCAATACGGCTGAAGAAAGCCTGTTTCGTGAATCTCTCGAAACATACTGCCTTGCCGTATATGTGTACATAATAGCCGCATCCACATCGCCGTTTATAACCGCCTCGGCACATTCTTCCGTGGTGTTATATGTTACGATTATCCTGTCTTTATAACGCGAAGTGACGTAGCTGTAAAGCGCGTCCATATCGTCAACAACGGCAATCGTCTTTGCCGTTCCCTCAAAGTTCCTGCGCGTAAGCCGTGCGAAATTCGTGTGATAATACGGAACTGTAATCTTGTAGCCCTCTTCTTCGGCAATGTAATAATCTCCGCTGAAATCCAGCACAATATCCGCAGAACCGTCCGCGCGAAGTTTCAGATACTCGTCAAGGTTTTCGGCGGGGATATACTCGTAATCGACGGACAGCCGTTTTGCAAGCGACGCGAAAATCGTCGGCAGAATACCCTTTGCCTCGCCGTCCTCAAAATACGAATACGGCGGCGCGGACGGGTTCACAAGCACTTTCAGCGGTTTGCCCGACGCGCGGAGTTTTTCAAGAAATACGCGCTCTTCGGCGTTTATCAGTATCGAATCCGTACTGCTCGTGGAATAATATGTGTTGTGCAAAGTACTGCGCCAGTCGGGGTCGTGCAAATCCATTTCGTTTATCGCGGTGTTTATCTTGTTCATCAAATCCGAGCGGTTTTTGTTTACGCAGATGTAAAACGGCGACGCGTCGAAACTTTCTATCACCCATTCATTGCCAAGCTGTCTAAGACTTCCCGTAACGGCGGCGTCAACGGTTTCGTTTTCGAGAGCCTCCGTAAGTTCGTCCTCAACGTCAAAATACTTCGGCACAAACGAAAAGCCGCGCTTTTTCGCGAACTCTTCAAAATTCGCGTTTTTGGAGTTCCCGTTTATCATTCCGACGGTAATGCCGTCGTATGTCGAATAATCGCCCTCGACCACCTTTGTACTGCCCGCCTTTACGGTCATTATCGTGGAATTTACGCCGATGTCCTGTTCGGAAAACAAAAAGTCCTTTTCGCGTTCGGGAGTTTTGGAAACGGAAGTCACAATGTCGAGTTCGCCGTTTTTCAGCATTTCAAGCGCGTTGGAATACGAACCGTCGTAGCCGATATATTCATAACTCCAGCCTGTGTGGATAGAAAGGCGCTGTAAAAATTCGTAGCCGTAACCGCTCCTGCGCCCGCTCTCGTCGATGATATGATACCCGGAAAATGCGAAGAATCCGACGCGCAGAGTTTCCCGCTCCGAACCCTCCGCGGGAAAAACAGCAAGCCCCGCCAGCAGGACTACAGCCGTAAGAATAGAAGATACAAGCCGTTTTAACATATAATAATCCTTTCGCAGAAAGAGAATACATAATAATTCAATTTAATTATAACACATAATTCCCGAATTGTCAACATAGATAGGACGGTATCGGCGGAATAAGGCGTTTGTGAGGGAACAAAAAAATTCACAAAATTTTAAAAAACCCCTTGACAAGCGAAAGGGTATGTTGTATAATAATATGGTATGAGTATCTGCGAGGGGTAATAGTATCCGAATGCGGAATGTAACAATATATGTTGTATAGGAGGATTAAAGATGAAAAGAACATATCAGCCTAAAAAGCTCCAGAGAAAGCACGAGCACGGCTTTATGAAAAGAATGGCAACGAAAAACGGCAGAAAGGTTCTCGCACGCCGCCGCGCTAAGGGCAGAAAAAGACTTACTTACTGATTTTAAGCAATGCCCCAAACGTACAAAAAGCGTTATGTTGTCATAAAAAACAACCGCGATTTCTCTTATCTGTTTAAAAAGGGAACGTCCATTGTAAACTACGCGTTCGTGTGTTATATGAAACCGCGGCGCGCGGGGAAAAACCGCCTCGGAGTTGTTTCGGGGAAAAAGGTGGGGGGCGCGGTAAAACGCAATCGGTCAAGGCGGATCATCAGAGAGGCTTTCCGCCTTTTTGAACCGATATTAAAAGAAAAAACAAACAGGCGTTATGATTTTGTGTTTGTCGCGAGGGCGAAAACTCCCGCGCTTAAAACTCAGCAGATTTTAGCGCTTATGGAAAAGAATGTTCTGCCAAAATTGCAATGAAATATATTTTTTTGGGAATTATCAAGCTGTATAAGCTCACCTTGTCAAAGGTCCTGCCGCCTTGCTGCCGTTTTTACCCAACGTGTTCCGTATACGCTATGACGGCTATTCGGAGATTTGGGGCGGTTAAAGGCGGTTATTTGACATTATGGAGATTATTGCGGTGCAATCCGTTCTGTAACGGCGGGATAGACCCCGTGCCCGAAAAGTTTTGCTTTCGCCCCGAAAAATATACGGTGGACAGACCTATCGACCGCGCGCAGAACTGCGCGGAGTGCTACAAAAAACGGCATAACAGAAAGCGCTATCTGCGCAGGCTTGCCGATGTAAGACAAAAAGCAATTGTGCAGAATTAAAGTTGTTGTGCAGAACCGTTTGAAAGGACGTGGACATTATTCAGTTCCTGTATACGATACCGGGTTATCCGCTCGGATACCTTTTGTATTTTATTTACAAATTTATCTGCTCGAATGTCGGCGTGGCAATTATTATCTTTACGTTTATCGTAAAACTCGCGACGCTGCCTGTTTACATTAAACAGCAGAAAAATCAAGCGAAAAGCGCGATTTTTATGCCGAAAGTTCAGGAGATACAGAGAAAGTACGCGAATAACCGCGACAAACAGCAAGAGGAGCTTATGAAACTCCAGCAGCAGGGGTATAAGCCGATGGGCGGGTGTCTGTCTTTGCTGCTGACTTTCCTTGTGCTGTTCGGCGTCATTGACGTTGTGTATAAACCTCTTACTCACATTATACATATGAAGTCCGACAAGATCAACACGGTCGTTGAGGAATCGTATAATGTAGAGCTTACGACGCTGTTCGTCGATGAAGTTTCGCTGTCGGACGGCGAGGCGCTGTCGCTTAGCGACGAGGACCGCGAAAAGCACACAAGCGTGCTGAACGACGCACAGAAACTCGTTGACTGGTATAACGGGCATTGCCTTAAAGACGGCGAGAGCGCGGTGGATATATCCGTTTTCAAGGAACTGAATTCCGATACCGTGAAATTCGTGAAAACGACGATAAAGTCCGTAATGCTTAACGAATACGCCGGGAACACGGATATTACAATGCTCACGAACACGGATATGTTCGGGCTTACCGACGATGAAAAAACGGAACTTGAGGCTCTCGAAACTGACGAGGAAAAAGAAAATTACCGCGCGGAACACGCGTTCGGCACTTATGTTCAAAACGCGATAAACACGGCGCAGGTGCGTTTCGGCGCGTATAAGGTAACGGGCGACGAGGTTGTTACGTTCCAGGCGGTTTCCAATATGCAGCGCGAACTTTACGCGCTCGAACGGTTCGGCTCGGAGGCGCGCAACGGCGACAAATGCGCCGACGCATTCAGCGAGGCGGTTCTCCGTCCCGAAGTAAAGGAAGAACTGTTTGAACTTTACGACAACTTGAACTTCATCGGAATAAAACTCGGTCAGGTGCCGAAAGACCACATGGGATTTCCGATGCTGCTTATCCCGATAGTGTCGTTCGTTATGGCGCTTGCGCAGACGTTCATCTCGAATTATATCAACAAGAAGAACAATCCCGAACAGGCTAATATGCCCGGTATGGGTATGATGAAAGTTATGATGTTCATTATGCCCGTGTTCTCAATCTGGATCGCGTTTACGGTGCCTGCGGGCGCGGGTTTCTACTGGACGGTAAGCTACGCGTTCGGAATTGTTCAGACGCTGCTCTTGAATAAGCTGTACAACCCGCAAAAGCTCCGCGCACAGGCGCAGGCGGAGTGGGAGGCGCAATACGGCAAGAAGAAGTCGAAGAAAGAGCAAAAGAAAGCCGAAAACGCACAAGTTACCGTAACCGACGACAACGGGAACGAAGAAACGATTTCTCAAAAGGAATTAAACCGCCGAAAACTCGCAGCCGCGCGGAAAGCGCAGGCGGAAAAGTACGGCGAGGAATATCACGATGACGATGACGACTTGGACGATGATAAATAACGTTCGCCGTCAGGGAGGGGTTTGGCATGGAAAAAGAATTCACGGGGAAAACACTTGACGAGGCGAAAGCCCTCGCGGCGGAAGAATTTGGAGTTGCCGTCGAGGACATAAGTTTCGATATTCTCGAACAGCCCCGAAAAACTCTGTTCGGAGGAATAAAGGGAACTGCCCGTGTGCGCGCAGTTTATAACGCGCCCGAACCTGCTGTTGAAACGCCCCCGCAGGCTATACCGCAGACTGCGCCCGCCGCTTGGCAGACCGCGCCCGAACCGTCCGTTACGGCGCAGGAAACCGAAACTGCCGACGATACCGCCGACGACGGCGATGTGTTCGGCGAGGGTACACTTCCCGATGATTTTGACGTAAACAGCAGTATAAAGGTGCAGACCGCGATAAAGTACCTGAGCGACGTGTTCACGGCGCTGGGGCTTAAAGGCTTTGCAATTACGCCGATAAAACGCGCGGGCGGTGTTATTCTCGATATAAGCGGAGAGAAACTCGGCGTGATAATCGGCAAGCGCGGAGAAACGCTCGACAGCTTGCAGTATCTTGCAATTCTCGCGTCAAACCGTTCGGAGGAGAGTTTCTGCAAAATATCGCTTGACTGCAACGGCTACCGCGAAAAGAGAAACGAGGCGCTTATCGCTCTCGCAAAGAAAACGAGCGCGAAGGTAATTAAACAGGGCAGAAAAATTGCCCTTGAACCTATGAACCCCTACGAGCGCAGAATTATTCATAGCTGTGTAGCTGAGATAGACGGCGTATCGAGCCGTTCGACAGGCACGGAGCCTTACAGAAAGGTCGTTATCTACGCGGACAGACCGCGATACGACAACAGCCGGCGCCGTTCTTCGGGCGACGGACAGGGCGCGAGAAACTACCGCCGCAGCGGAGGATTTTCAACGAGTTTTGAACGCGAATACAAGCGCAGTAATTATCAACCCGATGAAAACGCCGACGCGGGCGAGTTCTCCAAGGAAACCGTCGATACGGAGAGAAATGCAACGCTTTACGGGAAGATTGATTTATAGTTTTTAGTGAGTAGAGAATAGTTTTTAGTAATTAGTTTTCCCCGCGCCCGTTGGCGCGGGGAAATTTGTTATTACTGCGCGTTCGCGGGGCGGTTGCTGTCTGTTATTCCCCTCCCCCTACGGGGGAGGGGAATGTTAATTATGCCCCGCAGGCGCGGGGCGTATTAATTCAAGTTTCCCCGCCCTAGCGGGGCGGTGGAACTAACTGCTATTTCTCACCCCCACGGAGTGAGAAAAACAATAGACTGCGCGTTCGCGGGGCGGTTGCTGTCTGTTATTCCCCTCCCCCCTACGGGGGAGGGTAAATGTTAGTTATGCCCCGCAGGCGCGGGTCGTATTAATTCAAGTTTCCCCGCCCTAACGTGGCGGGGGAACTAACTGCTATTTCTCACTCTCACGGAGTGAGAGAAAACAATAAACTGCACGTTCGCGCGGGGCGGTTGCTGTCTGTTATTCCCCTCCCCCTACGGGGGAGGGGAAATGTTAGTTATGCCCCGCAGGCGCGGGGCGTGTCAACTCAAATTTCCCCGCCCTAACGTGGCGGGGGAACTAACTGCTATTTCTCACCCCCACGGAGTGAGAAAAACAATAGAC
>CANRAS010000027.1 GCA_947628655.1 uncultured Clostridia bacterium | reverse complement strand
TTTTATTTTAAAAATTTATTTGCATTGAGTTGATTAGCGGGAATTTTTTTGATTTAAAAAAAGTAATGCATATTTCCTGAATAATATTCAAGAATATGACAAGCAATTCCCGCGAAAATTCCTCACGTAATTCGCACCAAATCGAGTTTTTCAAGCTGCCGTCGGTGCGCCGAACCGCTTTCCATCGTGTAAATTCGCGTGGTGTCAACGCTTGTGTGTCCCAAAATATCCGCGAGCCTTACGATGTCTTTTGTCCGCGAATAGAACATTCGCGCGAAGAAGTGACGGAAGTTGTGCGGGAAAATTTTTTGCTTGTCAACGTTGGCGTTCTGCGCCAACTTTTTCATTTCCTTGCGGATATTTGACGCGTCGACGGGCTTTCCCGATGAAGTTACGAAAACGCTCCCGCTCTTGATTTTCTGCGTTTTGATGTACTGTTTGAGAATTTTGCACAACTTTTTCGTCAGCAAAACGACGCGGCGTTTGCCTTTGCAACAAATATCCGCGCGTTTATTCGCGACCGCCTCGACCGTGATAAATTGCAATTCCGAAATTCGTATTCCCGTGGAAGCGATTGTCTGAATAATCAGCAACAACCGCTTGTTTTGCAACCTTTCGGCTGAATTCAAAATTCGCTCGTACTCGTCGCGGTGCAACTCTTTTTCTTCCGCTAAAAACATCGCGCGCTGGATTTTCAGCGGTTTGACCTTGAGGCGAGGCAAACCTAAAAAGTCTACAAACTTATTCACCGCCGCGAGCATTGAATTAACGCTTGCTGGCTTGTAACGTTCTGTTAAGTACGCTTTGTAGTCCACCGTAAGATTTTTCGTAAGTTCCCGCCCGACCGCGAACTCGCGGAACTTCTCCGCGTCGCGGACGTACTTCTTAATGGTGATTTCGGACTTCTCTTCCTCGCGTAAAAACTGCGCGAACTTCGTTATGTGTTTCTCTTTTATTTTCATAGTTTCCCTCCGTAAAAAATAGGTGCTAACCATACGGTTAGCACCTTAATTATAACTAATTTTTGCGGATTTTTTAATTCTTTGCCTTGCACCAAAACGAAGAAATCACAAAATACAACATTGCTCCAATCGCCGAACCGCTGATTAGATAGGAGCATTGGGTTCTTTGTTAGAAAATTATTATTTAAGAGATTAACGCCGTTAAACCGCTTTAAGTTAATTCGTTTGGCGCGCATTCATTTCCGTGAATATTATTCATTTTATTGGTTTGCGGTTTCCTTGAAAACAGTTTTGTCCACTCGCCTGTACTTCCCCGCTTTGTCTTATCCCGTTCAAACCGCTTTGTCAAGCCCTTTTGTAAAAATTTCTCAATATGTTCACATAATGCAAAAAACTGTATTGATTTTCGAGGAAGAATATGTTATAATATATAGTATATTGGGAATTTGCAAAGTGAGGTGAACGCCGTGAAACTCGTAAATATCGGTTTCGGGAACGCAGTAAACGCCGACAGGATTGTCGCGGTCGTAAGCCCTGAGGCTGCTCCCGTAAAACGAATAGTGCAGACGGCTAAGGACAACGGAACAGCCGTTGACGCGACTTGCGGGCGAAAAACGCGTTCGGTTATAATCTGCGACAGCAGGCATATCATTTTGTCGGCTATTCGCCCCGAATCTATCTGCGGAAAAACAGAGGATAACGACAAGGATTAACGCTCGTGCGTGATTATCGAAAAGAGGAATAATATGAACAAAGGCTTGCTGTTTGTGGTTTCCGCTCCTGCGGGGTGCGGAAAGGATACTATACTGAACGAACTGTTCAGCAGAACGGATAAGGCGGGGTACGCGGTGTCGGCTACTACCCGTGCGCCGCGCGAGGGAGAAGTGAACGGCGTGCATTATCACTTCCTGTCCCGCGGGGAGTTCGAGCGGAAAATCGCTGAAAACGAGGTTCTGGAATACACGGAATACTGCGGAAACTATTACGGTACGCTCCGCAAAAGCGTAAACGACCTGCTGGACGCGGGCAAGGACGCAATTCTTAAAATAGAAGTCGAGGGCGCGATGAATATTAAGAAGATGTTCCCCGAAGCGTGTCTGGTGTTTATACTCCCGCCGAGCTTTGAAGTTCTCGAAAAGCGCCTGCGCGACCGCGGCACGGAAACCGAAGAAAAGATAATCGAGCGAACTCAACAAGCGCGGCGCGAGGTGGAGTTCGCCGAAAACTATGATTATCTTATTGTAAATGATAAACTTGAAACCGCAGTAGACGACCTGCTCGCGGTGCTGAAAGCGGAAAGACTGCGCCGCACGAGAAACGACGCGCTTTTGGCAAGGTTTAAGTAAAGGTGTTGAGAGAATTTTGGGGTTGTTCGCCGAAGTTGCCGTTGAAAATACGCTGTACGCGTTCGATATGCTTTATACTTATGAAGTACCAAACTCCCTTTCGGAGCGCGTTTCGGCGGGAGTGCGCGTAGTCGTGCCGTTCGGACGCGGCAATAAAAAGCGCATAGGGCTTGTGTTCGGCGTAAGCGACACCCGTCCGCCGAACAAAACAAAGCCGATAGACGGCGTAATTGACGAACAGCCCGTGCTGTCGCGGGAACTCCTGACGTTGTGCAAATGGCTGCGCGACAACACGTTCTGCACATACTTTGACGCGTTCCGCACGATTTTACCGCCCGGACTTGGGTATTCGCTCAAAACACTGTATTCGCTTGCCGAAAATTTTTCGGGAGAACTTAGTGAAAACGAAAGCGCGTTTCTAAATCAGCTTAAAATCGCGGATAAGGGAACGTTTTCCGCGCTTTGCGCCGCGAACGCTCCGCTTGTGAAATCGCTGTCCGAGAAAGGCGCGATTACGGAGCGGACGGACGCGAAACGGCGCGTCGGCGACGAAAGCGTCCGAATGGTGCGCGTTTGCACGGAATATGACGCGGATATAAAGCTGACGCCAAAGCAGAAAGCCGTTGTCGAGTTTCTGAACGAAGTGGGCGCGGCAAGCATACACGAAACGTGCTATGGCTGTTCCGTGACCGAGGCGGTAGTAAAACGGCTTGCCGAAAAGAATATTCTTGAATTGTTTGAAAACGAGGTTTTCCGCACGGAAAGCGGAGAAAAGGCAGTCGAAAACCCCGACAGCATAGTTTTCTCGCCAAAGCAAGCTGAAGTCTTTGACGGGCTTATCAAGATGATGGACGGCAAAGAACCGCGCTGTGCCTTACTTCGCGGAGTGACGGGGAGCGGAAAAACGTCAGTATTCATTCGCCTGATAAACGAGGCGTTAAAGCGCGGCAAAACCGCTATGCTCCTTGTACCCGAAATTTCGCTTACCCAACAGTTAGTAGAGAAATTCCGACGGCTTTTCGGAGATGAAGTCGCGCTCGTACATAGTTCGCTGTCGCTCGGCGAACGCGCGGACGAATACCGCCGTATATGCGACGGCAGGGCGCATATTGTAATAGGAACGCGCAGTGCGGTGTTCGCTCCCGTAAAAGATTTGAGTTTAGTCGTTATAGACGAGGAGGGCGAGGAAACGTATAAATCCGAAAGCGCACCGCGTTATCACGCGCGCGACGTTGCAAAGCAACGGTGCTTTGCGCATAATGCGCTTTTGCTTTTGGCGAGTGCAACGCCGTCGCTTGAAAGCTGTTACAGCGCGAGTTCGGGGAGATATAAGCTGTTCGAGATAGACGAACGCTACAACAACGCGGTACTTCCCGACGTGTATATCATAAATATGCTTGAAGAACGCCAAAACGGAAATATGGGAACGTTTTCAATGCCGCTTATAGAAGAAATCGAAGAAAATCTAAAGCGCAAAGAGCAAAGTATACTTCTGCTGAACAGGCGCGGTTATCACACGAGCGTCCGCTGTCTGACGTGCGGAAAACCGCTTGAATGTCCAAACTGCTCTATGCCGATGACCTATCACAAGGTAAACGACAGCGTAATATGCCACTATTGCGGATATATGCGCAGACTTGACAGGGTGTGTCCGTCGTGCGGGGGAAAGTACTTCAATATGAAAGGCGAGGGAACTCAGCTTATCGAGGACGAGCTTTCGGAATTTTTCCCAAGCGCGCGTATTCTGCGAATGGACGCGGACACGACTTCTTCAAAATTTGCGTTTGAAAAGAATTTCAAGGCGTTCGGCGACGGCGAATATGACATAATGGTCGGCACGCAGATGATAGCAAAAGGGTTAAACTTCCCGAACGTTACCCTCGTCGGTGTGCTGAAAACCGACAATTCGCTCTACGCCGCCGATTTTCGCGCATACGAGCGCACGTTCTCGCTGATAACGCAGGTAGTAGGGCGCGCGGGACGGAGCGGAAAACGCGGCAGAGCGATGATCCAGACATTCAGCCCCGAACATTATGTGATAAACCTTGCCGCCGCGCAGAATTACCCCGCATTCTACAAAGAGGAGATCGCACTGCGCAAAGCGCAGTTTTATCCGCCGTTCTGCGACATAGTATCTTTCGGCTTTTCATCTGCTGATAATATGAAGTGCGAGAGCGCCGCGAAACGTTTCGCGAAAATGCTTGCCGAAAACGCCGCGCCGTACGGAGAGCGCGTGCCTCTCGTTATATTAGGACCTGCTCAAAACACCGTAGGCAAGATAAACGGACGTTATCGGTGGCGGCTTCTCGCAAAGTGCAAAAACAGCGCCGCTTTGCGGGAAGTTATACATAAAACGCTAAAACAAGCCGCGCAGGACGCGGATTTTAAAAACGTCGCGTTCTACGCTGATATAAACGGAAATTTGGATTAGTTGATTAGGAGAAAACGAAAATGGCATTACGAGAAATTTTGAAATTCGGAGAGGACGCTTTGAGAAAGAAGTGCAGAGAAGTCACAAACTTCGACGACCGCTTGGCGCAGTTGCTGGACGACCTTACGGAAACGCTTATAGCGTCCGACGGAGTAGGGCTTGCCGCTCCGCAGGTCGGGATACTCCGCAGAGTGTGCGTCGTGAACGTCCGCGACGAACGCGGGACAATAGAACTTGTGAACCCGCAGATCATCGAAACTTCGGGCAGTCAGACGGGAAACGAGGGCTGTCTTTCTCTTCCCGATGAATTTTACCCCGTAGAGCGCCCGAACAAAGTAACCGTAAAAGCGTTCGACCGCCACGGAAACGAGTTTACCGTCACGGGGAAAGAACTCGCCGCCCGCGCGTTCTGCCACGAGATAGACCACCTTGACGGCATACTGTTTACCGACCATGTAGAAAATAAAGTTCCCGTGCGGGAGGATAGATTGTGATACGCAGGATATTAAAGTTCGGCGACCCTATTCTCCGCGAAAAATGCACCGAAGTAACGGAGTTTGACAAAGATTTGGGAAAACTCCTTGACGATATGTACGATACGATGAAAAAAGCCGACGGCATAGGGCTTGCCGCGCCGCAGGTCGGCGTTTTAAAGCGCGTTGTCGTAATCGACACGGGCAAGGGGCGAATGGAACTTGTAAACCCCGTCATCACGGCGTTCTGGGGCAGGCAGTTTGAGGCGGAGGGCTGTCTTTCGTTTGTAGGAAAGCGCGGGATAGTCAAGCGCCCGATGCACGTCAGAGTAACGGCGCAGGATCGCTTTGGAAGAACCGTGAAATACCGCGGAAAGGAACTGTTAGCGCGCGCGTTCTGCCACGAGATAGACCACCTGAACGGGATACTCTACGAGGATAAGGTGATAAAGTGGGTCGAGGACGAAGAACAAAAATAGTTGTCTTGAATTATTAAAGGAGAATTTATGAGAGTTGTTTTTATGGGAACGCCCGAATTTGCGGTGTTAAGCGCGGAAACTCTCCGCGTTACGGGAAGTGAGATCTGCGCAGTGTTCACTCAGCCCGACAAGCCTAAGAACCGCGGAAAGAAGTTAGCGACTTCGCCCGTCAAAGACTGGGCGGTAGAACACGGCATACCCGTGTATCAGCCTGCTTCCCTGCGAAAGGGAGAGGACGCGGACAAATGTTACCGCGCCCTGCTTGATATAAACCCCGATGTAATCGTTGTCGTGGCTTACGGACAGATACTCCCACTTTCGATACTGTCTATACCGAGATACGGCTGTATCAACGTTCACGCGTCAATTTTGCCGAAATACCGCGGCGCGGCGCCCATTCAGCGGGCAATACAGGACGGCTGTACCGAAACGGGCGTTACTACAATGATTATGGACGAGGGATTGGACACGGGCGATTATATAATGCGCCGCAGAGTAGAAATTCCCGATGATATGACGGGAACGGAGCTTGCCGAACTCCTTTCAAGGAGAGGTTCGGAACTTATCGCGGAAACGCTCGTAATGCTCGAAAACGGCACGGCAATGCCCTGCCGGCAGGAATATTGCGAAACGCCGAGTTATGCGAAGATAATAACGAAAGAGGAACTGCACATAGATTTTTCAAAGCCCGCGAAGTTCGTTTACGACACTATCCGCGCAATGGCGGACGAGCCTTGCTGTTATACGTTCCTTGACGGAAAGCGCCTGAAGGTCTACCGCGCGAGAATAAGCGGGCTTATTTCCAAAGAACCCGCAGGCACGATTGTGGACGGCAAGTTTTTCGCCGTGGTCTGCGGCGACGGAAACTGCATAGAAATAACCGAAGTGTGTCCCGAAGGCGGCAAGCGTATGACAGTTGACGCTTTCCTGCGCGGCAGAAAACTTGAAAACGGAACGCGCCTTGACTAGCCGTAAAAAATTCCCCGTGGGAGGTGAACCGATTGGGCGACGCGAGAATGACCGCCGCGAAGTTGCTTATGCGAGTAGCAAACGGCGGGGCTTATTCCAACATACTTCTTGACCATACGTTTGACGCAGGCGATTTATCCCAGCGCGACAAGGCGTTTGCGGCGGCGCTGTTTTACGGCGTTGCGGAGCGTCAGCTTACGCTTGACTATGTAATAAAGCAAAACAGCAGTCTGCCGTTTGCTAAACTCGATAAAAACGCCGTTGTTGTGCTTAGAATGGGACTGTATCAGCTTTTGTATATGCCGTCCGTTCCCGAAAGCGCCGCCGTAAACGAAAGCGTCAAACTCTGCAAAAGGCTCAGGCTCTATCACGCGGTGGGATTTGTAAACGGCTTTCTGCGCGGATTTATCCGCAAAGGCAAGCAGATAAACCTTGACGGCTTAGACGACGCGGACAGGCTGTCCGTGGAGTATTCCTGCCCAAAACGGCTTACCGAAAAGTGGACTGCGGAATACGGCGCGGACAACGCGCGGAAAATACTGGAGGCGTCTTTGGGCGCGCCGCCCGTTTTCGCGCGGGTGAATACTCTGAAAGTGTCGGAGCAGGAACTTTGCGATATTCTTAAAAAGGACGGCGTAAAAGCGGAGGTTTTCAAAAAACTTTCGGGGTGCATAAGGCTTGAAAAAACAGGCGATATTGAGAAAACAAGGGCGTTCAAGGACGGTCTGTTTCACATTCAGGACGTGTCAAGCCAGCTTTGCTGTCTGACGCTCCGACCCATAGTGAACGAAACCGTTATTGATATATGCGCCGCTCCCGGCGGGAAATCGTTTACTATGGCGGAACTTATGGGAAACAACGGGCGCGTTATCAGTATGGATCTTTACGAACAGCGCGTTAATCTGATAGCACAGGGCGCGGAACGTCTGGGACTGCGCATTGTGGAACCGCGCGTTAATAACGCGGTCTGCTACAACGGGGATTTACCGCAGGCGGACAGGGTGCTTTGCGACGTGCCGTGTTCGTGTTTGGGAACGATACGCCGAAAGCCCGAAATAAAATACAAGGAAGAAGACGTTTCGGAATTGCCGAGATTACAGCGCGCCATTCTTGAAATATCTGCGCGGTATGTAAAGGCGGGGGGAACGCTCGTTTATTCGACGTGTACGCTGTCCAGAGCGGAAAACGAGGACGTAGCGGAGGATTTCGCGCGCACGCACGACGATTTTGCGCCGATAGTTCAGCCTCTCCCCTATCCTGATGCGGATAATTCCTCTATGCGGACGGTATTCCCCGAAAAAGACGGCGGCGACGGCTTTTTTACGGCGGCGTTCAGACGTGTGAAGTAACATCAAGCGAAACTAATCACAAGGAGTTCAAATGGAAGATATACTTTCCCTTACAAAAGAAGAACTTTGCGCCGCCGTCACGGAAATGGGCGAGAAGAGTTTTCGCGCAAAACAGATTTATGAATGGTTACATTTCAAGAAAGTTACCGATTTTTCTCAAATGAGCAATATTTCTGCACAATTTAGAGATGAACTTTCAAAAAAATTTTGTATAAAGTCACTAAAAATTAAAAAAAGACTTGTAAGCAACATAGATAATACGGTAAAATATCTTTATGGACTTGACGACGGACAAGCCGTCGAAAGTGTGCTTATGGAATATAAGCACGGCAGCAGCCTTTGCATTTCCTCGCAGGTCGGGTGCAGAATGGGTTGTAAGTTCTGCGCGTCAACGATTGCGGGTTGGGTGCGAAACCTCGCGCCGTCGGAAATGCTCCTGCAAATTTACGAAACAGAGCGCGACAGCGGACGGCGCGTTGACAGCATTGTGATGATGGGCATAGGCGAACCGCTTGACAACTTCGATAACGTCGTGAAGTTCCTCGACATTTTAAATTCCGACGGCGAGGCGATGAGCCTCAGACATCTTTCGCTGTCTACCTGCGGGGTCGTTGATAAGATTTATAAACTCGCGGAACTTAAACTCGGCGTTACTCTTTCAATATCACTGCACGCGGCGACAGACGAAAAGCGAAGTGCGATTATGCCGATAAATAACCGCTATAATCTAAATCAGCTTATGACCGCCTGCGACGATTATTTCAAGGCGACGGGCAGGCGTATTTCGTTCGAATATTCGCTTATAGAGGGCGTAAACGATACCGACAGCGACGCGGACGAGCTTATTTCCCTTATAGGACGGCGAAACTGCCATATAAATCTTATACCGATAAATGAAATAAAAGAGCGCGATTTCAAGAAAAGCCGCTTTGTAGAGCGGTTTCAGAAACGGCTTACAAGCGCGGGACTGAACGCTACCGTGCGCAGGACGCTCGGCGCGGATATAAACGCGGCCTGCGGTCAGTTAAGGCGCGACAGCCTTTGATTTAAGGCGAAATTTATAAAAAAATAGGGTGGTTCTATGAATATCTACACAAAAACGGACATCGGACTGGTGAGAACGGAAAATCAAGACAGCGTTTGGGGAGAAATGCTGTCCGATACCGCCTGCGCGGCTGTTCTCTGCGACGGAATGGGCGGGGAGAGCGAGGGCGGTCTTGCCAGCACTATCGCCGTGGACGTTGTTTCCAACAGGATAAAAGAGAACTTTAACGAGATGATGAACAGAAATTCTGTGCGAAATCTGCTGATAACCTCCGTTATCGCGGCAAATTCCTTTGTATGGGACACCGCGCGGACAAAGGTTCACGAGGTTATGGGAACGACCTGCGTCGCGGCTATTGTTTTCGGCGGGACGGCGTATATCGTAAACGTCGGAGATTCCCGCGCGTATCATCTGTTTTCCGACGGCGAGGACGAGTGTATACGCCAGATAACGAAAGACCACACGCACGTTCAAGACCTGCTCGACCGCGGCGAGATTACGGAGGACGTTATGAAAACGCACCCCGAACGCCACAAAATAACCCGTGCTATCGGCGCGGAGGAGAGCGTTACCCCCGATTATTTTGAACTTCCGCTCCGAACGGGCGACAAGATATTGATGTGTTCCGACGGGCTTTCCGCTTACGGCGACGATATGGATATTCTTGACATCTGCTTTGACTCAAAAACAGACGAGTGCTGTGAAAACCTTATTCGCTACGCGCTGAAAAACGGCGGTCACGACAACGTTTCCGTCGCGCTTATCGCGCCTTAAATCAAAGATAACATAACCGTAAGAATTTTGTAACAATTTTCGGAAAATTCCACAAAAATTTATGACATAACCCCTTCCGTGTTGGAAAAAACAAGAAAAAAATCAAGTATTTTTTCGGCTTAGATTTTTTAAAAAGCCCTTTTTGTTACAATTTGTTACCGTAAATCGACCGCTTTTTTTGTTCGTGATATTGACAATTCGGCAAATAAGTGGTATTATTTAATATGTAGAATTTTATTTTTTGTGTTTGGCAGACTTCGCGTTTGTACCATACGGCAGGCGCGGCGGAGTTTCCGTTACAGAAGTATGGAGAATAAAGGAGAATAAGGCGGAGAATATGGATAACAACATCGGAAAAAAGCTGGACGGACGCTATGAACTGCTGGAGCTTATCGGTGTCGGAGGAATGGCGGATATATACCGCGCAAAGGATATTCAGGAGGACAGGATTGTCGCAGTAAAAATCCTCAAGACCGAATATGCGGGCAGCGAGGAATTTCTGCGCCGTTTCCGCAACGAAAGCAAGGCAATAGCGCTTTTAAGTCACCCGAATATCGTCAAGATATACGACGTCGGGTTTACCGATAAGGTTCAGTTTATTGTTATGGAATATGTTGACGGCATTACGCTGTCGGATTATATCGAACAGCAGGGCGTTTTGAAATGGCGCGACGCCGTGCATTTTACCGTTCAGACGCTGAAAGCTCTTCAGCACGCGCACGACAGGGGAATTGTGCACCGCGACATCAAAAGTTCCAACATAATGCTTTTGCGCGACGGAACGATAAAGGTTATGGATTTCGGTATCGCGCGCTTTAACCGCGAGAACAACAAAACTATGTCTGAAAAGACGATAGGCTCTGTACACTATATCAGCCCCGAACAGGCGCGCGGGGATATTACCGACGAGCGCAGCGACATATACTCCGTCGGCGTGGCTCTGTATGAAATGCTGACGGGCAAGAAACCGTTTGACGGCGATACGCCCGTAGCAATTGCCCTTATGCATATGCAGTCCGCTCCGAAAAAGCCCTCCGAGGTGAACGAAACAGTACCCGAGGGTCTGGAGCAGATAGTTCTGAAAGCCATGCAGAAAGAGCCGAACGCGCGTTACCAGACCGCTCACGAGATGATAACAGACCTTGAGGAGTTCAAGAAGAACCCCGGAATGGTTTTCGATTACAAGTATAATTCGACGGACGGCACGCCGAAGTTTACGGGCGTAAGTCCGCTTGCGGAACAGCCCGACCCGCGCCGCAGAAAACAGCCCGAAGAACCCGAAGATATTGACGTTTCCGACGATGAATATTATGACGATGACGACGATGAAGCGGAGGAACGCCGCAGTCCGCTTATTCCGATACTGTTCGCGGTAGGCGCGGCGTTTGTAATAGGCGTAGTCGTCCTAGTCCTTACAATGGTGTCAAACCGCCTAAGCCCGCAGGATGATATTTCTTCAAATACCGACCTTTCAAAGTACGGCGTAAGCATTACCGAGGACGGAAACATTGTTCTCCCGAATTTCGTCGGAGAAAAATGGGAGGACGTTTCAAAGGTATTCGCCGATAAGAGCGTGCTTAATCTTACCGCTCAGCAGGAATGGAGCGAAAAGCCCGAAGGCGAAATATTCGACCAGGAGTTCCCCGCAGGCAGAGTTGTTTCAAAGGGAACAAATATCTTGCTTAGGGTAAGCAAGGGCATACAGCAAAGAGAGATAGAGGACGTATCCGACAGAACCGCCGACGCGGCGAAAAAACAGCTTGAAAAGAACGGTTTCGTCGTTCATTCAAATTTCCAAGAGAATGATACCGTAGCAAAAGACCACGTTATCTCCACTATTCCCGAAGCGCACACAATGGCTGAGGTCGGAAGTACGGTAGTGCTGATAGTAAGTTCGGGACCCAGCGACAAGCCGTTCTCTATGCCGAAACTTGTTGACAAAGACCTTGAAGAGGTTCTTGACATCTGCGAGGAATACGACCTCCAAGTCGAAGTCGAAAACAAGGCAAGCCTTACCGAAAAAGGCACGGTTCTCGAACAGAGCATTAAACCCGACGCTATGGCGTACAGGGGCGATAAAATAACCTTGACGGTAAGTACAGGCGAACAGCCCGAAGTCAAGAAAGAGGTGACTATCCCTCTGCCGCAGAACGCCACGGGCGAGTTCAGGTTCAAGTTCTATGTTGACAGCGAACTTGACGAGGACGCTACAAAGACGATTGATATAGAGTTTCTCACATCTAAGTCCGTTAAGTTTGAAGTAACGGGCAAGGACGGCGACGAAAAGCAGATTATCGTAAAGGTAATGTCCACAAAGACAGAAAAAGAAGATATTTACTATAAAGCGACGATAACGTTCGAGGACGAGGACGCGAAACTTTCCGACGAGGAACGCAACAGCAATATATTCGACGAACTTCAGCAAGGTTCGGATAATCCTCCCGCTGAATCCTCCACGACTTCTTCCGAAACCACTTCGTCTTCGTCCGAACCGACGCCGGAGCCTGCCGAACCCGCAGGAACGGAAACGCCCGCTTAAATCCACAACCAAATGCACTTCCCCGCCCAACGGCGGGGAAAGTTATAATACGATATTACGATATGGAGTGACCTAAAATATCAGAGTATTCTTTTGACGGAATAATAACAAAAGCCGTAGGCGGGATTTATTACGTTGACGCGCTCTGCGGAGATTTTGCGGGTAAAATCATAGAGTGCGCCGCGCGCGGGATTTTCCGCAAAAAAGGCATAAGCCCGTGCGCGGGCGACAGAGTGCGCGTTTACGTTGACGAAAGCGCAAAGCCCGTAATCGCCGAAATACACGAGCGCCGTAATTACCTCGTGCGTCCTCCGCTTGCAAACCTCGATGTTATCGTGCTTGTAAACAGCACCGCCGAGCCTAAAGTGAACCGCTTTATTCTCGATAAACTGATAGCGATAGCCGACAGCAAAAACATAACGCCCGCCGTGGTCTTTACGAAAATAGACCTTGAAACCGCAGGCGAACTTCCCGAAATATATAAGAGCATAGGCATATCGGTATGCGCCGTTGACAACATAACAGGCGACGGCGCAGAGGAAGTACGCGCGCTTATCAGCGGAAAGACTGCGGCGTTTATCGGCAATTCGGGCGTGGGAAAATCAAGCCTTCTAAACGCGATTTACCCCGAACTCTCGCTTGACACCGCACATATCAGCCGAAAGCTGGGCAGAGGACGGCACACTACTCGTCAAGTAGAACTTTACAAAAAAGACGGCGGTTATATCGCCGACACACCGGGATTTTCCACGGTGGATACGGAACGTTATGTCCGCATACCGAAAGAGGAACTGTCATACGCGTTTCGAGAGTTCCGCGAGTTTTTGGGCGAATGTCAGTTTGCGAACTGCGCGCACATAAAGGAAAAAGGGTGCGCCGTCCGCGCGGCGGCACAAAGCGGTAAAATCGCCCGCTCCCGCTATGAAAGCTATCTTCGTATGTTTGAAGAGGCGTCAAAAATAAACGATTGGGATAATAGATATGGAAATTAAATTAAACCCGTGTTCAATAGTATGCGGCGCGCCGTGCGGACTTTCAAAAGAGTACATAACAAAGTTCGTAATAGCGGCGGACAGCGGTCTTGACCGCTGTTTAAGCGCGGGAATAACGCCCGATGTGGTTGTCGGAGATTTCGACAGCGCAGAGTGTGATGTCCCGACGGGCGCGGAGATAATCCGCGTTCCCCCCGAAAAGGACGAAACCGACACGATACTTGCCGCGCGTACCGCAGTACAGCGCGGATATAACGAACTTAGGTTTTTCTGCGCATTCGGCGGCAGAATAAGTCATTCGATTGCCAATATCCAAATGCTCCGCGCATTGAAAAACAAGGGAATACGCGCCGCGCTGTTCGGTGAAAACTGCGTTCTGTTTTTGCTGAGTAAGCAAAGCGTGAGAATACCGAGGTTTGCGGGGTATCTGTCAATATTCGCGCTTGGCGGTTCGGCGTATGTTTCCGAAAAAGGCACGAAATACCCCGTTTCCCGTCAAAGGCTTTCAAGCGATTTCCCGCTAGGGGTCAGCAACGAGATAACGGAAGAATTTGCCGAGATTACGGTACATTCGGGACTTTGCGCGGTAATTCTTGAAGAAAAATAAAATTGCAAGCCCTCCGCCGAATGGTCGGGAGGGCTTGTTATTTTTTATGTCAGGGAGGACAATATGATGTGCGGGCGGGCTATTTCTTTACATTGAACGCGTCCAATCCCGCGTAAACCGCCGACGCGCCGAGTTCTTCCTCAATGCGGAGCAAGCGGTTGTATTTTTCAACGCGCTCCGAACGCGAGGGCGCTCCCGTTTTTATCTGACAGGTGTTAAGCGCAACGGCAAGGTCTGCTATAACGGTATCGGCGGTTTCTCCCGAACGGTGGGAAGATATGGCGGTGTAGTGCGCTTTGTGCGCCATTTTTACCGCCTCAAGCGTTTCAGACACCGTGCCTATCTGGTTTAGCTTTATCAGCACGGAATTAGCACACCCGCTTGTTATGCCGCGCTTTATTCGTTCGGTATTCGTCACGAAAAGGTCGTCCCCGACAAGCTGAACGCTCTTTCCTATGCGACCCGTAAGCGT
The DNA here is from genome assembly GCA_947628655.1 of uncultured Clostridia bacterium. GTDB lineage: Bacteria > Bacillota > Clostridia > Oscillospirales > Ruminococcaceae > CAG-115. The sequence goes on along the minus strand of CANRAS010000027.1, from coordinate 10,000 downwards.
TTTCCAACTGTCCCAATCCTCTTCGCCCAATCCGTCCTCAAGCGAGATTATCGGGTATTTCGCGACAAGCTGTTCCCAATATGAAATAAGTTCCTCCGCCGTAAATTTCTTCATAGATTTCGGCTGAAAATACTCGCTCTTGTGTTCGGAGCAATCGCCCGTCCATTCGCTTGCGGCGGCGTCTATCGCAAGCATAAAATCCGCGCCCGCCTTATAACCCGCCTTTTCAACAGCGTCCAATATACACATAATCGCTGTTTCATCGCTTTCAAGGTCTGGCGCGAACCCGCCCTCGTCGCCTACTCCGCACGATAGACGCTTTGATTTCAAGATTGACGCAAGCGCGTGAAACACTTCCGCGCATTGCCTCAGCGCCTCCTTAAACGACTTTGCACCGACAGGCATTATCATAAACTCCTGAATATTTACGTTGTTCGCCGCGTGTGCGCCGCCGTTGAGAATATTCATCATCGGCACGGGCAGGCGGTTGCCGTTTGCCCCGCCGAGAAATCGGTAAAGCGGCACGTCCATTGACAAAGCCGCCGCGCGTACTGCCGCTATTGATACGGCAAGTATCGCGTTCGCTCCGAGATTTGATTTTTCCTTTGTGCCGTCGGCTTTTATCATTGCCGCGTCCACCGCGTAGATGTCGCGTGCGTCCATTCCGCTTATCGCCTTTGAAATTTCTTTCGTGATGTTTTCGGCGGCTTTTTGCGTACCCTTGCCGCCGTAACGTTTCTTGTCGCCGTCGCGCAGTTCCAGAGCCTCAAATTCGCCCGTGGACGCTCCCGACGGCGCAGCGCCGAAACCGACGCTCCCGTCCGCCAAATGTACTTCCGCCTCGACCGTCGGATTTCCGCGGCTGTCAAGAATTTCCCGTCCGATAACCTTTTCAATGCCCGTGTAATACATAAAAATACCCCCGTTCGGTTTAAGAGGAGCGCGTCCTCAATACTTCCTATGGGGGTATTATTTCATTTTTTCTGTAAAATTATGCGCGCAGATTTTTCTTAAACTCTGCGAATTGCGCCGAGTTTTTCTTTAAGAGCGTTTGCGACCGTTTCTGTTTCCTTGTCGGCGATTATGTCGGATATATCCTCCGCGCCCGCGTAGGTTATCGTGAATGTAAGAGATTTTTTGCCAAGACCCAGCTTTTCGCTTTCAAAGCTGTCGATAAGCCGAACATTCGCCGCGAGTGCGCTGGTTTTCTTGATAACGTCCTCAATCTCTACGCAAAGCGTCTTTTTGTCGCAGATAAGAGAAATGTCGCGTTTTACTTTCGCTTTTCCGTTGTCGGGAGCGAACTTTATCTCGCGCTTATACAAGCCCTCGATTGCGGAATAGTCGAGTTCGGCTAAGAAAACGTTAAGTTCGCTTTTCTTGCCCTCGGCGATTTCCAGAGAGTTTATTATTTCATAGCGAAGTTTTCCAAGCTGTCCGATTTTCTGCCCGTTACAGAACACGTCCGCGCAAATTCCGGGGTGCAGGTAACTGCATTCCCCGCGCTCGAAACGAAAATCAAGTCCGTTTTCTAAAGCAAAACCCTCTATCGTTTCCTTTAACTTAAAGAAATCCTCGTCCGCGCCGTATGCGCCGATGCAAAGCGTTTTACGTTCAATCGGCGGTTCAGTCAGCGGAAGTGATTTCGGAAGATACACATTCGCGAGTTCAAAGAACCGCGCGGACGTATGACCGTTTTTGATGTTGTCCGCTATGACGTTTATCATACACGGCGACATAACCGTGCGCATTATCGAGAGATTATCCGTAATAGGATTTAGCAGTTTCACCGCCGTGCGCTCAGGCGCGTCTGCGGGGAGCATTATCATATCAAGTTCCCGCTCCGAATACATCGCGAGTGTGCGAACCTCGTAATATCCCATAAGACAGAGATATTCCTTTGCGGAGGTTTCCTTATTCTGCAGGAACGACTTGCCGCCGTTTGTGACTTTCGCGCTGTCAAGAAAGCGCGGTGTGACGTGTTCATAGCCGTATTCGCGGATAATTTCCTCGGCAATATCCTGATAGTTTTCAACGTCGGTTCTCCAGCGCGGAACGGATATGGAAAGCATATCGCCGTTTTCTTCCACTCCGAACTGCAATGATGAAAGTATTCTCACAATATCCGCTTTCGGAACGTCAATTCCGAGAACCGAGTTGATTTTCTCGACGGTAACGTCAAATTTCGCTCCGCCTTTGTCCTCGCCCGCGTTCACATCAAAGCAGGAATTTCCTATCTTCGCAATGCCGAGAGTTTCCACTAAATTCAGCGCGCGCGCCATACCGCGTTCAACGCCGTATTCGTCAACGCCCTTTTCAAATCTCGCGGCGGCGTCGGTGTGAAGTCCCAGAGAACGCGACGTTTTGCGAACGTTATCGCGGCGGAATTTCGCCGCCTCAAGCAGTATTTCACTTGTTTTCAGTTCTATTTCGGAATTAAGACCGCCCATTATTCCCGCAAGACCAACGCCCTTTACCTTGTCGCATATCAGAAGATTATCCCGCGTGAGTTTGCGCTCTTTTTCATCTAGGGTCACGATAGTTTCGCCGTCATTCGCGCGGCGCACGAGAATGGACTTTCCGTCCAGAGTGTCCAAATCATAAGCGTGCATCGGCTGACCTATTTCCAGAAGAACATAGTTCGTAACGTCCACGATAGCGTCTATCGCCGAAAAACCGCACACGGAAAGTCTGCGTTTCATCCATATCGGGCTTTCAAAGTGCTTTACATCGTAAATGTAATCGCCAAGATAGCGCGGGCAGAGGTCGAGCGCGTCAACCGCAACGGATATTTCGGGTTTTGTCACGTCGGTGCGCGTAAAGCTGTAATCGGGTTCTTTAAGCGGTTTCCCAAGAAACGCCGCGACTTCCCTCGCAATGCCGAGAACGCTTTGACAGTCGGGTCGGTTTGCCGTGATTGAAACATCGAACAAATAATCGTCAAGCGCAATCGTCGTCTTAATATCCTCGCCGACTTTCGCATTATCGGGAAGTATCAGTATGCCGTGAACCCCCGCGCCCTTTATCCAATCCTCGGAAACGCCGAGTTCTTCACCCGAACACAACATACCGTAACTTACCATATCCGCCATTTTTCGCGGTGAAATTTCTATACCGTTCGGAAGTTTTGCGCCTACGACAGCGGCGGGTACTTTCGCGCCTTTAAACACATTATCCGCGCCCGTAAGTATCAGATTATCATTGCCGAGTTCTCCGCAGTCAACGTGGCAGATGTACAAATGCGTTCCCTCGTATTTTTCAATAGACGTAACCTCGCCTACGACAACTTTCTCAATATCCTGTCCGAGGTATATTGTTTCCTCGACCTCAAATCCCGCCCCGAACAGCTTGTCCACAAGTTCCGCAGGGGAGCAGTCTATGTCAACATAGTCTTTTAACCAGCTAAATAAAATTTTCATTCCGTTCTCCTTTTATCTATCGCACTAAAATATTCATTTACTTAAACTGCGCCAAGAAATCCAAATCATTAGCAAAGAACATTCCCATATTCGGTATGCCGTATTTCAGCATTGCAATGCGCTCTACGCCTATTCCGAATGCCAGACCCGAATATATTTCGGGGTCTATATTGCAGTTTTCGAGGACTTTTTTGTTTACAACTCCTCCGCCTAACACTTCTATCCAACCCGTGCCTTTGCACAGTGAACAGCCCTTGCCGCCGCATTCAAAGCAGGAAACATCGACTTCAACCGATGGCTCGGTAAACGGGAAGTACGACGGGCGCAGGCGCGTTTTCGTACCGCTGCCGAACATCTGCTGAACGAACCTGTCAAGCATACCCTGCAAATCGCAGAGGTTTATTCCCTTGTCAACGACAAGTCCCTCCATTTGCATAAACATCGGAGAGTGCGTAGCGTCCGAATCCGAACGGAACACTTTGCCCGGTACCAAAACCTTTATCGGCGGTTTTTCCGCGTCCATTGTGCGTATTTGACCGGGCGACGTATGCGTTCTCAAAAGCAAATCGTCAGTCAGCCAAAACGTGTCCTGCATATCGCGCGACGGGTGGTCTTTCAACACGTTTAAGCGCGTGAAATTGTGGTCGTCGTCCTCTATTTCGGGATATTCCAGCACCTCAAAACCCATTCCTGCAAACACGGAAATCATCTGTTCGGTGATAAGCGAAATAGGGTGCAAATTTGCGGGAGCGCGTTTTAACGCGGGCATTGTAACGTCAACCGCCTCGCGCTCGTAACGCTTTTGCAGTTCGTGCTGTTTTATCTGCGCCTGCTTTTCATCGTAAAGTTCCTGCGCCCATACGCGCACTTCGTTTACCGCCTTGCCGAACGTCGGCTTTTCTTCGGGCGGGACGGTTTTCATTTCTTTCATAAGCCCCGATATTACGCCCGTTTTGCCCAAATATTTCTGCCAGAAATCCGACAGTCCCACGCCGTCTTTAACTTCCTCAAGCATATTTTTTACCTGAGATTTGATGTCGCTGAAATCTTTCATATTTCCTCCTTAAAGCAATCTTTTGTGAGAAATTCCCGCAAATAAAAAATCGCCCCAAATCACTTTGGGACGAGATAATCTCGCGGTACCACCCAAATTCGCGGATATAAAGCGAAACGCCTCCGCGCACTTAAAGTCCTGCCTTAACGCGGCAAACGTCCGCTTAGTTTCTCGCGGAAGGCTCCAATGCTGAAATTCACGTTTGCCCCGACAGAACGCTTACAGCCGATGACGTTCATTCTCTGTATCGGTTTTGCAAAACGCTACTTACACATTTTCACAGCCAAATTTGATTTAAAAACCCACACGGTTTTTTCAAGTACTTTAATTATAACACAGTAAAACGGTTTTGTCAAGGGGGTAATTCAACTAGAAACTAGAAAACAGAGGCTGGAAGCTAGACAGATGTAAAATGTAAGAGGTAAGCTGTTAGAGGTAAGAGGTTAGAGGTAAGAAGTAAGATTACGCCGCACTTTCAGCGATGTTGCGCGGAGCGCAACGAGCATAGGTAATGTAATCCTAGAAGAGCAACCCCGCAATGCTTTGCGGTGCTTTGCGTAGCATAGCGGAGCAAAACCGAATTGCCTTTAGGGCAATTCGAGCAAAGCATTGCCAGCAATGCGGCTTTTGCCGCCGCCGTAGGCGGCAAAAAAGCCCATTGCGCGAAACAAAATCGCCCCGCAAAGCAGGGCGATTTTGTTTCGCTGGAGCTGTTAGCCAGAGTCGAACTGGCGACCTCATCCTTACCAAGGATGTGCTCTACCAACTGAGCTATAACAGCGCACTCTTTACAACAGTAGTATTATACCACATTGTTTGCCGTTTGTCAAGGGGTTTTTTCAAAAAAGTTGCGGGGTGAATATTAACGCTAATGCGTTTGTCGTAAACTGTCTATCAACCACTTGACAAACCCGCTTAAATATGGTAGAATATACATAATATAGGCAATCGACAAATCCAATATCATCAAGGAGATTGTGAGTTATGAAGTATCTTAAATACATATGCGCCGTTTTATTAAGCGCGGTTATGCTTTGCGGGTGCAATACAAGCCCGAACAGTTCCGATACGAAGAACGGCGAACACGAGCCGCTGACTATACTCTGCTCATCGGACGTTGATTTACTGCAAAAAGCCGTCAGCGAGAAATACCCCGAAATAAAACTCGAAGTCGTGCCGTACAACGGGCGCAACTGGTCGCGTTATACCTGCGACCAGATGATAACGGGAGATATGCCCGATATTTACAACACTACGCTTGCCTGGCTGAATTATCCCGACGCAATGAAAGAAAATCTTATAGATTTGTCAGGCTATGCGTTTACGGATAACTATGACCCGACATTGCTTTCTCAGCAGAAACTCGACGGCGGGATTTACTTGCTGCCGTCGAAATACGCCGTTTACTCGTGCGCCTACAACAAGACGCTGTTTGACAAGCACGGGTGGAAAGCGCCCGAAAGTTTTGAGGAACTCAAAGCGCTTGTTCCCGAAATAGAAAAGGCGGGCGTTCGTCTTGCCGTTACAAACAACAACACGGCAGGACAGGGATTTCAATACGTTTGCAATCTCGCGGATACGATAGACCTTACGTCGATAGACGGCGTACAGTGGCAGAGGGATTTTCTAAGCGGAAAGGCTGCCGCCGAAGAGGGTTTCGGCGAGGCTATGGATTATATGCAGGAATGGGTAGATTTGGGACTTCTGCAGGGTATAAGTTCTCTCGACGGAAAGAGTTCGTTTGAAATATTCGAGGAGGGCAACACCGCGTTCGCTATGGGCGGAGTAAACCGCTGGACTCAGAACAGCGACGGCACGGGCGATGTCTATATGCCCATGCCCTACCTCTCCCGCGACGGCAAGCGGAATATGTTTATCACAATGCAGTCGAAGAACTTCGGGCTCAGCAAAAAACTTACCGAAAAGGGCAATGAACAGAAACTTGAGGACGCTCTGCACGTTATGGAAGTGCTGTCCACGATAAAGGGTCAGAACTCGTTCTTCTCCGCTGATACTACGTTTATCTCTTCCCTGCGCGATTGGGAAATAGACCCGACAAGTCCGTATGCGTCCTGCATTGACGATATGCGGAACGGTCACACCGCGCCTTTATTGTATATCGGCTGGGAGGGTATTCTTCCGCGCACGGGACAGGACGCGCTCGATTATCTGGACGGAAAATGCACGAAAGAGGACGTTTTAAACAGGCTCAACGAATACTGCACGGACTGGCTTGCAAACGGCGAGGTCATATATTCGGAGGTCGACAGAAAGTACGACGAAAAAGAAACCGCACAGTTTATCGGAAAGGTTTTCGGCGAGGCTGTCGGAGCGGACTGCGCGCTGGTTTCGATGAACATTGCGGTTGACAACTGTTCGATACAAAACGGCGACGGCGCGAACGGGGTTATTATGCCCCTCCCGCTTAACGATGAACGAATAGTGTCTATAATCCCGACAGGCTGGAACGGAAATATTATGACCGCAACGCTTACGGGCAAACAGATAAAAGAGTTTGCGCAAAAGGGTTACACTATAACAAAAGACGGCAAGTCGGCGGTTTTCCCGTATGAACTCTTTGTCAAAGGCGGGAAAGAACTGTCTGACGACGCAGAATATACCGTTGCGGTATGCGGCGCGGACGAGGAATTAAAGACCGCGGGAAACATTAAGGACAGCGGAATTTTGGGCTTGCAGGCATTCAAGGATTTCTTTAACGAAAACGGAAATCCCGCAATGTCGGAGGAATTGCTTATTTGGGAATGAATGAATTGAAGAAAACGAGCAGGAAAACGGATAATACAGACAAGAAAATCCGCAGAATATTCGTGATTGCCGCGGCAGTAATCGTTGTTGCGGCGATTTGCGGTTTCTTTATTATCAGAGGAGTGCGCCTGTCGCTTAACAAAACGGTATACACGGAACGCACAAATCAGCTTTCCGAAATCACTTCTCAAATTTTCAGCAGTACGGATTGGAAAATCTCGCAGTATTGGCACGAAACCGTCGAAGTTAAACGGCGAATAAGCGATTATAAACCGCGCACGTCCGAGGAGCTTACGGCGTTTCTCTACGCGGAAAACAATTTGGGTCACTATAAAGAGGACGAAGTAACTCCCATTGCTATAGACGAGGACGGGAGAATGTACAGTCCGACGGGTGACAACGGAATTATCGGCGATACGAACCCGCTTGTAAACTGCACGGAGCGCGTCAGCTTTATCAAATACAATACGCTGAACGTCGAAAATGATATAGTGTTCGTTTACAAATTGGAACAGCCGATAATGCTTTCCGATACGGAGCGGGAAATCTGCTTTGTCGGGATAAACGTCGGTATGGAAACGATAGGTTCTATTTTCAGAAGTTCCGCATACGACGGTAACAACAGTACATATATCCTAAGCGCGGACGGCGCAAAGCTGTATGTTGACGAAACGAAATACAAAAATCTCGTGCCGGGCTACAACGTTTTCAACGTGCTTAAAAATGCGTGCGAACAGGAAAACGTGGATTTTGACGAGCAACTGAATACGCTCGAAACGGAAGGCGGGGTGCTGTCGCACGTCACGATAGAGGGCGTGGAGTGCTTTTATGCAATCCGCAAAATGCAGGACAACGACTGGAACGTTATGTATATCAATCCCGCGCAGGAAGTCGCGCAAGGCACGGTCGCGGTAGTTAATTCCGCGACTAGGACAGCCGTCATAACGGCGGTATTTTTCCTCGCGGCGTCAATTGTTGTGATACTGTTTATGACAAAAGCATTGCACACAAGAGGACTTCTCAAAGCGGAGTATATCTCAAGCCAAAAATTGCAGGAACTTAACAAACAGCTTGAACAGGCAAAGCAGGAGGCGGAGGAGGCGTATTTTGTTTCCCAGCGCGCAAACCACGCGAAAACCGCGTTTTTAAACAATATGTCGCACGATATACGAACGCCGATGAACGCTATTATAGGGTTTACTTCCCTTGCCGCGACGCACCTTGACGATACGGAGTCCGTAAAGAATTACCTGCAAAAAATAATGGTGTCAAGCGAACACCTGCTGTCGCTTATCAACGACGTTCTCGATATGAGCCGTATTGAAAGCGGAAAGGTAAAAATCGAAGAAAAGGAATGTTCTCTGCCTGCGATACTCCACGATTTGCGTAATATTTTACAGTCGGATATAAAGGCAAAGCGTCTGAATTTCTATATCGACACGGTCGATGTTGAACACGAGGATATATGCTGTGATAAACTGCGTTTAAATCAAATTCTGATAAATATAATGTCAAACGCGATGAAATTCACGCACCCCGGAGGCACAGTCGCACTGCGCGTAGTCGAAAAGCCGAACGCTCCCGACGGGTACGCCGATTATCAATTCATAGTGCGCGATACGGGTATCGGTATGAGCGAGGAGTTCGTAGGCAAGATATTCGAGCCGTTCACGAGGGAAGAAAACTCGACAGTAAGCGGTATTCAAGGCACGGGTCTTGGAATGGCGATAACGAAAAATATCGTCGATATGATGAACGGCACTATCGACGTGAAAAGCAAACTCGGCGAGGGTTCGGAGTTTACCGTGTCCGTGAGATTTGCGGTAAGCGGAAATCAGCAGAAGATTACGGTAATCAAGGAATTAGAGGGTTTCCGTTCGCTGATTGCCGATGATAATATGGACAGTTGTACGAGCGTTGAAAAAATGCTCCGAATGATAGGCTTGCGCCCCGAATGGACAACGTCGGGCAAAGAGGCGGTTTACCGCGCGAAGTACGCGTTCGAGCAAAACGACCCGTTTCAAGTGTACATCATCGACTGGCTTATGCCCGATATGAACGGCATTGAAGTCGTGCGGAGAATACGTCAGGAAATCGGCGACACCGCGACGATTATAATACTTACGGCTTACGACTGGACGGATATTGAAACAGAGGCGAAAGCGGCGGGCGTAACGGCGTTTTGCGCAAAACCGCTGTTCGCGTCCGAACTTTACAGCATTTTGCAGACCGCAAACAGCGGTGGCGCGGATACGCAAAAGCAGGAAATAATCCCCGAAGAATTTGCGGGCAAGAAAGTACTCCTCGTAGACGACGTGGAACTCAACCGCGAGATTGCCGTTGCAATTCTCGAAGAGGCGGGCTTTATCGTTGAAACGGCGGTGAACGGCAAGCAGGCTGTTGACATCGTGAAAGCCTGCGCGGGCGATATTGACCTTGTGCTTATGGACGTGATGATGCCGATTATGGACGGCTATCAAGCTACGCGCGAAATAAGAGCGCTCCCCGACCCCGTCCTCGCGAACATTCCGATAGTGGCAATGACCGCAAACGCGTTTGAGGAGGACAAACAAGCCGCCCTCGACGCAGGTATGAACGACCATTTGGCAAAGCCGTTTCAGATTGAGAAGTTGTATCAGGTGATGAAGAAATACTTGTAGAAGATAGAAGTAAGAGGTAAGAGGTAAGATGTTAAAGTTGCGCCACCCGCTTAACAAATTTCTCTATCCACACTAGCTTTTGTGGCGCAACTTTCAAGTTG
>CANRAS010000026.1 GCA_947628655.1 uncultured Clostridia bacterium | reverse complement strand
GAAGTCCTAAATGTTCTGCAGGGGCTAAAAGTGTGAAACAAATAAAATTCAGCGTTTCTTCGGGGAAAATTCGGGGACAAAAAATAAAAGGCCGCATAACAATGCGGTCTTTTGGCATTTTGGTCGAGGCGACGGGATTTGAACCCACGACCTCTGCGTCCCGAACGCAGCGCTCTACCAAACTGAGCCACGCCTCGAAAATGTCGTCGGCAAACGGCTGTATAGCGCGAAAATTCGCTTTTTAAAACCGCCGCCGCATTTAACACAATATATTATACCACAGCATTGCCAAAATGTCAAGTGGTTAATTTCAAGAAATTGAACATTTTGCGTTCACAAGTCCTAAAATCCTGCACTTTCCCGCCGAAAATTCACCCTGATTTCACTTGACTTCTATAGGCGTTTGTAGTATAATGTATAGTGTATATTTATGTACAAAAATAGTTTGGCGTTGGAATAAGCAGATTTGAGGAAATAACAGTGGACATTATTAAGGTTGAGGACTTGTGTTTCGATTATATAACGCAGGACGAAAACGGCAATGTAACAGAGCGCGTACCCGCTTTGAAGAATATAACGCTGTCCGTACCCGAAGGGCAGTTTATGGCGGTGCTGGGACATAACGGGTGCGGCAAATCGACGTTTGCAAAGCATTTGAACGCTATTCTTCTTCCGACAAGCGGAAAAGTAAGCGTATGCGGAATAGATACGGCTGACGAAGAACGGATTTACGATATAAGACAGTCGGTCGGAATGGTGTTTCAAAATCCCGACAATCAGATTGTCGCTACTATCGTGGAGGAGGACGTGGCGTTCGCGCCCGAAAATTTGGGCGTAGAACCCGCCGAAATACGCCGCCGCGTTGACGGCGCGTTAAAACAAGTCGATATGTACGATTTCAGGGAACACGCGCCGCACCAGCTTTCGGGCGGGCAAAAACAGCGCGTCGCAATAGCGGGAATAATCGCGATGCAGCCGCGTTGTATCGTTATGGACGAGCCTACCGCAATGCTCGACCCCAAGGGCAGGCGCGAGGTTATGAAAATCATAAAGCGATTGAACCGCGAAATGGGGATAACCGTCGTCCTTATCACGCATTATATGGACGAGGCGGCGCAGGCTGACCGCGTTGTAGTAATGGATAAGGGAAGTATCATTATGGACGGCGTTCCGCGAAAAATATTTTCGCAGGGTGAAAAGCTGAAAAGCGTTGGTCTTGACGTGCCGCAGGTGACGGAACTTTGCAACATTCTCCGTGAAAACGGCGTAAATCTGTCGAATGAAATTATTTTCGAGGACGAATGTGCAAACGCAATCGCAAAACTTCCGCTTAAAGCCAAACGCGCCGAGATTTTCCGCGAGAAAGACAGGGCGGATATAAAAACCGCCGAAACGGCAGTTGAACTTCGCAATGTCACCTATAAATACAGCATAGGAACGCCGTTTGAGAAAACCGCCGTTGATGATGTTTCGCTTGAGATTGAAAAAGGCGAGTTGGTCGGAATAATCGGACATACGGGCAGCGGCAAGTCAACGCTTATCCAGCACTTGAACGGGCTTATAACCCCGACTTCGGGGACGGTTTTCATAAACGGCAGGAATATTCACGAAAAGGGCGTAAATCTGCGCGATATACGGTTTAAAGTAGGACTTGTGTTCCAGTATTCCGAGCATCAGCTGTTTGAAGAAACCGTCGCAAAGGATATAGCTTACGGACCGCGGAATATGGGTTTTTCCGACGAGGAAATAAAAAGCGCCGTAGCGAGCGCCGCGCGGAGTATGGAAATAACACATCTGCTCGAAAAATCGCCGTTTGAACTGTCGGGCGGACAACAGCGCAGGGTCGCGCTTGCGGGCGTACTTGCGATGAACCCCGAAATACTGATACTCGACGAACCCGCCGCGGGTCTTGACCCGAAAGGTCGTGACAAGATGATTGACCTGATACGGCAATATCACAAAAATTCGGGAAAAACTATTCTCTTTGTTTCACATTCAATGGAAGATATAGTTAAACTTGCAAGCAAGGTGCTTGTGATGAACAAGGGCAAACTGTTCTGCTATGACGAAACCGACAAGGTTTTCGAGCGCACGAGCGAACTCGTGTCCATTGGACTTGACGTACCGCAGATAACTCGGCTGTCGCATAAACTGTTGGATTTAGGCGTAGACATCGGAAACGACGTTTACACGACCGAACGCGCCGCAAAACGTCTGCTGTCGCTTTGCGGAAAATAAACGATGAAAACTGATTATAATGGGGGTGCAAAAAATCCGCTGACAACGGATTTGACGCAATGATAAAGGATATAACGATAGGACAGTATTTCCCCGGAAGTTCGGTAATTCACCGAATGGACCCGCGCGCGAAAATGCTGTTGGACATTTTATATTTGGCAATGCTGTTCACGTCGCAGACTTTCACGGGACTGCTCACGGCAATGCTGTTTATGGTGATGTGCTATATCTTAGCGGATATAAAGCTGATTATGATATTAAAGAGCATAAAGCCGATTATGCCGCTTATGGCGTTTACGCTCGTGCTTAATCTGCTGTTTATTCAAGGCGAAGAACCGCTGTTTAAGTGGTGGATAATCTCGATTTACCCTGAGGGCATACGCACGTCGCTGTTTATGGTGATAAGGATAATCGCGCTTATCGTCGGAATGTCGCTTCTCACATACACGACCTCGCCGATTATGCTGACGGACGCTATCGAACGTCTGCTTTCCCCGCTTAAAAAGCTGAAGTTCCCCGTGCATGAACTCGCTATGATGATGACAATAGCGCTCCGATTTATCCCGACGCTTATTGAAGAAACCGACAAGATAATGTCCGCGCAGAAAGCGCGCGGAGCGGATTTGGAAAGCGGCGGGCTTATCAAAAAAGCGAAGAATATGATACCTATTCTCGTTCCGCTTTTTGTGTCGTCTTTTAAACGCGCGAACGAACTTGCGACGGCAATGGAATGCCGCTGTTACCGCGGCGGCGACGGCAGAACGCGCCTTAGAACGCTGAAAACCGCTCCGCGCGATTATGTCGCGGCGGCAGTAATGCTAATGCTGTTCGCGGGGATTATCATAATGAACCTAACGCCCGCGATACCCTAGGAAATAGGGTGCTTAAAGCTGGTGAACGGAGGGGAAAATGCGCAACTTAAAGGTATTTATCGCGTACAACGGCGCGGCGTATCACGGCTTTCAGCGGCAGGAAAACGCGCTGTCCGTTCAGGAGGTCGTTGAAAAGGCGATAGGAAAACTTCTGAAAACGCCGCCGCCCGTCGTCTACGGCTGTTCGCGGACGGACGCGGGCGTTCACGCGCGGAGGTTCTGCTTTAACGTCCGTGTGGAGAACAAAATCCCGTGCGACGGCTTTATAAAGGGAATGAACACTCTCCTGCCCGATGATATAGCGGTGCTGTCGTGCGAGGACGCTCCCGATGATTTCCACGCGCGTTACGACACGAAAGCGAAAGAATATGTGTATCTTATAAACAACAAGCCCAGCCGTGATGTGTTTTTGCAAAACTTAGCGTACCACTACCCGTACCCGCTTGACATAGCGAAGATGAACGCGGCGGCGCGGCTGTTTATAGGGGAACACGATTTCGGAGGATTTTGCCGTGCGGAGGGCAGAGCGCGAATGACCTCCACGGTGCGGACGATATATTCGCTTGACGTTGCTTTGAAAGACGGGATTTGCGAGATACGAATAAGCGGGAACGGCTTTTTGTATAATATGGTGCGGATAATCGCGGGAACGCTTGTTTATGTAAACGAGGGCAAGCGGACTTTGGACGACGTAAAACGCGCGATAGAAACGGGCGAACGCGACTTCGCGGGCGTAACGCTCCCCGCCTGCGGGCTTTATTTGAGTGAAGTGCTGTACGGCGAGCCGAAAGCGAATATTTTTCTCGGTACTTGACGAAAAGGGCAGTTATATGTTATAATATAAAGATAAGGGATTGCTATAAGAAGTTAAAGTTGCGCCACCAACTTAACAAATTCCTCTATCCGCACGCGCTTATGTGGCGCAACTTTCGATGTTAGAAGTAAGAAGTAAGAAGTAAGGCAATCCGCGTAGCGGATTGCTCTCAAACAGCAGGCTACGCCTGCCGTTTGGTATGAATAAGAGGTAAGAGTAAGATTTGAGAGTTTATTGGGAGAACGATTGTGAGCAGTGATAGATTGGACGAACGCGATAATATAAACAAATATCGCGAAAAGGTAAAGCGGAGAAAAGCGGTTATACGGCTTGTCGTTTTTATCGTGATAGCGGCGGCGGTCATTATCGTCATAATAAATTGGAAGAAGATACTCGCGCCGTTTAAGGATATAGGGAGCAAGGAAGGCGAGGGCGGATTTCCCGTAACGCTGACGGGGAGCGCGGGCTACCGTATGGGCGAAATGGGCGAGTGCTTTTATCTGCTGACCGACACATATCTGTATACATACAACGAGGACGGCGCAAGGCTTTCGGATAATCAGCACGGATTTCAAAACCCCGAAAGTTCGTCAAACGAAAAGCGCACGCTGTTGTATGACAAAAACGGAAAGGACGTAAAACTCTATTCGAGAAATTCCGAAGTGTTTTCCAAAGAGTTCGAGGACACTATAGTGTTCGCGCAGATAGGAACAGACGAACGGTGCGCCGTTGTCACAACATCGTCGCGATATTCAAATTACCTGTATGTATTAAACGGCGAGGGCAAGCAGATATTCCGCTGGGCGTCCCCCGATGAAAAGATAATGCAGGTTTGCTTTGGAAACGGCGATGGCAGTATTTACGTTTCCGTTGTCGGAGAAAACGGCGGCGAACTCAACAGCAGTATTCTGCGTTTCGACATAAGCGAGGACGTGAAAAGCGAAACGTGGCGCACTTCAATAGGAAACAGCGTTTCGTATTCGCTCGAAAGCTGTTCGGACGGGATTTACACGGTAACGCCGTCGGGGGCGTTTCTGCTTGACGCACCTAGCGGCGCGGTGAAAGCCTCAAACGCGTATACAAGGGAGATTTTCGGCATACCGAACACGGATAATCTCCGTGTGACGCTGTTTTTCGACCCCGTGTCGAACGGTCAGACCGCCGTTGCGTATAGTGAAACGCTTGAACCGTCCGCGGCGGCGTCGCTCCAGAATACCGACGCTTTCGATATAAGCGGAGGTCGGCTGTATATTTTGAGCGGAAATACGCTGACGGCGCTTGACGGCGGTTTGCAGGAAATAGAGCATTACGACCTTGACGACGAATATTCCGATGTTGAAATAATCGGAAATTATGCGTACTTGTTGGGTTATAATAAGGTTTGGCGCGAGAAGTTATAAGATAATCTGCGCCGAAAGGAGATTTTATGGGAGAAGAATTTGCTTTTGTATTTGATATAGTAATAATAGTACTCGTCGTGATTTTCGCGTTTGTCGGATTAAAGCGCGGGTTCGCGAAAGTCGTTTTGGGGCTTGTTTCCATAGCGGCGGCGTTCGCGGCGGCTATGTTACTGTCACAGCCGATAGCGGAAGTTATCTATAAAAACACGATAGAAAAAGCCGTGGAGGAACAGTTCGAAAAGGAAGAAAACAAGGCTTTAGGCGAACTCTCGTTCGGCGCGCTGTCGGGCGTCGATTATGAAAAGGTAAAGATAAACGGCGTATTGGCGGGCGATGCGGAACTTGACTATGCGGGAACGCGCAAAGCGCCCGTTGACCTCTCCGAACTCGACGTCAGCGAAACGGGCATTACAAAGACCGACCTTATGAAACTCGGCATTGCCGAGGACGACGAACTAAGCGAACTAAACGCGAAAACCATGGAGATTTCAATGGACGACGCCGAAAAATACGGCTTGGGAAAAATCGCTGTGGCGCAGTACATAGCGGTAAATATCGCCGAAAAGCCGTTTATGCAAGGGTTTAACAGCGTCGTGCAGAATGTCGGGAAGTATATCCCCGCGCTTTCGGGAGGTTCGTCGAAAAATGCGGGAGTGCTGGCGGTCAGAACGGTCGCTCTCGAAATGCTCCACCTTAACACGAACCTTAAAACAGCGCTTGTGGACGGCATTATCGAGCCGAATTGTATGATGTTCATAAGAACGGCGGTTTTCGCGCTGATATTCATTCTCGTGAACGTATTGCTCAGGATTTTGATGACTGCCGCAAAGCTGATAAACAAAATCCCCGTTTTGGGCAAGGTAAACGCGTTTTTGGGGCTTATATTAGGACTTTGCGAGGGACTGCTGGCGGTGTTCGTGATCTGCGTGATAACGCGAATGGTCGTATCCGTCTGCGGACCTAATTCAATGATTTTCAATCAATCGGTGATTGATGCTACGTTCTTATTTAAGACGTTCTATAACTTCGACTTCTTGAATTTTCTGAAATAACTGACTTAGAAACAGAAAGGGTGACAGAACATTATGATGATGTGTTCTAAATGCAAAAAACGTCCCGCGGTGCTTTTTATATCCTCAATGACCGCGGGCGAGCGAAAAAGCGAGGGGCTTTGCATAAAATGCGCCAAGGAATTGGGCTTGCCGCAGGTAGAGGAGTATTTACAGCAAATGGGCATTTCCGAGGACGACTTCGACAATGCCGTAAACTCGATTTTCGGCGACGACAGCATAACGGACAACGACGAGTTCGGCGATGAATACGACGATGATTATTACGACAAGCACGGCTTTCCCGTCGACGACCCCGACGACAGGGGCGACGACCTTTTCGAGCGCGGGGGCGCAGGCACAATGCCGAATTTCTTAAAGAACCTGTTCGGCACGCCCGACAAGAAAGACCAAAACGCGGGCGCGGGCGATAAGGACAGCAAACCCCGCAAAAAGCCCGAAAAGCCCGATAAAAAGCGCAGATGTCTTGAAACGTTCTGCACGAATTTGACGCGCAGAGCCAAAGAGAGCAAGATAGACGCGGTTGTCGGACGCGATAAGGAGATATACAGAGTTTTGCAGATACTCTCCCGCCGTACAAAGAACAACCCGTGTCTTATCGGCGAACCGGGAGTCGGCAAAACCGCTATTGCGGAGGGGATAGCTATTAAACTCGCGAACGACGATGTGCCGTTTCGGCTTCGCGGGAAGGAACTGTATCTGCTTGATTTAACCGCGCTTGTCGCGGGAACGCAGTTTCGCGGGCAGTTCGAGAGCCGTATAAAATCGCTTATAGACGAGGTGAAAAACGCGGGCAACGTTATTCTGTTCGTGGACGAGGTGCATAACCTTGTCGGAACGGGCGGCGACAGCGAGGGTTCTATGAACGCGGCGAACATCTTCAAGCCCGCTCTTTCGCGCGGGGAACTTCAGGTTATCGGCGCGACGACATTTTCCGAATACCGCAAGCATATCGAAAAGGACAGCGCGCTTGAACGCCGTTTCCAGCCCGTGACTGTAAACGAACCGTCGATAGACGAAACGATAAGCGTTCTTGACGGTATAAAGAAGTATTACGAAGAACATCACAAAGTCCACGTTTCCGATGAAATAGTAAAGATGTGCGCGGTGCTGTCCGAACGCTATATAAACGACAGATTTTTGCCCGACAAGGCTATTGACCTGCTTGACGAGGCGTGCGCGTGCGCGTCGCTCGAAAACGCGAGCATTACCGAATATGAAAAGCTGAAAGCAGAGATTGCAGGCGACAAGCGCGAACAAAGCGAACTTGCGGACTCTCCCGAAAAGGATTACGAACGTTTAGCGGAACTTAAAACAAAGATAGCGCAAAACGAGGATAAGATTGAACCGCTGAAAGCAAAAGCGGAAAACGTTTTTGTTTCGATGGACGACTTGTCAAAGGTGATCGAACTCTGGACGGGTATTCCCGCGAACAAGATAAAGGAAACCGAATTTAAGCGTATGTCGGCGCTTGAAGAACACTTGAAAGCAAAGATAATCGGTCAGGACGAGGCTTGCGAACTCGTCGCAAAGGCGATAAAGCGCAGCCGTGTTCAACTGTCCGAAAAGCGCCGTCCCGCGTCGTTCATCTTTGTAGGTCCGACGGGCGTCGGAAAGACCGAACTCGTAAAGGTTCTGGCAAGCGAGATGTTCAACACGGTAGACCCGCTTATAAGGCTCGATATGTCCGAATATATGGAAAAACACAGCGCAGCGAAGATAATAGGCTCGCCTCCGGGATATGTAGGCTATGACGAGGCGGGACAGCTTACCGAACGCGTTCGCCGCAAGCCGTATTCCGTCATACTGTTTGACGAGATAGAAAAGGCGCACCCCGATGTTATGAATATCCTCCTGCAAATTTTAGACGAGGGAAAGATAACCGATTCGCACGGGCGAAACGTAAACTTTGAAAACACAATAATCGCGATGACGTCAAACGCAGGCTCGTCGGACGGTATGAACGGCATAGGTTTCGCGAAAACCGCCGACGAAGTAAGTAAGGAACGCGCGATGAAAGGACTGCGCGACTTCCTGCGCCCCGAATTTCTCGCGAGAGTGGACGAGATAGTCGCGTTCAAACCGCTGTCGGAAGAGAATTACGCCGCGATAGCCAAACTTAATCTGGAAGAACTGCGCGCTCCGCTTGCTGAAAAGAAACTTGCGCTTAACATTTCCGAGGACGTATACAAGGCGGTCGCGAAAAAGGCGTTCGGCGGAAAGTTCGGCGGTCGCGACATACGCAGAGTTATCCGCACGGATATTGAGGACAAAATCGCGGGACTTATCATCGACAACAGCGAAAACGAGATTTCTTCCGTAGAGATAACCGCCGACGGCGAAAAAATCGAGGTAAACGTCAAGTGAGCGTAGTTCTTGTAACAGGCGGGAGCGGCGCTATCGGCGCGGCTATCGCCCGCGAATTTGCCCAAACGGACGACGTTATCTTCACTTACAACGCGAACAAAACCGAAATTCACGGCGCAAAGGGCGTTCATATGGACGTTTGCGATATAAATTCCGTCGAACTCGCCGTATCCGATATTATCAAGGAATATCAGCATATAGACATTCTCGTAAACAACGCGGGAATATCGCTTATAAAGCCGTTTCTTGACACGACGGCAGAGGAGTGGCAGGCGATAGTCAACACGGATTTAAACGGCGTTTTCAACGTCACGAAAGCCGCCGCGCCGTCAATGGTAAGGCGCAAAAGCGGCGCTGTTATCAACATATCTTCCGTCTGGGGAGTAAACGGCGCGTCCTGCGAGGTCGCGTATTCCGCGGCAAAGGCGGGCGTTATCGGTTTCACAAAGGCGCTTGCAAAGGAATTGGGGCGTTCGGGCGTTACCGTAAACGCGATAGCCCCCGGAGTTATCGACAGCCCGATGAACTCCGCGCACCTCACCCCCGCCGACCTCGCCGAATTAGCCGAAGAAACGCCGTTAGAACGCTTAGGCAAACCCGAAGAAGTCGCGAAAGCCGTCAGAGCGCTGGCGGAGAACCGCTTTATTACGGGGCAGGTGCTGGGCGTTGACGGCGGATTTGTATAACAGTTAGTAGCTAGAGAATAGTTGTTAGTAGTTAGTTTAGGTGCGCGCTGCGCGCGCGGATTAGATTGTCTTTAAGTCGCAATGTTGCTCGCGTTATCGCGCGGGTTAGGTGGCTGAACTCAAGCGCCCCGCGGTATTACCGCACAATCCCTTAGAACACGGCGTATAAACGCGCCTGCACCGCCCGTACCGCGCCTGCGGCGCGACCGCCCGCAATTCGCCTGACGGCGAATTAACGGCGCTTACGCGCCGTTGTTTTGCGCTCCGCGCAAAACGCGGGCTAGATTACCTTGGGGTCAATACGCGCCCGTACCTCGCGTAACGCGCCTATGTATTCAATTTGTGCAATATGTAGAAAATCCGCGCAAAACTTTTTCACGAAAATTTTCAAAAAACAGTTGAATTTTTTTGAAAAATATAGTATAATAATTTTGATTTTGATATTAATTTGCATTTTCGGAGAATTTACTTAAAATTCGCAAAAAACCGAAAAATCCGCAATGAAAGGGAGATAAAGATAATATGAACGCGCTTATGATGTTACTCGAAAGCGCAGGGGCGGACGGCGGCGCTATCGAACGCCTGCAAAACCTGCCCGACGCCGCGTCACAGCTTGCAGACAAGGATTATTGGAGTTCAGTCGGAATACTCGCGCTTACGGGTATTCTCGTGGTTTTCCTAATTCTGGCAATTCTGATTTTCTTCTTCTGGCTTATGGGAACGATTTTCAAGGCGATAAACAGGTCGCACGCGGAAAACAAAGCGTCCAAAGACGCCGCGAAAACCGAAAAACCCGCCGCGCCCGTTGCCGTGCAAGCCGAAGCCGCTGTTGACGACGAAGAAGAGATTATCGCCGTGATAAGCGCCGCGATTGCCGCTTACGAGGGCGACGGAAATTTCACGATAAGAAACGTAGTAAAGCACGGCGGACGCTCCGCGTGGAGTATGGCGGGGCTTAGCGATAATATGCGCCAATTCTGACAGAGAGGAATATCCGAATATGGAAATATTTACAAGTACCTTTAAAGGACTTTTTGAAAGCGCGGGATTTATCGGTCTTGATATTAAGAATATCATTATGATATTGCTTTCGTTTGTCCTGTTTTATTTGGCAATTAAAAAGCAGTACGAGCCGCTCTTGATGCTGCCTATAGCGTTTGGTATGCTCCTTACGAACCTTCCGTTTACGGGGCTTTACCACCCCGAACTCTGGGACCCCGCAACAAACCCGTATTTCGCGCCGACTTACAACGCTAATGATGTAAACAACATCTTCGTGACGTTCACGCAGGAAACCTCGCTGGATTACGGCAGAGTTCTCCACGACGGCGGTTTGCTTGATATGCTGTATCTCGGAGTTAAACTCCAGATTTACCCCCCGCTGATATTCTTGGGGATAGGCGCGATGACGGATTTCGGTCCGCTTATCGCGAACCCGAAGAGTTTTCTGCTCGGCGCGGCGGCGCAAGGGGGAATATTCTTCACGTTCCTCGGCGCGTGCCTGTTGAACTTCACGGGACTTGGCGGCGGCTTTACGCTGAAAGAGGCGGCGTCAATCGCGATAATCGGCGGTGCGGACGGTCCTACGGCTATTTACCTTACTTCACAATTAGCCCCGCAGTTATTAGGTTCAATCGCGGTAGCGGCGTATTCTTACATGGCGCTTGTACCCGTTATACAGCCGCCTATTATGAAACTGCTTACTACCGAAAAAGAACGCGCGGTTAAAATGGGACAACTCCGCGAAGTGTCGAAGATAGAGAAAATCGTGTTCCCGATAGCGGTTACGGTTATTGTTTCGCTGATAGTTCCCACGGCGGCGCCGCTTGTCGGAATTTTGATGTTCGGCAATCTGATGAAAGAATCGGGCGTATGCGACAGACTTGTAAAGACCGCGCAGAATGAACTGATGAACATTATCACGATCTTCCTCGGAGTAACGGTAGGCGCAACGGCGGTTGCCTCGAACTTCCTAAGCTGGAAAACAATTTTCATTATCATTTTGGGACTTATCGCGTTCTGCGTAGGCACGGCTTGCGGCGTTCTCCTCGGCAAGCTGATGTATGTCATTTCGGGACACAAGATAAATCCGCTTATCGGTTCGGCGGGCGTTTCCGCGGTTCCTATGGCGGCGAGAGTTTCGCAGAAAGTCGGTTCGCAGACAAACCCGTCAAACTTCCTGCTTATGCACGCAATGGGACCGAACGTCGCAGGCGTTATCGGCTCGGCAGTAGCGGCAGGCGTATTGCTCTCGGTTTTGGGATGATTAAAACAATTAACAGACCGTTCTCTCGCCCGTTATCAGTTTATAGCTTATAGTGCTGAGTGAATAGTAACAAATCCTCCTACCGCCGTCGGCGGGGGAGGGTTACTGTTATTACTTAGCGCGGTAACGCGAGCAACGTATTGACCCAAAGACACCTAGCCCGCGTTTTGCGCAAAGCGCAAAACAACGCCGCGTATGCGGCGTTAATTCGCCGTCAGGCGAATTGCGGGCGGTCGCGCCGCAGGCGCGGTACGGGCGGTAAAGGCGCGTTAATACGCGGGACGGTAATGTCACGCAGGATAAGGGAAAGGGACGCTTGAATTGAGCCACCTAAACGCGCGATAACGCGAACAACGCTTTAACTCAAAGACAATCTAATCCGCGCCCGCAGGGCGCACTTAACAAACAGTAGGCGTAGCCTGCTGTTTGAGGGTAATCCGCCAACGGCGGATTACTCGCTAGCTACTAACTACTATTCTCTAGCAACTGTAAGCCAA
The DNA here is from genome assembly GCA_947628655.1 of uncultured Clostridia bacterium. Lineage (GTDB taxonomy): Bacteria > Bacillota > Clostridia > Oscillospirales > Ruminococcaceae > CAG-115. The sequence continues at coordinate 12,443 of CANRAS010000026.1, read as the reverse complement.
TCAACCTTTAAGGAGGGAATATAACATATGAAAACAATCACCGTCAAGGGTATCGGCACGGTCAGAACTAAACCCGATTACATTGTGATATTGCTTGAAATCACCGAAATTGCGTCCGAATACATTAACGCCGTAAACGGCGCGAACGAGCGTATTGCAAAACTTCAAAAGGCGGTGCAGTCCGCAGGTTTCGCGAAAGAGGACTTGAAAACGCGGTCTTTCGATGTGCGGACGCATTACGAAAACTACACGGAAAACGGCGAGTACAAGAACAGGTTCGCGGGCTACGCGTGCGAATATTCGCTGAAACTGTCGTTTGACTTCGACAACAAACGCCTTGCGCAGACGCTCACGGCTATCGCGAACAGCGGCGCTGACGCGGAGCAGTCGATTAGCTTTACGGTAAAAGACCCGCAAAAGGTTTCCGTCGAACTTCTGAAAAGCGCCGCGCAAAACGCCCGCGAAAAAGCGGAAATCCTCTGCGCCGCGTCGGGAGTTACGCTCGGCGAACTAGTAAACATCAGCTACGATTGGAACGACGTCATTTTCCGTTCAAACAGCAGTATGTACGAGCGCGGCATTGCAAGCGCTATTCCCCTAGCCGCAGTACCCGATTTTGAGCCTGAGGATATAAATTCAAGCGATACTGCGGCTTTTGTGTGGGAAATCAAGTGAGAATGCGTTATATACCGTCAATCGGTTCACTCGCGTTTCCGATAGGCGTTGCCGCGTATTCGGCATACAGGCTTGTTCGTTTTTTGGTAAGTGTACCGTCGTATTCGGCAGGAATTTTCCCGTGGGCGTATATCGCAGGAGTAGTTTTGGGCGGGGCTTTGCCTGTTGTACTTACGTTCACGCTGAAAATCGAAACCGCCGAATACTTCCTGCCGCGTTTGGTATTTCTGCTTGCGGCAATTCTCGCGAACTCCGTTCCGCGCGAATTTGCAGCAGTTCCAAGGGGTTATGAAGTGCTCGTTATGGCGTTCATATCTTCGCTTACTCTGTTGTATTTCTACAAACCCCGCCCCGCCCGTTTCTCCGAGTGGAGCGTAATAGCCCTGTCCACGCCGACGATTTATTTGATGGTGTTTAGTATTTAGAGAATAGTTATTAGTTTTGCGTGTCCCCTGTTTCGCTTTTTGCGTCGGCATCGTGCCGACGCTTTGGGCGAAACGGTGCGGCATCCTGCCGCAGCCTGCGGCGGACAAAAAGATTGTCTTTAAATTAAGACGTTTACGCACTCAATATAAACAGTAACCCTCCACCGCCGAACGGCGGGGGAACGGTTTATTACTTTGCACTTAACACTCAACACTGTAAACTGTATCACTCCCACCAATCTGCCACATAATACTCCACATTCCCGTTTACGGCGTTGATATAGACTATATATTTTAAGTTATCTCTGGCGTTGTAACATCTGAATTTCCATACGGGGTTGGATTTCATTACGGTGTTGTCGTCGGTTTCATCTGCGGGGTACATTCCCGTATAAAGAAGTTCCGCTCTTGACAGCGACAGATCCATTCCTCCGCCGAATTTTTCGGTAAGCATTTGTATAACGTCTTTAAACGAAATAACGCTGTCATACTCCGCGTCCTGCGTGACGGAGTATTCGGGACCCGCGCCCGAAAAACTGTCGAATTTGCCGTTTTCCATCATAAACGCACGCGGCGCGAACAAAATATATTCGTGGTCAAACTTCTTGTTACGAGTGCCGAAACTGCCGTCCGATTGAAATTCATACGCGTCAAACAGCACGCCCTTGTACGACGGCGTCATTGTAAACGAGAAACCGTATTTCCCCTCGCCTATATCAAGCACCTTGATTTGAATAACATCGGGTTCAAGCGCACCGCCCCATGCGTACTTGTTTTCGGACACTATTTTCTTTGCGAGTTCGCCTGCCTCCTTTACGGACAGTTCGCCGTCAAGAATTTCATATCTGTCCTCTGAATTAACATCAAGGTAATTTCCCGCAATGTCAAAATAAGATGTGGCGAAAGCCAGCGCAACAACTCCGCGTTCCTCGTCGTGCGCCCGCTTAATAACTCCGTCGTGATTTAACCCGTGTATTCCCGTGGTTGCAGGTTTCACCGTAAGGTATGCTTTATCTGTTTGTACATAAATATCGGAATATGTGTATTCCCCGCTTTTCAGCTTGTCAATATTCTTTGAAAGCAATGCCGAGTCCATGTTAAAGCCGAGGTCTGTTTCAATGACGGCAACGTGATACAGCTTTTCTTTGTCCTCCGACGTATATATGTCCCCAAACTCCCTGTCAAAAGTCTTGTCAAAAAGTTCATAAGCTGTTTCAAAATCAAGTTTTTTCTGCGTGAGTGTGAGGTCGTACAGCACATCGGTATCGGGTACTTTTACAGTAAAATCTTCCGTGAAGTGCAGATTTCTGTATTCGGTATTTTTCACGGTTTCAACCTGTTTATCAAGTTCACCGCGAAGTTCGGAAATCTTTTGGCGCGGAATATCGGGTACGGCGGGAGCGGACGTTTCAGAACTGCTCGCCGTGCTTTCGCTGTTCACCGTGCTTTCGCTGTTCGCGGAAACGCTTTCCGAAGTGCTTGCCTGCATACTGCCGTCATCGGGCAATGAACTGCTTTTGTTGCACCCGACGAGCGTTAATAAAATCGCTAAACTGCAAACTGTTGATATTGTTTTTTTCATAGTATTCTCCTGTATTCTCAAACGTTAATATGGGTGTTGGGTTATAGTAAGTTTATTATAGCACAAAGAGGCTTTGTCCCAGACCAATGTTACGCCCCTTTGAAGTACACGGTTTATCCTGTTAAAGATTTTATGTTTTCTATATTATAGCACAAAGAGGCTTTGTCCCAGACCAATATTACGCCCCTTTGAAGTACACGGTTTATCCTGTTAAAGACTTTATGTTTTCTATATTATAGCACAAAGAGGCTTTGTCCCAGACCAATGTGACGCCCCTTTGAAGTACACGGTTTATCCTGTTAAAGATTTTATGTTTTCTATAATTATAGCATAATTTCACTCGCTTGTCAAGGATTTTTAGCTTATTGCGGAATGGAAACAGTTTACTATACACTCCGCTCCTACGTCACTAAATAACAAAAAATAACATAAAATCCCAAAAATTGCAATTTTCTATTGACATTTACCCGAGAACGTGCTAAAATATACATATATATGTGTAAGTGAGAAATTAGTAAATAGAGAATAGTAATTAGTAGCTAGCGAGTAATCCGCCAACGGCGGATTACCCTCAAACAGCAGGCTACGCCTACTGTTTGTTTAAGTGCGCTCCGCGCGCATATTAGATTGTCTTTTAGTCTAAAGCACCTGCGCCGTGCGCAGGCGGTGTGGCTTTTGCCGAGTGTGTCAACCTTTAACTTCAAAGACAATCTAATCGCCCGCGAGAGCGGGCAACAACGAGCAATACGCGACAGCGGATTGCGAACTAATCTCTAATCTCTATTCTCTATCTACTAGTAGAACAAAAGGAGTACATATGAAAAGAAAGAGTATAACTACCGGCATTTTGGCGTATTCTGCGGGAATACTTGCGCTTGCGCTGATTACCGTGTGCCTTGTGTTTTCGCTGAACGTCAAAATACAGTACACAACGTCGATAAAATCCAACCTTTACCATTCGGTCGCGACGGAGTCCGCTTATATGGAGAATTGGTTTACAAAGCACATCACAATCGCCGAGAGTTTTGCTAAAACCGCCGTGGACGAGGACTTGCACGGGCAGGATTTGCAGAATTATATGCTTGACATCGTTCACGCAAGTTCTGAGAGCATTATGAACGGCTACCTCGCGTGGGACGCGGACAAGGAGCCGGGAAGTATGGTATGCTCGGTTTACCCCGTAGGCGACGACTATGTGGCGCAGGAGCGCGGTTGGTATCAAGACGCGATGTCAACTAAAGAAACCGTGATTACCGACCCGTATATCGACGCTATCACGGGCAAAATCGTAACTACCGTCGCTTGCCCGCTGATTGGAGAGAACGGCGAGGTGCTAGGTGTGTTGGGTCTTGATATAGGAATTGACGAGCTTGTAAACGTTACGCGCACTCTGAAAGCTGACGAGAACGGCTATGCGGTGCTGTTGGATTCCGAAAACAACATCGTAGCGCACCCGCAGAACGATGATTTCTCTCACCACTTAGAGGGTCAAACCGAGGTTGTCACTACCTTAACCGATTTGGGCTCGATTTATACGCAGGTTCTGGGAACACTCGGCAGTACCGATGTTGTTTCGGGCAAGGGCTATGACGGCGTAATGCGTTATTTCCCCGTTATCCCCGTAGGCGATACAGGCTGGAAAGTGCTGTACGCGGCGGATTACAACGAGGCTATGCGAGGGCTTAACAACGTTATCATACTCGCGGTTATCGTGTCCGTTGTGCTGATTTTGCTCGGCTGTCTTATACTTTACTTTGTAGTAACAAAGCGCCTAAAACCGCTCGGCGCGCTGGACGGCATTGTAAAGAATATGTCAAACGGCGTACTCGAACATACATATCCGCACGCGCAGAACGATGAAGTCGGAAGTATCTGCACTTCGCTTGCGGCGACAAACCAATCGCTGAAATCGTATATCAACGAGATTGAACACATTCTCGCGAATATGGCGGACGGAAACTTTGTTTACAACAGTAACGTTTCGTTCGTCGGAGAGTTCGCGTCTATGGAAGTGTCGATCCGCAATATCTGCAGCGCAATGGCGAATACATTTGAACAGCTTCGCAACGTGTCCGAACAGATTTCGGGCGGTTCGCGCACGGTAGCCACGGGCGCGTCGGAACTCGCGTCGGCGGCAAGCGACGAAACGCACCTTATCGCCGATGTTTCGTCACATCTTGAAGATATAAACCGCCGTGTTTCGCAGTCCGCGGAAAACGCGTTCGATGTAAAAGACCGCGCACTCAAAGCTACCGACACGGTAAACGGCGGTAATGACAAGATGAAAGAACTTGTTGCAATAATGGGCAGTATTTCCCGTTTCTCCGATGAAATCGTCAAGATAAACGCGACGATTGAGGACATAGCGTTCCAGACGAACATACTCGCGCTGAACGCGTCAATCGAGGCGGCACGCGCGGGCAGTGCGGGCAAGGGCTTTGCGGTAGTCGCGGAAGAAGTCCGCAACCTTGCCGCGAAATCTTCCGAGGCGTCCAAGACGACGGCTGAACTTATCGAAAAGACCGTAAACGCCATAGCAAGCGGCACGACGGCGGCGAAAGACGCGGCGGCAATGCTTGACGGCGTTGTCGTTGAAACGACTTCGATAAGCAATTCCGTAGCGGAAATAGCGGATGTATCGGAGGAACAAAAGACAATGCTCGCGGAGATAGTGAACAATCTTCACAAGGTCGAGAACCTTATAGGCTCCACCGAAACCGCCGCGCAGAACTCTGCCGCGGCGAGCGAACAGCTTGACAGTCAGGCGGAGTTGCTGATGAACAGTCTGGAGAGATACAAGAGAAGATAAACCCGCTGAATAAACAAACGCGCCCCCGCTCTCGCGGGGGCGTTGCTGTACCTAGCCCGCGTTTTGCGCGGAGCGCAAAACTGCACCGCGACAGCGGTGCAAATTCGCCGTCAGGCGAATTGCGGGCGGTCGGTCAAAGGCGCGGTACGGGCGGCGCAGGCGCGTTAATACGCCGTGTTCTAGGGGATTGTGCGGTATTTCGCGGGGCGCTTGAGTTTAGCCACGCCGAACGCAACGGACGGCGCAGGGGCGTAGTGACTTAAAGACAATCTTTCCGCGCCCAAAAGTTGCGCCCCATAAGGAAGTACGGATAGTGGCATTTCCTATGATAGGGGGCGCAACTTTAGGGGCTGCACATTATACTGTGTACTCTTAACTTTAAACTCTTACTTCTTACCTCTATTTCAGCGGCTCACTCGACGTGTTCGCGCCGCTCTGCGTTCCCGATGAAGTCGTGGGCGCGAGGACTTCCGTGCTGTTTATGTACGTCAGCACTTCCTGCGCGAGAGAACGCAATTCTTTGGGCAATGCCGAAACATCTCCGCTCTTGACTGCCGTCACCGCCAGCTCCAACTGTTCATCGGAAAGTTCCGCTATGCCGAACTCCGCGGAATACTGCGCCAAAACCGCCTCTAACTGCTCGTCGGATATTTTCAGAGTGCTTTCGGCAGAGGGCGTTTGTACGCCGTTTTCGTCGATTGTGAAGTTGTCTTTCAGAATAAGTTCGCTTACCGTTACAAACTCATACCCTTGCGAACTTAGGTTTTCGAGTATTTCGGGCAGAGCCTCGGTAGTGTTTTCGAGGTCATTGTGGAACAGCAATATCGAACCGGGCTTTGTGCCTTTCAGAATTTTCTTCTTTATGTCCGCCGCCGACGGCTTTTTCCAATCAACGCTGTCAACGTCCCATTGAATGACCTGCATACCCATACCGTTTATTGTCGTGATAAGATTGTCGTCGTATTCTCCCGACGGCGCACGGTAGAGCGTCGGGTCACTGCCCGTTACCATTTTGATTTCATTGGAACAAGCGCGGGTATCCGCGATTATATCGTTGACGTTCGCGCCGACGAGTTTCGGGTGTTCGTCGGAATGATTTCCGATTTCGTGACCCGCGTCAAAGAACTTCTTCACGTCCTCGCGGTGACGTCTGCAAAAATCGCCCGTCACAAAGAACGTCGCCTTTGCGTCATTGTCCTTTAGAATTGAGAGAAGTTCATCAGTATTTGAATTTTCCCACGCGACGTCGAATGTTACCGCGATTTTCTTGTCCTTGCAGTCTACCGAATAAATAGGAACTTGCCGTTTTGCCGCTCGTGTGCCTACGCTCGTTACGATAAGCGTTATCGCGACCACCGCCGCCGCGACCGCAAACCCCGCTATACACGCGAACCGCTTGATTTGTTTTTTAGTGAATGTTATAGCCTTCATATACCTACCCTCCATAAGTTGTCTGTATTCTTGTCTATACTTATGAGGCAAGCTGTTAGAATATTCGTGTAGTTGCTAGAGAATAGTTACTAGTAGTTAGTTATTTGGGTCAAGACGTTGCTGTAAAGAGGTAAGCGTGTAGAGGTAAGCGTGTAGAGGTAAGATGTTAGATGTAAGAGGTAAGACCTGCGGGTCAATACGCCCCTGCAACGCGGTGAGGTTCGGCGTGGCTAAACTCAAGCGCCCCGCGAAATACCGCACAATCCCTTAGAACACGGCGTATAAACGCGCCTGCGCCGCCGTGTACGCGCCTTTGCCCGACCGCCCGCAATTCGCCTGACGGCGAATTTGCACCGCTGTCGCGGTGCAGTTTTGCGCTCCGCGCAAAACGCGGGCTAGGTACAGCAAATCCCCCGCCGTGGCGGGGGAAATACTACTATCAAATTACTCTTTAGCATTCTTAGAAAACAGCATACGGTCGTTGTCCAACTTCTGCCCGCTTGCCTGTTCAAACTTTTCAAGCAGAATATCAACGGTCAAATTCTCCTTGTCCTTGCCCTTTACATCGTAGATTATTCGTCCGTTGTTCATCATCACAAGTCGGTTGCCGTGCTTTATAGCCGCCGCCATATTGTGCGTTACCATCATCGCCGTAAGGCGGTTTTCCGCGATTATTCTATCCGAAAGTTCAAGGACTTTCGCCGCTGTTTTCGGGTCAAGCGCCGCCGTGTGTTCGTCCAGAAGAAGTATGTCGGGCTTTTTTAACGTCGCCATAAGCAATGTAAGCGCCTGCCGCTGACCGCCCGAAAGCAGTCCGACTTTCGAGGACATTCTGTCCTCTAATCCCAAATCAAGCATTTTCAAGAGTTCGTGGAACTCCTCGCGCTCCTTTTTAGTGATACCCCACTTCAGACTGCGCGGCTGTCCTCTGCGCTTTGCAAGAGCAAGATTTTCCTGTATCTCCATTGTAGCCGCCGTACCCGTCATAGGGTCCTGGAACACTCTGCCGATAAACCGCGCGCGTTTGTATTCGGGCATACCGACAACGTTCTGCCCGTTTATGATTATCGACCCGCTGTCTATCGGCCAAACGCCCGCTATCGCGTTCAGCGTCGTGGATTTCCCCGCGCCGTTGCCGCCGATTATCGTAACGAAATCGCCGTCGTCGAGGTCGAGCGACACGCCGTTTAACGCGTGCTTTTCGTTTATCGTACCCGCGTTGAATGTTTTCTTAACATCAGTCAGCGTCAGCATTGCCCTCTCCTTTCTCAGCGGAGATTTCTCCCGCCGAAGTCATTTTTACGGAGTTCCTTGCGGCTCGTCTGAATGAAGTCTTTGCGGTATTTCTAAGATACGGCACGGCAAGGAATATCATAACGATGACCGCGCTGAACAGTTTATTATACTCGCTCGGAATACCTATAATCGTTACAATTGACAGTACAAGGAAGTAGATAATAGCGCCGACCGCCGTGAATGCGAGCCTTGCGACGAAGTTGAAACGCTTTCCCAGAATAACGCGCCCCAGCACGTCGCCTATGATGACCGCCGCCAAGCCGATAACGATAGCGCCGCGCCCCATATTGATGTCGGCACTGCCTTGATACTGCACCATAACGCCGCCCGCAAGACCTACAATGCCGTTTGACAGCACCAAAGCCACTACGGTGGATTTTTTCGTGTTAATTCCCTGAGCGCGCGACATATTCGCGTTGCAGCCCGTAGCGCGGATAGTAAAACCGTATTCCGTGCCGAAGAACCAATACAAAACGGCGATTATAACAACAACGACAGCGAGGAGTTTCAGCACTTCGGGAAGTACCGTACCAACGCCGAGCGCCGTTGCCGTATGCCTTGACGAAACAAACAGCGGGTATTTGTCCACGGAAACAGGCAGATTGGCTTTTCCCATAATAACGAGGTTTACCGAATAAAGCGCGATTTGCGTTAAGATACCCGCGAGTATGCCGGGGATACCCAAAAGCGCGTTCATAAGTCCCGTGCAAAGCCCCGCCAGGCACCCCGAAATAAACGAGAAGAACATGGCAAGCGGCACGGGAACGCCGTTTATTATCATCACCGCGCAAACCGCCGCGCCCGTTGTGACAGAGCCGTCAACCGAAAGGTCGGGGAAGTCGAGTATCTTATAGGTGATGTAAACACCGATAGCGAGAACTCCCCATATCAGCCCTTGCGAGATGTTGCCGGGCAGAGAGTTTGCAAACTGATTAAGCCAGGTTACGAGTACGTCCATAATTATAAACTCCGTTCCAGAGATTAGAAATGCGCGTTCCCTCTGCGCGGGAACGCGCAGAGGTAAGAGGTAAGATTATAATGTGCGCTCTCGCGCGATTAGATTGTCTTTGAATTAAAGCGCTGTTCGCTTATGGCAAAAGTCACGCGCCTGCGCGACGCAGGTGCGTATCGACTTACAGACAATCTAATCTGCGCCCGCAGGGCGCTCCTAAACTAACTACTAATAACTATTCTCTAGCTACTTAAAGAACTATTCTCTAGCTACTTAAAGAACTATTCTCTAGCTACTTAAAGAACTATTCTCTAGCTACTTAAAGAACTATTCTCTAGCTACTTAAAGTTAATCTCTTATCACTCAATAGCCACATAGTCATCGGGTACTGTTACGCCCAATTCATCGCATATCTCTTTATTGTACTTCTTTGTAACAGGTGAGTAACCTATTTCGAGGTCGCCTGCCTTTTTGCCGTTCTGGAGAATGTCAGCCGCCATTTCTCCCGCTTTGTAGCCCATATCATAGTAGCTTATTGTGAGAGTAACCGTTCCACAGCCCTTGCAAATGCCCTCTTCAGCCGCAACTACGGGTATTTTCGCGGGGAGCGCGATGTTCTTTATCGTTTCAGCCGCAGACGCGAAAGTGTTATCTGTCGGAATGTAGATAAGGTCGCACTCGCCGACTGCCGTCTGGGTCTGCGCCTGTATCTCGTTGGAATCGGCAACCGTGTACTCCTTGTACTCAATGCCGTCCTCTTCGAGGTACTTCTCGATTTGTTCCGCCTGATACTGAGAGTTCGGTTCGGACGAGCAGTACAGAATACCGACTTTCTTTGCGTCGGGGAAAATCGCCTTTATCATATCTTCCTGCTGGTCAATAGGCGCAAGGTCGGACGCGCCCGTGATGTTCTTTCCCTGCCACTCAGCATTGTCAAACGCTACGTCATACGATGTAATGGAAGTGCCGACAATCGGAATGGTTTCGGTCGCCGATACCGCCGCCATAAGCGCGGGCGTTGCGTTCGCCATAATCAAATCATAGTTCGCCGCAACGAATTTGTTCGTAATAGTCGTGCAGTTTGTGACCTCGTTGTTCGCGTTCTGGAAGTCGAACTTCACGTTATCCGCGCCAATCTTGTCAATCAAAGCCTGCTCAAAGCCCTCTGTAGCCTTGTCGAGCGCGTCATGCTGAACAAGCTGGCAAATGCCGACGTTATAAACCTTGTCGCTCGCGGGCGTTGACGCACTGCCGTTCGCCGAATTGTCGTCCGCCGTGCTTTCAGCCGATGAAGTGTTCGTGTTGCTGTTGTTTGCGGTACTGCTTCCGCCGTTTTCACTGCACGCGGTAAGCGATACCGCCGCGAGAACAGACGCCGCTGCCGCCGCCAAAATCTTCTTAATCTTCATTTTAAATATCTCCTTTCAAAGGCTAGAATGTAAATAATTTCACGGTGCGAAATCACCGCACCTTTTTAAACAGTTAAAGTGTTCTAGCCACACACATTCATTATACCATATAACAATCGATTTGACAACGAGATTTTTCCGACCGCGGACAAAAACCGCGCTTTTTTGTGAAAAATGCCGAATTTACTTCGGTGCTTTCCGACAAATTAACGGCGGTTTTCACAAAAGGAAACCGAGTTCCGACGCCAACGCGCAGTTTTGCCCCGCCTGTCTTTTCCCGCTTGTGTTATCACTACGGCGTTTGCTCTGATTGCTTTCCGCTCACGGGCATTGCAAACCGCGCTTTGCGCAAAAATTCGCCAAAATTTGACAAACCATAAAAGATATGCTATAATAAACTTGCCGGAAATCCTTTCCGAGTATAACTCGAAAGGAGGTGTTCATATGAGTATAATGCTGTCGTTCGTTGTTTCTGTCGCTGCCGGTTTGTTTGTTGAACTTATTGGCAGATTGTTCGGCGGAAATGACAAATAATCCGGCAAAAGCCGCCGCATAGGCGCAAAAAACGTCCCTCGAGCTGCCACTCGGGGGACATCTTTTAGTGATCATATGAAACATGCTGTCGTTTCTTTAATCTGATATTATTATACCACGCAAAAACCGATTTGTCAAGTGTTTTTGATGATTTTCACACAAAATTTTCAAGCCATTCCCCACCCTCGGCGGGGGACGGTGGCATAATAGAGTTTGCGTTCTCCCGCCGCAGGCGGGAGAACGCCTTTACAACGCCGCGGCATTGCAAACCATAAACCGTGCCTTTCGCAAAATAATTCGCCAAAATTTGACAAGCTGTAAAAAATATGCTATAATAAACTTGCCGGAAATCCTTTCCGAGTATAACTCGAAAGGAGGTGTTCATATGAATACACTACTGACATTCGTTGTGTCCGTAGCAGCAGGCTTGTTTGTAGAAATTATTAGCAAGCTGTTCAACGGAAACGACAAATAATCCGGCAAAAGTCGCCGCAAGGCGCAAAAAAAACGTCCCTCGAGCTGCCACTCGGGGGACATCTTTATTGGTGATCACATGAAACTACTGACATTTCTATAATCTGATATTATTATACCACGCAAAGACTGATTTGTCAAGTGTTTTTTACAAAAAATTCTCCGTTTAAATATCGTGGACTTCGCCCGATTATTCGCCCTTATCTTCCTCAACGACAGGTTCTTCCTCGGCGGGCTTTTCGGGGAGTTTGGCGCCGCATTTCGGACAGAACGCGTTATCGTTATCGGTCTTTACTCCGCATACAGGACAGGCAACCTTGCCTTTGAGGTCGTCAAGCTGTTTTTCAATAGACGCGAGTTCAGCGTTAGCGTCGTCGATTTCCGCGATAATAGCGTCGAAAGCGTCGGTATCCTTGTCATTGGTCTTAGCCATTTCGTAAACCAGAGCGCCGAGCTTTTCATACTTGTTCTTAATTTCATTAGAAAGCTGTCCCGACTTTATCTTCAGTTTAGATGTGCGGATAGCCTCGTCGGTCTTTTTTCCCGCTGTCTGCGCAACATTTTTCGTTGTGTTAATCACATTGTCCATAAAACCCATTTGAAATGTCCCCTTTCAAAAACAGAAACTCCGAGCGCCGTTGCCCGTTAAGAATATTATAGCATATGTCGATTGATTTTGCAAGGGGTTTTTTACGAATTTTTGCGGAGCGCGCAACTCTATTACTAGTTACTAGTTTCTAATTTCTAGTTACTAGTAGCCTAGCCCGCGTTTTGCGCAAAGCGCAAAACAACGGCGCGTAAGCGCCGTTAATTCGCCGTCAGGCGAATTGCGGGCGGTCGGGCAACGGCGCGTACA
>CANRAS010000025.1 GCA_947628655.1 uncultured Clostridia bacterium | reverse complement strand
CTCAGCAGTAACATTCAGTATAAGGTGCTGAATAAATCGTCGTCGCAAAAGGTTGAAATCGGACGTGACGGGTGGTTTTTCTACACCATGGACAACAATATGGATATAGCAAAGGGCAAATATCCGAATTTCGGCGAGGATATGTTAGCGGACATTTGCGACCAGCAGATAAAAATAAGCAACAAGCTGAAAGAGCAGGGGATAGATTATGTACTCGTACTCCCTGCCAGCAAAGTAAGCATTTATCCCGAATACATAGCAAGCGGCGATTATTCCGTTACAAAGACCCCGTCGGATATGCTTGCGGATTATATTGAAACTCACTCCGACGTAAAAGTGGTACGGCTCAAAGACGCGCTTTTGAAAGCAAAAGACAGCGGTCAGCTGTATTTTAAGACCGATACTCATTGGAACGAATACGGCGCATATATCGCTTACTGCGAGATTATCCGCAAAATGAACGAGTGGGGTATGATTGACACCCCGCCCGCAGATGTGACGTTCTATGAAGGAAAATATCACGGAGAAATGTCCGCTATGCTCGGCGACCCGAACCTGCTCCCCGACGAGGACTGCCCTAAAAGCAAGATTACCGAACCTAAGGCACAAAAAATCACTTCGGGGGAAAAATATGACGCGTTTCAGAATTTAGTCAAAAAAATCGGAATTACAAAATCTTGTACTACATATGAAAACGATTCTATTTCTGCGCCTAAAGTGATGATGTATGGTGATAGCTTGTTTGGAAAAGAATGGAATGTAAGAGAAATGATGGCGGAAAACTTCAGCGAATATACGTATATATGGAATCATAATATGAATCAGGATTTAATTGACTTTTTTAATCCGAATGTCATCATACATGAAATAGGGGAACGGTATTTAAATACTTTACAGCTAAGAAGCTCAAAATTTATTCGAAAGGATTTGCCCGATTTTTCTTCGAAGATAGAATCATATGAATTTAAAAACGGCAACCTATATGTAACCGTCCGCAATACTAGTAAATCTGTTTGGAAACGGTTCGATCAAGTGAAATTAGGCTTGTTTAAAAATGGTTCGTTGGCAAATCGAGCATTGATGCCTGCTGATGTTGAAATTGCTCCAAAGGGAAAATACACTTTTGTATTTGAAGACATAGATCCTAACGAACTTGTCACAAACAAATTTGAAGTTACCATGATGCAGGAGGGGGTACGTTATTTTGGCGATAAAGCAACTATTGTGAGCCGAAAAGCGGATTCTCTTAAAAACAACGCTGAAATAACATCAACTGACATATTAAAACGGCAGACAGCAGACGGCAGCAAAGACATTCATGTTACTGTTAAAAACACCGGCACAACAGCATGGCGAAAAGCGACCAATGACAGGCTGGTAATCTGGACAAATGGCTCAGACAAAACTAAAAAAGTTGAGTTGCCCGATGACGTAACTGTTATGCCCGGCGAAAAATACACGTTCACACTTAAAAACTTCGCCGTTCCTCAGGACAAAAACATCTACTACGAATTCCAAATGATTCAAGAAAATGTGGGTTATTTCGGCGAGAAAGCACGAGCAGACATCGCACCAACCAGCTAAAATCAAATCAACTAATTTACAATCCTGCGCGTTCTGCGCGGGATTGTTTTTGAATAAAGTTAAAAATCCACATATTCTCAGTAACACGCAATTTTTTGCCCCCTGAATTTTCGCCAAAACCCATTGACAAAACCCACATATTATACTATACTAAAAGTAGTTGCAACTTTTCCCGAAAAGCGGTTGAAACCACTTTTTTAGATCTTTGAAAATCGAATATTAGGCAAGCACATAAATCGCGGACTGCGGCACACGCAAGGACTTCCTGCCGTCGGATTTACAAATGAATTTTATCCGTGGTCACATTGAAATTTGCACGAGATATATCTAAAAATAAAACGGTTAGCCGAAAGCAAAAGAAGCACCTGCAAAGTAGTACAGGAACGAGTGCAGACAATCGAACAGCAAGCGATATAATGATACTTACCGAGAAGTCTGCCCCATAAGAATGGGCTGAGGTGAAATTCCTATGTGCAGGGTTCATAATTACCTGCGGCTTGTCTATGAAAGCAACGAAGTTTCGCAGATTAAATTCTGCTTATGGCGCGTGTGAACGTATGGCACGCGCCATATATGCAAATGTGAGGGTTACCCCCTTAAATATGCTCCAAAAAATTGTGGCGAATTTTTGAAAAAAGCGACGACAAAACGATAAAAAGTATGCTATAATATCAGTGCAAAGCTTGATTTGTTTGTCGCACGAAAGGAGTAAAAAATGCCACTGACAAACAAAATCACTGCTCTTTACTGCCGCCTGTCGAGATGACCGTCGCGCATATGAAATTTGAAATCAAGAAGTCAAACGATCGTATCTCGGAGTTAAACACGCTTTTGAGAAAGGCGTTTGAGGCAAAGTCTTCGGGCGAAATAACCGACGAACAGTTCGCAATCCTAGTCTCCGAATTTGATCGAGAAACAAACGAGCTAAAAAGCAAGATTACGGATCTTGACAAGAAACTCGGAATCTCTGATGACCGCGGTCAAAACGCCGCCAAGAAGTTCGCCGCGTTGTGTAAAAAGCACGCAGGACTTAGCGAACTCACCTATGAGAACCTCCACGAGCTAATCAACCGTATTCTCGTTCACGAGCTTGACGAAGAAAATATCCTCAAAATAGAAATTTACTACCCATATTTAGGAAGAATTCCCAACGCTGGCAAGCCGGTAGAAGTTTACTACACCGCCCCAAGACTGAAGTCAGTCGTGAGGGTTATTGTTGGGTAGATGGTATCGTAATGTTCCTCCCCGCCTACGGCGGGGAGGGCGCTCTTACTTCTTACCTCGAAAGCTGCACCCCATAAGCTACTGCGGATAGGGGCATTACTTATGATAGGGGGCGCAACTTTAACTTCTTACTTCTAACAGCCTACTCAACTACCTTGTACCCCTTATCCTCCACGGCTTTCTTCAGCACATCAAAGTCCGTCTGCTCTTTGAGCGCGACTACGGCAGTACCCTTTTCGTGGGAAACCTCCGCGCTTGCAACCGTCGGCAGAGCCTCTAACGCGTTCTTTACGGTCGCCTCGCAGTGACCGCACATCATACCCTCAATCTTCATTGTCATTTCCATTGTTTGTTCCTCCTGTTGTGGTTTTATTGAAACACGGCGCTTGTGGTCGTGTTTTGTACTGTAAATGTTCACAAGGTTCAGCCGCAAAGCGTTTGTCACTACGCAAAAACTCGACAAACTCATCGCCGCCGCGCCGAACATCGGATTTAACCGCCACCCGAACAGCGCTATCCACGCGCCCGCCGCAAGCGGTATTCCGATTACGTTGTATATAAACGCCCAGAACAAATTCTCTTTAATATTAAGCAGAGTACGCCGTGACAGCCTTATCGCCGCGGGTACATCGGTAAGCCTTGACTTCATCAGCACAATGTCCGCCGCGTCAAGCGCAATGTCGCTCCCCGCGCCTATCGCTATGCCAATATCGGCGCGGGTAAGCGCCGGCGCGTCGTTTATGCCGTCGCCGACCATAGCCACTTTGCCGCGCTTTTGGAAATTCCGCACGACTTCTTCTTTCCCGTTCGGGCGAACCTCGGCTATCACCTCGTCAACCTCGGCAAGCCTGCCGACGGCGTTCGCGGTGCGGGAATTGTCGCCCGTCAGCATTACCGTGTAACAGCCCATAGCTTTTAACTGACCTATAGCGGCGCGGCTTTCATCCTTTATGCTGTCGGCTACGGCGATTATGCCTATAGGCTGTTTTTCCTTGCAGAAAAACAACGGCGTTTTGCCGTCGTCGGACAGCTTTTCGGAAAGGTTTATAAGTTCTTCGGGAATATTGCAATACGTTTCGCAGAGCCTGCGGTTTCCGACAATGTATTGTTCATTGCCGAGCGTCGCGGAAATGCCCGCTCCCCGCAGAACCTCAAACTTTTCGGGTTCGCGGGCGGTGTAGCCGTGCTGTGCGCCGTAGTCGGCTATCGCGCGTGCTAATGGGTGTTCACTTCGCATTTCAATTGAATACGCCGTGCGCATAAAGCTGTCCTCGTCCGTGCCATACGGGAGAATGTCCGTTACAACGGGCTGTCCGCGCGTTATCGTTCCTGTTTTGTCAAGCAGAACAAAATCCGCTTTGCCTGCCGTTTCAAGCGCCGTGGAGTTTTTGAACAGAATACCGTTCTTTGCGCCGACGCCGTTTCCGACCATTATCGCGACGGGCGTCGCAAGTCCCAGAGCGCACGGGCAGGAAATTACAAGCACGGAAATTCCGCGTTCAAGTGCAAATCCCGCGTCCTGCCCTACAATCAGCCAAACCGCAATCGTCGCAAGCGCAATTGAAATCACGACGGGTACGAAAACCCCCGCGACCTTATCGGCGATTTTCGCTATCGGCGCTTTTGTTGCCGCCGCGTCGCTTACCATTTTGATAATCTGCGACAGCGAAGTGTCCTCGCCGACGCGCGTCGCTTTACAGCGGATATAGCCCGAAACGTTTATTGTCGCCGCGATTACTTCATCGCCGACTATTTTGTCGGCGGGAATACTCTCCCCCGTAATCGCCGCCTCGTTCACCGACGTTTCGCCCTCGATAATAACGCCGTCAACAGGTATGCTGTCGCCCGCTTTCACTGCGAAAACATCGCCTGCCTTGACATCTTCGACAGGAACTGTTTTCTCCTCGCCGTTTACGATAAGCACGGCGGTTTTGGGCGATAAGCTGATAAGACTTTTCAGCGCGGAGGTCGTCTTGCCCTTGGAGTGACTTTCAAGCAGTTTGCCGAGTGTAATCAGCGTTAGTATAGTACCCGCGCTTTCAAAATACAACTCGTCCATATATTTCATCACGACATCGTGATTTCCCGCTCCCTGCGCCAAAATCATAACGAACATAGCGTACACGGAGTAACCGAAAGCCGCCGCCGCGCCGAGCGCCACGAGCGTATCCATATTCGGCGCTTTGTGCAGAATACCGCGTATTCCGCTTACAAAGAACTTCTGATTGATAACCATAATAATTGCCGTCAGCAAAAGTTCCGCGAGAGCGAGCGCGACGTGGTTTTTAAGAAAATCGGGAGCGGGCGCTCCCCACATCATAACGCCCATTGAAAGGTACATCAGCACCGCGAGAAAACCCAAACTCCAGAACAAGCGCATTTTCATTTTCGGCGTTTCGGTATCCTTAAACGCGTCATTTTCCGGCTTTTCGCCTTTGAGAGCCGCGCCGTAGCCCGCGTTTACGACTGCGGCGATGACAGCGGACTTATCGCCGCCCTCGACCGCCATTGAGTTCGTGAGCAGGCTTACGGAGCAGGATTTAACGCCCGCAACGGCGTTCACGGCTTTTTCCACACGAGCCGAACAAGCCGCGCAGGACATACCCGTTATAGTGTAATTTTCCATTAATAACACCTTATTTCTTCTTGTGAATATTATCCGTCAACGGGGGATATTTTTTGTGCTTTGCCCGCCGTAGGCGGGTAAACCACCTAATTTATTATTAAGCGTATGCCCCGCCGACGAGGGATAATTTTTGTCTTGTGGTTTGCCCGCCGTAGGCGGGCAGACCACCTATTTATTATTATGCGAATTACCCGCCGACAGGGGATATTTTTTCTTGTGATTTGCCCGCCGTAGGCGGGTAATTCGCATATTTCTTACTTCTTACTTCTAACAGCTTACCTCTTACGGCTTATTTCATCAGCTTTTGAAGTGTCTTGACCAATTCGTCGATTACTTCATCGTTGCCGTTCTTAATATTATCCGCAACGCACGTTCGGATATGCTCGCCGAGCAATTCTTTGTTGAACGAGTTCAGCGCGGCGTTCACAGCGGCGACTTGAATAAGAATATCCGTGCAGTACGCGCTGTTTTCCACCATTTTCTTTATTCCGCTTATTTGCCCCGAAATGCGGTTCAGACGATTGATAAGTTTCTTGTACTCCGCGTCGGAACGCTCCTTTTTCTTCCCGCAATGCGGACAGCCGTTTTCCAATTTCCTCAACTCCCCTTTAATTTCTAACTATATTATATACCCTATGGGGGTATTTGTCAAGGGGGTGGATTTATTTTTTGCGAAAAATTTT
Organism: uncultured Clostridia bacterium; assembly: GCA_947628655.1. Classification (GTDB taxonomy): domain Bacteria; phylum Bacillota; class Clostridia; order Oscillospirales; family Ruminococcaceae; genus CAG-115. The sequence goes on along the minus strand of CANRAS010000025.1, from coordinate 18,943 downwards.
CTGTTTGGGGGTTAGTTGGTTTTCAGTTGCTAGAGAATAGACGGGTTATCCGCTTTGCGGATAACCCTCTAGTAGCTAGTATATGTGTCCGCCTTCGGCGGACAGTTTAGATTGTCTGCGGGTTATTGCGGTGACACACTAAATAAAACAGCGTCCTCCCCGCCTGCGGCGGGGAGGACGCATTACTATACACTCAGCACTCTTAACTATAAACTGTTAGGGGGCTTTTCGCGTTAAGTATCGGTTAATCTCCTTACAACTTCCCCCGCGATAATCAGTCCTGCGACGGACGGAACAAACGCGCAGGACGCGGGGACGCGTTCTTCTGTGTTTACGGAGTGCTGGGGTTCTGTGGAGTAGACCGCCAAAAGGCGTTCTATGCCGTGTTTTTTCAGTTCGCGGCGCATAACTCGTGCAAGCGGACAGACGCTTGTAGAGTAAATATCCGCGACTTTAAACTGCGTCGGGTCTAGTTTGTTACCCGCGCCCATAGAACTTATAAGCGGCGTACCGCTTGCCTTACACTCCACGGCAAGCAGGACTTTCGCTTTCACATCGTCCACCGCGTCAATCACAAAGTCGTAGTCTTTGAAATCAAACTCGCCTGCGGTTTCTTCGGAAAATCGGAGCGGGAAACAGCGCAGTTTGAGTTCGGGATTGATGTCTAGGAAACGTTCCGCGGCGGCTTTGGTTTTCGGCAAGCCTACGGTGCTGTGGAGCGCAACGGCTTGCCTGTTGATATTGGACAGCGCGACGGTATCGCCATCGATAAGGTCAAGCGCGCCAATACCGCTCCTGACGAGAGCCTCCGCCGCGTGACCGCCAACCCCGCCGATACCGAAAACCGCGACGCGGGAATTGGCAAGGCGTTCCATAGCGGGTGCGCCTAAAAGACGTTCGGTTCTTGATAGTTCTTCTTTCATAATAGTTCCCTTTTAGATGTAAGATTTTAGAGGTACGAGGTAAGATAATGCGAAACGTTAGGTTGCTTTAACAGGGAATATTTGTAAATATTCCAAATCAATGTTTAATTCTTACCTTTTATATCTACCGTTCACTCTGCAAGTATAAATTCCCCGAACGGGTGGCACTTTATAGTGTCCTTGCCGTTGTACATAAAGCTTTTTGTCGTAATAACTCCGCTAAACTCAGCCTCAACATTTATATTAATAGTGCAATTGTTTCCGAAAATAGACAGCTCGTACGGGTTTTCGTTACAGTAGTTGTAAAAACTTTTTACTGTATTTTTAATATCTTCATCGGTTACCGAATAAGCAAAAAAATCCTCCGCATATTCGGTGTAGTGCTTTATAAGCACGTCATACGAATTATTTTCAAGCCGTAATGCGAGGTAATCATCGGTAAGTTCAAAGTACATATCGCTGTTTTTGTCGCCGTCAAGGTAATAATTCCCCGTGACGATTTCAAACTCGGCGTTGCTTATGTCGTCGGACATATCGGGCGGCGGGTTAATCAGCAGCGCCGCAATTCCCCCGCCGATAACGATTACCGCCGCTATGATTATCGGGATTAGGTTCTTTTTCATATTAATGCCCCCTGTTGTTCTGATTTTATTATAAATCGTTTACCGCCGTTTGTCAAGTGAAAAAGCAATTTAGAACTTATAGCGCGGAGTGTATAGTAATAGTGTTCCCCCGCCGCAGGCGGGGGAACACCGAAAAAATATAAAGCAAATCCCCGCCGTTGGCGGGGAGAACGCGTTATTTAGGTTCGACAACCTCGGCATCGGGTGCGTTTTTCTTTACGCTTTCAATGCCGTTTTTGCAGCTGTCTATCTTTTTGTAACCCTCGCTTGCGGCGATTACTTGACCGTTGCGTGCTTTCAAGCGGAAACGGAACTCGCCCTTTTTATCGGTGTAAATCTCGAATTTCGGGTTCTTTTCTTCCTTAAAACCCTCTTCGGTTTGGTTCTCAACGCCCGCTATGGGAGCGTTCTTCTTAACGCTTTCAACGCCGTTCTTTACGCTTGCAAGCGTGTTGTAAACCTCGCCGCCGATTGCGATTATTTCACCGTTGCCTGCTTTTAAGCTGTAGGTGAAACCCGTGTTTGTCTTGTTGATTACAAATTTTCCCATTTTAACCGTCCTTTCACATTGAAAATTGCGTTTGTTCGGCATATCTGCCGTCTAATTAGATTATAGCAGATTAACGCGCAAAAGTCAACAGAAATCGCACGGGCGGGGAAAATTTTTTGGAGAAAGCGGTGAGGAAAGTCTTACGCCGTTAGGCGGGTTGAATTTTGAGTTAGCAAAATTCAAGCGGCGAACTGCGGCGAGCAGCGCCGCGACCTAAAGCGAACGACCACAAGCCGCCTCACCGTTCTTGCCTCTAACTTCCAGCCTCTAGTATCTCCCTGCAACATAAAAGCGTGCGCGGATTGACAATTGCCCCCGCCGAACGGCGGGGGTTCTTGCTTCTTCCGGCTTCCGGCACCGTACCGGAAATGTTTTAGGCAAGTTCGGACTTCTTAATACCGAACATCAGCCTTAACAAACCTGTAAACATTTTCGGGCTTTTGACAACAACGACTTTCATAACGCACACCTCTCACTTACAGTTTAAAAGGAATATCCCCAGTGCTATCAGTGCCGCGGCGATAAACAGCAGAAAGCACTTTGCCGAAAAAATTACAAGACACATAAGCGCCGTAAAAAACGCCGCGCCCGCCAATATGATATGCACATTGCAGTTTTTACGCCGCCTGTTGCTCCCTCGCATAAACATCACCTCTGCATCTGTTGCATTATATTCATAAATCCTAAAGTTGCTACTGCGGTGTTGTTTTTTGTAACCGCGCGTTTCCCGTGTTTTTTCGCGAACCTCGCCCCGCCAACGGCAAGGCGATTTGTTCAACCACCTTGCACCACTACGAGTTCCCTCGCCCGTTACAAGCGGTGTTGTGTCTTGCCAAACGCGCGTTTCTCGTGGCTGTTCGCGAACCTCTCCGCGCCGATTACCCGCCACGCACCTCTCAGTTAGCCATAACTTACAAAAAGAATTAAGGAAATTCAAAAAACCTCTTGTTTATTGCGGACATTTGTGTTATAATATTATTTGTATAAGGAAAATTGTGCCTTTTAAATTGTTTTGGAGGACAGATATGGAAAAAACAGATAAACATACTACGGGCAGCATAAAGCTCTCTGAGGACGTTCTTATCAGAATAGCTGAAACTGCCGCCTGCGAAATAGAGGGCGTGTGCGCGGTGAATAACAAGTTGGTGCCGACCTCGGCGTTTCCGGGCTTTAAAGCGCCCGTCCGCGTGAAAGTCAACGGCGAAGCCGCCGCGATATGCTTTGAAATTTCCGTGCTGGAGGGTTACAACGCGATAAAGGTGGCGGAGGATATTCAGCGGAGCGTCAAATCCGCCGTGCAGAATATGACGGGGTTTACTGTTACAAAGGTCGATGTTCTTGTCGCGGGCGTAAGTTTTGACAACAGCAAACCCGCCGCGGCGGAATGAGGTGTAGGTATGAGTGACAGGCTTTCCCGTCCCGAAGTGCGCGAGGGCGCGTTTTTGACGCTGTATCAGATGACGTTCGGACAAACGCCCGAAGAAATCGACGAACTGAACGCTCAGTCGTTCGATATGAGGAAAAACGAGCAGACCGATGAAATCGTGCGCGGAGTTTGTGAACACGACAAGGAAATCTGCGAGGTTATCGAGAAATACTCCAAGTCGCGGTCGCTGTCAAGAATAGCAAGGGTAAATCTCGTGATACTTAAAATCGCGGTTTATGAAATGAAATACTGCGAACGAGTACCGCACGCCGCCGCAATTAACGAGGCTGTGGAACTCGCGAAAAAATACTCGCTGAAAACGGACAGCGGGTTCATAAACGGCGTTCTCAACTCGTATATGAGGGAGCTTGAGGGACGATGAACAACAATGCGGAAATAAACAGCGTCTTTGGTCTTACAGAGAAGATAAAAGACGTTATCGAGGGAAGTATGACGCTGCGCAGCGTTTGTGTGCGCGGCGAAATATCGAACTTTACGCGAAGAACAAGCAAATTCGGCACGGATTATCTGTACTTTACGCTTAAAGACGAACGCGCGCAGTTGTCGTGCGTTATGTTCGAGGGAGCAGACGCGTTGGAAATCGACCCGCAGAACGGTATGTCCGTGGTCTGCGAGGGTATGGTGACGGTCTATTCCGCATATGGGAAGTATCAGCTGAAGTGTTACGCGATGTACGAGGACGGCGAGGGCGCGTCCGCCGCCGCGTTGGCGGCGCTGAAAGCCCGTCTGCTCGACGAGGGCTTGTTCAATAAAAAGCGCGTTTTGCCGAAGTACCCGAAGAAAGTCGCGGTCGTGACTTCCCCGACGGGCGCGGCGGTGCAGGATATAAAGAACATAATTTCGCGCCGATACCCGATAACGGAACTGTGCGTTATTCCCGCATATGTTCAGGGAGTGAACGCCGTAACGTCGCTTTGCGAGGGTATTCGCAGAGCGCAGAACGTAGGCGCTGACTTGATTATTTTCGGTCGCGGCGGCGGTTCAAGCGAGGATTTGGACTGCTTTAATTCCGAAGTATTGGCAAGGGAGATATACGCGTCCGCAATACCGACAATAAGCGCGGTAGGACACGAGGTTGACACGACAATTGCCGACCTTGCAGCCGATTTGCGCGCGCCAACGCCGTCCGCGGCGGCGGAACTTGCCGTACCCGATATAAATACGCTGAAAGACGAACTCGACGCGGTGAAACTGCGCGTTAAAAGCACGTTGGCGCGAAAAATAGCAAGCAATGAGATGTTGCTCTCGGTGCTTGAAAAGGACGTTCGGCTGAACTCGCCGACGGCGCGTATCTCCGCGTGGCAGTCGCGTTTAAATACACTTAGGGCGTCAATTTCCGCGGGAATACACGATAAACTTAACACCGCCGAACGCTCGCTTATGCTGACGGCGCGTTCGATAAGCGCGATGAACCCGCTCGAAGTCCTGTCGCGCGGCTATGCGGTAGTGTCGAAAGACGGCAAAGCCGTGAAGTCCGCCGAGGAGCTTCAAGTCGGCGATGAGGTGGATATAAGACTTCGCGCAGGAGAAGTCGGGGCGAAAGTGACAAGGAGCGGAAACCCGTAACCGCACGGTAAAGCGAGCAACGTTTTGACCCCGCGTCACATAGCCCGCGTTTTGCGCAACGCGCAAAACAACGGCGCGACAGCGCCGTAAATTCGCCGACAGGCGAATTGCGGGCGGTCGGGCAAAGGCGCGGTACGGGCGGTAAGGGCGCGTTAATACGTTGGACGGCAATCTAATGCGGGATAAGGGCGCGGGTCGCTTGAATTGAGCCACGCCAGACCGCACCGCGTTGCAGGGGCGCATTGACCCAAAGACAATCTAATATGCGCACGAAGTGCGCACATTAACTAGCTACTAGCCTCTATTCTCTAGCTACTAGTAGCGCATAAATGAGGTGAACAACAATGAATTTTGAGGAAGAAATGAAGAAACTATCGGACATCGCCAAGCAAATGGAAAACGGTGAATTGCCTTTGGAGGAGTCTATAAAACTCTATACGCAGGCTGTAGAGCTTACGAAAAATCTTAAAGAATATATAGACAGCGCGAAACTTAAAGTGGAGAGTTTAGAGGGATAAGTAAAATGAATGTAAAAGAACGGCTTGCCGACTATGCGGAAATGACCGATGAGGGGCTTGAAAAGTACCTTGCCAAGGTCGATTGTATGCAGAAATCGGTTATAGACGCGGCGCGGTACAGTTTGTTCGCGGGTGGAAAGCGCATAAGACCCGCGCTTGTTATGGAGTTTTGCCGTGTGTGCGGAAAAGACCCCGAAACGGCTCTGCCGATAGCTTGCGCGATTGAGATGATGCACACGTTTTCGCTTATCCACGACGATTTGCCGTGTATGGACAACGACGATATGCGGCGCGGAAAACCCTCCTGTCACAAGGCGTTCGGAGAGGCAACCGCTCTGCTTGCGGGTGACGCGCTCGCAATGCTCCCGTTTCAGATAATCGCCGAGGCGGGGCTGAAACAAACGCTCCCGCAGTATTCGGCTTTGCAGATAATAAAGCTGTTAGGCGAACTTTCGGGTGTGTGGGGAATGATAGGCGGTCAGACTATAGATTTGCAAAACGAAAACACCAAACCCGACGCGTCCGTGATTTTGGAAATGTACCGTATGAAAACGGGCGCGCTTTTGGAGTTCTGTTGTAAAGCGGGCTGTATAGCGGCGCAGGCGGGTATAACAAAGCAGGTAGCGGCAGGCAGTTTCGGACAGCGTTTGGGTCTTGCGTTTCAGATAATAGACGATATTCTAGACGTGACCGCAGACGAGGGACTTTTGGGAAAGCCCGTAGGAAGTGACGCCCAAAGCGGGAAATACACGTTCGTAAACGCGGTAGGTCTTGAAAAAGCGAAACTCCGTGCCGCGGAACTGTCACGGCAGGCAAAAGAATTCTTAGCGGAATTTGAAGATAACGAGTTCCTGTCAGAACTTTGCGATTTGCTGTTGGAGAGAAGATTTTAAGATGTAAGCAGTAAGAAGTAAGATGTAAGAAGTAAGATGTAAGAAGTAAGATGTAAGAAGTAAGAGAGCGGGGCTTAAATCCAGTCTCTAGCCTCTGTTTATCCCGCGAAGCGGGATAAACACCTCTAGCATCTAGTAATTACCTAAAGAAAAGAGAAAGTTAAACATGGGAAAACTACCGATAAACCCGATGATAATTGTGGGTCTGGTATCATTTATCACGGCGCAGATACTAAAGACTATTCATTACGCGGTAAAGTTCAAGACGTTCAACCCCGAACGCATAACGGGCGCGGGCGGTATGCCGTCATCGCACACTTCGCTTGTGCTGTCAGTCGTGATTTATTCGCTAAGGCTGTACGGTCCGAAAAGTTCGGAGTTCGCGCTGTCTATATTGATTGCGGGCGTGGTTATTTACGACGCGTTAAGTGTGCGTTACAACGCGGGGTTACACGCGAAAGAACTCAACAAAATGCGCAAGATAATCGACGAGATAGACGACGAGATAACGCAGTTGTCGGGCGGCGAGGACGACCCCGACATCGACGAACTCGTAAATCAGAAAGACCTAAAGGAATTTTTGGGTCATACGCCGATAGAGGTGCTGGCGGGCGGACTGCTGGGTATAATCATCGCGATGATATTCCCCGTACCCGTATAGTACGCCGAATAAATTTCAAAACCGAAACTTACTTTAATTAAAGAGGAATTATGCTTTTAAACGACAACATTTCACATAAGACCATTTCACAAATGGACGCGGGACAGCTTAAAGCGCTTTGCAGAGAACTGCGGGTGACGATTATGCGCACCGTTATGAAAAACGGCGGGCATCTCTCGTCGAACCTCGGCACGGTTGAACTTTCCGTTGCGCTCCATTATGTGTATGACGTGTTCGGCGGGGATAAGATTATTTGGGACGTCGGACATCAGGCGTATGCGCACAAATTGCTGACAGGAAGATATTCGCGTTTCGATACTCTTAGAAAACGCGGCGGGATTTCGGGCTTTACAAGGCGTTCGGAAAGTCCCGCGGACGCGTTCATATCGGGACATTCCAGCACCGCGCTTTCGGCGGCTTACGGCATTTCCACGGCAATGCGCCTAAACGGCGGCGACGGCAACGTCGCGGCGGTCGTGGGCGACGGCGCGTTTGCGGGTGGTATGACCTACGAGGCATTAAACAACGCGGGCAAGACCGCCACTAACCTAACGCTTGTGATAAACGACAACGCAATGTCTATAGGCAAAAGCACGGGCGCTTTGGCGCGGTATCTTTCACATATACGTTCGACTAGAAAATACTATTCGGCGAAAGAGCGCGTAAAAAGCGCGCTGTCCTCCGTGCCGCTTGTCGGAAAGCGTCTGGAACGCCGAATAGCCGCCGCAAAGGTTTTCATAAAGGAAATGCTTTACGAAAGTTCCAATTGGTTTGAGAATATGGGCTTTTACTATATCGGACCCGTTGACGGTCACGACCTTGGGAATATGATAGAGGCGCTTACTGTCGCGAAAGAAATGAAACGCCCGTGTGTAGTGCATATTTTTACGAAAAAAGGCAAGGGTTACACTCCCGCCGAAGACAATCCCGGAGAGTATCACGCGGTAGCCGAAAACGGCGTTGTCGAGGAGTTCGCGTATGACGACATTCCGAACCACGAGGATCAGAGTTTTTCGGAGGCGTTCGGGCGGGAACTTGAACGGTTAGGGCAAACGGACAGCCGCATTTGCGCGGTTACTGCCGCGATGAAATACGCGGTGGGGCTTAACTACTTTAAAAACAGCTGTCCCGCGCGTTTTTTCGACACGGGCATTGCGGAGCAGCATTCCGTGACGTTTGCGGCGGGGCTTTCCGCCGAGGGAATGTTACCTGTGTTCGCGGTGTACTCGACGTTCTTACAGCGCGGGTTTGACCAGATAATACACGACTGCGCGATTGAGAATACGCATATCGTCTTAGCGATTGACCGCGCGGGATTTGTCGGCGCGGACGGTGAAACCCATCAAGGAATATTTGACGTGCCAATGCTCCGTCTTATCCCGAACACAACAATCTTCTGCCCCGCGACGTATGACGAACTTCGGCGGTGTTTACATACGGCGATTTACGATACAAACGGCATAGCGTGCGTGCGTTACCCAAAGGGCGCGGAGCCCGAAATCCCGCGCGGACTTCTTCCCGCGTTCACCGACGTTACGGATTTTTACGCAAGTGAAAAACGCTCCGATGTCCTCGGAATATCCTACGGGCGGGCGTCGGTTGCATTGGCAACGGCTTGTCGGGAAACGGGCGCGGACTTCCTGCGTGCTGTCAAGATAGCTCCGCTGTCGGACGGAATAGCAGAAATCGCCCTTTCATACAAGCGCGTTGTTGTGTTTGAGGAGGGTTCGATAAACGGCGGTTTCGGAGAGGGTCTGCTTTGCGAATTATGCAGGCGCGGTTATCGCGGGAGCGCGGAAATCGTCGGCGTAGACGGAGAGTTCGTCCCCGCCGCGACAATGGGAGAACAGCTACAGATGTACGGTCTTGACGAACATTCGATTGCCGAAAAACTCCGCAGAATGTTTTGACGGGAGAAGATATGCGTCTTGATATTTATTTGACCGAACGCGGTTTGTGCAAAAGCCGTTCGGCGGCGCAGAGCCTTATAAACGGCGGCGGCGTAATCGTAAACGGCAAAATCGCCGCGAAAAATTCGCTTGAAATAACGGACGCCGACGAAGTTTCGCTCGTGGAAGAAAAACTCCCGAAATTCGTAAGCCGCGGCGGTGAAAAACTCGAACGCGCGCTGGAACTTTGGCAAACGGATTTAAACGGCGCGTTTTGCGTTGACATAGGCGCGTCCACCGGGGGATTTACCGACTGTATGCTCCAAAACGGGGCGCGGGCGGTCGCGGCTGTCGATGTCGGGCGCGGTCAGCTTGACGAAAAACTCCGCGCGGACGTTCGCGTTTCGTCCTACGAGCAGACCGATATTCGGGATTTCACGCTCCCGAACGGCGAGTTCGCCGACTTTATAGGCGCGGACGTTTCGTTTATTTCGCTGAAACTCGTTCTTCCGCATATTTACAGACTGCTGAAAAACGGCGGTTTTGCGACAGTGCTGATAAAACCGCAGTTCGAGGTCGGCAGAAAAAATCTCTCAAAGCGCGGTATAGTTCGTTCTGAAAGCGTTCGCAGGGCTTGTGTTGAAGATATAACGGAGTTTGCGAAAAGCATAGGCTTTGAGATTACAGGCACAGCGCCCTCGCCGATAAAAGGCGGCGACGGGAATGTTGAATATTTGTTAATGCTTAGAAAGTGATAAAAGGAGGTGCGGATATGCAGTCAAGGGTCTTGATAGGATACAATTCCTCGAAAGAGGGGTCTATAGAACTTTCTGCGGAAATTTCCGCATTGCTCCGAAAAAACGGCTTTGAACCGTGCGTATACGGGAAAAATTCGATGTACGCGGAAAAACTCGGCGCGGTTATCGTCGAAACTCCCGGAATATGCAACTATATAATCACAGTCGGAGGGGACGGCACTATTCTGAAGTGGGGCAAGATAGCCGCGGAATTTGACCTGCCTCTATTGGGCGTAAATATGGGGAGGCTCGGTTTTATGGCGACGCTTGAACCGCCCGAAATAAACCGTATCCCCGAACTGCTGTCCGACAATTCACCCGTAAGCCGTCGAATGTTGCTTGAATGTAAGGTTCACCGCGAGGACAAGGTGATTTTTTCGGAAACGGTCATAAACGATGTTATCGTGTCGCGCTCAAGTCAGTCGAAACTTCCTGAATTTATCGTAAGCTGTGGGTCTGCGGAGGTGTCGCGCGTCCGTGCGGACGGTGTGATACTCAGCACGCCGACAGGTTCAACCGCGTATTCGCTGTCGGCGGGCGGTCCTATACTCTCCCCGGATTTGGAGTGTATAGAGTTCACCGCGCTCTGCCCGCACACGTTGTTCAACCGACCGATGATTTTTGGGAGCGGACAGCCCGTCACGGTCACGGTTTGCCATTACCAAAACAGCCGTTCGACATTCTCCGTGGACGGCGGAAAGGGAATACCGTTTTTAAACGGCGACGCTCTAAGGCTTACGCGCTCTAAGTCCGTGCTTTCGATTATCGAAACGGGCGGCGGATTTTACGGCGCTGTACACAACAAGCTGATAACTCCGATAAAATAACCGGTAAAATAACAATGAATTGTGTGGTGAGAATATGAACAAAAAAGCACGTCAAGCGGCGATATTGCGTATTATTTCCGAATACGAAGTGACAACGCAAAACGAACTTATTGAACTGTTGTATCAAGAGGGGATAGACGTTTGTCAGTCCACGCTTTCGCGCGACATCAGAGAACTTGAGATTGAAAAACGCGTCAACGAAAACGATGTGAACTGCTATTATTCGGGACTTTGCCCCGCGAACACGCGGTATAACAGCATTTTCGCGCAGTCCGTAATTTCTATGGACAACGCGGGAAATATCGTGGTATTAAAATGCCGCGCGGGACTTGCTAACGCGGCGGGCGCGGTCGTAGACCAGCTGAAACTTCCTACCGTCGTGGGTTCTATCGCGGGCGACGATACGGTGTTTATACTTACGAAAACGGAAAACCACGCCGCAAAGCTGATAGCCGACCTGCGCCGTATGAAAAGGAAAAAATAAATTGCCGTTTCGCAAATAAAATCAGAGGATAAGAAGTGTTATGTTAAGGGAACTTTCGATTGAAAATCTTGCGGTTATAGAAAAAGCGTCCGCGCGTTTCGGCGGGAGTTTCAACGTGCTGACGGGCGAAACGGGCGCGGGCAAGAGCATACTGATAGGCGGGATAAACGCGATTTTGGGACATAGAACCGCAAAGGATATTGTAAGAAACGGCGCGAAGAAAGCAGTTATAACGGCGCTGTTTGACGGCTTGCCGCAGAACGTCCGCGATAAACTTTGCGAACTCGGCTTTGAGAATGACGCCGATGAACTTATGCTCTCTCGCGAGATTTTCGCGGACGGCAAAAGCAGTGCGCGGATAAACGGCAGAACGGCAACGGCGGCTATGCTCAAAGAAATCGGCGGTATGCTCGTTGACGTTCACGGACAGCACGAAAACAGAATGTTGATGTCAAACGACAATCAGCGCGATATTCTCGACAATTACGGCGGTATAACCGAAAAACTCGCGGCGTATAGAGAAAAGTTCCGCGAGTTTGCAAAAGCCCGCAAAAAGCTGAAAGAACTCGGCGAGGAAATGAAAACGCGCGAACTGAAAACGGAGCATTTAAACGTCGTTATAGCGGAATTATCCGCGCTTTCTCTCGAAAAGGGCGAGGCTCTCGAAACGGAACTTTCGCGCGTTCGCAATGCCGCGGCGATACAGCGTTCCGTGTGGGGAGCGTACAATGCGCTTTCTTCCGATGAAAACGGCGCGGCAAGTGAACTGCTCGAAAAAGCGGCGGAGTTTGTTGAAAGCATTGCCGAAGTCGAGCCGAAAGCGGACCTTCTGGCGCGCCGTCTGCGCGAGGTAATTCCCGAAGTGAACGACATAGCCGACGAGCTTTTCGCGCTTACTTCCGATGTAAGCGAGGAGCGCGAGGCGGAACTTTCGGACCAGGTTTCCGCTCTGAAACACGCCAAGCGAAAGTACAATATGGACGCTGAAGAACTCTCCGTTTATCTCGAAAATTGCAAGGCAGAACTTGCAAGGCTTTTGGGAGCGGACGATGAAACGGACAAGCTGACAAGGCTTTGCAATCAGCTTGCCGAGGAAGTCCGCATACAAGCCGATGAAATTTCCGCGCTCCGCAAAACGGCGGCTAAGCGTCTAGCCGAAGAGATCCGCGCGGGGCTTGAATATCTTGATATGCCGAATGTTCGCATATTCTTTGAGATAAGCCCCGACAAAATAACGATAAACGGCCGCGACGACGTGGAAATGCTGATTTGCGCAAACGCGGGCGAAGAACCGCGTCCGCTTGCGAAAACGGCGTCGGGCGGCGAACTCTCGCGGATTATGCTTGCAATAAAGAACGTCTTAGCGGACAGCGACGACATTCCGACGCTTATTTTCGATGAAGTTGACGCGGGCATAAGCGGACGCGCGGCGCAGAAAGTCGGCATAAAACTGCGCGAAACGGCGAGAAAACGTCAGGTGCTTTGCATTACGCACTTAGCGCAGATAGCGTCCAAAGCGGACGTTCACCTGCTTATTGAAAAGACCACCGACGGCGAACGCGTTTTCACACACATCACGGAACTTGACCGCGACGGCAGAACGCGCGAACTCGCGAGGATTATTGACGGCACGGAAAGCGAAAGCGCGTTAGCCACGGCGGAGGAAATGCTGGATAGTTGATAGAGGTTAGAAGTTAGAAGTAAGACCTTTAAGTCGTTGCGTTGACGCACTTGATATATAAGCGTTGTCCCCGCCTGCGGCGGGGAAACGGCTTACTACTATTCACTCAACACTCTTAACTTTAAACTGTTGACGGGCGGGAAACGGCTCAATCAATTAACTACCAGCAACTATCATCTAATCTCCAAAAACTACTTGACAAACTCGCGCAAATAGTGTATAATATTTTCGTAAATGCAATGATGGGTGCGTAGACAATACGCTATATCGGAGGGCAACGCTTTTCAGAGAGCCGACGGTCAGGTGTAAGTCGGCAGGCGTTCTCCGTTATAATCCGCTCGGAGCAGACCGTCCGAACAGCAGTTGGGGAGCGCGGCAGAATGCGCCTTTCGGCTAATTAAGACGGTACGGTATCCCACCGTTAGCGGGGAGTGCATTGACGGATGTACAGGAACGACAATTATTATCTTCTCCAATATCCGTTGGGGGAGTTTTGTTTTTGTACACGGATATTTGGGAGGAATAAAAATGCTTACACTCGATACTGTCTACAAGGCAAGCCATGTGCTTAAAGAGGTTATCAGAACTACTGATTTAATCAAAGCGCCTAAGATAAACCCCGACTGTGAGGTTTACCTGAAAACAGAAAACCTGCAGATAACGGGGTCGTTCAAGGTGCGCGGCGCGTACTACAAAATCTCCACGCTGTCCGAAGAGGAGCGCGAAAAGGGCGTTATCGCCTGCTCTGCGGGAAACCACGCGCAGGGCGTTGCGCTTGCCGCGTCAAAAGCGGGGATAAAGAGCCTTATCTGCCTGCCCGACGGCGCGCCGATTTCCAAAGTCGAGGCAACTAAGGGCTACGGCGCGGAAGTGTGCTTAGTACCCGGAGTTTACGACGACGCGTACAACAAGGCTTTACAGCTCCGTGACGAAAAGGGTTATACGTTCATTCACCCGTTTGACGATGAGAATGTAATAGCGGGTCAGGGAACTATCGGTCTGGAACTTCTCGAACAGCTCCCCGATATGGACGCGGTTGTCGTGCCGATAGGCGGCGGCGGGCTTATTTCGGGCGTTGCGTTCACGATAAAACAGCTTAATCCCAATATCAAGGTTTACGGTGTTCAGGCGGCAGGCGCTCCGTCTATGTATAAATCAGTAAACGACAAGAAGATAACCCGCCTTGAAAGCGTTGCTACTCTGGCTGACGGAATTGCCGTAAAAGAGCCGGGAGAAAACACGTTCGCGCTTGTTAATAAATACGTTGACGAGATTGTAACAGTAACGGAGGACGAAATTTCCTGCGCGATACTCTCGCTTATCGAACATCAGAAACTTATCTCCGAGGGCGCGGGCGCGGTGTCCGTGGCGGCGGTTATGTTCGACAAAATCCCCGTCAAGGGCAAAAAAGTGGTCTGTCTTGTGTCGGGCGGCAATATTGACGTTACGATACTCAGCCGTGTTATTCGCCGAGGACTTGTCAAGAGCGGACGCGCGTCATTGCTTACTATAGAACTTGTCGATAAGCCGGGTCAGCTCGTCGGTGTGTCGAGCATAATCGCGCGTCTGGGCGGCAACGTCACGGGCGTTCACCACGAACGCGCGGACGCAGGCGAGAACATCAGCGGGTGTTTTTTAAGGATACAGCTTGAAACGCGCAACTTCGAGCATTTGCAGGAAATCAAGAAAGCGCTCGTTGACGGGGGATTTAAAGTTATTGATAACGATTAAGTCGGCGGTAACGCGCGGTAATGCGGACAACGCTTTGACCCCGTCCACATAGCCCGCGTTTTGCGCGGAGCGCAAAACTGCACCGCGACAGCGGTGCAAATTCGCCGAAGGCGAATGCGGGCGGTCGGGCAACGGCGCGGTACGGGTGGTAAGGGCGCGTTATACGTCTGGCGGTCAACTATTGCTTGATAAGGGCAAGGGTCGCACGAATTGAGCAACGCCAGAACTCACCACATTGCAGGGGCGTTCTGACCCGCAGACAATCTTTCCGCGCACGTAGTGCGCACCAAAACTAGCTACTAGAGGGTTATCCGCGCAGCGGATAACCCGGCTATTCTCTAGCTACTATCAGTTAAATTTACCTTTAAGGGTATTATTAGCAAATAAAAAAATAAAACATTTAGGAGGATAATAAACTATGAAGGACGTACACACCAACAACGCTCCGCAGGCGATAGGACCGTACACGCAGGCGAAAATCATCGGCGAACGCGTAATGACATCGGGACAAATTCCGATTGACCCCGCGACGGGCGAACTCGTAAGCGGCGGTATCGAGGAGCAGACAAAGCGCGTTTGCGAGAACCTGAAAGCGGTTCTTGAGGCGGCGGGAACATCGCTTGAAAAGGTCGTCAAAACGAATTGCTACTTAAAGGACATCGGCGATTTTGCGGCGTTCAACGCGGTTTACGCGGAGTATTTCACGGGCAAGCCCGCGCGTTCGTGCGTAGGCGGACTGCAAATTCCGAAAGGCGCATTGGTTGAGGTTGAAGTAATCGCTGAACTTTAAACGGATTGCAAATAATAGCGAACAATAGTATAGCCGTACCCCCGCCGCAGGCGGGGTACGGCTACTTTAATTTACACGCGTTCTCCGCGCCGACGGCGGGGAGAACTCTATTATTACTTTGCACTATGCGTTGCTAACTGCTTTTACGCATTTTCTTTTTTGCGAAATATTTCTTTTCTATGAAGAACGAATACCCCTATAAGAACGGTTAAAACAAATGCCGCCGAATAGGTCGCAAGGCTTTCCGTTTTCGCCATATTCAACGCCGATTTCACCATATCCGTATAATAGAAATCCGCACGCGGAATAATCAGCGCCCACGGGCTTACGAGCGCCACGCCGACCGCGCATATCGCGGCGGTAATAACATACGTTACAATAGGCGCTTTGCTTAGAGTTGCCAAAAATTCGCCCATAGCCGTAAAGCAGACCGTTGCCGCAGCAGCTTGGATAATATCATCGGCTATTGTAACAAAATTTGCGTGAAGAATATTGTAAACGCCGAACACCGCGGCAATTGCCGCCGTACCAAAACAAATTGCCATTTTCAAAACAGAACGTTTATTCATAAAAATACCTCCTTTGATACTAAAACGCGAGTACTTCTTTTCTACATTATACAACGATTATGTAATAATTTCAATGTCTGTTTGAGGAAATTTTCCACAAAGCGCAAAATTTGTTAAATCCCGCCAAATGCCCATTACCGCTGTTAGGCAATTTACACAACCAATTGCTGAAAAATGCCTGCTGTTTACAGGACGGAATAATAAAGCCGTTTTCCCCGCCTGCGGCGGTGGAAACGCGAAGATACAACCCCCGCCGTCGGCGGGGCGCTGTATTACTGTAGCCCGCGTTTTGCGCAAAGCGCAAAACAACGGCGCGACAGCGCCGTTAATTCGCCGTTAGGCGAATTGCGGGCGGTCGCGCCACGGGCGCGGTACGGTCGGTGCAGGCGCGTTTGACGTTGGGCGGTAAGGGTACGCACGATAAGGGCGCGGGGCGCTTGAATTGAGCCACGCCGAACGTGCGGTAACGCGAGCAACCCTGCGACTTAAAGACAATCTAATCGCGCGCGGAGCGCGCACCTAAACTAGCTACTAGCCTCTAATCTCTAGCTACTGAATCCCCTCTCTCCCTTCCTCCCCACGTTTACGCCCTCCCTCCTCACTATGTATTCTGCACAAAGCATTTGGGTTTTCCGCAATATTCTTATAAAAAACGCCGAAAAGCTATTTAAAACTCGGATTAGAAAATAAAATTTAAAAAACTACTGTACATTTTTGAAAAAATCTTGTATAATAGAATTGTAGAAGAGAAAAAGGTGAAAAAAAGGAACGATAAAGAAAAATCGTTAAAATTAATGGGAGATTAATATGACTGTTCATGATGTCTTGACAATGCTCGGCGGGCTTTGCGTGTTTATGTTCGGTATGCACACGCTTTCCGGCGCACTAGAAAAACTCGCGGGCGGAAGATTGGAACATTGGCTTGAAAGAATTACCTCTAACCCGCTAAAGGGCGTCGCCCTCGGCGCGGGCGTTACCGCACTTATTCAGTCCTCGGCGGCTACTACTGTAATGATGGTCGGCTTTGTAAACTCAGGGATTATGAAACTGTCGCAGGCTGTCGGCGTTATTATGGGCGCGAATATCGGCACTACTATCACAAGCTGGCTGTTGAGTTTGACTTCGGTAAACGGGAGCGGTATCGCGGCGGTGTTCAATCCGACAAACTTTACGCCCGTCCTCGCGCTTATCGGCATTGTACTCGTGATGTTTATGAAGTCCGATAAAAAGAAAACTATCGGCACGATACTCCTCGGATTTTCGCTTTTGATGTTCGGTATGAATACAATGTCGTCCGCCGCCGAAGTCCTCAAGGACAATGAAAAGTTCGCGGGCGTTATGGTGATGTTCTCAAATCCCGCGCTCGGCGTACTGGCGGGCGCGCTCTTAACGGCAGTTTTGCAGTCGTCGTCCGTGTCGATAGGTATTTTACAGACGCTCTCCAATAAGACGGGAACGATAACTTATTCGATCGCTCTGCCGATTATCCTGGGTCAAAACATAGGCTCGTGCGTTACCGCGCTTATATCCTCTATCGGCGCGAACAAATCCGCAAAGCGCGTCGCTATCGTTCACTTGTACTTCAACGTTATCGGTACTGTCGTGTTCCTCACATTATTTTATATAGTAAACGGAATTATAGATATGCCTTTTATGCAGAATACGCTTAATTCCACGGGTATTGCGGTAATACATACTTGCTTTAACGTTCTCGTGACCTTGCTGTTACTGCCGTTTACAAAACAGCTTGAAAAACTCGCGTGTCTTACTATCCGCGATAAGCCGGGCGACGAAGAAACAGAAGTTCCCATTCTGGACAAGCGTCTGCTGAAAACGCCCGCGGTCGCTATAGAACATTGCAAATCCGTGGCGTTCAAAATGGCGAAACTCACGAAAAAGACGCTTATTATGTCGCTTGACATTGTGAAAAAATACGACAAGGAAACAGCGCAGACGATTATTGACAACGAAAACGCTATAGATATTTACGAGGATAAGATAGGCTCGTATATTCTGCAAGTCGCGTCGAAAGACCTTTCTGTCGCGGACAGTCAGGTGGTTTCAAATCTTCTGCACACGATAGGCGATTTGGAGCGCATATCCGACCATGCCGTGAACATCAAGGAAACCGCCGAAGAGATGTTCGACAAGAAGATAAAGTTCTCGCCTGCCGCCGAAAAGGAAGTCGGCATAATGATAGACGCGCTTACCGAAATACTTGACAAGGCAATAACGGCGTTCGTGACTGTAGACATAGCGAAAGCAAAGGAAGTAGAGCCGTTAGAGGACGTAATCGACGCACTCCGCGCGGAGCTTAAAAACCGCCATGTACAGCGTCTGCGCGACGGTATCTGCACGATAGAACTAGGCTTTATTCTGCAAGACCTGCTGACAAACTTCGAGCGCGTAGCCGACCATTGTTCCAATGTCGCGGTATGTCTTATTCAAATCAAGGAAAACAGCCTTGACACTCACGAATATATGACCGAACTTAAACGCCTTGAAAAGAGCGAGTTTATGGACGAGTTCAATAAATACAAAGAAAAATACGCGCTTAGGGATTAATAATACAGTTTACAGTTAATATTGTTGAGTAATAATTAAAAACTTCCCCATCTAGGCGGGGAAGTTTTGTTTATTCGGTTACTTTGATATATCGTCCTTCATTCCGTTCAGAAGTGCCTCGATGTCCTCTTGGCTCATTTTACCGCCGTTTGACTTCGGTTCTTCGGCGGGGGCGGGTTCGGGGGCAGGCTCGTTACTTGCCGTAGCTAACAGTTTCTCGATGTCCTCTTGGCTCATCATACCGCCGTTTGACTTCGGTTCTTCGGCGGGAGCGGGTTCGGGGACAGGCTCGTTACTTGCCGTGGCTAACAGTTTTTCGATGTCCTCCTGGCTCATCTTACCGCCGTTTGATTTCGGTTCTTCGGCGGGAGCGGGTTCGGGGACAGGCTCGTTACTTGCCGTGGCTAACAGTTTTTCGATGTCCTCCTG
>CANRAS010000024.1 GCA_947628655.1 uncultured Clostridia bacterium | reverse complement strand
ACCTGAAGAAGTTTCAGCCGCCCTGACCGTCTCTGTTTTGCAGTCTCCGCAAAAGCTCCGCTTTTTGCTTTAGGAATACCCCGTTATCGGTGTTCAGCAGGAATACAAGATATGACAGCTTGCCGATATTCACGCTGTCAAGCCGCCTGCGGACATCGGACTTCATCATAGAGCGCAGAACAGCGACCTCTTCGGTGCAGTCTGAAACCAAAAAGCTGTTGTCTTGCGGTAAATTCGGCAGCAACTCGGACGCTCTGTAATCAAATTCCCGTGCCGCAAATTCACCTGTAGCGGCATAAAAACAATCAAGCCCGTCCTCAATCCTGTTTTGTTCTATAAGCCGCAAAGCCTCGCCGATAACGCGCTCCAGTCGCCTGTTCTGCCGCGCGGCGAAAACATCAAGGCTCTCCCGCGTGGTATTGAAACGCTCCGCAATCAGCTTGTAATCGAACTTGCTCTTGAAAAGCGCGAGATACTTCTCGCGGGAAGTCTTGCGCGTCCAACTGCCGCTAAATACATAATGTTGAACCTCGCGCAGCGCGGACAGCTTGCGCCGCAGCAAATCAACCTCCGCCGTATCAAAAACGCCTGCGCTTTCAAGCTCTTTAAGTTTGCGCTGTGTTTCTCTGCCGCAATCTTTCAACTCTTGAATAATCATAATAAAAACCCCTTTCAACACCGTTTTGTTAATACAAAATCCGCAGCGCGTTAATTTTTCCGTGAACGGTCGGCTCTTGGGCGGGAAATCTGCCACAAATCCCTTAACAAAACAAAAGGAGAAGTGTTATTGTTAAGACAGACTGTTAAACCATAAAAAACTTATTGAAACACAGCCTGAATTGTCTCAATAAAAATGCCGCACATCAGCGCGGCATTTCGTATCACTTCAATTTGTTCTCTTTAAGGTATCGTTTAAGCAGGAACGCGCAAAAATACGGGAACGTGTAAATGCTGTCGCTATACCCGATATTCCCGCTTGTCAGCTTGATGCCGCAGCGTATATCGGGATAGCGATCCGACTCTATAAGCGTGCGCAGCGATTTTGACCGACCGTTTGCCGCCTTGACTTCCACGGGAATAAGAAGATCTGCCGTCCGCACGAAAAAATCCTCCTCAAGCGGGGAATCCTCGCGCTTGTAGTAATACAGCGAATATCCGCTTTTTACCAGCGCTTCGCCAACGATGTTTTCATACAACGCGCCTTTATAAACGCCGAGGTTTTTATTCGCCCTCAGATCGTCCTGCGCTTCCTCGTCGAGCATAGCCACAAGCAATCCTGTGTCGGCGAAATACAACTTGTACTTGTTATCGTCATAGTTCCCGCCAAGCGGCAGCTCGGGGAAGCTCATACAATAGCAGATGTTCACCATACCCGCATCTACAAGCCACTCAATGCACCCGCGATAATCCTTGAACCTCGCTCCCGACGCGACCTTAGAAATTTGGAACTTCTTGTTTTCTCTCGCAAGCTGCGGAGTAATTCGGTTGAACACGTTGAGTATGCGCGTTTGGTCTATTCCCTCGGCGTACTTTCGGATATCCTCCTTGTAATCGGCGATAAGCTGCCGCTGTGTTTCAAGCGAACCTTCAAACGTTCCCTTAACGATATAGTCACTGACAACTGCGGGCATACCTCCGAGAACACAGTAATCAAGAAACAACGACAGGCACACGGAAAATTCTGTTTCGCCAAGCGGCGTAAGCTCTGCCATATGCTTGTAAAGTCTCTCGACAAAATCTCCGTCATATCCCTTTGCCCACAAGAACTCCTCAAAGTCCATAGAATACATCACATAATCGCTTTTGTAGCCTACGCTGTTGCTTTCGATTTTACGGTAGTTAAGCCCAAGCATAGAGCCGCTGCATATCACATCGAACCGCCCGTCCTGCTTGAAAAATTTAAGCGAGGTGGCAATATCGGGGAACTTTTGCAGCTCGTCAAAGAAAATAAGGGTTTTCCCTTCGATAAAGCGTTTTGACGGGTCAAGCAGGGATATATTGCGGATAATGTCGTCGGTCTTGTAACCGTCCGAGGTTATCTTTTCATACTTCGACTCTTCGACGAAATTTATCTCTATAACGCTTTCGTAATTTTCGGCGGCAAAATGACGTATCGTTTCGGTTTTGCCGACCTGCCGCGAACCCTTTACAATCAGCGGCTTTCTGTCGGGGTCTTGTTTCCACTCTTCCAGAAATCGGTCTGCCTTTCTTGACATATACACCCAAAACACCTCCTCATAATATGATACAATATTTTTAACGAATTGTCAATAAAAAATTACACTTTTTATAACGAATATTTGCAAAAAAACCGCAAAAATCTTAACGAATTTTGTAAAAATATGTCACAAAATACAGTTTTAGACTTTCAGCCGGACGCTATATGCATAATGAAAATATTTTGACTGTTCCAAAATATAATTGAAACAGAAAGGAGCGCGTTTATGGAAGAAAATAACAATTCCAAGAGAAAGATTTTCATTTACGCCAGAAAATCTAA
This sequence comes from uncultured Clostridia bacterium, assembly GCA_947628655.1. Lineage (GTDB taxonomy): Bacteria > Bacillota > Clostridia > Oscillospirales > Ruminococcaceae > CAG-115. The sequence goes on along the minus strand of CANRAS010000024.1, from coordinate 22,645 downwards.
ATTCACCAAGGAAAGCGAATCCATCGAAGAACAAATTGATAAGTGCAGGAAATACATAGCAGCGTCGGAAGAAATCCCCAAAGACGCAGGCATAGAGGTGTTCTGTGATGAGGGCAAGTCGGGCAAAGACCTTAACCGCCCCGAATTCCAAAAAATGTATAAGAAAATAATGAACGGAGAATGCAGATATGTGATAGTTTACCGCCTTGACCGTATAAGCAGAAGTGTGGCTGATTTTTCAAGGCTCTTAAATGAGCTTCAAGAAAAAAACGTTTTATTTATAAGCGCAACTGAAAAGGGACTTGACGGTACATCAGCCTTAGGACAGCTTATGGTCTATATTACAAGCGCATTTGCGGAATTTGAACGGCAAATCATAGCCGAGCGCGTCCGCGATAATATGCACAAGCTCGCTCAAAACGGACGGTGGCTCGGCGGCAGAACCCCATTAGGCTTTAACTCTAAGATGGTAAAAAACACATCGCATATTGATGATGAAGGCGACATAGAACGAACGGAATACAGGCTTGTTCCGAACGCAGATGAGATAGAAACGGTCAGACTGATTTATAAAGAATTTCTAAAACGGCAGTCGCTCACTAATCTCGAAACCTTTCTGCAAAACAGCAACATTAGATCACGAAACAACCGCGATTTTACTATCCACACACTTAAGAGCATATTAAGAAATCCTGTTTATTGTACGGCTGATCGTGACGCTTATGATTATTTCCAAGAAAATGGCTGCGAACTTTGTTTGGAAGATAAGGATCTCGAACTGTCAAAAGGCTTTATGTCCTTTAACAAAACCCAAAGCAACGCCAGACGTAAAGCGAACCCTATGTCGGAATGGATACTCGCCGTAGGCAAACATAACGGGATAATATCGGGTAATAACTGGGTAAAGGTTCAGCGCATACTTGACAACAACGCCGACAAGGGTTACCGCAAATCTCAAAACCCCATCGCGCTGTTATCGGGCGTGCTTAAGTGCAGCTGCGGAAGCTATATGCGCCCGAAATATAATCGCCCCGACAAAAACGGCAACAAGTCGTTCGTTTATATGTGCGAACAAAAGGAACGCAGCCACAAGGGCAGGTGCGGCATATGCAATCTGAACGGACGCACGGCTGACAAACTCATCTGTGATATACTTCTTGACTATGAACTTCCCACAAACGTACTCAACGAGCAGCTGGCGATACTTCGTCGAAAGCTGAGTACCGTTGATGAAACCAATGCGGAAGAAATCAAGAAACTGCAAGATAAAATCGCCGAATGCGAGGCAAAGAAAACTAACTTGTTCGACTTCGCAGGGACGACCGCCGATAAATCGCTGTATCACGAGCTGGAACAGAAACTGATAGGTCTCAGCAATACTGTCAAGGCTTTAAGAGACAAAATCGCTGAGCTTGAAAACACCGACAGGCTGAGAGCTATGTATTTAAGCGACATCTTGTCCGCCGAAAACGTCCTGAAGACCTTCAAGGCGAACTTTGAAACCTTGTCCACGATCGAAAAGCGGGATATTATCAAAAGGCTTTTCGACAAGATCACCTGGGACGGGGAAAATCTCAGCGTTTTTATTCACGGCGTCTGTCGATAAAGGGCTGTGCAGGCTGCCGAAAATGCTTCCGTTCGTGGACTACAGCAACGCCTGTTTGTATGGCGGTAAAAAGTCACCTGCGCAGTCAGCGCCCTGTTGTTATCGCGGCGGCGACGAACGACGCTCTCGCGGGCGCGGCGAAGAACATCGGCGCGCTTTGCAATTACAAGAACTTCTATTTCGTACCGCTCGCGCAGGACGACCCGCTCGAAAAGCCGTTTTCGCTCGTCGCGGATTTCAAAAAGATACCGCAGACAATCATCGAGGCACTCGGCGGCAGGCAAGTACAGCCCGTATTAGCCGGCAGTTAACTGCTGTTAAACTAACAGCTAAAAGCCCCTCCATTGCGGAGGGGCTTTTATTTGTGTTCGGCAAATATTTACTGCTGATTGAAATTATTATTGTTATTGTTATATTGCCCTTGCGCGTTCGGGTCGTATGTCGGTTGGTTCGGATACTGCTGCGCGGGGGCTTGCTGAGGGTACTGCGGGTACTGAGGCTGTCCGTAAGGCTGGTTAGGATATTGGTTCGCGTAGGGCTGTCCCGCGTAGTTGTAGGCGGGTTTCGGCTGAATTTTAATAAACGTCATCACAACGAGCGCCAGCGAAATTACCACGCCTGCAAGGATAAGTATACTGCCGACATTAAGCGGTGCGAGCATTTTCTTGAAAAGTGCCGCGACAGCAGTACCGCTGCTGCTATCAAGTATATCCAGTAGTATATCCAGGCTCCCCATAGCGGCGGACGAAATGCTTGATGACATCGCCGTCAGCGACATCAAAAACACGCCGACAAATCCCAAAACCGAACTTCCCGCCGCGGCAAGCGACAGCGTTTTTTCCTTGCCTTTTGTCGGAAATTCCGCGAAAGCGTACATAAGCGAGAGAAGAAACGCGCCGAACGCGCCGAACCTCGCGAAGTCTATCATCGGACCTATCGCAGGGAGCGACTGCTCAAGCGACAGCATCTGCATCTGCATAACCGACGAACTTTGCTCGCTCATCATCAAATTCATCAGCTTGCTGATTTTACCAACTATAACCAGCGTTCCTATAGCGCCTATTATTGCGAATACTACGGATATTACTATCAGTACTCTGATTACAAGTTTCAGCGTTTTTGTCTGCTTTTCATTCATAAATAATTACCTCTTTTGATTTAATTACATACTAACAGACTCTTCGCAGTAGCGTTTCACTCCGCGGATAAACGCCTGAATGCGCTCTTCGGGAATGTTCGTTTCCACCCACAGACCGTTAGTAAGCTGAACGGGTTTTGACATATCGTTTTTCGCGATAATATCATCCGTCGTAAAGAACCGTCCTATCTTGTCGTTTGAGTAAATCAAGCGCATTGAGAACGGGAACTTCGTGATGAAATCCTCGCACGCCTCAATTATCGGGTTCTGCGGTTTGCGCGGAGGGTCAACGTCGGACATATCCAAATCGAGTATATCAGCGTTCGTTCTCACGTCACTCGCAGGTTTTGCTTGCTCAACAGGCTTTGGAGCGGGAGCGGAGGGTTTCGCAACCTCGGCGGGCTTAGGCTGTTCCGCAGGCTTGGGAGCAACGGGAGCGGAGGGTTTCACAACCTCGGCAGGCTTAGGCTGTTCCGCAGGCTTGGGAGCAACGGGCGCGGAGGATTTAGCAACCTCGGCAGGCTTGGGCTGTTCCGCAGGCTTTGGAGCAACGGGAGCAGAGGGTTTCACAACCTCGGCAGGCTTAGGCTGTTCCGCAGGTTTGGTAGCAACGGGCGCGGAGGGTTTCACAACCTCGGCAGGCTTAACCTGTTCCGAAGGCTTTGGTACGGCGGGAACGGTTTCGTTTGCTTTGCTTTCCTCAACAAACCCCAGCTTTGCGACCTCGGCTTTAAATTCCGCGAACTTCGCTTTCAGACCCTCGACCGCCGTAATCGTGCCTTTCGTGCGCGCGAGGATTTCCTCGGCTTTGTTCCAGTCGTCCATATCTATTGCCTGATGTGCCTCGCGGCGCATACCGGCAATCATTGTGTCAAGAGATTTGTCCACAAGCGCAATACCCTCGGCAAGCGCCGATTTCTGAACGTTTTCGTTATCCATATCAATCCGCCCTTTCTTCTCCGCTGGAGGTTGAAATTTACTTATTACTACTATTATATCATAAACGATAACAAAATGCAATAATTTTTTTATTATTATCTTGATTAAATTATTATTCTCTTGCTTAAAAAGCGAGAAATAAAAAAATCCCGCAGACAAGGGGGTGTCTGCGGAAAGTGAAATCAATTGCCGCCTGTTTGGGGAAAACAGAAAATCGGCTGAAAATAATTGGGGAAAATATATTAAGAAGTACGCGGTAAAACCGCAGTACTGTCTTACACAATTCCTATAGATAGATTATACCATTATTTCCCCGATTTTTCAACGATATTTTTACACAAACTTTATACGCACTATTTGAACATATTGCACAAGAAACTAGAAGTGCGTGTTCTTACTAGTAGCTAGAGCGTTTCCCGCTTCGCGGGAACGCTAATAGAGGCTAGACGGGTAATCCGCCGTTGGCGGATTACCCTCAAACAGCAGGCTTTGCCTGCTGTTTGTTTGGGTGTGCGCCCTTGCGGGCGCGGATTAGATTGTCTTTAAGTCATTACGTCCCTGCAACGCGGTAAGGTCTGGCGTGGCTCAATTCAAGCGCCCCATTCCCTTATCCCGCATTAGCTTACCGCCAGACGTATTAACGCGCCTGCGCCGACCGTGTACGCGCTTTTGCCCGTACGCCCGCAATTCGCCTACGGCGAATTAACGGCGCTGTCGCGCCGTTGTTTTGCGCAGAGCGCAAAACGCGGGCTGCATAGCACAAGCGCCCCGCCGTTGGCGGGGCGCTCTTACTTCTTACCTCTAACATCTTACTTCTTTAAATCAACGCATTGACCCAAATAAACTAACTACTAACAACTATTCTCTAATTACTTTCAGCTTACTTCTCAAAGCACCCCCGCAAACAAACGCGCACGCAATCTTAATGCCGTCACCAATCAAAAAGGGCAGTACGCACAGCGCGAGCGCGGACATCAAATCCTTGCCCGTGAGTATCATAAACCACGCCGTACCGACCGCGTACAGGGCTAGTGTGCCTAATATCATACCGATTATCATTGACAGGTGCTTTTTCGTGTTCATATCGGCGAAAATGCCCGTGATAACCGCAAGCGGGATATAGCCGATTATGTAACCGCCCGTAGGTCCTAACAACGCCGCGAACCCGCCGTTAAAGTTTGAGAACACGGGAAGTCCGACCGCTCCGAGCAGAATATACACGGCGACCGCCGCCGCGCCGCGTTTCGCGCCCAAAACCGCGCCAGCAAGGTAAACGGCGAACGTCGCGAGAGTTATCGGTATCGCGCCGACCTGAATTGCAAACGGCGCGGCAACGCAGATCAACGCCGCGAATACTGCGGTAATTACCATAGTCTTAACCGAAAATTGTTTCTTTGCCATTTTAATCACCTCAAAATAAATAATATTTTTTGGTCGTTTTCCCCGCCTACGGCGGGGAGAACGTTTTTATAAAAAGTTTTTTGGCGTTTTCCCCGCCTACGGCGGGGGAAAACGCATTGTTTAGAGCGTCAACGCCATAACCCGCAGGTCTTACCTCTTACATCTAAAGTTGCGCCACATAAGCGCGTGCGGATAGTGGCATATTTTAAGCGGGTGGCGCAACTTTAACTTCTTACCTCTTCAAGGCTAACTTCATCTCCGCGAGTTTCTCTTCCGAAACGTACGCCGAAAGCCCTCTGGTAACCATATCAACGGCGGTGTTTGTGATGAACGATAGCTTGTCGGCGCAGTTGTTGTCGAACCACATCGAATACAGCGAAAGCACGCCCGAAACGGAAAATTCCGCCGCCGCGCACAGCGCAGTTTCGTTGTCCGAGAGAACGCCCGCGTTTTTAAGCGACACGGTTATCAGCCGGCAAAGCATAGCCTTTATCTTGCCGTTGCTGAATAAGTCGGGGTTTAAGCGCAACAGGCGCTTGAAGAAATCGCGGCGCTGTTCTATCGTCGCGCTTATATCGCGTATCGCCGTGCCGATGTTCAGCAGGGATTCTCCGCTCCTGCGGATTATCGCGGAAAACTCGCCTAAGACCTCGTTTTCAAGCTCCTCGATAACGTCTGCGGGGGCGCGGTAGTGACTGTAGAACGTCTTGCGGTTTATCCGCGCGCGCACGCAGATTTCCGAAATCGTTATCTTCGCGAGTTCCTTTTCGCTCATTAATTCAAACAGAGCGTCCCGTATCGAGTTTTTGGTCTTTATGACCCTTATGTCCTCGCCCATTACTTGATTTCTGTCTTGCCCTTTGAACTCTTCGCTTTTACGGTTTCATCGGGAGAGGACGAAACTGTTTCGTGCTGTGTATTGCACTTTGCAATAGCGGACTTCATAATGCGGATAGTCGTGCGGTTAGAACCCGTTTCGATAAGCACGGTGTCATTGCTTACGCTCACGACAAGCCCGACAATACCGCCGTTCGTCACGATTTCATCGGCGATTTGCAGATTGGAAAGCATATTCTGCATTTCCTTCGTGCGCTTTTTTTCGGGACGAATGATTAACAGCCAGAATATCAGCACCATAAGCACCAGCGGCACGATAAGCGTCAGAATGCTCATTGCACCGCCTGCCGCGGCGTTAGGGTCAGCGGCGGACGCCTGCGCCATTGTAAATACAAAATTGTTCATAATTTCCTCCTGTTGTCCTATTTATTTATAATGCCGAAATTCGGCTTATATACTTAAAATTGTGATGTTTTCTTCCGTCAGCGCTTTAGTAACATCGGCAAGTTCCGCGCCCGTAAGCGACGGGGGCAGACGAACCGCGAAATTCGCTCCGCTAAGCAATGACTTCGCCTTTACCGCGAAATCCTTTGCGCGGGTGTAAGCGTTTGACGCGCCCGAAGCCGTCGGGGTGCTTGTGTTGCTTGTCGCAGAAGTGCTTGAAGTACCGCCCGCCGTGTTCGCCAATACGGAAGTGCTTGACGTAGCTGTCGCGCCGTCCGCGCTTGATGAACCTGCCGTGCTTGTCGCGCTTGTCGTACCAGCCGAACTTGTCGTACTCGATGAACTTGTCGTGCTGTTCGCGGAAGTGCCTGTTGTTCCTGTCAGGTCGTAATTTATGATAATGCGGACGTTTTTCAGCTGTGTTTTGTCGAAAACAGGCTCTGCGTCCGTGCAGTCGCGCGACTGCGCGACAATGCTTGACGCGCTCATTTCAAGCCACATCTGCGCGCCGTTCTTTTCCGCGGACGTTTTCGCGGCGTTTATCACGTTCCACAGCGCCTGCGCGCGTTTCGCGCTGTCGGTAAGAGGCAGGTCGGACAGATACGTCGTTATATCCACCGAGTGGAACGCGGGATAGCGCGTATTCGCGCAGATGATGTGTTTAAATCCCGCCGCCGAAAGTTCAGCGGTGATATTGCCTATATAAGTCGCGGTCTGCGTCTTGAACGGTGAAAGCCAGATTTTCCCGCCGTTTTCGGGTCGGTTGTCGTGCCAGCTCCCGCCGCCCTGACTTTGCACTATTCGGTAACTGCCGTCAACGTAAGGCGGGCTTATCATATCCATAAGCGTATTTATCCGCGCGGCGGGGACAAGCCCCTCCTTGCTTATAAGCGACGCTATCTGCTGTGCGGTAAGCGTACCCGAAACGACTTCCGTGTCCTTAACGTTCGCGATGTTCGATTTGTAGAGCAGATAGCCCGTTGTGTTTTTCAGCGTCACCGCAACTACGGAACACCCCGCGTTTTTCGCCTGCGCAAGTTCCGACGTGAGGGCGCTTTCGCTTGCCGCGGCGCTGTCCGACAGGTAGAATATCTTTTCGGAAATCTGCGGGTTCGGCGCGGGTTTGCTTGTGTCGGTCGATGTTGTGCTTTCCGTGCTTTCCGACGTCGAGTTCGCCAAAAGTTCGGAGTTTATCATACTTGAAAGAATTGCGGACGTGTCGGATTCTTCGGGTCTGTCACCGCTCAGATACTTTATAAGCGGTTTTCCCAAGCCGTACCCCAGCACGCCAAGACCGCATATTATAACTATCGTTAAGACGATTTTCAAAGCGCGTTTCGCCTTGCTTTTTTTCTTGTTGTAGAGATTGATTTTACTGCGTTTGATTTTGATATTGGTCTTTTTGGGCGCCATTGTCCAAGTTCTCCTTTCAGTAATTTAAAAATCCGCCGTATAGCCCGTAAGCACGTTGAGTGCGAGCGACACTATTCCTATATAAATAAGCATTATCGGATAACCTCTGAAAATACGCGGTATTTTTGTGGAATTAAGCTGGTCCTGCGCAATATTGATAAAAAAGCACGCGAGGAAGAAACCTATGCCCGCTCCGAAACCGTAGCCGATATATCCCGGCAGGTCGCTCCCGTAAACGGAATTCAGGAACAGCGCGCCGATAACCGCGCAGTTGAATATCGCAAGGTGCGCATATTTTCTGATTTGCTTATACAGCTTATGGAAATATTTCCACAAAATCAAAAGTCCCGCGATGTAAAGCACGCCTATTATACCTATATAAATAAGAGGCAGGAAATAATACCCGTGTTCGAGGGAAAGCATCGGCTTGTCTATGAAGTACGTTACAATCGACGCTGTGGTCGTCATTGCCGTCATTCCGAGCGTAAATCCCGTGACGTGCGCCTCTTTGCGCGACGCGTAAATTGCGACATTCGCGCTGAACGCCCTGTCGAACACGACGTTCTCCAAGAATATGGAGGTCATCGACAGCGTAACTATCCGCGCAATGATTGTGCTTAAAGTCATTGTGCCTCCTCCTTTCGCATATCGGAGGAGTGCGCCTTATTAATATTACGCGCCCTGCTGTTCCTGCCCGCGATACCCCGGCAAATCGCCGCGAGTATTCCGACGAGCATAAACCCGAAGAACGGCGATTTCGCCGCGGGCATAATAGGTTCAAAGCACCTAAGCCCGAACAGCGTCCCGTAAGCCAACAGCCCGCGTATTATCCCGACGGCAAACGCCGCGATAGCGTAGCCTAAGATATAAACAAGCGCGTCCACAGCCATTCTGCCGTAGGGGAGAATATAGAAACGGCTTTCGGTTTTCGCGAGGATAAGCGAGTTTACGACGAGCAGTTCGACGTATATCAGAACGCTTTTCGTCGTTTCGGGAAACCACATTTCGAGCAGTATCACGGTAGGTATAAACATCACCGCCGCGACCGCCGCATATAACAGCGTTCTCACGGTGTAGACTATCTTTCGCGGAATAAATCGGCAAAGCAGAATAGTCGGGTAGCTTATCATAAAAAAGCTGATTACCAGCACGAGCGCGCGCGTTCCCGTCGTCGCCGCTACGATGATAGGCGCGGTGACAAGCCCGCTCATCAGCACGATGTTTTGTTTTAATATCCCGTCGAAAATGGAAGAACGTTTATTGCTCATCTGTCTTGTCCTCCTCTGCCTCAGGGATTTTCGGCGTACTGTCGTTTTCGCCGAAGTTCAGCGAGTACGAGTGAATATCGGTGATAATACCGCCGTCCGCCTGCTCTTGAAGATCAGGCACGTCCGTAAGGTCGGTCATCTCGGCTATCACGCCGTTTTCCTCGCCCCCGCCGTTAAAACTGCCTTTCAGCGCGTTTTCGGCAGGCTTTCGCGTCCGCTTTTTCTTCGTTATCTTGCCGTCGATAGGCGGTGTGTTAAAGCGGTATTTTTCGGGGAGAACGATTTCCTGCGTATCGGTGAGTTTAGGCTGTCCGTGCTGAACCTGCTTTTTTGATTTCTCGAACGAATTGAGATAGGTTTTCTTCCAGTAAACGACATTCTCGACAAGCCTGTCAAGACTCCCGCACAGCGCGCCCATAATCAGCAGAGCGAAGATAAACGCGCCCTCCGTTTTTCCGAACGCGCGGAACATCACGGTCATATATCCCAAAACAATACCATACAGTATTTTTCCCGCGCGGAGCTTTGGTATTCTGTAAGGTTCGGCGGCAAGAAATACCGTTCCGAATATCAGATATTCCGAACATAATTCATACGCCGCGCCTGTCCAGCCCGTAACGCCCGTCCGCGGAAAGAAGAACTCCATAATCCCGACGGTCAGCAGGCACGGGAGCATAACAAACGCGTTCGCGCTCCTGCGCAGAGCCATACACAGCCCGCACACGAGGATTATCATAATATACACCGTGCCGACAGGTCCCGACACAAATCCCATAAACACATCGCCTATACTCGTCACGGGAGTGCCGTGGAGGTTCAGCGTATATTCTATAGAACGGCTGAACGAACCCGTATATGCGGAAAACGCCGCCGCCTTTTCGCCGTATCTCGCAAATTCGAGCATATCCGACGGATAGCATATTATAAGGAACGCCGTCGAAATAGCGGGCGGGCAGAAGATGATGTTGTCCGAACCGCCGAACAGGTGCTTTCCGACCGCTATGCAGAGTATTGACGACAGTATAATCAGCCCGACGGAAATCGTCGAGGGCATCATCATTGCCGCGGCAAGCCCCCAAAACGGCACTGTCGCGTCCTTTGCGTCATATTTGATTTTCCGCAGCTTACAGCACACCGCGTCTATAATCATACACGACAACACGCTCGTCACGGCGACAAGCGCCGTGCGCGTTCCCTGTAAAAAGACCGCGGGTACAAGCAGCAATGCCATTAGAATAAACCTTTCAAGGTATACCTCTTGAGGTTTCCGCTCGGAAAGTTTCAACATTCTGTTATCCTTTCAGCGCGAGAACTGTTTCGCGCATATCCTTTGATTTGAACAGGCTCGTCCCCGCGACGAGAATATCCGCGCCCGCCTTTATCGACGGCACGGCGGTTTCGGGGTTTATCCCGCCGTCAACTTCGATAAGAAGTTCCGAAAAGCCGTTGCTGTCCGCGTATTCGCGGATTTCTTTCACCTTGCCGGTCATCCCGCCTATAAAACTCTGCCCGCCGTAGCCTGCCTCGACCGTCATTACAAGCACCATATCACACCCGCCGATAAAGTCGAACGCGCGTTTCGCGGGGGTTTTCGGGTTCAGCGCGACCGCCGCGCGAACTCCGAACCCGTGGATTTTTTCAAGGCAAAGCGGGACATCGCATTTGCTTTCGGCGTGTACCGTTATAATATCCGCGCCCGCCTCGGCGAACAGTTCTATCTGTTCTTCGGCGTTATCGACCATCAAATGCACGTCAAGCGGAAGTGATGTAATTTGCTTTACGCGTTTCAGCACGGGCGAACCGTAGGTTATCTGGCGGACAAAATGCCCGTCCATAACGTCGAAGTGGATATAATCAACGCCTGCCGCCTCACATCGGCGGATTTCGCTCTGAAGATTAGTAAAGTCGCACGCTAAAAGCGACGCGGAAACAACGGGTTTTATAATTATCAGTCCTTTAAACTTTTATTCAAGTAAAGCGAAACACTTTCCGCTTTTACACCATACAAATATATTTTATAATAAATACGCGATTAAGTCAAGAGAGAAAACCCGATTTTTTCAAATTTTTCAGCAAGTGCGTTAAAATGTTCCAAACAAACTGAAAAAAAACAAATATATTTGGTTATTTTTTAACGTTGCTTTGACTTGAAAAAAGTTTCTTTTTGGTGTATAATATAATTTAAATATATAGCGTTGATTGATAGTAGCTAGAGAATAGAGATTAGAGATTAGTTGTTGGCGTCCGCCTACGGCGGACAGAAAGATTGTCTTTGAATTAATGCGTTGAGGTTCTCGGTTAAAGCCACACCGCCTGCGCGGTGCAGGGACGTATTGACCAAAAGACAATCTAAATCGCGCCCGCAGGGCGCACCTAAACTAATTACTAACTACTATTCTCTAGCTACCAGCACCTACTCTAACCAGCCAAAGGAGGTAATTATATGCTAAATTGCGATTTTAACCGGAAGTTCATCAAGGAGGGTCTTACTTTTGATGATGTGCTGCTGATACCTGCGAAAAGCGAGGTTACGCCCAATATGGTCAGCATACGCACTAATCTTACGAAAACAATTCAGCTTAACACGCCGATTATGACGGCGGCAATGGATACGGTGACGGAATCCAAAATGGCTATAGCGATAGCGCGCGAGGGCGGCATAGGCGTTATCCATAAGAATATGTCGATAGAACAGCAGGTCGACGAGGTAGATAAGGTAAAGCGTTCAGAAAACGGCGTTATCGTGAACCCGTTCTTCCTGTCCCCGCAGGACACCGTAACGGACGCGGACAGGCTTATGGGGAAGTATAAAATATCGGGCGTTCCGATAGTGGAGGACGGCAAACTCGTCGGCATATTCACAAACCGCGACCTGCGCTTTATCTCCGACCCCAATCAGGTCATAGGCGAGGTTATGACGAAAGACAACCTAATCACCGCGCCCGTCGGCACTAATCTCGAACAGGCGCAGGAAATTCTCAGAAAGCACAAGATCGAGAAACTTCCGCTTGTCGATGAAAACGGCAATCTTAAAGGACTTATCACTATAAAGGATATAGAGAAATCCGTGCAGTATCCGAATACTGCCCGCGACAAGGGCGGGCGTCTGCTGTGCGGCGCGGCGATCGGCGTTACGAAAGACGTTCTCGAAAGAGCGGGGGCGCTTATCAAGGCGCAGGTCGATGTGCTGGTTCTGGATTCGGCGCACGGACACTCGAAGAATATTATAGACGCGCTCGAAAAGGTGAAGAACGCGTTCCCCGATATTCAGGTGATAGCGGGAAATGTCGCGACAGCCGCCGCCGCCGAGGATTTAATCAAGGCGGGCGCGGACGCTGTTAAAGTCGGCATAGGACCCGGGTCTATCTGCACAACGCGCGTTGTCGCGGGTATCGGCGTACCGCAGATAACGGCGGTGTATGACTGCGCGTGCGCGGCGGCAAAATACGGCGTTCCTGTCATAGCGGACGGCGGTATAAAGTATTCGGGCGATATTGTAAAGGCACTAGCGGCGGGCGCGAACGTCGTAATGCTCGGTTCTCTGCTTGCGGGCTGTGAGGAGGCTCCCGGCGACGTTGAGATTTATCAGGGGCGTTCGTTCAAGGTATACCGCGGAATGGGAAGTCTTGCGGCGATGAAACAGGGTTCTGCCGACAGATATTTCCAGGACAACACCAAGAAACTCGTACCCGAAGGCGTTGAGGGACGCGTACCGTACAAGGGAGTAGTAGCCGACACGATTTTCCAGCTTGTCGGAGGTATCAGGAGCGGTATGGGCTACTGCGGCTGTCCGACTATCCCCGAACTTCAGGAACGCGCGGAGTTTGTCAAGATAACAGGCGCAGGCTTGAAAGAATCACACCCGCACGATATTTACATAACCAAAGAGGCGCCCAATTATTCGGCGAGCATTTAACGCCGTGAGGTTTAGGGGGTTCAGTAGCCGGAGAGTAGCTAGAGAATAGTTATTAGTAGTTAGCGAGTAATCCGCTTTGCGGATTACCCTAAGGTGCGGGCTAACGCCCGCAGTTTAGATTGTCCTTGAATTAATGCGCCCCGCCGACGGCGGGGTGTTTTTGGTGCAGATTTGCGTTTAGTGCAGACCGATGTACAGAGTTTGGTGCAGACTTGCGTGTTAAAATATCGCACAACAGAGCCGTTTATAGGGCTTTGGTGCAGACTTTGCCCAAAAACCGAAAATCCTTAGTACTTTTTTCTGTTTTACGTTCTGTATTTAGTATTTATAAAAAACGTCTTAGAAAATATAATAAATAGTAAAAAAGCGTGCGGACAGCGGTGTAAAGCCAAAAAGTCTGCTCCAAAGTCTGCACTGAGTCTGCACTAAAGTCTGCACCACCCCCCTCTTGACCCACAAACACACCCCCGCCGACGGCGGGGCGGTTATTATTTAGTGCGTCAACGTCTTAACTCCAAAGACAATCTAAATTGCCCGCGAGAGCGGGCAACATCGAGCAATCCGCGACAGCAGACTGCGAACTAATAGGGTAATCCGCTTGCGGATTACCCGCTAACAACTAATCTCTACCCGTTAAATGCGCCCTCTTACCTCTTACATCTGTTTATCCCGCGACAGCGGGATAAACACTTCTAACCTCTGACCGCGCCCAAAATTTTACGGTTGACAATTTGCGAAAAATATGTTATAATACTAGTTGGTGCAATAGTTCTAAGGGGGCATAACGTTTAATGAAAAAAGTTGGATTTGACATCGGCTCTACCACCGTGAAAGCGGCGGTTGTGGGAGAGAATAACGAACTTCTGTTCAGCCGTTATCAGAGGCACTTTTCGGATATAAGAAAAACTGTTTCGGATATAATCGGAGAAGTAGGCGCGGAACTTAAAGGCGAACGCGCTCTCGTCGCGGTGACGGGGTCGGGCGGAATTTCCGTGTCGAAGTGGCTTAAAATACCGTTCGTTCAGGAAGTCGCGGCGGGTACTGACGCGATAAAGGCGATGATACCGCAAACCGACGTGGCTATAGAACTCGGCGGTGAGGACGCGAAGATAACGTACCTCACGGGCGGGCTTGAACAGCGTATGAACGGCACTTGCGCGGGCGGTACGGGCGCGTTTATCGACCAGATGGCGGCGCTGCTCAATACCGACGCGGGCGGGCTTAACGAACTCGCGAAGAAGTATGAAACGATTTACCCGATAGCGTCGCGGTGCGGTGTTTTCGCAAAGAGCGACATTCAGCCTCTTATCAATGACGGCGCGAAGAAAAGCGACCTCGCCGCGTCCGTGTTCCAGTCTGTGGTAAATCAGACGATAAGCGGACTTGCGTGCGGAAAACCCATTCGCGGGAACGTCGCGTTTCTCGGCGGTCCTCTGCATTATTTATCAGAACTGCGCCGCCGTTTTATCGAAACGCTGAACCTCACGTCCGAACAGGCAATCTGCCCCGAAAACGCGAATTTGTTTGTCGCTATGGGGTGCGCTCTGTCCGACGAGGCGGAGGAAATCCCGCTTGACAGCTTAGTGGAAAAGGCGAACGATTTGGGCGAAAACCAGCTCCGCGAGGTAGAACGCTTAGCGCCGCTGTTCAGAAACGAAACGGAACTTAAAGAGTTCCGCGAACGCCACGCGAAAGTCGTTATTCCGACTGCGGATATAAAAGAATACAACGGCGCGTGCTATCTCGGAATAGACGCGGGTTCTACGACTACAAAGGCGGTCCTGCTCGACAGAAAAGCGCGGATACTCTATTCGCATTACGCAGGCAATCAGGGCGACCCGCTGAAATCCGCAATCGGTATTTTAAAGGAAGTGTACGCCCTGCTCCCCGAAAACGCATACATAGCAAAGGTATGTACAACGGGTTACGGCGAACATCTTATAAAAGCCGCTTTGGAGGCGGACTTCGGCGAAATAGAAACTATGGCGCACTATAAAGCCGCCGACAAAATCCTGCCCGGCGCGGAGTTTATTCTCGACATCGGCGGGCAGGATATGAAGTGTATGCAGGTAAAAAACGGCGAAATAGACAGCATTTTGCTGAACGAGGCTTGTTCTTCGGGGTGCGGTTCGTTTATCGAAAACTTCGCGAACGCTCTCGGAATGACCAGCAAAGAGTTCGCCTTGTTAGGTCTTGAGGCGGAAAACCCCGTTGACTTGGGTTCAAGATGTACCGTGTTTATGAACAGCCGCGTAAAACAGGCGCAGAAAGAGGGCGCGACCGTCGCGGACATCTCCGCGGGACTGTCGTATTCCGTTGTGAAAAACGCGCTGTTCAAGGTAATAAAACTGCGCGATACCGCGTCTATGGGCGACAAGATAATCGTTCAGGGCGGTACGTTTATGAACGACAGCGTTCTCCGCGCGTTTGAGTTAATAGTAGGGCGCGAAGTTGTCCGTCCCGACAAGGCGGGGCTTATGGGCGCTTACGGCGCGGCGCTCGTGGCATTGGAGCGCGACGACGGAAAGCCGTCGATGATAGCGAAAGCGGACGCGCTCGATGATTTCAAACCGCAGAAAACGACGGCGCGGTGCGGAAAATGCTCGAACAACTGCCTGCTTACAATCACGAAATTCCCCGACGGCAAGCGGTATATCAGCAACAACCGCTGTGAACGCGGAGCGGGCGGTTCTTCAAAGAAAGAAAAACTGCCGAACCTGTTCGACTTTAAATATCACCTGCTGTTCGACCGCGAAAGCCTGCCCGAAGATAAGGCGCGGCGCGGCGTTATAGGTCTGCCGAGGGTTCTCGGTATGTACGAAAATTACCCGTTCTGGCATACGCTGTTTACGGAACTCGGATTTTCCGTAAAGCTGTCGCCGAAATCGTCGAGGGCTGTCTATGACTTGGGCATTGAAACAATGCCGTCGGAGAGCGTATGCTATCCCGCGAAACTTGCGCACGGACATATACAGTCGCTGATAAACGAGGGCGTGAAACTTATTTTCTACCCCGCAATTCCGTATGAAATGACCGACGGCAACGGCGGGGACAACCACTACAACTGCCCTGTTGTCGCTACATACAGCGAGGTTATCAAAAACTCCGTCCCCGAACTCAGAAAAGACGTGAAGTTTTTAAACCCGTTCCTGCCGATTTTTGATAAAAAGCGTATGGCGGAACGTCTTTTTGAAGAGGCGCGCGAAAATCTCCCCGATATGAACATCACGAAAGCGGAGCTGAAAGACGCGCTCGAAAAAGCGTACGCAGAGGACGAGCGTTTCAAGGAAACAATGCGTAAAAAAGGCGAGGAAACCGTGAAGTTCCTCAAAGAGAACCATAAGCGCGGGATAGTCCTGGCGGGCAGACCGTATCACGTTGACCCCGAAATAAACCACGGACTTCCCGAAATGATAACGGGCTACGGCTTTGCGGTGCTGACTGAGGACAGCGTTGCGCATATGGGGAAAGTAGTCCGCCCGATACGCGTTGTCGACCAGTGGACATACCATACAAGACTTTACGCGGCGGCGCATTTTGTCGGGAATAACAGCGGACTTGAACTCGTTCAGCTTAATTCCTTCGGGTGCGGACTTGACGCGATAACGACCGACGAGGTGCAGGAGATACTTCACAGTTTCGGAAAGCTGTACACCTGCCTGAAGATAGACGAAGTGAACAACTTAGGCGCGGCAAGAATACGCCTGCGCTCGCTTATATCCGTACTTGACGAACGGCGCAGACATAAATATAAGCCCGTGCGCGGTCACATAGGATACATACGCCAGCCCGAATTTACAAAGGATATGCGCAAACGCCACACAATACTCTGCCCGCAGATGGCGCCTATTCACTTCGATTTTCTGGAGGCGGCGTTCAATCACACGGGGTATGATATGAAGATACTGACCGACTGCTCGAAAGCGGTCGTGGATACGGGGCTTAAATATGTAAACAACGACGCCTGCTATCCGTCAATTCTGATAGTCGGACAGCTTATCCACGCATTGCAAAGCGGGAAGTACGACCTGGACAACACTTCCGTTATGATAACTCAAACGGGCGGCGCGTGCCGCGCTACAAACTATGTCGGTATGCTGAAAAAAGCGCTGAAAGACGCGGGTTACGATAAAATCCCGCTTATCTCGCTGAACGTTGTCGGTCTTGAAAAGCAGAGCGGATTTAAGATAACGCCGATTTTGGCTGTACGGGCGTTTTTGGGAATGATCTACGGCGATGTTCTCCAAAGATGTCTGTACAAGGTTCGCCCGTATGAAAAGGTAAAGGGCAGCGCGAACGCGCTTTATGAAAAGTGGAGGGTATTTATCCGCAAGGAATTAGGCTCGGTTTCGATGAAACGTTTCAACAGGAATATCCGCGCTATAGTAAAGGACTTCTCGGAGTTCCCCGTTGTGGACGTGAAAAAACCGCGCGTTGGGCTTGTCGGCGAGATACTCGTGAAATTCCACCCGATAGCGAACAACAATATAATAGAATTGCTCGAAAGCGAGGGGTGCGAAGTCGTCGTCCCCGACCTTATGGGATTTTTCTACTACATCTGTTCGCACGGCGTTACAAAGTATGAACTTTTGGCAAGTTCTAAATTCTCTATGGATATAAAGAACTTCGCAATCAAGATTTTCAAGTATCTGGAGCGGAGTTACCGCGCGGCGGTCAAAGGTACGAAGTTCGGCGTACCGGGAGAAATATTTGAAATGCGCCGAAAGGTGACGGCGGTCGTGTCCCCCGGAAATATCGCGGGCGAGGGCTGGTTTTTGGCGGCGGAAATGCTCGACCTTATAGACGAGGGCGTGCCGAATATCGTTTGTATGCAGCCGTTCGCGTGCCTGCCGAACCACGTTACGGGCAAGGGCGTTATCGGCGAAATCAGACGTCAGCACCCCGAAAGCAATATCGTAGCTGTCGACTTCGACCCCGGCGCGTCGGAGGTAAATCAGGTGAACCGCATAAAGCTGATGCTGACTCAGGCGTTTGCGCGGGCGGGCATAAGCAGAAAGGCTGTCGTGCCGAAACTCGAAGTAAACGACAAGTATTCGGAACTTATAGCAAATTAAAACAGGAGCAGAAATATGAAGAAATTTTCAACGGAAACAAAAGAAAATAAAGAGGGTATGACCCTCGCCCAAAAGCTGACGATAGCGGGAATTATCGTTGTAATCGCGCTTATCGTTATCTTCAACAGCTTTACGGTCGTGAACGAGGGATATATCGGCGTTAAGTACCGCTTTGGAAAGATAGTAAACAGCGACCTTACGGCGGGGCTTAATTCTCACATACCGTTCATTGAGGAAATAAAGCCCGTGGATATAAGAGAGCAGGTTTACGAGGTATCGACAGACGCATATACTTCCGATACGCAGACGGTTGACGCGCTGAAACTGAAACTCAACTATTGCTACGACGGCTCGCAGTTGCCCGAAATAATCCGCTCAATAGGCGTTGAGAACGTCGAAACGAAACTTCTCGTGCCGAATGTTGCGAAAATCTCCAAGGACGAGATAGGCAAGGTAAAAGCGGAGGATCTGGTTCAGAACCGCTCTGTGGTTCAGAACGCGATTTACGAGTCTTTAAAGAAAACGTTAGCGTCCGAGGGCGTAGTAGTAACGGCGTTCGCCATAGAGAACCTCTCGTTTGACGACGCGTTCGAGCAGTCGATACAGGCAAAGGTAATCGCGGCGCAGGACGCTCTTAAAATGCAGAACAAGACCGCCGAAAAGGAAGAAGAGGCGAAACAGAAAGTAATCGCGGCGCAGGCGGACGCGGATTCTCAAAAGATAAAAGCGGACGCGGAGGCGTATGCTATTGAAAAGGTTCAGGAGTCGCTGACAAACAGCCCGAACTATATCGACTATATGAAGATACAGAATTGGGACGGCAAACTCCCCGCGGCGGTCGGCGATGTAAACCCGTTCATAGCGATAGAACCCTCGGCAGCAGCGGCAGGTTCAGCCACACAAGGCGCTGAATAGTGACAGAAAAAGGTGACAATTGATATACAAGGATTTAAAAAAACGCGCGCTTGAGGCGTATTTTTCAAACGCCAACGAAATGCAAAGGCAAGCGATTTTCAAGATAAACGGCGCGGTGCTGATAATCGCGGGCGCGGGGAGCGGAAAGACTACCGTATTAGTCAACAGAATAGCGTATATGATGCGTTTCGGAAACGCTTATCACGACGATAAAACGCGCCGACTTTCAGAGGAAGACAAGAAGTTTCTGGAGGATTTCCCGACGTTACCACGAACCGCCGAAAACGGACGGCGCTTAGGGGAGATAATCGGCACGGAGCAAGTCGCGCCGTGGAATATCCTCGCTATCACGTTTACAAACAAAGCGGCGGGCGAACTGCGCGAACGCTTGGTTCGGATGATAGGAGAGGACGCGGAGAAAATCAACGCGTCTACGTTCCATTCGGCGTGCGTTAAAATACTTCGCCGAGAGATAGAACATCTGGGCTACAAGCCGGGATTTACTATCTATGACGACGACGATTCAAAACGGCTGTTAAAGGATATTCTGAAACAGTGTATGATTGATGAAAAGGCATTGCCCGTCAAAGCCGTCAGGAACCGCATTTCCCGCCTTAAAGACAGTATGATTTCGGCGCGGGAATACGCCGAGCAAGCCCCGCAGGACAGATACGACCCGATGGCGGTCAAAACAGCGGAGGTCTACAGCGAGTATCAGCGTATGCTGAAATCGGCAAACGCCGTGGATTTCGACGATATTATATTCCTCACCGTGCGCCTTTTCGAGGAATTTCCCGATGTCCTCAGGCATTACCGTAATCTTTACAAGTATATTATGGTGGACGAGTATCAGGATACTAACCTCGCGCAGTATCGGCTGATTTCACTTCTTGCGGGAAACAACGGCAATTTAGCCGTAGTCGGCGACGACGACCAGTCGATTTACAAATTCCGCGGCGCGACCGTCGAGAACATACTGAACTTTGAAAAGCAGTACTCCGACTGCGCAGTTATACGCCTGGAGCAGAACTATAGGTCAACTACGAACATACTCGACGCGGCGAACGCCGTCATAAGCCACAACACGAACCGCAAGGAAAAACACCTCTGGAGCGATTTGGGAAAAGGCGACAAGGTGAGCGTTCAGCTTTTTCAGTACGAGCAGGGCGAGGCAAAGACTATCGCCGATGAAATCGCGGACGGTGTGAAAAACGGCGCGAAGTATTCGGATTACGCGCTTTTGTACCGCTCCAACGCGCTGTCAAGAAGTTACGAGCAGGCGTTAGTCCGCGCGGGTATTCCGTATAAAATAGTAGGCGGTGTGAGGTTCTACGACCGCAAGGAAATCCGCGACATTATGGCGTATCTCGCGCTTTTGGACAACCCGTTTGATATTATTCGTTTCAGACGCGTGATAAACGAACCCAAACGCGGCATAGGCGACGCGACTATCGAAGAAGTCGTCCGCATAGCGCAGGGAACGAACCTTTCCCCGCTTGAAATCTGCCGAAACAGCGACAGCTATGAAACGATAGCAAAACGCGCAAATCATCTGAAAGCCGCCGCGAACATCTTCGAGGAACTCGACGAACTCGCCGATACTCTCCCGATAGATCAGCTTATTGAGCAAGTCGCGGAAAAGAGCGGTTACATAGCGTCCCTTATGCCGTTAGGCGAGGAGGGCAGGACGCGCATTGAAAACATCAAGGAACTTCAGTCGAACGCCGCGCTGTTGCTCGAAGAAAACCCCGAGGCAACTCTACCCGATTTTCTGGAGCAGGTAGCGCTTGTATCGGATATTGACAACTATGACAGTACGACCGACCGCGTATCTCTTATGACTATTCACGCGGCAAAGGGTCTTGAATTTCCGTATGTCTATCTCGTAGCGGCGGAGGACGGGATTTTCCCGTCGATGATGTCCAAAAACGACCCGTCCGAAATGGAGGAGGAACGCCGCCTTGCGTATGTCGCTATAACGCGCGCGAAAAAGCGGTTTACCGCTACTCACGCAAAGTATCGTATGCTTTACGGGAAAACCGCGTCGAATAAGCTGTCGGAGTTTATCGCGGATATTCCCGAAGAACTCCTTGACAAGCACAGCGAGGTATCCCGCGCAAAAACGCCTGTTACGAAACCCGAAAGGCACAGTTTCTTAAAAGAGCAGAGCGAAAAAATGCACTCGGCTATGACGGCAAAAACGTTTGAGAACTTTGAAGTAGGAGAACGCGTAAAGCACAATATCTTCGGCGAGGGCGTTGTCGCGGCGGTTATCAGTATGGGAAACGACGCAATGCTGACGATTGATTTCGATACGCGGGGTCAGAAAAAGGTAATGCGCAACGGCGCGAAACTCAAAAAGCTGTAAGCCGTGAGTTGTGATTTTGCCCAAAAATTTCCGCAAATTTGCGCATATCAGACAAATCGAATATTTTGGCTAAAGAAACGGGAGTTCCTGCCGATAATAGAAGTAAGAGCAGAAAGACTAACGGGAATTGGGTCTTTAAAAGCTCTGACTGAAAAGTGTTCCCAATAGGGTACGCAATATGTTTGACCGTACAGGCGTTCGCGGGTGCGACCCGTGCGAAAGACGGTTTTCCGAGGAAAACATCGTTTGTGCGGTAAGGGAAATTATCGCCGCGGTCTTTTTAGACCGCGGTTTTTTTGAATAACGCTTTTTGGAGGAGATTATGAAACTTATTCTCGTAATGGACAACGACAGCGCGATAGGTCGGGGCGGGGAACTGCTGTGCAGTCTGCCCGAAGATATGAAACGTTTCCGCGAGGTTACAAAAGGCTCGGTTGTAATCGTCGGACGAAAGACCTACGAGAGTTTCCCGAAACGCCCGCTCCCAAACCGCGAGAACCTTGTGCTTTCGCGTTCGCTGAAAAAAATCGACGGCGCGGAGGTGTTCTCCGATGTGGACGCGCTTTTGAAACGCGCCCGCTCTTTCGGCAAGGAAATTTTCGTCATAGGCGGCGCGGAGGTTTACCGACAGCTTTTGCCGTACTGCACCGAGGCGCTTATAACGCGCGTTTATGAAAACTTCGGCGGCGACGCGTTCTTTGAGGAAATCGAACGCGACAAGCAATGGGTATTAGAGGAGAGTTCGCCGTTAGTCGAAACGGGCGGGCGGTTGATACGGTTTTTCAGGTACAAACGCTGCGGGGGAGAGGTTAGAAGTAAGATGTAAGATGTAAGAGGTAAGAGCGCCCCGCCGACGGCGGGGAGTATTTTTGCAGTCAAAAGCAGTACTTCATATGTCATTCTGAATATGCAGCAACTAGTTGCAGAAAGGAATGGTAAAATATGAACACACCACTAAAATTCACCCCGCCCGCCGAAATCTGGCTTGACGGGCAAGGCAAGGTGAACGAACTCGCGTTCTGCGAGGAGTTCAAGAAGAAGTACGGCGAAATCCGCTGTATAAACGGGCAGTTCTACTCGCTCGACGGCGAACTTGACAAGGCGCTCCTCGGCGCGGAAATCTACGACGAACTTGTAAACCACGGCATTACAACGAACACGGCGCGCAAATGCGAACAAATCATCGGCGCAATGCAAAAGCACTATTTCAGCTTCGCGCCGCCGCTCGCCGACGACGAAATCCACGTGAACAACGGATATTTGATAATAATGCCGCATTGGTGGGAAAGCGAATTGGGCGCAATTCCGAGGTTTGTTCCCGAAAA
>CANRAS010000023.1 GCA_947628655.1 uncultured Clostridia bacterium | reverse complement strand
AGCCCGCAGTTTTGCGCTCCGCGCAAAACAACGGCGCGAAAGCGCCGTTAATTCGCCGTCAGGCGAATTGCGGGCGGCCGCGAAAAGGCGCGTACACGGTCGGCGCAGGCGCGTTAATACGCGGGACGGTTACGGTGCGCGGGATAAGAGCGCTGGGCGCTTGAATTGAACCACCTAAACCGCGCGGTGACGCGAACAACGTCTTGACCCAAAGACAATCTAATTCGCGCGCGGAGCGCGCAACCCTATTCGTACTGTACACTCAGCACTGTGCACTGTAAACTGTTACACAGCCCGCAGTTTTGCGCTCCGCGCAAAACAACGGCGCGAAAGCGCCGTTAATTCGCCGTCAGGCGAATTGCGGGCGGTCGGGAAAAGGCGCGTACACGGTCGGCGCAGGCGCGTTAATACGCGGGACGGTTACGGTGCGCGGGATAAGAGTGCGGGGCGCTTGAATTGAGCAACCCAAACGCGCGGTAACGCGAACAACGTCTTGACCCAAAGACAATCTAATTCGCGCGCGGAGCGCGCACCTACCAAACAGCAGGCGCAGCCTGCTGTTTGAGAGTAATCCGCCAACGGCGGATTATTCGCTAACTACTAACTACTATTCTCTAGTAACTGTAGTAACTGTACGCCCTCTTACCTCTTACTTCTTACATCTTACATCTGAAAGGAGAACCAATGCAAACAACGCAGGAAACCACTAAAGAACGCGCAATTCTGGTCACCGCCGACATCGGCGAATACGACTGCAATTCTTCGATAGAAGAACTGTCCGAACTCGCGAAAACCGCAGGCGCTGAGGTACTCGCGCACGTTATCCAAAAACGCCCCGCATACGAACCCGCGACCGTTATCGGCGAGGGCAAACTCGAAGAACTCTGCGAAATGTGCCAAGCCCTCGGCGCAACGCTCCTGATATTCGACTGCGAACTCACAGCCGCGCAGATACGCAATATCGAAAAGACGGCGAACGTCCGCACTATCGACAGGACAATGCTGATACTCGATATTTTCGCGGCGCGCGCACGTTCGGGCGAGGGCAAAATACAAGTGGAACTCGCACAGCTTAAATACCGCCTGCCGCGTCTTATGGGCGTCGGCGCGAGCCTTGACAAGCTCGGCGGCGGCATAGGAACGCGCGGACCGGGCGAAACTCAGCTTGAAACTGACCGCCGACATATCCGCAGGCGCATTGAAAAGCTGTCCGCCGAACTTCGCGAACTTGAACAGCGCCGAAACTTTTCCCGCGAACGCCGCCGCAAGGACGGTGTGCAGACAGGCGCAATAGTCGGCTATACGAACGCGGGGAAGTCCACGCTTTTGAACCTGCTGACGGGCGCGGGCGTTCTCGCTGAAGATAAACTGTTCGCAACTCTTGACCCGACGGCGCGGGCAGTCGAACTGCCCGACGGGCGCACGCTTGTGCTTGTCGATACGGTAGGGCTTATCCGCCGACTTCCGCACCACTTAGTCGAGGCGTTCAAGTCAACGCTTGAAGAGGCGGTCAGCGCTGATGTGATAATTCACGTCTGCGACGTTTCCGACCCCGATTTATCGGAGAAAGCGGACGTTGCTCTGAAAACTCTCGCCGACCTCGGCGCGGAAAATATCCCCGTAGTCACCGTGTTCAACAAATGCGATAAGATAACCGAAAACATTCCCGAAGACGAACACTCCGTCAAGATAAGCGCGCTCGAAAACAAGGGCATTTCCCGCTTGCTTCGGGTAATTGCCGACACGCTCCCGCCGACCTCCCGCCGTATGCGGTTGCTTCTCCCGTATGACAAAGCGGGTATTTTAGCTAAAATCCGCGAAAACGGCAAAGTCTTTTCGGAGAATTACACGGAAAACGGCATAGAAACGGACGCGCTTGTTGATATTTCTCTTGTAAAGCAAGCAGAGCAGTACGCGGCTAGTGACTAGAGATTAGAGGCTAGCAGCTAGTTATCTGGGTCAAAGCGTTGACCTGCTAGAGGTAAGAGGTAAGCGAGTAATCCGCTTTGCGGATTACTCTAAGGTGCGCCCTGCGGGCGCGCGGATTAGATTGTCTGCGGGTCAGAACGCCCCTGCGCCGTGCGTGGCGTTCGGCGTTGCTCAATTCAAGCGCCCCGCGCTCTTATCCCGCGTACCTTTACCGTCCCGCGTATTAACGCGCCCTTACCGCCCGTACCGCGCCGTTGCCCGACCGCCCGCAATTCGCCTGACGGCGAATTAACGGCGCTTACGCGCCGTTGTTTTGCGCTTTGCGCAAAACGCGGGCTAGGCTACTAGTAGCTAGAGAATAGCCGAGTTATCCGCTACGCGGATAACCCTCTAGCAGCTAGTTATTTGGGTCAAAGCGTTGAACGGCTAGGGGTAGAGGCAAAGACCTGCGGGTCACGGCGTTGTTCGCGTTACCGCGCGGTTATTCGAGTATAACCTCGCAAGCGCCAATCCCGCGTATTGACAGGATATGACACGCGCCCGTGCCGAAAATCTTCTCCATATTCATCTTGAACTGTTTAAGTAAATCAAACGGCACGAACGCCTGTATCGTCCCCGCAAACCCGCCGCCGTGAACGCGGCACGCGCCCTTGCGGTGCAGAGTGCTCTCCGCGACGTTAAGCGCTATAGAAAGGCTCTGGTGACGAATATCGCTGTTTGAGTAAACGTTCTGTAAATATTTGAACGAACTGTCGCCGCTTTCGCGGACGGACATCAGGAAGTTCTCGAACATATCGTTTTTAAGCGCGTGGACGACCTTTTCTACGCGCTCGTTTTCGTGGAAAAAGTGAATAGCGCGCAAAACCGCCCTGTCGCCGAACTTTTCCCGCAAAAATCTGATATTCAGCATAATATCCGCGAGCGACAGCGAACGCAAAGTCTTGCAGTCAAAAAATCCCGCTATCTCGCTCATTTCATTGTATATTTCCGAATATTTCCCGGTTAAATCCGAATGTTCGCTTTTCGTGTCAACAATGCAAAGCGCGTGCTGATACGCGTCGAAATCGCACTTTATATGTTCTATAACGGGAATATCGCCGTCTTTCATATCAATCGCGACAAACCCGCCGACAGCGCAGGCGGTCTGGTCCATAAGCCCCGAATGTTTCCCGAAATATTCCGTTTCGGCAGTATGGGCAATCTGCGCGGTTTTCGCGGGCGGGATTTGCCCGTCGTTGTACATATGCGAAAGTATCGTGCCGATAAGCACCTCGAACGCCGCCGAACTCGCAAGCCCGCTCCCCCTTATTATGCCCGAAGACGTATAAGCGCGAAACCCGCCGATGTTGTGACCGTTTTTCTTAAAGCCCATTAAGATACCGCGAATAAGCGCGGCGGACGTGTTCTTTTCGTCCTCGCGGGGTTCAAGGTCGGAGATGTCGATTTTATCTTCGGGAAATCCCTCCGATTTTACCGTGACAAAGCCGTCGTTCGTCTGTTCCGCAACGGCGATTACATCGCGGTTTATGCTCGCCGCGACGACCTTTCCGTTGTTGTGGTCGGTGTGGTTTCCGCATATCTCCGTGCGCGCGGGTACGGAGAAGAAACGATGTTCGCCAAGTTCCCCGAAATGCTCCGCAAAGCCGACTTCAACAGCGCGATAGCGTTGCTTTTCAGAGTCAGCCGAGTTTGGGTAAACTGCGTTTAGATTTCTAACTATAGGTTTCATAATGACCTCCTGCTAGAAAATAAGATGTAAGAGGTAAGAGGTAAGAACTTTAGGATTAAAGCGCTGAACCTCTTGCTCTTTGGTTATTATTGTAAATCAATCTTTTTCCGTATAGAACATATGCTTTACCTGCGGTTTGTGGCAGGTTACGCTTAAAACAAGCCCGATACAAACGTGCGTCATCATCATCGACGAACCGCCCTGACTTATAAACGGCAGGGGTATTCCTATAACGGGAACAACGGAAAGCGCCATTCCTATATTTATCAGGCAATGGAAGAACACCATTGCGAAAACGCCGACGCACATAAGTTTTCCGAGGAAATCGGGAGCGCCCGACGCGTCGGACAGCAGTTTAAGGCACAGCACCGCCAGCGCGATGACGATTGCCATACACCCGATAAATCCGAGCGTCATTCCGATATAGCTGAACACGAAGTCGTTTTCAAGATACGACGTGTAAGTGTAGTTGTCGGGGTCGAACCCGCGCCCCGTAAGCTGTCCCGAACCCAGAGCCATTGTCCCGTAATACTGCTGAAAATAATCGCCCTGCGTTTCCTGTTGCTGAAGTTCCTTGTCGAACAGCATTAAAAAACGCCGCCTGTGGTGGTCCTGCATAACATAGTTCCACGCGATATATCCCACAACGGGCATAAGAACCAGACCCGCCGTCAAATATTTCCACGAAAGCCCGCCCATAAACAGCATACAGATAAAGATGAACAGGAACACCAAGGCGCTTCCCGCGTCGCCCTGATACATTATAAGTCCGACGGGGAACAGCCCGTGCAGACAGAGCAAAAGAAACTGCGGGGGCGAATTCAACTTGTCGCCGAGTTTTGATATATGCACGGAAAGTGTGATTATAAAGACGAATTTCAGCACTTCTGACGGCTGTAATGTAAATCTTCCGAGTTTAAGCCACGCCATATCGTCGTCAACCTGTATTCTCAGCGACGGCACGAACAGCATAAGCTGTAAAATAACAGCCAACGGCGCGTAGGTGAACCAATACTTCGCTATAAATTTATAATCAACAGCACTTATCACGAACGCCGCGGAAATGCCGATTATCGCCGCCGCAAGCTGAGTATTAGCCGTGCTTTGCTCTATTATGCCCATAGTCACCATAGAGTTTATCAAATATATATCAAACACGGTCAAAGCGATGCAGATAACGGGCGTAACCTTGTCAACGTGCTTTATATAAGACAGAAAATGTTTTAAAATCGTTTTCATTGCGCACCTGAACAAACAAAAATAGAACGCACGGCGCTTTTCGGAAAAGCCGTAAAACCGCCGAGCGGAAATCTCCCGCGCGAAACGCTCCGCACGCAGAGAACCCCCGTTACTTATTATAAACTTTTTTTCGCCGTTTTGCAATAGATTTTATACGAAAATTTCCAAACCGCAAAATTTCGGCAAGAATTATAAAAAACGGCGGGAATTTTAGGATTTTCTGGTGGTTTTGCGCGGGTAGTAGCTAGAGATTAGTTGTTAGTAAATAGTTTCCGGTGTCCCCCTGCGGGGGGACAATAAAGATTGTCTGCGGGTCAATACGCCCTGTTAATGTGCTTTAAAGCGACAAAAAGCGCGTTGTAATTATCATTAGGTTTTTTATCTTGACTTTACTTTTAAAATATGTTATAATAAAAATAATTGAATAAAATACCTCAATTTTCGGTAATTTTATCTAATTACAGGCGGATTTTTTGTGAAAATCCAACAAACCCAGCATTGTTTAAGTCCTATACTTCTAATTTTGGTTTTGGAGGAAACGAAAATGAAAATCAAGTTTAAAATCGCACTTTTGGTTCTGGTTTGTACAATTGTAGCGTCGCTTTCGCTCGGCACGACAAGTTTTATTATTTCGGGGAATATCATTTCCGACGACTCGGACGAGATAATAAACGGCGCGTGCGAACGCACGGTCACTTCGCTTGACGCGTATTTTGTCCGCGTCGAACAGTCCGTCGATATGCTCGCAAGCTACGCGCTCGAAACTATGACGGATTTCAGCGGGTTCAAGAGTTCAAGCGCGGCGGTGGACGAGTACACGGAGAAATTCGCGCACACTCTGCTTGCGGCGGCGGAACATACCGAGGGCGCGATTACGGCTTACATACGCTACAGTCCCGACGTTGCCTATCCCACTTCGGGAATGTTCTATATGCGCGATAATGTGAACGCGGACTATTATGAAACGGAATGTACGGACTTTTCGATTTACGACAAGACCGATCTGAACCACGTCGGCTGGTACTATATCCCCGTGAACAACGGCAAGCCCACATGGATGGAGCCGTATCTGAACGAGAACATCGGCGTTTATATGATTTCATATGTAGTGCCTCTTTATGTGAACGGCGAGAACTTGGGTATAGTCGGAATGGACTTGGATTTCACAATGGTTGAGGAACTCGCTAGCCTTGATGTTTCGTATGACGATGTAGACGCGTTTATTGTCGGGAACGACAAGTCGTCGATAATGTATCATGAAGATACCGAATACGGCACGCAGATAGCCGACCTCGACCAGAACGGCGGTACGGCGAAGATCGCCGAACTTTTAAGAGACGGAAACGATGAACGCGTTACCGTTGAGGCAAACTACGGCGGTACGAAATACCTCGCGACGACCCGCACAATGCGCAACGGTATGCACCTTGTAACGTCCGTGCCGTATGACGAAGTAGACGCGGGCGGCAAGAAACTGCGTATTATCAGCGGCGTTACAACGCTTATTGTACTTATAATAGCGGCGGCGGCGGCGTTCCTTGTCGGAATGATTATGACAAAGAAACTCGAAAAGCTGAACGCCGCGGCAAAGCGCATAGCGGCGGGCGACCTCTCGGTAAATCTCGATGTTAATTCGAGCGACGAGATAGGCGAACTGTCAAACAACTTCCAAAAGACCGTCGAACGCCTGCACGATTATGTCGGCTACATAGACGAAGTTTCGGTTGTCCTTGACGAAATCGGACGCGGAAACCTTGATTTCAGCCTTACGAGAAGTTACCTCGGCGACTTTGCGAAGATTAAGGTTTCGCTTGAAAATATTTCCAAAACGCTCACGCGCACAATGGCGGAAATCAACTCCGTCGCGGAGCAAGTCGCGCTCGGCTCGGAGCAGGTATCCGCAGGCGCTCAGTCGCTCGCGCAGAGCAGTACCGAACAGACTTCCTCTATACAGGAACTGTCTGATTCTATCGACCACCTGACAACAGACGTTAATAAGAACAACGAGAATATCCGCGGCGCGTTCACGGCAATGGAAACGACGTTTGAGGAGATAAACGAGTCCTCGCGCAATATGAGCGATATGCTCGGCGCTATGAACGCTATTTCCGAGGCGTCGGAGGAAATCAAGAACATCGTAAAGACGGTAGACGACATCGCGTTCCAGACGAACGTACTCGCGATAAACGCCGCGATAGAGGCGGCGCGCGCGGGCGAATCGGGCAAGGGCTTTGCGGTTGTCGCGGAGGAGATACAGATGTTAGCGTCGAGAACAGCCGCGTCCACGGGCGATATAAACGCGCTTGTTGAGAACGTTATGGGAACGGTAGAGAACGGGCGTTCGATTTCCGAAAAGGCAGACGGTTCGCTGAAGAATGTCGCGTCCACGTCCGAAGTCGTCAAGAACTCGCTGTCGGAGATTTCCGCGTCGAGCGACAAGCAGTCGGAATCTATCGAACTTATAAATGTAGGCATAAAGCAAATAGCGGACGCGGTTCAAAACAACAGCGCAACCGCCGAGCAGTCCGCGGCGGCAAGCGAAGAAATGTCCTCGCAGGCGCAGATACTTAAAGACAGAATGAATATGTTCAGATTTAAGAAATAAATAGTATTACGGAGCGCGGTTAGGTGTAGAAGATAAGAGGTAAGATGTAAGAAGTAAGAATGTAGTTTTAAGCAACATTCCAGCCTCTAGCCTCTGTTCTCTAGCCTCTCCCGCATTAACGTAATAACTTTAAGGAGGAAACGATATGAACACAACCGAATTGTACAAACTCTGGCTCGAAAAAGCCACCGAGGATCCCGAACTTATCCCCGAACTTGAGAGCATTGAGAACGATCCCGACGGGATCAACGACCGCTTTTACCGGGATTTGGAGTTCGGAACGGCGGGACTGCGCGGAGTGATCGGCGCGGGAACAAACCGTATGAACGTGTACACGGTAAAACGCGCAACGCAGGGTTTAGCGGAGTACATTATTGAAAGCGGTGCGGAAAAGAGCGTCGCAATAGCGTACGACAGCCGCATCAAGTCCGCGTATTTCGCGGAAGTCGCCGCGCTCGTTCTCGCGGCAAACGGCATAAAGGTGCATATCTACAAGGAACTTATGCCTACGCCTATGCTCTCGTGGGCGGTGCGTTATCTGAAATGCGGAGCGGGAATAGTAGTCACCGCCTCGCACAATCCCGCGAAGTACAACGGCTATAAGGTTTACGGCGCGGACGGCTGTCAGATGACGTCCGAGGCGGCGAACGCCGTTCTCGCGAAAATCAACAAGATAGACATTTTCGGCGTAGTAAAGGCGCAGGGCTTTGAAAGCGCGGTCGAAAAGGGTATGATTTCCTATATCGACGACAGCGTGATCGACAAGTATATGGAAAAGGTAAGAGCGCAGGGTCTGCATACCGATATGGTGAAAGCGTCGGGGCTGAAAGTCGTTTACTCTCCGCTTAACGGCACGGGAAACAAGCCCGTGCGCCGTATACTGAAAGAAATCGGCGTTGAGAATGTGACGGTCGTTCCCGAACAGGAAAACCCCGACGGAATGTTCCCGACGTGTCCGTTCCCGAACCCCGAAATCCGCGAGGCTCTGCAAAAGGGTTTGGAACTCTGCGCAAAGGTACAGCCCGATTTGCTGTTAGCGACCGACCCCGACTGTGACCGCGTAGGAATTGCCGTTCCCGACGGAAACGGCGGTTACGAACTGTTCACGGGCAATGAAACGGGCGCATTACTGCTTGAATACGTCTGCAAAGAGCGTATAGCGCTCGGCAGAATGCCGAACGACCCCGTCGCGGTAAAGACGATAGTAACGTCCGACATCACAAAGGCTATTTGCGCGAAATACGGCGTAGAACTGCGCGAAGTGCTTACGGGCTTTAAGTACATCGGCGAACAGATAGGTCTGCTCGAAAAAGCGGGCGAGGAGGAACGCTACATATTCGGCTTTGAGGAAAGCTACGGCTACCTTGCGGGCGGTTACGTCCGCGACAAGGACGCAGTCGTCGCGTCAATGCTGATATGCGAAATGGCGGCGTACTACCGCACAAAGGGTATCTCGCTTATCGAGGCGAGAAAGCGCCTTTACGAGGAATACGGCGTATATCTCAGTAAGCTCAGCAACTTCCAGTGCGAGGGCGCGTCGGGTATGGAGCGTATGAAAGAGATTATGGCGGGACTCCGCGCGAACACGCCGAAAACGATAGGCGGTCTTGAAGTCCTCGCGGTGACGGATTACGAGAAGAGCAAAAAGACGACCTCCGACGGCGTTGTAAGCGAAGTGACATTGCCTAAGAGCGATGTTATCACCTATAACCTTGCGGACGACGCGTCCGTAATAATCCGCCCGTCGGGTACAGAACCGAAGATTAAAGTTTACTACACGACCAAAGGCGCAACCAACGAGGACGCTATGGCGGTTTACGAAAAAATTTCGGCGGAGTTCACAAAGATTTTGGGATTTTAAGCACAGGTTTGGCAAAATTAGCCAAAATCGCAAAAACCGCTTGATTTTTGTAAAGTATAGTGGTATAATATTATTTGGCTTTATAGTAATTAGCGAACTGTTTGCTAATATCTATTTATAATGAACTGCAAGGAGTTGAAATAAATGAAAGACGGTATTCACCCCGCATACGAAACCACTACGATAAAGTGCGCCTGCGGAAACGTAATCGAAACGCGTTCCACTAAGAAGGACATCAAGGTGGAAATCTGCTCGAAGTGCCACCCGTTCTACACGGGCAAGCAAAAGCTGGTAGACAGCGGCGGACGTGTTGACAGATTTAAAAAGCGTTACAATATGGGTAAGTAAGGCTGTTAGAAAACGAAACTCACGCATATATTTATGCGTGAGTTTTTGCTGTTGTCAGCAGAAAATGCGAATGGTGTTTGATTATGGACTACAAGACGATTTCCGCGCCGTGCGAGGCGCGGTTTATTGAGAAGAAATCCGAGTTTATCGGCTATATTGCGCCCGTACAGAGCGAGGACGCGGCAAGCGCGTTTATAAACGAGATACGCGCCTTGCACCGCAAGGCGGCGCATAACTGCTACGCGTATATTCTGCGCGAAAATGCCTTAGCGCGCCATTCCGACGACGGCGAACCGTCGGGCACGGCGGGAGTGCCGATTTACGAGGTACTACGCAAAGAGGGCTTGTGCGACGCCGCGTGCGTTGTGACGCGCTATTTCGGCGGGATAAAACTCGGCGCGGGCGGGCTTGTGCGGGCGTACACCCGCGCCGCGAAAGACGCGGTAAGCACGGCGGTAATCAAGGTTATGGCAATGGCAAGCGAACTTCAAATTTCCGTGGATTACGCGCTCTACGGGCGGTTGGGGCAGATTTTCGCGGAGTACGGCGTCCGCACGGAAAACGAGGATTTTTCCACCGGCGTAACGCTTACAGCCTACGTCCGCGAGGAACTTTCCGAACGTTTAACAAACGCGCTTATCGACGCTTGCAACGGCAAAATAGTTGTTGATGTTTCACAAAAATTGTGGTATGATTTTGCATAAAACGCTGAAATTTGCTCGAAAAAAAGGTTTTTCTGCGTCGAAATGTGTATATATAAGCAGAGAGAATTTTTCGGCGGGCAATACCGCATAATGACAACGGGGGCTTTAGATGTTACCGCGTGAACGAATAATCGAAAACGAAAACCTTATACTCAGCGAATACGCGTGCAAATCGACCGACAGCCGAGGGCGCAGGGTCTACGAAAAGCCCTGCGATTTCCGCACGGATTTTCAGCGCGACCGTGACAGGATAATCCATTGCAACTCTTTCAGACGGCTGAAACTCAAAACACAGGTGTTCCTTATCCCGCACGGCGACCATTACCGTACACGTCTTACGCATACGCTTGAAGTAAGCCAGATAGCGCGGACGGTTGCGTGTTCGCTCGGTCTTAACGAGGCGCTGACGGAGGCTATTGCGCTCGGTCACGATTTGGGTCATACGCCGTTCGGTCACGACGGCGAACGCGTTTTGAATAAACTGCTCCCGAACGGCTTTGCGCATAATCTGCAAAGCAAGCGCGTTGTTGAGGTAATCGAAAAGGACGGCAAGGGTTTAAACCTTACATATGAAGTGATAGACGGCATTGTCGCGCACCGCGGAAACAGCGCCCCGCCGATAACGCGCGAGGGCTGGGTAGTGCGCCTGTGCGACAAGATAGCGTACATAAACCACGACATCGAGGACGCGGTGCGGGGCGGTGTTATCAGTCAGAGCGACCTGCCGAAATACCCCGTGGAATTTTTGGGCGACACGAAGTCAAAACGGATAACGAGCCTTGTGCGGTCGCTTGTCGAAAACAGCGGGGAAGTTGTGCGGTTTGACGATGAAACCGCGCGCGCGTTCGCGGAACTGCGCGACTTTATGTTCGAGCGCGTTTACACCGCCGAACCGACAGTTGCCGAAAAAGACAAGGCGGGGCATATTGTGGAATATCTTTTCGAGCATTTTTTTAAGCATCAGGACGAACTCCCCGCGCTGTATCAGCAATTAGCCGTCCGCGACGGCGCGGAAACCGCCGTAGGCGATTTCATCAGCGGAATGAGCGACGAGTACGCTATTGAATTGTTTTCTGATTTATGTATTCCTAGGGGCTGGGGAGTTAAGTAGTTGTTAGAGAATAGTAGTTAGTAGTTAGTTTTGGTGTCCCCCTGCGGGGGACAATAAAGATTGTCTTTGAATTAAAACGTTGAAGTTCTCGGTAAAAGCCACGCGCCGTACTACGGCGCAGGGGCGTAATGACCCGCAGACAATCTTTCCGCGCCCCGAAGGGGCGCACAAATACTAATTACTAACTACTAATCTCTAAAAACTAAAGGGGGGCGAAACGGGTTTGCGCTTTACGGAAGATTATATTCGCGAATTAAAAGACCGCAACGACATTATATCGGTTGCCGAAAGCTATGTGCAGTTGAAACATACGGGAAATACATATTCCTGCTGCTGCCCGTTTCACTCAGAAAAAACGCCGTCCTGCCATTTTTACACGGGCGCAGACCCGCATTTTTACTGCTATGGCTGTCATATGGGCGGTGACGTAATAACATTTATAATGCAGATAGAACGGCTTGACTATGTGAACGCCGTGAAATTCCTCGCGGAACGCGCGGGAATGCCGCTCCCTGACGACCGCTCCGACGGCTCTGCCGATAAGCGCCGTCGATTGTACGATATGAACAAGGCGGCGGGGAAGTTCTTTCACGAACAATTATTTGCGCCCGACGGCAAGGCGGGATTGGACTATCTGACGGGGCGCGGACTTTCAATTCACACGATAAAGCGGTTCGGTCTGGGGTACGCGGCGAACGACTGGCACAAACTGCATTTTTATATGCGGGGGCTTGGGTATTCGGATTTTGAACTCGCCGAGGCGTCGCTTTTGTCCGAAAACAACAATAAGTTTTACGATAAATTCCGCAATCGCGTTATGTTCCCGATTTTCGATACGCGCGGAAACGTCGCGGGTTTCGGCGGGAGAACTCTGGGCGACGACAAGGCAAAGTACCTGAACAGCGGTGAAACGCCGATTTTCCACAAGGGCGATATGCTCTACGCGCTGAATATCGCGAAGAACTCCAAAGCGGAGCAGTTCATACTCTGCGAGGGGTATATGGACGTTATCGCAATGCACCAAGCGGGCTTTGACAGCGCAGTCGCGTCGCTCGGCACGGCGCTGACGGAAAAGCACGCGAATTTATTATCACGGCTCGGAAAAAGCGAAGTAGTGATTTCCTACGACTCGGACGCGGCGGGGCAGAACGCAGCTTCAAAAGCCATCCCGTTGCTTACGAACGTCGGACTGCACGTTAAAATCTTGAAAGTCGAGGGCGCGAAAGACCCCGACGAGTTTATCAAGAAATTCGGCGGTGAACGCTTTAAGGCGCTTATCAGCGGTTCTGAAGTTGCAATAGACTACAAAATGGACAAGCTGTCGGCGGGTCTTGATTTAAACACGGACGACGGCAAGGCGGCGTATTTAAAGCGCGTTGTGCCGTTCTTAGCCGAAATGCGCGACCCTATCGACCGCTCGGTCTACGCCGCGAAAGCCGCGAAACAGACGGGCGTTGCCGTCGGGAGTATCAGCGCGGCGGTAGAAAGCAGGCTGAAAGCGGACAGGGCAAAGGCGAGGAAAGGCGAACAACAAGCGTTTCTCCGTGTTGAGCGCGACAGAGTGAACCCCGACGCGGTTAAACTTCCGCGGGAAGAAAAAGCCGAACGCGGGATAATCTGCTTTTTGTATCACAATCCCGAAAAGCTAAGTTCAATTAAAACGAAACTTCAAGGCGAGTTTGTGACAAATCTTAATAAGCGCATTTTCGAGTTTCTCGAAAATATCTGCGCCGACGGAGCAAAACCCGACCTCGCGCTGTTCAACGAGAGTTTTACGGGCGCGGAAATGGGCAGAATAAGAGAAATAACGGAAGATAAAACATTCGCGTATGACGAAACGGCGCTGGGCGATTTTATTAAGGTATTAAATGATTATAAAGAAAGCGCGCAGGAAAAGTCTGCTGTCGATATGACGGACAGCGAACTTCGCCTGTTTGCGGAAAGTTTAAAGGAGAAGAGGTAAAATGAGCGAAAACAGCGGAAACGTTTTGGAGGAACTGTTCAATCAGGGACGAAAACGGGGAAGTCTAACCTCAAAAGAGATAACAGACGCGTTGGAGGAACTGAACTTCGACGCGCGTCAGATAAACAGAATTTACGAAAGAATATCCAATATGAATATCGAAATTAAGGATAATTTTGACGCGGATATTGATATTGACAGCATACTTGATTACGACGACCGCGATTATGACGACGAGGACGCGGATATGCTGTTGCCCGATGATTCCGTGAAATCGTTCTTAAAGGATATAGGAAAAATTCCTCTGCTGTCCGCGGAGGAGGAAATTAAACTCGCGGAACGTATGAAAAACGGCGACGAGGCGGCGAAGAACAGGCTTATCGAGGCTAACCTGCGTTTGGTCGTGAGTATTGCGAAAAAGTACGTTCGGCGCGGTATGCAGTTTTTAGACCTTATTCAAGAGGGAAATATGGGACTTATCAAGGCGGTCGAAAAGTTTGATTATACCAAAGGTTTCAAGTTTTCGACATACGCTACATGGTGGGTTCGTCAGGCGATAACCCGCGCTATTGCCGATCAGGCGCGTACAATACGCATACCCGTGCATATGGTGGAAACAATAACGCGTGTAAAAAAGGCGCAGAGCCAGCTTTTGCACGAAAACGGCTGTGAGCCGAACGAGGACGAAATAGCCGAACATCTTTCGATGCCTGTTGAAAAGGTGCGCGAGATAATCCGCATAGCGCAGGACCCCGTGTCGCTTGAAACTCCGATAGGCGAGGAAGAGGACAGTCACTTAGGCGATTTTATCCCCGACGAGGACGCGCCGTCGCCGTCCGACGAGGCGTGTGTGTCAATGCTTAAACAGACGCTCGACGAGATACTGAACACACTAAGCGACCGCGAAAAGCGCGTTATTATCCTGCGGTACGGTCTGATTGACGGCAGACAGAGAACGCTTGAAGAAGTCGGACAGGAATTTCAGGTAACGCGGGAGCGTATTCGGCAGATAGAAACAAAGGCTCTGCGAAAGCTCCGACACCCGACGCGGAGCCGCAGGCTAAGAGGATTTCTCGAATAGAGAATTAAAAGTTTTGTGTTGTACATATTTTTTAGTATTTGCAGAGAATACTAAAATCGGCATTTGAAAGGAACAATAAATGAGTAATAGCGAAAGAATTTTTAACGAACTGCTGGAACGGGGCAAGCAAACGGGGACGCTTTCCACAAAAGAGATATACAACGTGATTGACGAGGCGAACATCGACCTTGACAAGCTGTGGGAGTTTCTCGACCGCAACAGCATAAAAATAGAGGACGATTACAGTATTGACGACGATTTGAACAAGGCGCTTGACATAGGCGAGGAGGTGGAAAAGAGCGGGGAAATAGACGACCCCGTGAAAATTCACCTGCGGGAAATAGGAAGAATACCTCTGCTTACCACAGCGGAGGAACTTGAACTTGCCGAAAAAACGGTAAACGGCGACGAGGAGGCGCGCGAAAAGCTGATAGTAGCAAATATGCGTTTAGTCGTAAGTATCGCGAAACACTACGTCGGGCGCGGTATGCCCTTGCTCGACCTTATTCAGGAGGGCTACAGCGGGCTGATAAAGGGCGTTGAGAAGTTCGACTACACGAAAGGCTATAAGTTCTCGACGTATGCGACATGGTGGATAAGGCAGTCGATAACGCGTTCTATCGCTGACCAAGCGCGTACTATCCGCATACCCGTGCATATGGTGGAAACCATATCGCGCGTAAAAAAGGCGCAGAACAAACTGCTCAACGAAAACGGTCACGAGCCTACGACGAACGAAATCGCTAAAGAACTCGGTATGACGCCCGAACGCGTCCGCGAGATAATCAGAATAGCGCAGGACCCTGTTTCGCTGGAAGCTCCCGTGGGCGAGGAGGAGGACAGCTATCTGGGCGACTTTATCCCCGACGAGGACGCGCCCGCGCCGATTGACACGGCGATGAAAGCGGTGTTCAAGGACGAACTCAACAAGGCGCTTGACCTATTGCCCGAACGCGAACGCGAGGTGCTGAAGTTTCGTTACGGCGTCGGCTACGACCGTTCGCATACGCTTGAAGAAGTCGGCAGGCAGTTCAAGGTAACGCGCGAAAGAATACGCCAGATAGAGGCGAAAGCCTTGAGAAAACTGCGGTCGCATAGTAAGAGCAAGGCATTAAGGGTGTTCTTGGACTAAGGGAGTACCCTTGTACATAAAGAGGTAAGAGGTAAGATGTAAGCGGGCGCTGGCGCGCAGTTGCTAGAGAATAGTTGTTAGCAGCTAGTTTAGGTGCGCACTTCGTGCGCGGAAAGATTGTCTGCGGGTCAAGGCGTTGACACACTAAATAAAGCGTTTTCCCCGCCTGCGGCGGGGAGAACGTTAAAACAAAATAATACACGTCCTCCCGCCTACGGCGGGAGGACGCTAAAGCAGAACAACATTATGTCGGATAGAAAGTGATAACGATGATTGCAGACGAAAGAATTGATACCAGAATGGCGACCCTTTATGAACTACGGCTTATCAT
This sequence comes from uncultured Clostridia bacterium, assembly GCA_947628655.1. GTDB lineage: Bacteria > Bacillota > Clostridia > Oscillospirales > Ruminococcaceae > CAG-115. Next base: position 11,691 of record CANRAS010000023.1, on the reverse strand, counting down.
AACCAACAGCACAAAGAAAGAGTACACGATTGAGGAATTATGCGAACTGCTCGACAAAATCGCAATGGCAAAAGAGCAGGAGGAGTAAAAGCGTCCTCCCCGCCGTCATCAGTTTATAGTTAAGAGTGCAAAGTGAGTTGTAAAACCGTTCCCCCGCCGTTGGCGGGGGTATTATGTTTTTGTAGTGTACTCCCCCGCCTACGGCGGGGAACGGCTATTTAATTTACAGGCGTTCTTCCCGCCGTCGGCGGGAAGAATGTGTTATTTGCTGTTTACCCGCTGTTGGCGGGGAAAATTTTGGCATTAAACACTATAACCGCTGACAGAAAAAATTTATTTCCCGCCTTGACAAATACGCATAAAAGGCGTATAATATAAGTGGAAGAGGTGGTACAGACGAAACGGACAGACTTAATAAAAATCCTTGAAAGAAACGGTTGGTATTTAAAGAGAAACGGCGCAGGACACGACATATACACTAACGGAATTGCCGTTGAGCCAATACCGCGCCGCAACGAAATCAAAGAAAATTTAGCCAAGGCAATCATCAAACGGCAAGGGCTAAAATAGGTTTCACCGTTTGTTTCAAATAAATTCAATGTTACGGAGGCTGTTATGAAAAATTCATACCCGATTATTTTAACGCCCGATGAAACGGGCTATACCGTGTTTATTCCCGATTTTAATATTAATACGCAGGGCGACGATTTGACAGAGGCTATTGAAATGGCTCGCGACGCTATAGGATTAATGGGAATTGATATGGAGGACGACGGCAAAACGATACCCGACGCGAGTTCCGCAAAAGACGTAAAGGCTAATACGGGGGAAATCGTTTCGCTTGTAGATGTTGACATTGCGGAATACCGCCGAAAAAACGAAACCAAAGTTGTAAAGAAAAACTGTACGTTGCCGAGTTGGCTGTGCTATGAGGCGGAAAAGGCAAACATAAACTTTTCGCAGGCACTTCAAGCGGAACTGAAAAGGGAGTTAAATATTACGGATTGACAGTGCATAGTAAAGGCGGTTCCCGCCGTCATCAGTTTATAGTTAAGAGTGCAAAGTGAGTAGTAAAGACTTTCTCCCCCGCCGTCATCAGTTTAAAGTTAATGGTGTAAAGTGAATAGTAAAGGCTTTCTCCCCTGCCGACGGCGGGGGAGAAAGCTATGTGAAAATACCCCGCCTACGGCAGGGAAAACGCATAAACACAAAAATTACCCCCGCCGTTGGCGGGGGTATTATGTTTTTTGTAGTGTACTTCCCCGCCGACGGCGGGGGAGTACACTATTACTATTATCTAACAACTATTTAATCTCTAGTCCCGCCGTTGTCGTCAATATCGTCCCATTCTTTCTTTATCTTTTCGATTTCCTTTTCGTGGTCGCCCGAACAGAATGTCGGAATATTGCTCTTGCGGTAGTAGCCGATTGCCGTGTCCTTGCATTGACTGGACGCCAGCAGACCCGTTTCTGTACAGTATTTCATTTCCACAACCGAAGAATCCGCGTTGAACTTCTGCACGACAGACGTGTCCTCGACTTCTGACATAACATCGTGCCATACTACCGCGGGCTTTTTCGGATTGTAGGAGGAGAGGAACGAGCCGTCGTCTACGCCTATCCAGCAGACCGCTACATAATTCGGCGTAAGTCCTACGAACATCAAGTTCTTGTCGTCGTTTGAAGTACCCGTCTTGCCGACTACCTCGACGTTTCCGAGGTCGGCATAGACTGCCGAACTGTTCGGGCTTTGAACAACGGTGCGGAGCATACGGTTCGTTATCCATGCGGTGTCGGAACTTATCGCCTGCGTTCCGTAAAATTCCTGTTCAAGAACCACTTTGTCCTTGCTGTCAAGCACCTTGCTGTACATCTTCGGCGGGTAGTATACACCGCCGTTTCCGAACATCTGATAAGCGCCCGCGAGTTCGATAAGGCGAATACCGTCGGTAAGCGCGCCGAGCGGTATAGGCGAGAGGTTCTCGTCCTCGCCGGGAACAAGCGTTGTAATGCCGAGGTTCGTTTGTAACTGATTGAAAAGCACAGGTACGGTCACGAGCCTTGCAACGCGCACGGCAATTGTGTTTGTGGAGTTCGCCACCGCCTGCCATGCGGGGAACAGTTCGCCTGTCGTGTAACCCTCGACGTTTATCGGCCACAAATCTGTTTCGCCTGGCAGTTTAACGCCCTTGTCGGGTATCATCGTTGAATATGTTATCTCGTTGAGTTCCAGACCCATAGAGTACGCCGAAATCGGTTTCATTGTCGAACCGGGCGCGCGCACGGACATTGTCGCTCTGTTCCAGCAGTTGTCGCCGGGCTTGTCGCCCAGACCGCCGACAAGCGCCTGCACCGTTCCCGAATAGTCCATAATAACGAACGCCGACTGAAGAAGTTTTTCGTCCTCTAAGTCGGGGTCGTAGCTGTACTGTGCGATAAGCGGGTCTTTGAACTTCTCTTCCAACAGCTTTTGGAGCGCCATATTCTCGTTGATATAGATTTTATAACCGCCGTTTGAAATCTCGGATTTCGCGGAAGTAAGCGAAATGCCCTTTAAATCTGCGTAATCCTGATAAACTTGGTTCAATGCCGCGTCAAGATACCAGTCCTGAGAAATCTCGTATTCGTCCCATTCATACGCCGAATGTGTTTCCTTATCGTCATATTCGTCGGGGTCGAGTTCGTCGCCGTCCGTGTGTTCAACAGAGCGCGGGTCGGTATATCCGAAATCATCGCCGTAAACGACGTTCGCGAATTTCACCTGTTCTTTCTGAGCGGCGTTGTATTCGTCGGTGTTTATATATCCTTGCTCGTACATATAGTAAAGCGTATCTTCCTGATGAACCTTGCAGTTTTCAAGATCGAAATACGGCGAACGCTTTGACGGGTTCTTTATCATTGACGCGAGTATCGCGCTTTCGGCGATGTCAAGGTCCTTTGCCTCCTTGCCGAAGTAGTACTGCGACGCCGCGCCGACGCCGTAATTCATTCCGCCCCAGCCGATGTTGTTGAGGTAGCTTTCGATAATATCCGTCTTTGTGTACTTCTTTTCAAGAGAAAGCGCACGGAAAATCTCGCGGAGTTTGCGTTCCCAGGAAATCTCGTCGTCGCCCGTGAGGTTCTTTATAAGCTGTTGAGTAATCGTCGAACCGCCCTCGCCCGCACGCGGGAGGTTCAGCACGTCCGCGCCGAGCGAGAACACGGTTCTGCGCCAGTCAACGCCCTCGTGTTCATAAAAGCGCTTGTCCTCCGTCGCGATAACGGCGTTTATAAGGTGCGGGGAAATATCCTCGTAATCTACCCAAATGCGGTTTTGTTCCGTCGCGATACGCTTGAGTTCCACCTCGTGACCCTCTTCGTCGTATCCGTAAACGAGCGTAGTAAACTTCGTTTCCGCGTCGCGCAGGTTTATATCGTAGCTGTTATCGGCAAAGTCTAAGATATACACGGTAATAACCGTAATGACAATGCACATCATTATTACAAAAATCAGAAGAATAGCGGAAATAGTCGTGCCTACGACGGTAAGCGCGTTCCCGATATTTTTCATCGCCCTGCTTTTTTCCTTTTTAACAGCCTTTTCTTTGTGAGTTTTTTGGGGCTTATCTTCTTTTATTTTGATGTAGTGGAATTTTCTTCTGTCGTTCATAATATAAATTCACCTCGTTAAACAAACGCATAAAACCCTACTCTAATCATTATACCACAAAACCCCGCCCCTGTAAAGGCTTTTTCGCAAAATTTTCAGATTTTTTTGTCGAGAATACTTGCAAACGCGGGAAATTTAAGTTATAATTACATAGAGAGGGGCGTTTGTCAGTTTATAGTTAAGAGTGCTGAGTGCATAGTATAATGTGTCCGCTCTCGCGGACGATTAGATTGTCTTTTAATTAATACGCCCCGCCGTCGGCGGGGGGCGGTTTGCGGGTTAAGAGAGCGTATACGTTTTTTAAGACGTTTTTCTGCACGCAGAAAAGCGCATTGCAATGCGGGTTCAGAGGTCAGACGTTTTTTAAGACGTATTTTTTAGACGTTTTTTGTTGCCGCAAACGGCGGTGTTAAGCCAAATAGACGTTTTTTGGCGAATTTTCGTAATTCCTTAGCACTTTTTTCTGTTATATTGTTTAGTTGTTGATTTATAAAAATGTTCTTAGAATATATAAAAAATAAGTATAAAAACGTCTAACCCGCATTGTAAAGCCAAATATTGACTGAAAAAACGTCTAAAATACGTCTAAAAAACGTCTTAAAAAACGTCTAAGCCCACAAAGCCGCATTGTTAAGCCAAATGTTTAAGACGTTTTTTCGCACTCTAAAGCGCCGATGTCCTAACTCAAAGGCAACACCCCGCCGTCGGCGGGGAGCGAGCCTAAAAACCTTTTTCTGTCCTCTAGCCTCTGGTTTCCAGCCTCTGGTTAGCTAATCCCAACGCCTATTATTTTCTCAATCAGCAAATGCATTTCCTTGAAAATCTCAGCCAGCTTTTGGTGCGGTTCGCCGTCCTTGAAACGGAGTTTGGAAGGCTCTGTATACGCGATTTCCCGTATAATCTCGCTGTTCTCGTAAATGCGTATAACGGTAAGCACGGATTGGGGCGCGTCGATTACAATATCTTCGGGCTGTTCCTCGCACAATAAATCGGCATACGACAGCAGGTGTTCAAGCGAACGCGCCTTGATTATCTTCTTTCCGCAGAGTATTTTCCCCTTGCGCACGGGGTGTCCGCTGAACTCTTTCGCGTCCGCGAAATGGTACATATAAATCGGCGATGAAAACCATATCGAGTTCTGCACGGGCTTTGCGTATTCCAGCTTTGTAAAGCCGTTTTCCAAAATAGCACGGCAGTAGAACGTCTGATGATTGTCGGCAGGCAGAGCGTACACGTCGCAGTAAACAGTTTTCGGCTCGGAATGTAAAGCGTTCTGAAGTTCTTCAAGTGCAATCCGCACGTCCGCGAGGTAGCCTGCGTGCCAATTTTCCCCATTAGCAAATGCTCTCAATGATTAATACACCCCCTTTTAGTAGCTAGAGAATAGTAGTTAGTTATTAGTTTTGCGCGGAGTTTCGGCGTTGACCGACCGATTTTTTAGTTACTAGCGAATAGTTGCTAGTTATTAGTTTTGCGCGGAAATTTGGCGTTGAATAGTCTGTTTATACGTTTCCGCGTTTTCCCCGCTAAAAGCGAGAGGAAACGCCAAATCCCCGCGCGAATTTCCGCGCTGTTGGCAATTACTCCGCCGTTTTACCCGCCGTAGGCGGGGGAAACGCCAAAACAAACACCCGCCCCGCCCTCGGCTGTCATTATTTCCTTAAAACAGGTGATTATATGAAAAAATTCTTTAAACGTTTTTGGGTCTTTATCCCGCTTATATTGGCGGTTGCTATGTATTTTATACTTCCGCACTTTCCCGCCGTCTGCGAATATGTGTTCTCGCGCGGGCTGTTTAAGCTGATTACCGTGCCGATTGGCTTTGTTGCAAGCCTTATCCCGATTTCCCTAACGGAATTGCTTGCCGTGCTGGCATTGCCCGCGCTCGTAACGGTCATAGCGGTGTTCGCCGTTAAACTCGCAAAGAGCCGTCATCGGCGCAAAACTCTGCTGAAAGCGGGGAAGTTCACGGCGGGATTTCTGTCAATCGCGTGCTTTATGTATATGGTTTGCCACGGTGTAAATTACTACCGCTATCCTATCGAAACGCTGATGAACCTGGACACCTCGCAGAAAACCCCCGACGACCTCTATAATGCATGCGTAATCTTAGCGCAGGGCGCGGCGCAGGCGCGGGAGGAACTCGAAATACCCGACAGCGAGCCGTTCACGTTCTCCGAAAGTCTGTATACTGAACTTTCCCGCGCAAACGACGGCTACAAACAGCTTGTCAGCGAGTATCCGTTTTTGTGGACAAGTATCCTGCGCGTAAAGCCCGTAATTCTATCGGAACCGTGGTCTTACACGGGAATAACGGGTATGTATTTCCCGCTTTTCGCCGAGTGTAACGCCAACACCGCACAGCCCGACTACGCGATACCGTTCACGGCGGCGCACGAGAGCGCACATTCGCGCGGAATTGCGTTTGAAAACGAGTGTAACTTCTTAGCTTTTTTATCGTGCATAAACAGCACCTACCCCGAATACCGCTATTCGGGCTATATGGAGGCGTTCGTGTACTGCTCCAACGCGCTTTACAGTTATGACCCGGAACTCTGGCGCGGTACTCAGCAGTATTTGACGAACGGTATGTATTTAGACTTCAGCGCGATGAACGAGTACATAGACAGCTACAAAGGCAAAGTAAGCGAAGTTTCCGAAACAGTAAACGATACGTTCATTAAAGTGCAGGGCGTAGAGGACGGAGTGTTCTCCTATGATAGGGTTACTGAGTTAATTTTGGCGTACTATGCGAGAAGTAAGATGTAAGAAGTTAAAGTTGCGCCACCCGCTTAACAAATGCCTCTATCCACACTAGCTTTTGTGGCGCAACTTTCGAAGTAAGACAATTAAGTCATAGCGTTTACGCTCTTGATTAAAGGCGCTTTCCAGCCTCTGTCCTCTTGCTCCTATGCGTTTAAAGTTATGTTACCGAACATAGGCGCGGTATAAAACTAACTACTAATAACTATTCTCTAGTTACTAGACGGGTAAATAATTTATCGGGTCTACTCTGGTGCCGTTCACGCGCGTTTCAAAATGCAAATGGTAATCCGTCGACCAGCCTGTAGAGCCTACCGCGCCTATCACGTCGCCTTTTTCGACAAAATCTCCCGCGCTTACATAAATCGCCTCGACGTGTGCGTAAAGCGTTGCGAGAGAACCGCCGTGGTCAATGATGATGTAGTTTCCGAAACCGCCCCCGCACCCGTCGTAGCCCAAGCCGTTTCTCTTCGGCTCGTTATGCGGGCAGGTGAACGAAGTCGTTGTAACAACTCCCGATTGTGCCGCGTATATATTCGCGCCGTGAATACCGCTCCCCCAAATATCAACACCGCCGTGATTTCCTCCGCGCCACGGGTCGAAACCGAAACCTGTAATGATCTGATGATACTGCGCATCGAGGGGCCACCGCAGACCGTCCCCGCTGTAATCGGGCATATCGGGGTCGCGGTTTTCCTGCGCCTGCCTGATCAACTCCTCGATTTCCTTGTTTATAGCCTCCGCTTGAGCCTCCGCCTCGGCGATGTTGTACTTCAGCCCCGCTATGCGGTCCTGATACTCGTCGTTTTCACTCGCGAGTTCATTCAGCTTTTCGCGCCTGTCCTCCGCGGACGCTTCCAAAGACGCCTTTGTGTTTTCGAGGTCAATTTCCTGCTGTTCGAGTTCGGCTTTTTCCTGTTCAAGAGTTGCTTTTTCCGTTTCAAGCGAGGAAATCTCGTCATTCAGCTGTATAATCAAATTCTCCTGTTCTTTGATTGAGGAATTGATTTGCTCCATAAACTCCTCGTTCTGCCGTCCGACATTCTGAACAACGTCGGCGTAGACGAAGTAATCGAACCAGTCGTCCGAACCGCTGAGTACGGGCAATTGATTTGAGAAATTATTCATATACATATACCGCGCCAGCTTGCCGAACTTTTCGAGATTAGCGTCGTTTTCCGCTTTAAGTTCAACGGCTTTGGCGCGTTTGTTTTCAATATCGATTTCTTTTTGAGCGATAGTGTTTTCTATTTCTTCTATCTGCGCCTTGTTCTGCTCCACAGCCTCCTGTTTTGCGGTGACGAGTTCGCCGTAGACGGCGATTTCGTTCAAGTAACCGTCGATTTGGTCGCCGATAAGCGCCATAGCGTCCTCGTTTTCGGAGATATTCCCGCCGAGGTTATCTATTTCCTGCTGACGTTTTTCGTTTTCCTCGCGGAGTTCGTTCAGCTGTTGCTGTTTATCCGCTATACTTTCATCAGCGCTTGCGCCGAACGCCCCGCAGGTTAGTGAAACAGCCAGCAATGCGCTTGCCGTACACGCCCCGAATTTAACTTTCCCCATTTTTTGCCCCCTCAATTCGACCAAAATCCTATTGCACAACTATATTGTAACACATTTAAACAGAAAAGTCAACTAGTAGCTAGAGAATAGAGAATAGTAGCTAGTTATTTGGGTCATAGCGTTTTCGCAAAGAGGTAAGAGGTAAGAAGTAAGAGATTTGGAGCATAGCGTTTTCGCTTTTGGGAATACAAGCGTCCTACCCGCCTACGGCGGGGAGGACGGTTTTACTACTCACTTTGCACTCTTAACTCTAAACTGATGAAGGCGGGGAGTTAAATATGTATCGCCGTTTTCTCAAGATATTTTTCAAGCACCTGTTCGAGTTTCTTGAAATCACAGCAGCGGCGGGTTAATTTCCTGCTTGCTTTCCCGCTTGTAACCATATTATAAGTCTTTTGGGAGTTCTTAATTATTAAATCGGAATGTGTACGGCACCATTTCAGTTGGTTTCCCAAAAGTATTTTGCGTTTTCGTTCTTCTCTTGTATCTTTCGGTGACAGCTTTAAATTTATCGGACTGATTAATGACGGGTGAACGGGTATCATATTGTTGAAATTAATAACGCTGATTATATCTTCTGTATCTCCCACTATGCCCATTATTTTAACATAATCAAAGTTTTTGGGCATTGTCTTGTGTTTGGGCTTAGGCGTTGTCATCGGAGCGCAGTACTGTTTGCCGTTTATCATTAATAAAATTCCTATAAACGGACGTTTTTCCTTGCCGATTTGCGGAGAAACAGAAAACACATTATCATCGGCGTTTGCTAAATCTCTAATATATTTCATACTGATTTTAAAAAACTGAAGTTGCTTTTTCATATGTATTTTCCTTTTCATTAATATACAATTTAAAAAGCCTGTCGCGAAACAGGCTTTTGTTCCTTTGTTTAGGTAGGGTACACCTACTTTAGAAACTCCCACTTAACGGTAGGGTCCACACGCTTTAATGATTCCCACTTAACGGTAGGGTACACGCGCTCTAATGATTCCCACTTTACGGCAAGGAAACCGCCGCAAGCCCATTCGACTTACTATAATCATTATACACCAAAATCCTGCTTTTGTCAACCGCTTTTTTAATTTTTTAAAAAATTTTAAACAGCCCTCCCCGCTTACTGCGGGGGAGAACGCAAAAATCTCTAACGCTGTTTCCCCCGCCGACGGCGGGGGAAACAGCCTATTTCTTTGTTTAGCGTGACAACGCAAAGACCCGCAGACAATTTTCCGCGTCCAAAAGTTGCGCCTTGTCTTACTTCTTACCTCTTATCTCTAACCTCCGGCAGGTCAACGTATCGACCCGCAGGAATACTAACTACTAACTACTAATCTCTATCAACCACCAGCGTTCGCAACTTTAATAGCATAACTCGACGTCATCTTATGCGCGGGCAGGTAGTCTGTCGGGTTCAGGTAATTTCCGCCTATGCTTACTCCAAAGTGACAATGCGGTCCGTAGGCGCGTCCCGTCATTCCCGAATACGCTATCATATCGCCCGCCGTTACGCGCTGTCCTGCGGATACCAGCAGTTCGCTGTTGTGGTAATAGTATGTGGTAAGTCCGCTGTCGCCTTGAATTATCACATAATTCCCGCGGTCGTCGCCGTTGCCGCCCCATACGGCAGACGTAACAACGCCGTTTTCCGCCGCGTATATCGGCGTTCCGATTGCCGTTGTGATGTCAACGCCCTTGTGTCCCGAATAACCGCCCATCCACCAGACAGGCTCTTCGAGCGTACCGCCGTCATAACCGCCGACGGGCCAGATCATCTGATTAAGGTCGAGTTCCGTTCCGGGTGCGGTGTTGCTGCTTGGGCGCGGTTTCGTGCCGACTGCGAAAACCTCCGTGACAGGCTCTTTCGTGACGGTACGCGACAGTACCGTGCGGTTTACTTCGTTGCCGTTTATGTAGGAAACGTTCGCGACGACCGAGCGTTCGCCGAGTTCACCTCTGACGCGCTTTCTCTTGTATCCGACGTAAAGCGTTGAGTCCTCCTCGTATTCGGTTTCATAATCAAACGTTTCTATATAATGCTCCTCGCGCGTTACCATAACCGTCATAAACGGTTCTTCAACGGAAGTTTTTATTCTGTTTCCCGCAATGAAATCCTTGTCGAAGTCAAAATCGGGGTTATATTCTTTCAGCTTGTCCAGAGTAAGCCCCGTATTTTCCAGAACATCGTCGATATATTCGCCGTCCTTTATTGTGTAGTAAGTCGGATTTTTCTTGTTTGAAGTGAACTGCTTTATAATATCGTCCTCGTCAACAAAGCTGTCCGCGAGGTAAGTACCGCTGATGTAGCTTATTTCCTTGTCGAACTTCACGGTTTCCTTTTCTTCGCCCGTGGAATAGCTTTGCAAAAGGTTTTGCATTGCGCTGTCGAGTTTTGTGTGGGAATCCAAAGTTCCGTAGAACGAATCCCCAAGATACAGACCGTACCCCTCTTTTACGTCCTTGCCGAGGAGCGCTAACATTTTATCCGCTACCTGATACTGATTAAGCATAGAGCGGTTTCCCGCGTATTCAAGCTGATAAGACGCGTCAAAGCTGATAACTTCCGTAGTACTGCCCGTATAGTTTATACGGCTCTGCACCATTTTCTCCGCGTCGGTAAACGAACTTTCCGAGCTTATGTAACCGACGAAATTCCCGTTTACGGTAAGTGTCAGCGCGTAAACCCGGCTGTTCGCGTAGCTTACAACGTTTATCAGAAAAATGCACGAAACGATAGGCAAGCCGACGTTTACAAGAGTTACGAGAACCCCGCGCTTTCCGAAAAACGTGCGCCCCATAACTTTCAGCTTTGCGGAAAATCCCGCCCACGCGCCTTTTTCCCTGCGCGCTTTAGTGACCGCCGATTTGGCAATTCTCCGCGCCTTTTTTCTGCGAATAAACGGTTCGGAAACAACGTCCGCTATATTCTTCACAAACTTCATAAACGGCTTTTTAATGCGCAGTAATCCTCTGTAGCACGCCGCGATAAAGTACATAAATCCAAGCCCTATAAGTTTACCCGCCGACACCGCAACGCCAACGAGGAACTCTCCGAGCCGTGCGGTTTCCGTGTATATTTTCGGCGTTTTCTTCGCGGAAGTTTTGGGTATATTAAGTTCAATAGAAACTTCCGAATCTGCCGTTTCCGAAACGGTTTCTTCGGTCTGCGTTTCCTTTTCTTCAAGTTCGGTATTATCAATCATCAAAAATGCTCCTTTAAAGTTCGGGGGTTACAAGCAAGAGGCAAGACAGGTGAACCACACACTAACCATCATTATCCGAATACTATTATAACACATTCCGAATGCAATTTCAACCGCTTTTGTAACCTTTTTGTAACTTTTCCGCGATTTTCGTCATATTAACACAAAATCCCCGCTGTCATCAGTTTAAAATTTATAGTGCTGAGAGCATACCAGAGGTTAGAGGTTAGAGGTAAGAAGTAAGAGGTCAATGCGCCCCGCCAACGCGGTGAGGTTTTGCGTGGCTCAATTCAAGCGCCCGTGTAACAGTTTACAGTGAAGAGTGCACGCATTATCCGCTACGCGGAAAACGCTGGTACAGTATGTATAGGGTTGCGCCCTTGCGGGCGCGGAAAGATTGTCTTTAGGTCAATGCGCCCCGCCAACGCGGTGAGGTCTGGCGCGGCTCAATTCAAGCGCCCGTGTAACAGTTTACAGTGAAGAGTGCACGCATTATCCGCTACGCGGAAAACGCTGGTAC
>CANRAS010000022.1 GCA_947628655.1 uncultured Clostridia bacterium | reverse complement strand
GGGGGGTAAGTAGCACATTTCGGATCGAACTCTATGTTGTTCAATCGATTGTTTTATTGAATTTAAAGTCCTGCCTACTTCTTTTCTTTGAAAAGGCTTTCCGTATTTTTCAATCATATCTGAACCTCCGCATTTGGTATAATTCTACTCAAAATTTTCTCCGCCACATCCCGCACAACGCCCGCGCCGCCGTTGAATGGAGATATGTAATCGGCTGTGCGGCGGACACATTCAGCAGCGTCGTTTGGACAGCAACTAAGACCGACTTTCTTCATTACGGATAAGTCGTTCGTATCATCGCCTATATACGCAACCTCGTCCCATGAAAGATTGTACTTCTCCAAAATTGACCCGACAACTTCTGCCTTGTCTTGAACACCTATATGTATTTCGTCAATCTTCAGTTTCTCGGCTCTCCTAAGGTTTAACTTTACAGATTCGCCTGTAATGATACCTGTAAATATCCCGTGGTTTCTCAGCATTTGTATTCCGTTGCCGTCTTTGGTGTTGAACTTTTTCAGTTCGTCACCGTTCTCGGAATAGTACATCCCGCCGTCAGTCAGAACGCCGTCGCAATCCGTTAATAACATTTTAATTCGACTAAGCTTTGACTCTAAATCGGCGTTGTGTCCCGTTCTGTTTTTAAGCAATTGTTCAATTATAACCCAATCGCTCGGTTCGTCAATTTCAAAATAGGCGTCTTCCGACATTTCATAAACGCCTATTTTCCCCGACAAACGACACTTATCCCGCAAAAGATTTTCTCTTGTATTAATATAAAACGCACCGTTTTCAACGAGATATCCGTCAAACTCCTGCCTGCGGGGGCGGCTGTTTACATTGTAATTTATCGGCGAAAATCCGTCCGTGCCTTTTGTCCAGCAAAACCGCTTTTGACGCACGACCGACAGCAAGCTGTCATACCCGTTTAATTCGTAATTGGCAATGGCGTTTGTCAAATCATCTGCCGTTAAAAGCGGACTGGTCGCTTGAATTAGAATTATATGGTTAAAATCAGCATATTGCTGCCCAAAGTAAACAAGCGCAGATTCTGTCGATGCGTTGTCCGTTGCCGTTTCAGGCGGACGATCAATGCAGCGCAGCTTTTCCTTGCAATTATTTTGACAAATATATTCTTCTATCTTGTCACTAATAATTTTACTGTCGGTACACAAATAAACTCTGTCAATTTTTGCGCACTTAACAGCAGCGTCCAACACCCAGTAAACAAGAGGACGACCGTGAATTTTGCGAATGTTTTTCAGCGGGATAGACTTACTGCCTCCCCGAACAGGGATAAATGCAATATAATTATCCATTATTTAGTTCCTCTAAATTTCAATTTGTCGCGCTGAACCTGTTCAATCGGCAAAATCTCTTCCTTTTTATAAGTAAGCGCAAGATAAGCAGAATTTAAATCTTTCACGAGCATATGCATACCGTCGGGTTCAAGCGAAGCGGCATGGTCTGTACCTTTCCATGTACGGTCAAGGGTATAGTGGCGCTCAATAACGCTAGCCCCCAGTACATACGCAGCAACATCTATTGCCGTTCCGAGATGATGTCCCGAAAAACCTATAGCCTTTACGCGATGCTCATACGCCTCGCGTATTCGTGAAATTTCCAAAAGACAAACATCTTCATAAGGCACGGGATAACCCGATGTACAGCTAAACAAAATCAAATCCTTAGCTCGTCCGTTTGCCTCAAAAAGCTCAACTATTTTCTCCTCTTCTTCGCGAGTAGTCATACCGAAAGAAAGTTGAATTTCGCCCTCATAGTTATTGCATAGCCATTTGAGCATTTCAAAGTGAGTGTTGCATGCAGAGGGAATTTTAATAAACTGAGGTTTCAGCGACGCAATTTCTTTTGCGCTGGTCATATCCCATACGGAAGTCGAATAAGTAATCCCGGCGTCCTCGCACCATTTTTTTAATTGTGCATGCTGTTCAACAGTAAACTCCAAAAATTCGCGATGTTCCCCATATGTTTTCCCATACGAATTAACAGGATTTGGGTGCGGAGCGTTGTATTGCTCCTTCGTCAGCAATTCCTTTGGACAGCGCTTTTGGAATTTAATAGCGTCGGCTTTACAATAGTGAGCCGCTGTTTCAATAAGGTCGTGGGCAATCTTCATTTGCCCCATATGATTACAGCCCGCCTCTGCGATAATATAAGGTTTAACAATAGACATTGATTTTTCCTCCTAATTTTATAATTCAACCCTTTTTATGGGAGATTATCTTCCTCAAATAATGTTTTTTCGTTTACATAAACTTTTCAGCATAAGCAGCCCATTTTCCGCACTGGAACTCACACTAATCACCCTTTTAAAATTCCCTAATCCGCTGATTGCGAGTACTTCTGCGGGCATATTTTTATCCAGTACAATTGCTTTGGGGAATGCCTCGGTGTAGTCTGTGAAATCCCGCGGGTGGGGCTTTATAACAAGCGTTTCGCCGCTTTGCACTTGAAACGCCATACGTTTATATATCCTTATCTGCTCCTCGCGAGAACCTACATATCCGTCCTCAAACATCGGCTGAGTAAGAAGAAGTACGGATTTTTTAGGCTCAAACTTCGGAACTTCACGAGCGAATATCTTTAAAATAACATCGGTATCTTCTCGCGTCAATTTCTCGAAAAGCGCTTTGCGCGGGACTTCATTCAGCTTGCTTTTTGGAGCTACTCCCGCGTTTAGACCGAATTTGTCATTCACTTCAACTTCAGTCACACAGCTGTCGTAGCCGAAAAATACATAGCCAATTCTGAAAACGCGCTTTATAAGCAGTTTTATCCTGCTTTTAGGCAGCATATATCTGAAATGCGTTTTGTTTACGCTTTTAAAAAAGTCGAGGGAATCCTCAATAAGCCTATATTTTATACGCTTGCTTTTGAGGTAGTGAGCCGTCCAGATGTCATCGTGAAACAGGTTTATCTCGTCATATTTCTCAAAATCAAACGTCAACTGTTTTTCAATTAACGCCGTATTTTTTGAGTGAAGATAAAATAGCTTGTCCACACGGCTTGTCGGTATATACTCTGATATTTTCCCAACAAAGCTGCACTCCGCAAACAAACTGCTGTCATCCAGACGTTCGACAAGATTTTTTCCTTCGGGAATATAATCTGTCACAAGAATATCCGAGGGGCGCTTGTCTGTCAGCTGTTTTACACAGGTTATCAACGCGTGATAATATGTGCTGACTATATATAAACAAGACATCTTTTCTCCTTACCGACAAATCCGTCACAGCCCCATTCTATCCACGATTTCCCGCCGCATACTGTCGTAGGTGCGGACGTGTAGGTTTTTTAGTTCCTGCGAGGAAACCTTTGTCGGGTCTACTTTCGCGTCGCCGCAGATTTTTTTTAAATTCCGCAGAATATTCCCACGGTCAAGCGGTTTGCCGCTCCTTGTGACAAACACTTGTCCGCTTTCTATCCGCTTTTTGGAGCAGTAGTTTTTCAACTCCTCGCAGAGTTTTTTCGGCAGGAAAATCGTGCGCAAACGCTTTCCGCACGGCAAAGAAATTTCTCCATCGCACACCGCGCGAACTGTCACATATTTCAGTTCCGATACCTGCAAACCCGCTCCGCAAAGCGTTTTTATCAGCATATACATTCGGTCGTCCGCGAAAACTCCCGCCGCGCTTAAAATCTTTTCATACTCGTCAACGGAAAGTTTCCGTTCGGGCGATTTCACCGCTGAATAATTCACGTCCTTATGCGGTATTCGGTACAAAACACCCGCAAATTCAAGGTACTTGTTAACCGCGATTATCATTGATTTCGCGCTGTTTTCAGGGTGATTTTCGAGCAAATTTTGCTTGTACTCGCCGAGCAGTTCGGGCGTCAAATCGCGCCCGTCCGCGAATTTCAGCAGAGCATTCGCGTCGCGCAGGTACTTCTTTCGCGTGTTCTCCGACAATCCCTCAGACTTCAGAAAGTCAGCATACTCCACCATAATCAGCCCTCTTTCACACGATAATCAGTATTATATTGTGCGCAAAATCGCAAAAACACGATAACTACACATCTTTTAAGATTATATCATATATTTTTATTTTTGTCAACCCCATTTTTACAATTGGAATTATTTTTTATCTTAAAGCAGATTGTCCTTGTTACCGATAACACCGTAATACTGATTATCGTGTCAATACCAATCCCAAACTGTTTAGTAACCGCAAATGCGTACTTCCGCTTTCGGCGGTGTAGATTTTTGTGGTGTTCACGTTGGAGTGTCCCAAAATGTCGGCAAGGCGCGATAAATCCTTGGTTTTTGAGTAGAACGTTCTCGCGAAAAAGTGACGGAAGTTATGCGGGTAGACTTTGCGTTTGTCTACGTTCGCCGCGTCCGCGAGTTTTTTCATTTCGCGCAGTAGATTGCCGTGGTCAACGGGGTTGCCGTTTCGTGTAACGAAAACGGAGCCGCGTTTTATTTTTTGCTCGGCTATGTATCTTTTAAGAACTTCGCACAATGTTTTCGGCAAGAATACGAGCCTGTATTTCCCTTTACAATCCACTTCGGCATACCCTTTTCTTACCGCGCTGACCGTGATGAATTTCAGTTCGGAAATGCGTATTCCCGTGGACGTTATCGTTTCGAGAATAAGTTTCAAGCGCTGTTTGTTTTCCACTTCTGCTCTGGAAATCAGGCGTTTGTATTCGGTGAATTTCAGTTCCTTTTCGACGGATAAAAACATCCGTTTTTGGAGTTTCAAAGGTTTCACTTTAAACTCGCCGACGTTCAGAAATTCCAGAAAACAGTTCGCCGCCGCAAGAAATGAATTAACGCTTGCGGGCTTGTAACGTTCTGTTAAGTACACTTTGTAGTCCACCACCAGATTTTTGGAAAGTTCGCGTTTCCCGCAAAACTCGCGGAACTTCTCCGCGTCGCGGACGTACTTCTTGATGGTGATTTCGGACTTCTCTTCCTCGCGTAAATAACGCTCGAATTTCCTTATGTCGTTCTCTCGTATCTGCATAATTTGCCCTCCGTAAATAAAAATTGGTGCTTATCTTGTGATAAGCACCTTAATTATAGCAGATTTACGGCGGGGAACTTAAAACCCGCTCACCGCGTTTAAGTGAGGCGGGCTGTTACTTAACTACGTTGTCATTTACACGGTCATTTTCAGCAAAGGAACACATTCATCTTCAATCTTTTTCTCCACGTCAAGTTTAAAGCCGTTTCGTTCATAAAAAGCAATTGCCCGCTTATTATACTCCAAAACCCAAAGGAATTTTGCTTTTTTGACATCAACTGCAAATCTTAAAAGTTCCGCTCCGATACCTTGATTTTGAAAATTAGGTTCAACAAATAATTTTTCAATTTCGTTACCGTTTAATCTCAAAATCCCTTTTACCGCGCCGTCATCAAATACATATGTGTTTTTCAGCGTTTTTTCGCCTTTTGAATATTCCAAAGCCATATCCAAAACATTTAATTCTTTATAATAATATACATCATTCTGAAAGAAAGGATAGAAGTTTATGCGATAATTTGTAATGATAATCTCCGCGATACGAGAAACATCTACAGGCAGTGCCTGTCTGATTTTTTCCATTTCTGCCTCCTAATCAGTTTACAGTGCATAGTATGAATAAAGTTGCGCCCTTGCGGGCGCGGAAAGATTGTCTGCGAGTCAAACCGCCCCGCCGTCGGCGGGGCGTAATAACTCAAAGATAACCTTAATATACCCGCCGAAGGCGGGCACATTAACTAATAACCAGCAACTATTCTCTAATAACTCTCCCCTCTGAAAGTGCAATCGCGCTTTTACTTTGCTTTCTTCTTGCTGATAGCGTCCAAAAACAGGTTCTGTATCACCTGCTTAAAGTCAATGCTCTTTTCGAGGACTTTTTCCTCCTCGGCAAAACCGCCTGCCATTGCCTTGTGACCGCCGCCCAATCCGACGTCTTTCAGCGCCTCGGAAACTATCGCGCCCGCGTCAAACTCGTCAAGTTCACTTCTGACGGAAAACTTAAACCCGTGCGGTCGCCTTGTGTAAACCACAACGAATTTCACTAAATCTATATCGAGTATAAAGTCCGAAACGGTAGCTATAAACCCCTCCTTGCACGGGAAATCCAAAAACGCAAACCCTACCTCGTCATATATCTCAATATTGCGCAAACTGTCCGAAAATGCGTTCAGTTCGCTGTATTCTATCTCCGCCGCCTGATACCTGCGTATCAGCTGATTATTGCTCTTCGGGAACAGGTAGTTGTACATCTCCACGTCAAGCCGCGTTACGCCGCGCGTGAAGTTTCTCGTATCGCACTTCAAGCCGTATAACAGCGCCGTCGCAACGCCCTCGGACATCTCAACGCCGCATTCGCGGTAGTAATCCGCGATAATCGTCGAACAGCTCCCGACAATGCGCACGTCCTTGTACTTATAATCGTCCACTTCGACAAACGTCGGGTGGTGGTCAATACACGCGACTTCGCACCCGATAAGGTCGTCAATGTTCCCGCTCCCCTTTTGGGAATCCACCGTGATAATGTAGTCGTTCTTGCACATCGGCGTATTCGCGCTGTCGTTTTCGTCGGAGAGCATTTCAATGCCGAGTTCCGACACCATATTCGCGGTGACGGCGCGTTCCACGGGTCCGTGGTGACAAATCGTAGACGGAACGCCGAACTGTTGTAACAGGTATTGCAGTCCAAACGCGCTTGCAATAGCGTCCTGGTCGGGGAAATTATGCGTTTGTATGAACACGCGGTGACCGCGCACAAGATCTACCAGATTATGAATGTTCTCTGCCATATCAGCAGCTCCTTATTAGTTACTGAAAGCAAACTTTTCAACGCCGTGACTGAATGCGTCAAAACAACTCGCTATATATCATTTTATCATATTTTTCTATGATATTCAAGCCACATTTGCGACAAACTTATTTGGTGATAATCTACAAATATTTTCAACAAAATTTGTAATCGCCGATGAAATTATTTATATTACCGAAAAACAATCGGCTGAAAACTGCTGTTTAATCCCATATAAAGCCGTTGTTTCACACAACACAGTTCTTTTGTGAATTTCCGATGTCGGCAGGAGTTTTACACAATTTTACTTTAATATTTAAGTTACACTAAGAGATAATATTAACAAAAAGTTGAACTTCAGAAAGGAATAATATATGAATACTGTAATTTGCGCCGCGCTTACGGCTTTGACAATAGCGCTTTCAGCAAACGGCGATACAAAAACGGCGTGGGGCTTGGGCGCGTCGGCGGACAGTTTCGGCAGACCGCTTGACGCGGTAAACGCCGAAAGCAAATATGGGGATTTAGGCGGTCTTTTCGTCGGCGACAGCGAACACAAGCGTGTTTGGCTCACGTTTGACGAGGGCTACGAAAACGGCTACACCGAAAAGATACTTGACGTTCTGAAAGAAAAGAACGTCCGCGCGGTTTTCTTTGTAACCTACGATTACGCAAAGGACAATCCCGCGCTTATTGAGCGTATGATAAACGAGGGTCACACGGTCGGCAACCACACGATGTCGCACCCGTCGCTCCCTGAACTTTCCGATGATGAAATCCGCGCGGAGCTTTCCGAACTTCACGAATATATAAAACAGAACTTCGGCTATGATATGTACGTTATGCGCCCGCCCAAAGGGGAGTTTTCCGAACGTGTGCTGAACATTGCGAAAGACCTCGGCTACACGACGGTATTGTGGAGTTTCGCCTATTACGACTGGGACGTAAACGCGCAAACCGCCCCCGACGCGGCATTTGAAAAGATAACGTCAAAGACCCACCCCGGAGAAGTCTGCTTATTGCACGCGGTTTCCAAAACAAACGCGGAAATTTTAGGGCAAGTTATCGATTATTGGCGAAATAACGATTATGTAATTACCCCTATGTGAGGTAGAAGTAAGAGGTAGGCGAGCGCGGGGCGCAGTAGCTAGAGAATAGTAGTTAGTAGTTAGTTTTTGTGTGCGCTCCGCGCACAATTTAGATTGTCTTTAAGTCAATACGTTGATTATCTAGTGAATACAATACGCCCCGCCGTCGGCGGGGCGTATTAACCCAAAGACAATCTAATCCGCGCCCGCAGGGCGCACATTATACTATTCACTCAGCACTCTTAACTATAAACCGCGCCCGCACTACCCAACATCAGATAAGTTCACTAAATACCCCCGCGGTTCGCCCCGTGGGTCTTTCAAACGCTGAGGATTGAACGTACTTAACTTCCGCGCCGTTGTAGATATAATTCGCAAGCGTTTCATCGTTCAGTAAATCTTCCTCTGAAAGCGCATTGTCCGCGATTATTACATCTGGAACTGCGCTTGTTTGGTCTGCCGAAACGTAGCCCTCGCCCGTGCAGAGATTTTCTCCCGCAAGGGAGAGTACCGCGCTTTCAAACGTGTTTTTGCCCGCTAAAGTGAGTTTGCCCGTAACGTAGATAAACCCGCCGACGCTTATGTCTTTCGCGGATTTTTCGAGTTTGGAACGCGCGTCCGCGCCGATACTTACGGCTTTTTCCGTTCCTTTTTCATCGCCCGTGGTTTCCCTGCCGACAAACGCCGTCGCTATTTCTTTATATAAAGCCGAATATTCTTCGAGATTTTTCGGGGAATTTGCCGTCAGCACCGCAATGCCCGCCTGTTCGAGGGAATACGTTTCCCGCTCCGACAGCGGAGATAATGTAAACACCGCGTCGGGCGCGAGTTCGATTATTCCGTCTATATCGGGGTTTTCCGCACTGCCGACCTTGCGGGCGGTTATATCTGTCGGATAATCGCAGTAGTCGCTTATTCCGACAAGCACGTCCTTATATCCCAACTCGCAGATTATCTCCGTCGCGGCGGGAGAAAGGCTTACCGCCTTGCCTACCGCCTTTTCGAGCCTTACCCCGCAGGCGTTCGCGGGAAACGGCAATGCCGACGTATCAGACGACACTTCCCCGCCCGATACCGTTATCTCACTCGGCGCGGAACTCCCATTCTTAGAACACCCCGAAAGCAAAATCATAATTGCCACTAAATACAAAACTGATTTCAAAATCTTGTTCATACAATTTCCCCCAATAATATTGTTATCTATTATTTCAAAGCCACACCCCGCGCGGTCGGCGCAGGTGAGTAATGACCCGCAGACAATCTAATCCGCGCCCGCAGGGCGCACACTATAAACTAGCTACTAACTACTAATCTCAATATCTCTATATAACTACAAGCCCAGAGCTATTTTTGCGTCAATCCACTCCACGAACTGTTTCGCCGTCCTCGGCGAACGTCCTCCTCTTTTCAGCGCGAAACGCTCCGCCACCGCGAAGAGTTCTTCTTCGTCAGCGTCTATGCCCCTGTCATCGACTAACTTCTTGACTATATCTAGATAAACGCTCTTATCCGGCTTTGTGAACGTGATAAACAAGCCGAACCTGTCCGACAGCGACATACTTTCGTCGATGGCGTCGCCGCCCGATATTTCGCGTTCCGCAATCGTTTCGCGGATTATCTTCCTGCGGTTTGTTGTCGCGTAAATCAGGATATTATCGGGTTTCGCGGCAAGCGAACCCTCAAGGACGGCTTTCAGTATGCTGAACCGCTCGTCGTTTTCGGCGAATGATAAATCGTCTATAAGTATGATAAAGTGCAATGGCACTTCGCGCAATAGTTCAAAGAGTTTCGGCAGGAGTGCGATGTCATTTTTAGCAACTTCCACCATTCTAAGCTGTCTTGATTCGTTCATAACCGCCTTTACGGTCGAGGACTTGCCCGTTCCCCTGTCGCCGTAAAGCAGAACATTCTGCGCGGGTCTGCCCGACAGAAAGCACACGGTATTGTCTATTACCTGCTTGCGCTGTTCCTCGTAGTTTTTGAGGTCGGACAGCTTTACAGTATCGGGGTGTTCTACGGGGTGAAGTTCGCCGTCGTAGGTGAACGCCTTATACTTAGCGAACATACCGCTCCCGTTTTGTGCAAAATAATCGACAAAATACGCCGTAGTATAATCGAAAACGCCGTTGTCGTAAAGCGGAAGTTTACCGAAATCAAGCGTATCATAGTAAGTATTCAGCCGAATTTGAATTTGCGCCGCCGTTTCCTCGCAGATAGAACGCAGAACCTCAAGGTCGTAGCTTATAGCCTCCGTCCGCAAAGCCGCCATATCCTGCGAAACATCGCCGAAAACAAACTCGGTGACAATAGGCGAATTTGAGAACACTAACATATCATGGAAATACTCGGCTAAAGTTTTCCCGCTTTTAAGCACCGTTCCGACTATCCGCGAGTAGCCCTCGAAACTTTCGTCCGCACTTCCCCCGAACAGCATTTTAAACCCGTTTAAAACGGGGTCGTCCTTGACGTTAAAACAGCATATTCCCGCTATTTTGTTTTTGTACTCCTGCATTATATTCGCTCACTTTCTGATATAATCTGACGTTTGCATAAATGTAAACGTGTTCTAATCTGCATTCCGCGTAATTTCGCGAATTATTTCCTCCAAATCCGCAAACGTGTTTATCCCCGAAAACTTATTGCGCAGAGCCGCCGCGTTGTTAATGCCCTTTATGTACCACGCCGCCTGCCGTCTTGCCTCTTTCATTCCGATAAACTCGCCCTTGTCTTTAACCAAAAGCGCGATATATTTTCGCATAATCGAGAGTTTTTCGTCTAAATCAGGTTCTCGGCGGGGCTGTCTTCCGTTTAGGTAATCGGCAATCTGTCCGAAAAGCCACGGTCTGCCGTAACTCCCGCGCCCTATCATCACAAGGTCGCACCCCGTCTGCTCGTACATCTCTGCGCAGTCCTCGGCTGAAGAAACATCGCCGTTTCCGATAACGGGGATTTTCACGGCTTGTTTTACGGCTTTGATAATCCCGCGGTCTGCCTTGCCCGAATATAGCTGTTCGCGCGTTCGCCCATGCACGGCAACCGCCGCCGCGCCGTTTTCCTCGGCGATTTTTGCTATTTCCACGGCGTTTATGCTGTCGGCGCTCCAACCCGCGCGGATTTTCACGGTAACGGGAACGCTCGCCGACTGCACGGCGGATTTCACCAACTCCCCGAAAAGCGCGGGCGTTTTCATCAGCGCGCTCCCAGCGCCCCCTCCTGTAATCTTCGGCATAGGGCAACCCGCGTTTATGTCGATAATATCGGGCTTGTATTCTTCGGCAATCTTCACCGCACGCGCCATAAAATCAGGCTCCGCGCCGAAAAGCTGAACCGCCATAGGGCGCTCCCCATCGGTGACGGTCAAAAGTTCCGCAGTCTTTCTGTCGGAGTAGCAAAGCCCTTTAGCGCTAGCCATTTCCCCAACGCAATAACAAGCGCCGAACTCTTTGGCAATAGTTCGGAAAGCGTAATCAGCAGAACCCGCCATTGGAGCAAGCGCGGCGGTTTGCGCTATAGAAACGTTGCCTATTTTAATGTAATTCATAAATTATGCCTTTTCTTTTAAGAAGTAAGCTGTTAGAAATAAGAGGTTAGAGATAAGAAGTAAGCAAACGCTACCTATAACCCCAATTTACAGTATAACACAAATATTTGTACTTTTCAAGTGGGAAAAGTGTATTTTTCCAAAAAATCGTGTTGTTGAAAAAACGGTTGTATTTTTTATTTAATTGTGATATAATGTAAAGTAAGTTCTGAAAGGGGTTTTGGGAAATGGCTGAGAAAAGCGCGGGAAAAAGCGGGCGCGTTTATATGCTCGACGAAATACGCGGTTTCGCGATTTTGTGTATGGTAGTGTACCACGCGATGTTTAGCTTGAAATACGAATTCGGCGTAAACGTGCCGATATTCTTTGACGACTGGTTTAACATAATACGCGATATTTTCGCGGGAGCGTTTATTTTCATATCGGGGATAATGTGCCGATATTCGCACGACAATGTAAGGCGCGGCGCGAAATGCTTTCTGCTCGGTATGGTGATAACGTTTATAGTGCCGTTTTTCTCGTCGCAGATAGTGTTCGGCATACTGCATATGCTCGGCGTTTCGATGATGATTTACGGACTGTTTTCACGGGGATTGGAAAAAATACCCGCCGTTGTCGGATTTGCTTTGTCGGCGGTGTTTGCCGCGCTTACCTGGAACGCTCCGAACGGGTTTCTCGGATTTGGCGGCGCGTTCAAGTGGGAGTTCCCTGCGGCGGCGCACGAAGTCGGAGTTCTGTATCCGCTGGGGATACTTCCCTACGAGTACTTTTATTCCGACTATTTCCCGCTTATGCCGTGGTTTTTCGTATTTCTCGCGGGGAGTTTTGCAGGATACTGGTTCAAAAACGGCTCCGCCCCGAAAATGTTCTACAATTCGCACGCAAGGTGGCTAGGCGCGGTCGGACGCGCTACGCTGTGGATTTACATACTGCACGTTCCTTTGATTTACGGGCTGTTCTCTTTGATATTCAGAAATTAAAGAGCGCGAGCAGCGCGTGTAGTAGCTAGAGAATAGCCGGGTTATCCGCTATGCGGATAACCCTCTGGTAGTTAGTTTTGGCGTCCCCCTGCGGGGGACAGGAAAGATTGTCTTTGGGGCATTACGCGCCTGCAACGCACACTAAAACTAATATCTAACAACTACTTGACAACGTAAACCAAATGGTGTATAATATAAGTGCAGCCGAAAGGAGATGATATTATGGCAACAACACCTACGCAGGTTCGTATTGATACGGATATTAAGGCTGAGGCTACAGCGCTTTTCGCAGACCTTGGACTTGATATGTCGTCCGCAGTAAATTTGTTTTTGCACCAATGTGTTATTCACGGCGGACTGCCCTTTAAAGTCGAACTCCCGCCGCTGGGCGAGGAAACCTTGGAGGCGATGCGTGAGGCAAAACGAATTTCCCGCGACCCTAATGTCAAGGGATACGACAACATGGAAGATTTAAAGAAGGCTCTGAACGAATGATATATGACGTTAAATACACCAGTTCGTTTAAGAAAAGCTATAAACTGATACAGAAACGCGGATATGATATTTCAGCATTAGACAAAGTGATTGATATGCTCCGACAAGGCAAAAAACTCGACGCGAAGTACAAAGACCATGTTTTGTCGGGAAATTACGCCGGCTATCGCGAATGTCATATAAAACCCGACTGGCTTCTTGTTTATTTGATTGAAAATGACACAATCACTTTAACGCTGGTTAATACGGGTTCACATTCAGACGTATTTAAGAAATAAGGGTTGCTGTTTCCCCGCCGTAGGCGGGGAAATTGTAATCCTAGTGTGTCAACGCAAAAAACTTCAAGAAAATCCAATATGTGCGCGTAGGGGACGTTTAACAACTATTCTCTAAACATCTGCCTAAAATTAGTACTTGAAAATTTCAGCAAAGTGTTGTATAATAGAATAAGTGTTTATAATACACGGCTCCAGGAAAGGGTGTTATTTATGAAAAATTTGTTTCTTCCCGCTATCTCACTTCGTGGGCTGGTGGTTTTCCCATCTATGGTATTACATTTCGACGTAGGACGCGAACGCTCTGTCAGCGCGCTTAAAGCGGCGGCAAAGGACAACGGAGAGATTTTCCTTGTCGCTCAGCGCGACGCGGCGGTAAATTCCCCGACAGAAAACGACGTTTACAGCGTCGGCGTTGTGGGCGTGATAAAACAGCTGCTCACCACTCCCGACGGCACAACGCGCGTACTTGTAGAGGGACGTTACCGCGCTAAAGCAATAAAAGGCTATTTCAGCGGAAGTTACATAAGATACGAGTTAAAACGCTACGATTACCGCGATACCGCGCTTGCACCGTCAACTCAAACGGCGGCTAAGCGCGCGCTGAAAGAGGCGTTCGAGGCGTATGCGCAGATTTCCCCGAAAATGCCGAAGGATTTATATGAAAGCATAATTACCGAAGAGGACTGCGCAAGACTTTTTGATAAAGTCGTGTTTAATATTGCTCTGAAAGTCGAGGATAAACAAACGCTCCTTGAAACAAACGGCATTTTACAGAGAATTAAGCGTCTTATTTCTATGATTGAAAACGAAATAGAAATAATGATGACGGAAATCGAGATACAAGACCAAGTGCGCGAGAGTATCGACAAGAACCAGCGCGATTATTACCTGCGCGAACAAATGCGGGCAATATCAAGACAGTTGGGCGACGGCGACGACCCCACGGAGGAATGTGACGAATACATAGAGAAAATAAAAGCGCTGAAACTCCCCGAAAGCACAGAGGAACGGCTGGTAAAAGAGGCGGAAAAACTGCGCCGTATGTCGGGTTCGTCGCAGGAATCGGCGGTACTTCGCACTTATCTTGACACCGTGCTTGCCGTGCCGTGGAACAAGCGCACGAAAGACAAGCTGAACATAGAGCAGGCGGAGAAAAAACTCGACCGCGACCACTACGGCTTGCAGAAAGTAAAAGAACGTATTTTGGAATTGCTGTCCGTGCGGGCGCTCGCTCCCGACGTCAAGGGGCAGATAATCTGCCTTTACGGACCTCCCGGAGTCGGCAAAACGTCAATCGGTCATTCGATTGCCGACGCGCTCGGCAGAAAGTACGCGAGAATTTCGCTCGGCGGCGTACATGACGAGGCTGAAATCCGCGGGCATAGAAAAACCTATGTCGGCGCAATGCCGGGGCGTATAGTCAAAGCGCTTACGCAGGCAAAGAGCATAAACCCCGTTATTCTGCTTGATGAAATCGACAAAATGGGGAGCGACTACAAAGGCGACCCGTCGTCTGCAATGCTCGAAGTGCTTGACGCGGAGCAAAACAACGCGTTTGTCGATAACTACCTCGAAGTTCCGATTGATTTGAGCGAAGTGCTGTTTATCACGACCGCGAACGATATTTCTACCATTCCCGCGCCGCTGCTTGACAGAATGGAAGTTATTGAACTTTCAAGCTATACGCGCGAGGAGAAGTTCAACATTGCGAAAAAGCATTTAGTGCCGAAACAGCTGAAGAAAAACGGCGAAAGCTCTAAGGTTCTGAAAATCAACGACAAGGCTTTGTACTCGATAATCGACTTCTACACCCGCGAGGCAGGCGTTAGAAAACTTGAACGGCGCATTTGCGAAATCTGCCGAAAAGCCGCGAAAATGCTCGTGTCGGGGGAAAATGAAGTTAAAGTTACCGATGAAAACATCGAGAAGTTCTTAGGCGTTAGAAAATACAAGCCCGAAGTTCTCGAAAAGGGCGACGAAGTGGGTCTTGTAAACGGTCTTGCGTGGACTTCCGTCGGCGGGACAATGCTTCCGCTCGAAGTTCTCGTGCTTGACGGCACGGGCAAGACGGAGTTTACGGGACAACTCGGCGATGTGATGAAAGAGTCCGCGAAAATCGCGGTGTCGCTTACACGTTCACTAGCGAAAGACTACAACATCGACCCCGATTTCTACAAGGACAAGGACATTCACATCAACGCGCCTGAGGGAGCGGTTCCGAAAGACGGACCGTCTGCGGGCGTTACGCTGACGACCGCGCTTGTATCGGCGCTTTCGGGTATGCCCGTTCGCCGTGATGTGGCGATGACGGGGGAAATTACCCTGCGCGGGAAAGTCCTCCCGATAGGCGGTTTGAAAGAGAAATCCATGGCGGCGTACCGCGCGGGAATTAAAACCGTATGTATACCGCAGGACAACGTTCCCGACCTTGAGGAAGTGGACGAAAAGGTAAAGGAGCATATCCGCTTTGTACCCGCCGAAAACATTCAAACGGTGCTTGAAACCGCGCTAGTCCGCGATAACTGCACGCTAGCCAAAGACAAAGCAGACGAACCGCAAGGCAAGGCAATACGCAAGAAAACGGAAAGAGTGCGCAAGACGATTTTGGTGTAAAAATTCTAAGTATTTCCCGTCGTAGACGAGGAAATACTCCAAAAAACTCACTTGCGATTAGTGCAAAATTATCCTTTAGCATCTCCCCGCCGTAGGCGGGGAAATGTTTCTCAACCATTGAAAGGTATTATATATGAATTACAACAACGCGAAATTCCTCACTTCCTACGGGAAATTCGAGCAAATCCCGCAAAGTACCTGCGCCGAAATTGCGTTTTCGGGGCGCTCCAACGTCGGGAAAAGTTCGCTTATCAACAAGATATTCAACCGTAAAAACCTCGCGCGGGTGTCGGCTACTCCGGGGAAAACCGCGACAATAAACTTCTTTGAACTCGAAAATATCCACATAGTCGACCTCCCCGGCTACGGCTACGCAAAGGTTTCTAAAGCGGAAAAAGCGGGCTGGAACAGGCTTATCGGCGGTTATCTCGCGTCACAGCGGGAACTTTCGCTGATATTTCAGCTAATAGACTTCCGTCACCCGCCGACCGCCGACGACCTCGCTATGGTGAATTATTTCATAGACGGCGGGTTTCCGTTTGTCGTGGTGCTTACAAAGGCTGACAAGCTGACGAAAAATCAGCGCGCCGAACGCCGTACCGCATTGCTTAAAGAACTGCCGTGCGCCGAGGATATTACGATAATTGAGTTCTCCGCTGAAACGGGAGAGGGAGTTGATGATATACGAGGAATTATAGAAGAAATTGCGAACGAGGGGTAGCGCTTTCCGCAGTTTATAGTTAATAGTTAATAGTGCATAGTAATTGTGTCCGCCTACGGCGGACGGATTAGATTGTCTTTGGTTTAATACGCCCCGCCGTCGGCGGGGCGTTGTGTTATGCAGCCCGCGTTTTGCGCGGAGCGCAAAACAACGGCGCGACAGCGCCGTTAATTCGCCGCAGGCGAATTGCGGGCGTACGGGCAAAGGCACGTATATGGCGGCGCAGGCGCGTTAATACGCGGAACGGCAGGCTAACGCAGGATAAGAGCGCGGGGCGCTTGAATTGAGCAACGCCAGACCTCACCACGTTGTCAGGGCGTTCCGACCCAAGGACAATCTAATCCGTCCGCCGTAGGCGGACACCTAAACTAGCTACTAGCCTCTAATCTCTAGCTACTAGAAGGACAATCTAATCGCCCGCGAGAGCGGACACTTTGAAATCCAGCCTCTGTCCTCCGGTTATTCCCGTATAGCGGGAATAACCACCTCTATCCTCCAGCCGTTCCGCCTTAAACCAATAATCCACCTTTTTTTGGGAAAAGTGCTTTACAAATCAATAAAAGTGTGCTATACTATAAGTTGGGGTGGTTTATGTGCAATTGAATATTGTCCTCGCCGAGCCTCAAATTCCGCAGAACACGGGGAATGTCGCGCGGACTTGCGCCGTGACGGGCGCTCGGCTGCATTTAATAAAGCCTATGGGGTTCACTCCCGATGACAAGCACCTGAAACGCGCGGGGCTGGATTACTGGAGTTATCTCGACATCACTTATTATGACGGCTTTGAGGACTTTTTTAAGAAAACCGACGGCGTTTACAGGTTTTTCACGACAAAGGCGCAAAATACTTATACGCAAGCCGAATACCCCGACAAATGCTTTATCGTGTTCGGCAGAGAGGACAAGGGACTGCCCGAAAGCCTGCTGTTTGAACACAAGAGCGAGTGCGTAAGAATACCGATGATACCGAACAGGCGCAGTCTTAACCTCTCGAACAGCGTTGCAATCGCGGCGTATGAAGTATTAAGGCAATGGAATTTCCCCGAACTTCAAAACTTCGGAAATCTCACACAATTTGACTGGTCAAAAGCCGAAGATTAATAATATAAACGAAAGGACAAAAACTATGAACAAGGACGTAAGAATTATCACGGACAGCGGGTGCGACATTTCCGCGCAGGCGGAAAGCGAATGGAAAGATTACCTCGTTGTTATGCCGTTCGCCGTGACGTATAACGGCGAAACAAAACTTGACAGACAGGAAATCAACATTGAGGATTTTTATAAAGTCCTCAAAGAGAACGAGGAAATACCCAAACATTCGCAGATAACGCAGTTACAGTTTGAGGACAAGTACCGCGAACTGTACGAGGACGGAGTGCGCTCGATAATCGTTGACGTTATCGACTCGCACGGCTCGCAGACGTATGCGCAGGCAGTAATAGCCGCCGACAACATCAAGGACGAACTCCCCGAACTGAAAGTGTATGTGGTAGACGGCAGAAACTACTCCTTAGGTTACGGCTACGCGGTCGTTGAGGGGTGCAAGAAGTTAGCCGAGGGACAGAGCGTTGAAAGCGTCGTCAAGTATCTTGAAGATTGGGCAAGCCACGTTGAAGCGTATCTTATCGGCTTTGATTTGCGCCATATGAAGAAATCGGGCAGAATTTCCGCGGCGGCGTCGTTTTTAGGCGAACTTATGGGTCTGAAACCGATTATCACGCTTTATGACGAAGTAACGGAAGTCGTAAAGAAAGCGCGCGGCGAAAAGGCGGCGATTGACGCGGCAGTAGAATATGTTACGGCGCGTATGACCCCGAAAACCCCGTACTCTATAATCACAACGACCCGCCCTGAACTCGACAAAGAGTTCATCGACAAACTGACCAAGAAAATCGGCTACCCGCCCGCGATGGTGGAGAAAATGGGCGTTGTGGTTAGTTGTAACGCGGGTCCGAATACGCTGGCTGTTTTCATACGCGGCGAAGAAAGAAAATAATTCGCTATGAGAATAGAGTATTCAAAGAAAGCGCAAAAAGACCTTAAACGATTGCCAAAAGATGTGGCGAGACTTGTCACAAAAGCCTTAGAGGGAGTAGCCGAAAATCCTCCCAGAGGTGATATAAAAACTTTAAATGGATTTTCTGACGGCAGAAAAAGGTTAAGAGTAGGCAGATACCGCGTTATTTTTCAATACCTTGACGACGGAAGTGTGTATGTTTGGGTAATTGAAATTGGCGTGCGCGGAGACGTTTACAAGTGAAAGGAGCTGTTTATTATGTCATATGACCCTAAAGAAATGATTGAATTGGTTGAACAATTGCCGGATAATGAGCGGAATTTGATTTACGAAATGATAAGACGCGTATATTTGGCGTGGGATCCCGACTTCACTAAAGTAACGCCCGCCGAGCGCGAAAGTATGAAAGAGGCAGAAGAAGATTTGAAAAACGGCAATTTTGTTACACATGAAGAAATTCTAAAAATGCTTGACGAGGAATAAGCGCAGGCGCGTATTAGTCCGCAGACAATCTAATATGCGCCCGATAGGGCGCATCTAAACTAATCTCTAGCGGATAACTCGGCTATTCTCTAGCTACTGCGCGGTTATGCGCTCTTACCTCTTACATCTTATATCTTACATCTGAAAGGAGCAGTTCCATATGGGTGCATTTAAATACATCGAGGACATTTTCGGGAATTTTCTGCGTATTGTCCGTTCGATAACGATATTTGACGTGCTGGACATACTGCTCCTCACGTTTTTGATATACTCGTTTATAAAACTAATGCGCGAAACGCGCGCTATGCAGCTGCTCAAGGGTATTTTGCTGCTGCTTATCGTGTTTATTGTGGTAAAGTCGTTCGACTTGAAAGTTATGGGGTATTTCTTCGATAACTTTATGCAGGCGGGAATAATCGCGCTTATTATCGTGTTCCAGCCCGAACTTCGACGAATACTCGAAAAGGTCGGACGCGCTAAGGTGACTACACTCGCGGTAACGTCCGATAAAACCACATCAGACCGCGACAAGGCTATCTTCGGTATCGCCGAGGCTTGCTCTCGCCTGCACGACAGCAAGACGGGCGCGCTTATCGTTATCGAACGCAACACAAGGCTCGGCGAAATTATCGAAAAAGAAACGACAAGCGTAATTAACGCCGAATGTGAACCCGAATTGTTCTGCAATATTTTCTATAACAAAGCCCCGCTCCACGACGGCGCGGTGATTATCAGAAACTTTCGTATCTACGCGGCGGGGTGCTTTCTGCCGAATACGCAGAAAGACCAGTATCTCACAACCGACCTCGGTTCCCGCCACAGGGCGGCGGTCGGTATGAGCGAAAACTCCGACGCGCTTGTCATTGTAGTATCCGAAGAAACGGGAACGATTTCCGTTGCGCTTGACGGACAGCTCTCCCGCGAACAGACGCGCGAAAGCCTTATCACGATACTTCGCAAGTATATGCCCGGCGCAGTCATAAGCAAGAAGAAACGACAGCGCAAAGCCGCAAAGTAAGGAGGGTGCTAAGTGAAAACAATTTTGCTGAATTTCATAAGCGGATTTAAAAAGAACTACAAAACCGTTATAGTCGCGTTTATTATCGCCTGCTCCTTGTGGATAGTCATTTCCGTGCTTACTTTCGACACGATTTCCAACAACATAAGCGGAATTGACATCACGGCTCAGCCTACCGAATATATGTCGCAGAATAATCTCCAGATAACAAGCGAGATAATGGACAAGGTGACCGCGAGAATAGAGGGAAAGCGCTACGATATAAGCGACTTATCCGCTGATGATTTCACGGCGGAGGTTGACCTTTCGTCGGTGCGTTCGGCGGGAACGTACACTCTCCCGCTTAAAGTAACGTCAAAATCCAACCGCGACTTGTCGATTACGCAGATCCAGCCCGAACAGCTTTCGGTAACGCTCGACGAGATTGTTTCCAAGGAGTTCCCCGTAGTCGGTACGGCTGACATCAGCCTGCCCGCGGAATACTATCTCGACACGATAACCGCCTCCCCCGCGAACATCACGGTCAAAGGTCCTGCGGGAATAATCAACAAGATTACGAAAGTAGAGGCAAAAAGCACACTTCACGGGAATATTTCCGAATCGAAACAGACGGGAAGTGAAATTCTCGTTTACGGCGCGAACGGGCAAATCACGGACGGTTTCACACTGTCAACGGATAATGTCACGGTGAATATCCCGATATTCAAGCAAAAGGAACTCCCGCTTAAATTCACGATAATAAACGCGCCGACGAACTTCAATTCGGACAGCTTGAAGTTCAAGATAACGCCCGAAACGATAACCGTTGCCGCGCCCGACGAGTCGATAAACAACATCTCGGCGTTCGAGATAGGCAGTATCGACCTCGCCGACATCACGCTGAACACGGCGACCGATACCGCGCAGGAAACTGTATCTTACATTCCGATACCGATACCCGAAGGCTACAAAAACCTTTCGGGAATATCGAACGCGCGTATCGAATGGGACTTTGAGGGCTACGACAAACAGACGTTCTCAATTCCGTCCGAAAATATCACAATCTCCAACAAGCCCGACAACTTTGACGTAAACTTGATAACGCAGTCGCTTGACGTGACTGTAATCGGTCCTGCCGAAAGTCTGGCGTCCATAGCGCCGTCGGACATTACCGCAAACGTGAACCTCTTAGGCGTTCAGATACACGAGGGTTCGCTTGACGTTAATGCCACGGTGCAGATAAAAGGCGCAAAACAGGACTGCTGGGTGAGCGGGCATTATAAACTTACTATTTCGGCGGCGTTGCTTGAAGATGAATAATAGTATTTGGTTCGCAGTTTATAGTTAAGAGTGCACGCATTATCCGCTTTGCGGAAAACGCTGGCACAGTATAATGTGTCCGCCTACGGCGGACATATTAGATTGTCTTTGGGTCAATGCGTTGTTCACTTTACTGTGCGGTTTAGGTGGCTCAATTCAAGCGCCCCTTGCCCTTATCCCGCATTAGTTCACCGTCCAACGTATCAACGCGCCTGCTCCGACCGTGTACTTGCTTGTTGCCGACCGCCCGCAATTCGCCTTACGGCGAATTAACGGCGCTGTCGCGCCGTTGTTTTGCGCTCCGCGCAAAACGCGGGCTAGGTTGTCTTAAGGTCCAAGCGTTGATTGTCTAGGCAAAAGCAACCCCTGCACCGCAATGCAGGGGCGTATTAGTCCGCAGACAATCTTTCCGCGCGCGGAGCGCGCACAATAGGGTAATCCGCTTGCGGATTACTCGCTAACTACTAACAACTATTCTCTAGCTACTAGTAGCTTGCTTTCAAGGTGGATAGTATGCCGATTATCGTATCTCAAATCAAAACAACTCTCGACGAGCCTAAAACCGCCGCCGTTTCAATCGCTCGGCGGGCGCTGGGGCTTTCAAAAAACGAAATCAAAACTGCGAAACTTTACCGCTCGTCGGTGGACGCTCGGCACGGGATTTGCTTTGTAAACTCCGTGTATTTTGAACTCGAAAACCCCGAAAAGGAACGCACGCTTGCCGAAAAACAGGTCAGCGTTCGCTTTGTCGATAAAACTCCGCTTACCGTGGAATTTGGAACCGAACCGCTTGACGGCGAAATCATCGTCGCGGGGTTCGGTCCTGCGGGAATGTTCTGCGCGCTGACGTTGTGCGAGTTCGGCTACAAGCCTATTGTACTTGAGCGCGGCGCGGAAATGGACGAGCGAATTGCCGTTGTTGAACAGTACCAAACGCGCGGAATACTCGATACCGAAACGAACGTGCAGTTCGGCGAGGGCGGAGCGGGAACGTTCTCCGACGGCAAACTCACGACGCGCATTAACGACCCGTTATGCGAACGCGTTCTTGAAAAGCTGTGCGAATTTGGCGCGCCCGATGATATTCTGACAAACGCAAAACCGCATATCGGCACGGATAAACTGCGCGGCGTTGTTAAAAATCTGCGCGAACGTATAATAGAACTCGGCGGCGAGGTGCGGTTTTTGTCACGCGCCGAGGATATTCACATTCAAAACGGGAAAATCCGCGCCGTTAAAGTGCGCGGAGCGGAAATTCCGTGCGGTGCGCTCGCGCTTTGCATAGGACATTCGGCGCACGATACGTTTGAAATGCTGATGAAAAACGGCGTTGAACTCGTGCCGAAAGCGTTTTCAGTCGGCGCTAGGATAGAACATCTTCAGGCGGACATTGACAGGGCGCTCTATGGGAAATTTGCGGGTCACAAAGCGCTCCCGCCCGCCGAATATGCGCTGTCCTACCGCGAGAACGGGCGCGGCGTTTACACGTTCTGTATGTGTCCGGGAGGTTATGTAACCGCGTCCGCGAGCGCGAACGGCACGGTTGTCACAAACGGTATGAGTTACTTTGACCGCGCGGGAAAAAACGCGAACAGCGCGGTCTTGGTATCTGTTTCCCCCGAAGATTTCGGAGTAACCCCGCTTTCGGGTGTGGAATTTATACGCGCCCTCGAAGAAAAGGCGTTCGCGCTCGGCGGGAAAAGCGGTACTGCGCCCGCAATGCTTACGCGCGAATTTATCGCAGGCTCTAATGCGTTCACGCTCGGACGGGTAGTTCCGACGTACCCGCTGGGCGTTTCGCCGTGTGATTTCAGGGAACTTTTCCCGCCTTATATCGCGGATTTGCTTTGCAAGGGAATACGGCAGTTTGACCGCAGGATACACGGCTTTGCGGACAGCGACAGCGTACTCACCGCCGTTGAAAGCAGAACCTCCTCCCCTGTTCGCATACCGCGCGGAGCAAACGGCGAGGCGCTGTCCGTCGCGAACCTCTACCCGTGCGGAGAGGGCGCAGGTTACGCGGGCGGGATTATGAGCGCGGCGGTTGATGGAATTAAGACAGCGTTGCATATTATGGAGAGGTTTAAGCGGTAAGAGAGCGCGGGGGCGCAGTAGCTAGAGAATAGTTGTTAGTAGTTAGTTATTGGGTCACAGCGTTTTCGCAAAGAAGTAAGATGTTAGAGGTAAGAGGTAAGACCTGCGGGTCATTACGCCCCGCCGTCGGCGGGACGTTTGGCGTTGCTCAATTCAAGCGACCCATTCCCTTATCAAGCGTTAGCTTACCGCCCCGCGTATTAACGCGCCTGCGCCGACCGTGTACGCGCCTTTGCCCGTACGCCCGCAATTCGCCTATCGGCGAATTAACGGCGCTGTCGCGCCGTTGTTTTGCGCGCTGCGCAAAACGCGGGCTGCACTACCGCAGCGCCCCGCCGACGGCGGGGCGTTGGTTTCCCAAGACAATCAACGTCTTGACCCTAAGACAATCTTTATTGTCCCCCGTAGGGGGACACATAAACTAGCTACTAATAACTATTCTCTAGCTACTAATAACTATTCTCTAGCTACTACCCGCGCTATTCTCTAACTACTCTCTCTTACCCCTTACCTCTTATCTCTTACTTCTAACCGCTACCTCTCTATGTAATCGTTTACTTTCCATAAAACGCAAAGCGGAATTTTGTGCATTATGCCTAAAATTATATAACACAATACCCGCTTTTGCACAAGAGAATATAGCAAAACCGCCAAAATTATGCTAAATAGATAAAATCGAGCAAAAATGTGTTGAAATTTTGTCGGAATTGTGATATACTTTTATTTAGATAGACAGAAAATAAATTGGGGAAGGTCCTGAAAGGGGTCTTTTAATTTGGAAATCGCATTAATAATAGTAAACGCGTTTTTGGTGGTTTGCATTTTCGCGTTGATTTTGATGTTAAAATACGCATATATGTCGGGAAAACGTGTACGCATAAATTTCGATGAAATGACGGGGCTTTTGAACCGCGCCAGCTTTTTCATGCAAGGGCAGTCGGCGCTTGACAAACTCGACAAAAGCAAGCACGGCGAAGTCGCGCTTGTCGTGTTCGACGTTGACAAACTTCGGCTTATCAACACGCTTTACGGTACTGCCGACGGCGATGATGTGGTGTGCGCGTTCGCGAAAACGCTGCGTTCACTCGCGGGAAAGGGCGATGTTATCGGCAGAGTTGACACGGACGACTTCGCGTTTCTCACAAGACTGCGCGGGCGTACCTCCGAGGAACTCGCGGAACAGTTCGCCGAAACATTTCCGCAGTACATCGCAAACGCGTCTGTTCGCGATCAGGTGAATTATTACGCGGGCGTATGCATTTTCGACGGTCAAGATGACATCTACACGCTGTTCAACAAGGCGAATTTGTGCCTTTTAACGCACGCCGATGATCAGCGCGTTTCGGAGTTTTCGGGAGATATGGAACAGCGTATGGTCGAAAACGAGATAATGCGCACGGAAATGCTGAACGCGCTCGACAACGGACAGTTTGAACTTTACTACCAGCCAAAGGTCGAATTTAAGACTGGAAAAATAATCGGCGTAGAGGCGCTTATCCGCTGGCACCACCCGATAAAGGGACTTGTCCCGCCGTGCGATTTTATCCCGCTTGCGGAGCAGTTCGGAATAATCACTAAGATAGACGAATGGGGGCTGTTCACGGCTTGCCGTCAAGGAAAGATTTGGCAGGACAAAGGCTTGCCGCCCGTTAAAATTTCCGTGAATATGTCGCAGGCGCAGTTTGTAAAGACGGACATCTACGCGACCATCGTCAAGGCGCTTGATGAAACGAAACTTGACCCGCAATGCCTTGAAATAGAAGTGACCGAAACTATGGCGATGACGGACGTTGAACACACGGTAAACGTGCTGAACAAGGTTCACGCGCTCGGCGTATCTATTTCAATGGACGATTTCGGGACGGGGTATTCGTCGCTCGCGTCGCTGAAGGCTATACCGTTTGACGTGCTGAAAATCGACAGAAGTCTTGTATGTGACGTAAACGACAACGACACTTCCCGCAGGATAACAAGCGCGATAGTCGCGATGTGCAAGGCAATGAAAATGGTAGTCCTGGCAGAGGGCGTAGAAACCGACGAGCAGAGCAAGCTGCTGACCGACTTAGGGTGCGATCTGGCGCAAGGCTACTACTACAGCAAACCCCGCACCGCCGATGAAATCGAAGAAATGCTCAGAGCCGAAGTCGATGACCACGCAGAAAATTCAGCATGCTGATAGATAGTTTACAGAGAATGGTTTTTAGTTATTAGTTAATCCCCCGCCCCGCCGTTAACAGTTTATAGTTTACAATGTAAAGCGAATAGTAATATGCCGTTCCCAGCCGTTGGCGGGAACGGCAAAAATATAAGCATTTTCCCCGCCGTTGGCGGGGCGTTGTGTTATGCAGCCCGCGTTTTGCGCGGAGCGCAAAACAACGGCGCGACAGCGCCGTTAATTCGCCGCAGGCGAATTGCGGGCGTACGGGCAAAGGCACGTATATGGCGGCGCAGGCGCGTTAATACGCGGAACGGCAGGCTAACGCAGGATAAGAGCGCGGGGCGCTTGAATTGAGCAACGCCAGACCTCACCACGTTGTCAGGGCGTTCCGACCCAAGGACAATCTAATCCGTCCGCCGTAGGCGGACACCTAAACTAGCTACTAGCCTCTAATCTCTAGCTACTAGAAGGACAATCTAATCGCCCGCGAGAGCGGGCGACTTTATTCATACTATGCACTCTTAACTATTAACTATAAATTGTAAAAACCCCCTTGATTTACTTTCCAATTTATGTTATGATAATAATATAATGTAACTAGGAGACAATTATGGAAACCAACGAACACAAAGTGCAAATGCTTGACAACATACTTGACATTACGCACAAGCTATATCAGGAGATGTGTACTACCGAGAGTTCGGCAAAGGATAACCACTTCGAGATTTTCAGGCTGATAACCAAACTCGGCGCTTTCCGACGCGGCGGCTGCGGAAAAAATCCGTCAGCGCATTATGAACTCCGTCTGCGTTTTTGAGGGTACGGAGATTAAAATGACGATGAGTTTCGGGTGTACGGAGATAGATTTTTCGTTATCCGCTGAGGATAATATTAAAGCTGCCGATGAAAAACTGTACAAGGCGAAACAGTCGGGGAGAAATTGTGTAATTAAATAGTTATTAGAAACTAGCTATAAGGAAGAGCGCGTTTCGCAGTTTATAGTGCACAGTTCTGAGTGCATAGCAATTGTGTCCGCCTACGGCGGACGGATTAGATTGTCTTTAAGGCGCGAGGTCGTTCGCGTTATCGTGCGTTTGGGTGGCTAAACTCAAACGCCCCGCGACATACCGCACAATCCCTTAGAACACGGCGTATTAACGCGCCTGCGCTGACCGTGTACGCGCCTGTTGCCCGACCGCCCGCAATTCGCCTGACGGCGAATTAACGGCGCTTACGCGCCGTTGTTTTGCGCTCCGCGCAAAACGCGGGCTAGGTTGCCCTGTGGTCAACGCGTTGATTGCCTAGGTAAAAAAAACTGCCCTTTTCCCGCGCTTACTCCGCGCGGAAAGATTGTCTTTTAGTTAAAACGTTTAATTTTAATTTGGACGGTGATTAATATGAAACAATACATTAAATACATATGCTCGTTCGCTCTGATTGGCGCGGTAATGCTTTCGGGGTGTTCAAGCAAGAATACTTCGCTCGGCGAAACGTCAAGTGAAAGCGCCGAAAGCACCTCGTCAAGCGTTTATAGCAGTTCAGTCAGTTCGTCAAGTACGACAGGTTCTGACAGTACGGCTGTTTCGTCAAGTTCGTCAAGTAATAACATCAGCGAGAGTTCCGCTTTGGAAAGTACCGACAGCGCAGGCAGTACGGGCGATGTGAACAGCGGGAGCAGTACGGACAGTTCCGCGGGAAACAACGGCGCAATAAGCGGTGGGGTCAGCGCAGGCACAAGCAACGGCAGTTCAAAC
The DNA here is from genome assembly GCA_947628655.1 of uncultured Clostridia bacterium. Classification (GTDB taxonomy): domain Bacteria; phylum Bacillota; class Clostridia; order Oscillospirales; family Ruminococcaceae; genus CAG-115. Next base: position 7,556 of record CANRAS010000022.1, on the reverse strand, counting down.
GGCGGAAGTAATAACGGCGGTACGTCAAGCAACGGCGGGTTGACCGTTGAATGGAGCGCGGGGAACTCGTGGGAAGAAAACGGAAACTCCTGCGGAAGTGCGGAGCTTAAAATCTCTAATACAAGCGGAAACGCCGTGTCCTCGTGGAACGTTTCGTTTACCGTGCCGAACGGCTTTACTATAACAAGCAGTTGGAACGGGAATTTCAGCGTCAGCGGAACGACCGTCAAGGTCACGAACGCCGACTACAACGGCAATATCCCCGCAGGCGGGAGCGTAACCGCAGGGTTTAACTACGCAAGTCCGACGGCGTTCACACCGAACGGCGGGAATGTCGGCGGAACGAACGGCGGAACGAACGGCGGAACGAACGGCGGTTCGCAAAATAATCAGCAAAACACTTCGCAGAATACTTCTCAAAATAATACGCAAAACAATTCTCAAAACAACAGCGACAAAAATCAGAACGACCCCGCGCCGTCGGAGGACGTTGCCGCGCTTTTAAAACGCTCCGACAAGGCGGTTCAGGGCGACGACTGGTTACATACGGACGGCAATAAAATACTCGACAAGAACGGCAAGGAAGTCTGGATAACAGGTGTGAACTGGTTCGGCTACAACACGGGTACAAACACGTTTGACGGCTTGTGGAACAGTCAACTGCGCGGTTCGGTAAAAGCGATAGCCGACCACGGTTTCAACCTTATCAGAGTGCCGATTTCCGCGGAACTTTTAAACCAATGGTCGCGCGGCGAATATCCGAAAGCGAACTACAACAACGCGTCAAACCCCGAACTGAACGATATGAACAGCCTGCAGATATTCGATTACTTTCTGAAACTCGCCGAAGAGAACGGTATGAAAGTAATGCCCGACATTCATTGCGCGGAAACAAACGCTATGGGTCATAACGTAAACTTGTGGTACACGGATAAAGTGTCCGTTGAGGACTACTATCACGCGCTCGAATGGCTTGCAGACCGCTACAAGGACAATGACACGATAATCGCGATAGATATTAAAAACGAACCGCACGGCAAGCCGAACGAGGGTTCTGCGGCGGCTATCTGGAATAATTCCACGGATAAAAACAACTGGAAATACACGGCAGAGCAAGCCGCGGCGCGTATTCTCGCGAAAAATCCGAACGTGCTTATTATGGTTGAGGGAACGGAGATTTACTCTAAAAACAACGGCAACTATTCTTCCCAAGACAGCGAGGACTACTATTTCAACTGGTGGGGCGGTAACCTGCGCGGTGTGCGGGATTACCCCGTAAACTTAGGCAAATATCAGAACAAACTCGTCTACTCCCCGCACGACTACGGACCTACCGTCTACGAACAGCCGTGGTTCAAGGGCGATTTCACCTACGAAAGCCTTAAAAAAGACTGCTGGCAGGACAACTGGCTTTACATTCAGCAGGACAACATCGCTCCCCTGCTTATCGGCGAATGGGGCGGTTTTATGCGCGAACCGAACCTTAAATGGATGACGTATATGCGGCAGCTTATCAAGGAATACCGCATAAACCACACGTTCTGGTGCTACAACGCCAATTCGGGCGACACCGGCGGTCTGGTGCTTGACGACTTCACGACATGGGACACGGAAAAGTACAACTTCGTCAAAGAAGTACTCTGGCAGGAAAACGGGAAGTTTGTGGGGCTGGACCACGAAATACCGTTGGGCGATAATGGGATATGTTTATAGGCTCGCAGAAACGGGTAGTAATTAGAGAATAGTTGTTAGCGAATAATCCGCTTTGCGGATTACCCTGTTAGTTTTTGTGTGCGCTCCGCGCACAATAAAGATTGTCCTTTAATTAATACGCCCCGCCGTCGGCGGGGCGTTTGGCGTGGCTCAATTCAAGCGCCCCATTCCCTTATCCCGCAATAGTTTACCGTCCCGCGTATTAACGCGCCTGCGCCGACCGTGTACGCGCCTTTGCCCGTACGCCCGCATTCGCCTACGGCGAATTTGCACCGCTGGCGCGGTGCAGTTTTGCGCTCCGCGCAAAACGCGGGCTACATAACAGTTTATAGTTAAGAGTGCTGAGTGTATAGTATGAATAAAGTTGCGCCCTTGCGGGCGCGGAAAGATTGTCTTTTGATTAGAACGCCCCCGCCGAACGGCGGGGAGCTTTTTGCATTATCCTCGCTTTAAACTTGCAAAATCTCCCGCTTATCCCGTGCTTATCTGGGGTAAAAAGAATTTTTCGCAGTCGTGAAATTGCATTTTCGGGGCGGATTTTTGTGTACTTTCTCTTAAAAGCCCCGCAAATTATACGGTTTTTTGTGCAATTAAGCAATAGACAAAACGCGGGATTTGGGCTATAATAATAGATGTAGGAACAATGGGGTTTCTTCTGAGATCAGAGGGCGTTCTGTCGAAAAAGCGGGGCGCGCGGTCTTGGGGGCTGCCCCTTTATTATTTCGGAGTTTTTCCGTTAAAGAAAGGATTAGACTTATGGAAATAACAGCTAAAATGGAACGTTCTGACGAGAAATTCAACGTTGTTGAGGAGTTCGGCATTGACGTGTTCAACGAGGAAACAATGAAACAGCGCCTGCCGAAAAACGTGTTCAAGACGCTTAAAAAGACTATCGCGGAGGGCAAGGAACTCGATGTGTCGATAGCCGACGTAGTTGCCTCGGCAATGAAAGACTGGGCGATTGAAAAAGGCGCTACCCACTACACACACTGGTTTCAGCCGATGACGGGCATTACCGCCGAAAAGCACGACAGCTTTATCTCCCCTATGGGCGACGGTACTGTTATAATGGAGTTTTCGGGCAAGGAACTTGTCAAAGGCGAACCCGACGCGTCAAGTTTCCCGTCGGGCGGTATCAGAGCGACATTCGAGGCTCGCGGTTACACGGCGTGGGACCCTACTTCCTACGCGTTTGTAAAAGAGGGTTCACTGTATATCCCGACAGCGTTTTATTCCTATTCGGGAGAGGCGCTTGACAAGAAAACCCCGCTTTTGCGTTCAATGGACGTTGTATCGGACGCGGCACTTCGTATTCTCCGCTTATTTGGCAACACGACAAGCAAGCGCGTTGTTGCGACCGTCGGCGCGGAGCAGGAATATTTCCTTGTAAATAAAGAAACCTACGACCAGCGTAAAGACTTGATTTTCACGGGCAGAACGCTTTTCGGCGCGCCCGCTCCGAAAGGTCAGGAACTTGAGGACCACTACTTCGGCTCGATTAAAGAGCGCGTCGCGGATTACATGAAAGACTTAGACGAGCATTTGTGGAAACTCGGCATTACGTCAAAGACAAAGCACAACGAAGTCGCTCCGTCACAGCACGAAAACGCGCCTATCTACGCGCCCGCAAACCTCGCGACCGACCAGAACCAGCTTACTATGGAAATGATGAAGAAGCTGGCGCTTGACCACGGTCTTGTGTGCTTACTGCACGAAAAGCCGTTCGCGGGTATAAACGGTTCGGGCAAGCACGACAACTGGAGCCTTTCGACGGACGACGGACAGAACCTGCTTGACCCCGGTCGTTCGCCTATGCAGAACGCGCAGTTTTTGACGTTCTTAGCGGCGATTATCAAGGCTGTTGACGAGTATTCCGACCTGCTGAGGCTCTCCGTAGCGTCGCCCGGAAACGACCACCGTCTTGGTGCGAACGAAGCGCCCCCCGCTATCATCTCGATTTTCCTCGGCGAGGAACTGCAGGCGGTAGTTGACGCGCTTGTTGAGGGCAAGGAGTACACGGGCAACGGCAAGCAGATGTTCAACGTAGGCGTTTCATCGCTCCCCGAATTTCCGAAAGACAGCACGGACAGAAACAGAACAAGTCCGTTTGCGTTCACGGGTAACAAATTCGAGTTCAGAATGGTAGGTTCTAACCTGAATATCGGCGGACCTAACACGATTTTGAACACTATCGTTGCTAATTCCCTCACGGAATTTGCCGACAAGCTGGAAGGCGCGAAAGACTTTAACAAGGCATTGCACGACCTGCTTGTAAAGACGATAAAGAAACACAAGCGCGTTATCTTCAACGGCAACGGTTACGGCGACGAATGGCCCGTTGAGGCAAAGAAACGCGGACTTTTGAACTTAAAATCCACGGTGGACGCAATTCCGTGCCTTACCGCGAAAAAGAACGTTGACCTGTTCAAGAAGTTCGGCGTTTACAGCGAGGTTGAACTCCACGCACGTCAAGAAATCCTGCTTGAAAACTACTCTAAAGTTATCAACATCGAGGCGCTGACTGCCGCGGATATGGCAAAGACCGAAATTCTCCCCGCCGTTATGAAGTTCGGCAAGGACGTAGCGGACATAGCGTCTTCCAAGAAAGCCGTAGGCGTAAAGCCCGATGTGGAACTTGCGATTTGCAAGAAAGTAAACGAACTTACGATTGCTTTAAGCGAGAAAGCGTACATTCTGTCCGACAGCATTGTTCAGGCGCAGAGCATTGACGACGCGGAAAAGAAAGCGCGTTTCTATCACGATGATGTATTCGAGAAAATGCAGTCCTTGCGCGCGGTAGCCGACGAACTTGAAACGATAGTAGGCGAAGAATACTGGCCGTACCCGACGTATGACGAGCTTTTGTTCAATGTCTAATGCGAAGAAGCAAGAAGTTAGCGAGTAATCCGCAAGCGGATTACCCTGTAAGAAATAAGATACTGCGGGCTAGATATTTAGAGGCTAGAGGCCGGAATTACTTAAAGTCATTAGGAGACATAGACTAGATAAACAAAAAACAACAAAAGACCGTTCCTCCGCCTGTTGGCGGGGGAATTGGTTTAAGTGAGCCTGTTCCCCGCCGTCGGCGGGGTTCGCTTTTTACCGCGATTTCCCCGCCGTTCGGCGGGAATTTTCTATATTAAAATAATTTTCAAAAACCCCTTGACAAAAGTTCTATATAGTACTATACTATATAGTAGGAGGTGAAAAAATGCAAACGACAAACGGCGGGTTTCTAATTACGAAAATCAAGCAGATACAGGGTCGTGTGTTTGAAAAACTGCTCTGCGAATACGGGATAAACGAGTTTAACGGCGCTCAGGGACGAATACTGTTCGTATTGTGGGAAAAGGACGACATTCCTATACGGGAACTGTCGGAGAAAACGGGGCTTGCCAAAACCACACTTACAAGTATGCTTGACAGACTGGAGAAGTCGGGGCATATTACGCGCGAAAGCGATCGTTCCGACCGAAGAACTGTACGGATAAGACTTACGGCGGGCGCGCGTTCTCTGAAAAAAGAGTACGACGAGGTTTCCGCGAAAATGAACGAAATCTTTTACAGGGGGTTCAGCGAAGATGAAATACTCGCCCTTGAATCGGCTCTTGGGAAAATTCTTGAAAATCTACTCGAAAAGGAGAATGAAAATGGACGGAAAAATTAAAAAGGAAATACGCGCCCTGCGCGAAACCGCAAACGTTGCGTATGTGGGTTCTGTAAACGAAAACGGCTTTCCTCAAATAAAGGGAATGCTCGTGCTTGAGGACGAGGACAAGCGCTCGCTTGTAACGCATTTCTTTTCCACGAATTACAGTTCAAAGCGCGTCAAACAGTTCCTTGCGAACCCGAAAGCGTGCGTTTATTACGTCGATGATACAAAGGACAAGTACAAAGGCGCGCTTTTTACGGGTACTATCGAGGTATGCACCGACCACGACACGAAAGCAATGCTCTGGCGAAACGGCTGTGAGATTTACTATCCAAAAGGCGTTGACGACGACGATTACTGCGTATACAAATTCACCGCCGAAACAGTAAATTATTACTTTGGATTATCCAATAAGACGTTTACTATAGAGGAAATAGTGGAGGAGAGGTAAGCTACAAGAAGTAAGAGGTAAGAGCGCGTGGACGCGCAGTTGTTAGAGAATAGTTGTTAGTAGCTAGTTAATGTGCGCGCTACGCGCGGAAAGATTGTCTGCGGGTCAAGGCGTTGACACACTAAATAAAAGCGTTTCCCCCGCCGAACGGCGGGGGCGTTTTATAATACTTTACACTTAACACTATACCCTGTAAACAGATAACAGGCGTGGCTTGTTATATTGCTTTATTTTACCGTCAGCTTTTTAAGCAGCGGTATAATCATTCCCCCTAAAGAATTTCCGAGAATTACTATAGGAAGATATGCGCCCGCCTGCGTTAGCGTTCCCGAAACGAATATGTAGAACATATCGGCTATGCAGTGGTTAAATCCGCACAAAATAAACACCATAATGCACAAAATTGTGCCTATTGTCTTTTCAACGTGACCGTCCTGCGTATTCGCAAGCCTGCCATTCTCAACGGCGGTGTACATCAATATCCCGCAGAATATCGCCAAAATAAACGCGCTTACAAGGCTGTCGCCTGTTTTCGTGCTGACGCTTGCGGAGGCTTTCTCGATTATTGCCGAGGAAATGCGCGTTTGCCGAAGAAGAACAGCGTCAATAAAAGTTCCCAGAGTGTTTCCGAGAAGTGTAAACAAACATTCGAGCAAGTACGCGGGCTTTCTTTCGGGAACGTAGCCGATTTTCCCCGTATACAGTCCATACCCGAACTGGATTATCGAAAACAATCCGAGCGAAAACAGCGCCGCGCCTATGTACTTGTTATCGCACGATAAAAATACACACCCGCCTATTCCTATCATCATACCGCCGATTACCGCTTTCACAAACTGCGATACCGCCGTTTTTGCCTTTTCCATAAAAACACCTCTTGTGTAAATTATTTCCTAAAGGAAATTATAGCATATCGCGGGATAAAAAGCAAGTAGTTTTTAAAATAAAAGCGTTTCCCCCGCCTGCGGCGGGGGAAATCGCGGGAAAAGCGAACCCCGCAGGCGGCGGGGGAACGTCTTTTATTTCACCTCAACAATCGTAATATTATCACTAGCAACTTCAACTTCTGACAATAACGCGTTCTTAATCTTCGCCGCGCCTGCCGCGTCTAAACCGTTGGTCTTGACTATGATGTTCGCGCCGCTGTCGCTTAAATAGCACAACGCGTCGTCAAAGCCCTGCGCTTTTATCATCGTTTCGATTTTCTGTTCGCTGTTCATACGGTCGGAAAGTTCTTTTGCGTTCTTTTCCACTACAGACAGTTCATCGGTGGTCATATCGCCGCCTTGATACATTCCCGCGAGAACCTGCGCCGCCTCGTCACGGCTCTGCTGTTTGTCATAACGCGCTTTGACAAAGTACGCCTCGCCGTTCGACAAATCCGAGGATACGAACGAAGTATCGCCGTAATTCGCGCCCGCTGTCACGGCTTTTGAAGTATCGGACTTCAGTTCGCCCTTGTTCTTTCCCGAACCCAACGCGAAATTCACCGCGACCGCCGCGCCCAGCAACACGGTCAGCGACGCTATCGCAATCTGCTTTTTGCCGATGATAAGATTTAGTCTTTTCATGTAAATATAACCTCCTCCGGTTAATTTAATTTTAAGTTATTAGAGAATAGAGATTAGTTTTTGTGTGCGCTCCGCGCACAATTTAGATTGTCTTTAAGTCAATACGTCCCGCCGACGGCGGGGAAATGCGTTGACATAGCGCGTCAGCGTAATGACCCGCAGGTCTTAC
>CANRAS010000021.1 GCA_947628655.1 uncultured Clostridia bacterium | reverse complement strand
AAGTGCGCGGAACGGTCGGTTTAAAGCAACCTCTCCGCGCGCGGAATGCCGGTGACATTCCGCGCGCCAAAAGCCACGTCACGAACCATAAACCCAAAGCCACAAAACCCGTTGTAACCGCGCGTTCGGGTGGCTCAATTCAAGCGCCCCTTTCACTTATCCCGCGTTAGCCGACCGCCAAACGTATTAACGCACCTGCGCCGACCGTGTACCGCCTGTTGCCCGACCGCCCGCAATTCGCCTGACGGCGAATTAACGGCGCTGTCGCGCCGTTGTTTTGCGCTCCGCGCAAAACGCGGGCTGGTGTGCAAAGCAACAAACCCTTTCCCCGCCTTAGACGGGGAAAGGGCGAATTAGTGTTCGGCATTTCCCGCCTGCGGGAGGAAACGCTCCGTATAGTTATATATTACCGCTCTGCTTTTTGTCAATAGTTTTCGGGGGCGATTTGGAAGTAGCTTTGCGGTTTTCCGCAGACAGGGCATTGTTCGGGGGCGTTCGTGCCGACAACTATGTGTCCGCAGTTTCTGCACTCCCAAACTTTCACCTCGCTTTTCTTGAACACTTCCTGCATTTCAACATTTTGCAGAAGTGCGCGGAAACGTTCCTCGTGGTGCTTTTCAATTTCGGCTACAAGGCGGAATTTTTTTGCGAGTTCGGCAAAGCCCTCCTCTTCGGCGACTTTCGCGTACTCGTCATACATATTCGTCCACTCGAAGTTCTCGCTTTCGGCGGCGGCAAGAAGATTTTGCCCCGTAGTGCCGATCCCGCCCAATTCCTTGAACCAGATTTCCGCGTGTTCCTTTTCGTTTTCGGCGGTGGTCATAAAAATCTGCGCTATCTGCTCGAAACCGTCCTGTTTTGCTTTGGCGGCAAAGAACGTGTATTTGTTCCGCGCCTGACTTTCCCCCGCGAACGCCGCCTCAAGATTGCGTTCGGTACGCGTACCCGCGTATTTGTTCTGGTGGTCGCCGTGAAGTTCCTCTATCTGTTCACCGCTGACACCGCACACGGGGCAAACCGCCTCCGCGTGGTTCGGAGCGTCAAAAACCGCCCCGCAGACTTTACATTTAAACTGCGCCATAATTGCTCCTTTCAAATTATGATTTTGTTTTGTTATTATGGGCGAATTTTACAAATATATACAAACGCATAAATTTAAAAAACAAATAACGGATATTACGTCAACAATTACCTTTAATAATTTTCACCGTGCTGAAAATAATAATAGCGCAAAGGCACTTGAAATTATTTCACCTTTGCTATTATTGAATTGAACAAGGAGAAATTGATATGTCCAGTAAACAGGCTAAAGCTAATCTTAACAACATCAAGATGCAGGCAGCTAACGAAGTCGGCGTAAACCTCAATCAGGGCTACAACGGCGACCTTACTGCTAAGCAGGCAGGTTCCATCGGCGGTCAGATGGTAAAGAAAATGATTGAGTCTTACGAGCAGAGCGCTAAGTAATCTCGTAAAAGTCAATCATTCACAGGGCAATCCCTTTGAGCAGTCGTTCAAGGGGATTGCTGTTAGTTTTATAGAGATTAGAGAATAGAGAATAGTAGTTAGTTCTTTGGGTCGCGGGGTTGAACGTGAAGAGGTAAGTGGCAAGAAGTAAGCGAGCCGATAAAATATTTAAATCCCCCGCCGCGGCGGGGGATAATTTATAGGTGGAATTACTTCCTCTTTTTAGCCGATACAATTACGACCGCGCCCGCGAGTATCGCGGGTATCAATGCAACCGCAACGCCCGTGTTCGGGTTCGTTGTGGTGTCGGCGGGGGTAGTGTCTGTGGGCTTAGGAGTTTCGGGAGCGGGAGTTTCTGCCTTGATTTCTTCGGTAGTCAACACATATTTGCTGAAGTGATTTGTTGTGAATACCACAAAACCGTCCTTGATTTCGGCTTTCATATCGGTGTATGTGCCGTCGGTTTCGGCGCGGTAAACGTAGATTTTTTCAGCGTCCTTGAACTTTTCGGGAACGGGAACTTTAACAGTCACATTGCCTTTCGGCTGAACTTCTTTTCCGTCCGCGCCCTTAAAGCTGATGTCGTATGTAAATTCGCTGTCGCTCGTTTCGGAAGTCACGGGAGTAACGACAAGTTCCGCGCCGTCGGGGAGAACGCCCTCGTCCGCGCTAGCCGTCACGCCTGTTTCGTTTTCATCGTCCGTGTATTCGGTGGGTTCGGGGGGTGTGGTTGTGGTTGAACCGCTTGAACTTGAACTGCTTGAACTGCTCGAACTTGAACCGCCGGAGAGTTTATCGCCCTCAATCATGTAACCGGTCAAGTAGTCTGTACCGAAATAGAAGAACCGGTTTCCTTGCTTGTCAGTTTCAAATTCAAACTTCATATCAATAGGAGGAAGTTCGCTGTCAAGCTGATAAATATTTACAGTGGCATAGTTTGCAAGCGCATCGGGAATAGGGAATTTCACCCATGCGTCTTCGGGGTAAATTCTCTTTGCGGGGTCGGCTGCACTTACAAACTGAATGTCATAAGCAAAAGTGTTTGTGCCGTTTGTGTATTCGTCAACGGGCGTTACAACGAGCTTGACTTCTTCTGTGAACTCGTCCTTGTTTACAGAAACACAAATTCCGCTTGCCTCATCATTATAATCTACAAATGTGGCGGTTGTACTGCCGGCAAAGGTTACCGGAAGGTCGTCAAAATCATCAAGTTCTGATAATGGACCTTTGCCGAGGCCTATTTTACCAAATTGTTCTTTAGTGCCTTCGTATATTAATGAAATGTTTTCAGTATCTTCAAAGAAACCCTCGCCTATTTTGCAAACGCTGGTAGGAATAGTTACGCTTGTAAGGTTATCGCAATATTCAAATACACCGCCAACTATATAGTAGACACCATCAGGAATTACATATGTTGTATCTGCTTTTTGGGGCGGGTAATATAATAAACCTATTTCTCTTAGCAATGGTTTATCCTCAAACACAACGCCGTCTTCAGAATAATAATTTGCGTTCTCTTCATCAACTTTTACTTCTTTAAGAGAGCAATCCCCGCCGAAAACCTCTCTCAGCTCTGTAACACTTGACGGAACTGTTACGCTTTCAAGGTTTTTGCACCCATAGAAAGCGTTCGTCAATATAGATGTAGTCCCGTTCGGAACATTATATGCTGTGCCCTCTTTTGCAGGCGGATATTTGACTAAGGCTGTTTTATCAAAATTAAACAACACACCATCTTTAGCTGAATAGCTTTCATTCTTTTCAGCAACAATTATTTCTTCAAGCGAACTAGTTGTTGTATCAAAAGATATATCTTTAATATTGTTAGAAATTGTTATGCTTGTAATGTCAGAATTAAAAGCCCCTTTATTCACGGCTGTAACAGTTTTATCGTCGAGTTCAGCAGGAATATCAACAGCTTTTTCAGTGCCTAGGTATTTGCTGATACTTACAGTACCAGTATCTGAGTCAACATAGTATTCCCACTTTCCGTCCGTGCTTTTTACAGTTTTGGGTTCGCTGTCCGTAGTTTCCGCACGCGCCGTCAGCGCGAACTGCGGTACCCCTGCCGTGCCGACCGTCAGCACTCCCGCCAGCAATACCGCCAAAAATTTCTTTTTCATAAGAATTGTTCCTCCATATCTTTTGCGGTGAGTTATAGTAGATTTCGCGCACATTTCCCGCAAAACAAAAAGTGCGCAGCCGTAGCCACGCACTGAAAAATGCATAGCTCACATTGCTGCGGAACAACTTCGTTAACCCTATGAAACGGCACACACGAAAAGAGCACGCACTTTTACCGTATGGTAAAAGTGTATGTCATTGCATAGGGCATTATTCATTTGTTCCGCAACTTCATTATATCACATCATGCAAGGATTGTCAAGTAGTTTTTGGAAAAGTGCGAATTAATCCCACGGCGGGCGGTATGAATTATAAAAATCCGCGCAAAAAACCTGCCCCGCAAAATCGGGGCAGGGCGCGTATTTATCGCAACTAACAACTAACTACTAATCTCTGACAACTTCCACGCTGTCAACTAATAAACTTCTTAACATTCTCGGGCAGTTCGCTGTTGTCTGCGGAAACTGTCAGCGTTACGGTCGTGTTCGGCGTTATCTTTGCCAGCTTGTCAAACATTGCGCCGAGCGCCGCGTAATCTCTGCCCGTGATTTTCAATGTCGCGTCAACAAAGATGTCCGTGCAGTCGTGGTCGCTCGCTAAGATACCCGCGATGAACCCGTAAAACGCGTCCATACCCTCGACAGCATAGTCCTCGATGTTTACAAGGCGAACCTTGTAGGTGATGTCGGTGTTCAGCGAAGAGCCTTTCTGGATAGCCACAACGTTGCCGTTTGACTTCTTTTCAGCGTCGTGAATTGCCGAAATCAGAATTTTCGTCTTGCCCGAACCCTTGTTTCCTGTAATAATCTTGACCATTGGTTTTACCTCCGATTTTTATGACATTTCATCGACTTCGGAAATTCTGCACGTCCGAATGTCGAAAAGGTACAAAATAACTTTTCAAATAATGCGTTTTTGTTTCGCGTTATTTGTTAATTCCAGCCTCCAGATCCGCCCGTCTGTCCTCGTAACCCGGCTTTCCCAAAAGCGCGAACATATTCTTCTTGTAGCTTTCAACGCCCGGCTGGTCGAACGGATTAACGCCGAGCAGATAACCGCTTACTCCGCACGCAAGTTCAAAGAAGTATATCATACCGCCGAGTTCGTGTTCGTCCAAAGCGGGAACTTCCAGCACGATATTCGGCACGCCGCCCTCGGTATGCGCGATAACCGTTCCCTCGAACGCCTTGCGGTTGACTATGCTCATATTCTGATTTGAAAGGAAATTCAGCCCGTCGATGTTTTCGGGGTCGTCCTTTATGAACAAGTCTTTCTGCGGTTTTTCAAACTGCACGACCGTTTCAAACATAATCCGTGAGCCGTCCTGAATAAACTGTCCGAGCGAGTGCAGGTCTGTCGAGAACGACGCGCCCGACGGGAACAGTCCCTTGCCGTCCTTGCCCTCGCTTTCGCCGAACAACTGCTTGAACCACTCCGCCATCATAACAAAGCTGTTTTCATAGCTTATCAGCATTTCAACGGATTTGCCTTTTTGGCGCAGGATATTTCTCAAAGCTGCGTATTTGCAAGCCGTATTCTTTTCAATGTCGAACGTCCTGTATTCCTCGCGGGCGTCCGCCGCGCCTTTCATAAGAGCGTCTATATCGCACCCCGCGCACGCGATAGGCAGAAGTCCCACGGCGGTAAGCACGGAATAGCGGCCGCCTACGTCGTCGGGTACGACAAACGTTTCATAGCCCATTTTATCCGATAACTCTTTGAGCGTACCCTTTGCCTTGTCAGTCGTCGCGTAAATGCGGCTTTTCGCGCCCTCCTCGCCGTAACGTTCCACAAGCAAATCTCTGAACACTCTGAACGCCAAAGCAGGCTCTGTAGTCGTACCCGATTTGGAGATTATGTTGACGGAAAAATCCCTGTCCTTGACAAGCGAGATTATCTCGTTTAAATAAGTAGGAGAAATGCTGTTGCCGCAGAAGTATATTTCGGGGGTATCCTTTGCAAGCGAGTTGTAAAGCGTCGATTTCAGCGCCTCGATAACCGCCCTCGCGCCGAGATACGAACCGCCGATGCCGATAACGATAAGCACCTTGCTGTCGCTCTTTATCTTCGCGGCGGCTTTTTTAATTCTCTCGAACTCGTCTTTATCATAATCGACGGGAAGATCTATCCACCCCAAAAAATCATTGCCCGCTCCCGTTTTGTTCATCAGCGTATCGAACGCCGTCTTAACGGCAGGCGCGTACTGCGCAAGCTCGTGCGGGCGGACAAAGTCCTTTAAGTATTTGTCATCAAGTTTTATGCTCATAACTAAAGCTCCTTTCCGTTGTTACAAATTCTGCACACAACGCTTAACTATATTATATATTAATTTTTCATTTTTTTCAAGGAGTTTTGGGAAATGATATTTTATTTGTAGATATTTTAATATTCAACCGTGTTTTTTTGTATAACTTGTACAAACTTTTGGGGGATTTTGACAAATTCCGTTGTCGGGAACGCCAAGCGGTTGTTGAACGGTGGAACGCGCGCCGACGGCGGGGAGAACAAACGCGCCCCGCGCCCACCGCTTGCACCCCCGCGCCGTTGGAGTGGGAACGCGCTCCCGCGTTTGCTAATTCCTCGCCGTTTGAGGGAAACCGCGCCCCGCGTTTGCTGTTTTCCCAACACCGCCCGCATTGCCAAAGCAGAGGATAACGCCCCCGCATAGTTGCACGGCGCACGCGACCCGCGCCCACTGCTTGCACCTCCGCGCCGTTTGAGTGGGAACGCGCTCCCGCGTTTGCTAATTCCTCGCCGTTTGAGGGAAACCGCTCCCCGCGCTTGAGGTTTTCCCAACACCGCCCGCATTGCCAAAGCAGAGGATAACGCTCCGCGTTGTTGCACGGCGCACGCGCCCCGCGCCCACCGCTTGCACCCTCCGCGCCGTTGGAGTGAGAACGCGCTCCCGCGTTTGCTAATTCTGCACCGTTTGAGGGAAACCGCGCCCCGCGCTTGCTGTTTTCCCAACACCGCCCGCATTGCCAAAGCAGAGGATAACGCCCCGTATAGTTGCACGGCGCACGCGCCCCGCGCCCACTGCTTGCACCTCCGCGCCGTTGGAGTGGGAACGCGCTCCCGCGTTTGCTAATTCCGCGCCGTTTGAGGGAGAACGCGTCCGTCCGCGCCAATCCCGCTCAATCCGCGGAAATCTGCGTAATAACTCCGTCGCCCGAAAACACCATTGACGTGCCTTCGGGGAACGCGCTGTCTGCGGGTTCTGTAACCGCGCCCGCCCCCGCGAACTCGCGGAACGCGAGCCATTCGCGCATACGCTCCAGCGTTTCGGGAGTAGCCGCCGTGATTTCCGCGCCCTTGTGCGTAATCTTTACCGTACCTCCGCGCATAATCAGCCGACGCGCGAGAGCGAACGCCTTGTCCGCGCAGACGGACTGCGCGTTGTTCGCAAGAAAAATATTTGTCGCGCGCGTTCCTTGACTTTCGTCAAGGCGCACCATAAGTTTGTTTTTCTTTGCCGAGAGTTTGTAGTTCACACGGCGCGGAGAATCCCCCGCGACATACTCTCTGTGCTCGTAACCGGGCATACCGCCGCGCTTTACCGCCGCGCCCTCCTCCGTTTCCTCGTTGTCCGACGGGAGAACGCTCGGCAGAACTTCGGGTCCGTCGTATTCGATTTCTTTCGGAAGAACGCCTTTCTGCACGGTCTGGGAAAGTTCGATCTTTCCCCGCATTACGCCCACCAAATCGTAAATCAGCGCACGGGAAAGCGTTATCTTGTGAAGTCCGCTGCGTTCGGCTCGAAAACTGCCCGCAACGCGCTTTGTTTTCCCGAAAATCAGCGACGTGCGTATTCTTATCGGCAAACTCTCCTCGCCCGCGTCAACGCAAAGTTCTATAAACGGCATAATGCAAAAGCCCGTTTTGCGCAGTACTATTTCAAACTCCACGCGCCGTCCGCATTTTTCCGTACCCGAAAGTTCCGACAGCTTTATCGAAATATGCCGTCTTGAAACGAGAAACAGCACCGCCGAAATAACCGCTGTCCCGCCGATCGTGTAAATCAGCGCCCAACCGACGTCGCCGTTCAAAAACAGCGTAAACAATACAGAAATCGCCAGCGCGGCAATCAACCCGCCGATATGTAACATCTTTCGCTCCTTTAGTTAGTTCAAGTCTTATTTTCGCGTTCGCCGAACGCGCCCGCGCAGTTATCGCAAATCGTCGCATTTTGCCAAATCCGCGCAACCAAACGCGAAACTCCGCACAAAGTTCTGCGTTCGCTAAACGCCCGCCATTAGCAGAACCCCGCAGTTTTTGGTGAACCTTTGCGAATACGCGAGGTAAGCAACCGCCCCGCGCACCGCGCGAAGTTCCGCGCCCGCCAAACTCCCGCCATTAGCAGAAACCCTCAGTTTTGGTGAACCTTTGCGAACAAGCGAGGTAAACAACCGCACCCCCCCCCGCGCAAAGTTCCGCGCCCGTTAAACTCCCGCCATTAGCAGAAACCCGCCGTTTTTTGGTGAACCTTTGCGAATACGCGAGGTAAGCAACCTCCCCGCCCACGCACGAAAAGTTTCTGCGTTCGCCGAACGCGCCCGCGCCCGTTACCGAAAACTCTCACAGGGGAGCAAATACACCGCCCCGCGCCAACAGCGCGAATTATTTCCGCGCTCTGCGCGCTTTTACAATCGTCTTGTAATCGGCGAACAGCGCTTTAGTATCAACCTCGCGCAAATCACCGCCGTAGATAAGCGCGTCCGCCGCGTCAGTAATCTCGCCCGCCTGTTTGTCAAGCGACAGTATACGCGCGATTATATCCCGCACTTCGCCCGAAGTAGCGGACGCGGGTTCTGCGCCCGTTATCCCGCACGCGAGTTTTCGCGTTCTAAGGTACAGCAAGCGGATTTTCTTGTCGGGTTTACTGAACTTGAAACGTATCGTAAAGAACAGTTCGGACAGGCGTTTTCTGAAGATAATGCAAAGCACCGCCAATACCGCCGCTATCCCTGCGATAATGAAAATCAACTGCTGTGCCGCGCGTTCCTCGCTCGCCTCGATAACGTTTTTCGTGCCGTCGATTTCAAGCCAGCCGCACCCCGGCACATACGCCGTCGCGAATGCGTGCGCCTGGTCGGCTTTCACCTCAAACCTGCCGTACAAATCGCGCGAGGCAACGTCCGTCTTTACAAGATAACCCTCGGTGTATCTCGCGGGAATGCCCGCCGCGCGGATAAGCAGCGTTGCCGCTGTCGCGAAGTCCGTGCAAATGCCGCGCTTGCTTTTAAATAAGAAGTACTCCGCCGAAATCTCCTGCGGTACGAAATTCAAATCATACACAAAATCGTTCTGCGCAAAGTAATTTTCTATAGCCATTACCTTGTCATAGTCGTTAGTAAGCCCCGCCGTTATCTCGTTTGCAAGTTCGACTATCCGTTCGGGCATATCCTCGTCATACATATCGTCGCGGTATTGCTCCGCGTCGTTATAAGCGTCATCAAAAGCGAAAGCCTCGCTCAAGCTGATAGCGCCCGCGTCTGCCGCGTCATAGAGCAGGTCGGTATATTCGTCTTTGGAAAGCCCCGACAAAAACCGCGCAAATTCGGGGTCGGGCGGGTAGCCGTAGTAATAAAGCGTATACTGCGCGTTTCGTCCGAACGGCTCTGTCGTGAACATCTCGTCGTTCGGGTTTCTGTAGATAGTCGCGTTACTGCCCTGTATCCTTGCGCCGTAAGTACCCGACGGGTGGCGCACTACCGTTGTATTCGAGTTGTCAACAAACTGAAGATACATTGTAGATGAAAAAACATTGTCGCGCGGAATGTCGGGGAGAGCCAAAAGCTCGTCGGCGTATTCTTCGAGATAGCCGTCCTGCGCCGCGTCTTTTAACGATTGGGCGAGTTTATTGTAATTCAGCAACCGCACATCTTGCTGGTCAAGCGGACGCCCGTTTGTATATTTCCGCGAGAACGTCCAGCCGTTCTTGCCCGTGTAATTATCGAACGACTGACTGATAACGTTTCGGGGATTTGCCGACATAACGTAAAACAGCAAATCATCGGGAACGTCGTTGTTGCCCGTGTTCGGTGTGGAACTCTGCGTAAAGCCCGTTGACTGCGTAGCGTAAAACGCCCGCTTGAACCACGCGTCTTCAAGGTAATTCGCATATTCCGTCTTGTCGCTCCGCGGGATAATCAACAGCAAACCGCAGGTTACCGCGCCGAACAGCACGAACGCGATAAGGCGTTCTTTGCGCGAGGATTTGTCGTCAATATAGACGTTTTCGGTCGGGTATTCGCTGCGGGAAATCCCCAGCACCGCGACAAAATATCCCGCCGCGAGAAACGCGATAAGCCCCGCGGGCAGTTTGCCGACGGTTCTCGCGCCTAAAATCAGCGGAGCAAGCGCGGGCAGCAGCAGAAAGCACGGTCTTGGCAATCGCACGGTAAAATAAAACACGGGGTACGACATAAAGAACGAGAACATAATAATACAGCTGATAGCGGGCGTTAAGCTGAAATAATCGGACGTGTTGTAGATAAAATCGATTATCGCCATACTTCCCATAGACGCGGAAACCGCGCCCGTTATCATCAGCATTGCCGCGAACAGCGCCGCGAACATCACAAACGACATCAGCCTGCGTTCTCTGAACGTATAAAACAGCATATAGATACCGCCGCACAGCACGGTCATTATAAGTGTGCAAACGACAAAATAGTCCTTGCACAGCAGATACATCATAAGCGCGCTCAGCGAACACAGATAAATCAGCGCCGTTACAATTTCACACCCGTAAAACGCGGGTCTTGTTTTTCTTTTCATAGCCATATAAAACACACTACAATCCGCATATCCGACTTGATATGCTTGCTGTTGGGGTGGAGGGGTTCGGGGTTGTTTGAATGTGGAGTTCACCGCGACTTGCTAAAGCGCGTTTTGCGGTTCGTAGGTTCGGCAATTTCCCGCGCACCGCGCGGGGAATTGCTCCGCGTTGCGTTTGACTTGCCCGCGCCGTCGCGCCTTATTTTCGAGGGGTAAACGCACGCGCCAAACCTCCGCTAAACTCGCCTTTACTTAAAATACGCATACAGTCTGCACATCAGCATACCGTTGTAGAGTTTTCGGTTGCTGTCGGCTTTTAAGCCGAATATCTCCTCGAACATCTCGTCCGACGTGATAACGTACAGTTGGTTTTCACCGCGCGGCAGGAGTTTTCGTCCCATAACCGCGTAAATCTCCCGCGCCTGCTGCTGTTCCAGCATTCGCTCGCCGTAGGGCGGGTTCGTAAGTATCTTCGCGGGACGGTCTTCCCACTTGAAATCATCTATACCGCGAAGTTCGGCGCGGACGTATTCGGAAACGCCCGCTTTCTTCGCGTTTTCATTAGTAAGGCGAACGCAGTCGGGGTCGCTGTCATAGCCTATCGCGCGGAATTGCACGTCCGATTTAATCCGCGCCCGCGCCTCGCTCCGAGCCGTTTCCCACACCTCTTTCGGCAGGAACTTCATACGCTCTCCCGCGAACGTCCGCATAAGCCCCGGCGCAATTCCCAAAGCCTTATACGCCGACTCAATAAGAAGAGTTCCCGAACCGCAGAACGGGTCAACAACAAGGTCGTTTTCGCGTATCCGCGCAATGTCGGCAATCCCTCCGCCGAGCGTTTCACGAATAGGCGCGGCGTTGCTTTCGGCGCGGTAACCGCGCTTATGAAGTCCGTTCCCGCTCGTGTCGAGCATAAGTGTGAACACATCGTTTTTCAGCGAAAAGCGTATCTTGCACTTCGCCCCCGTTTCGGGCAAAACGTCCGTTCCGTAAGCCTTGCAGAGGTTCACAGCCATAGCTTTCTTTATAGTTCTCTGTAAAGCGGGAACGCTTGACAGCTTGGAACCGAGGGCGCTCCCCTTGTTCGGGAAATCGTCGTCCTGCCGTATATATTCGGCAAGCGGAAGTTTCAGTATACCCTCGTAAAGTTCGTCGAACGTAACGGCGCGAAACGTACCCAACACCGCGCAGATACGCTCCGCGACGGAACAGCGGATATTCGCGCGTGCGCAAATCTCGGCGCCGCCCTCAAAGAACACTCTGCCGTCCTCCGCGCGGACATTCTCCGCGCCCAAATTTCTAAGTTCAAATGAAAGCGTCCGCTCCAGCCCAAACCGACACGGAGCGACAAACAAAAATCGGCTCACGGTTTCACTTCCTGTTCTGTTAAATACACTTCGTTCCGCACCGACCGCGATAAACGTATTAATTCAAAGACAATCTAATCCGCGCCCGCAAGGGCGCACACCAGAAACTAGCTACTAACAACTATTCTCTAGCTACTAGAAGCGCTCTTAACTATTAACTGTAGAATAGCCCGCGTTTTGCGCGGAGCGCAAAACAACGGCGCGACAGCGCCGTTAATTCGCCGATAGGCGAATTGCGGGCGGTCGGGCAACGGCGCGTATACGGGCGGTAAGGGCGCGTTAATACGCTTGGCGGTTACGGTGCGCGGGATAAGGGCGCGGGGCGCTTGAATTGAGCAACGCCGAACTCTACCACGTTGTCGGGGCGTATTGACCCCAAGACAATCTAATCCGCGCCCGCAAGGGCGCACACCAGAAACTAGCTACTAACAACTATTCTCTAGCTACTAGAAGCGCTCTTAACTATTAACTGCCTTAGCGCCAATGTCCTTACGGTAGTGTACTTTTTCAAATGAAATCTTTTCTACCGCGTTATACGCGCTGTTCAGCGCGGTGCGCAAATCTTCGCCGACAGCCGTAACGCCCAAAACGCGCCCGCCTGCCGTGAGGTATTGACCGTCGGAAAGTTTCGTACCCGCGTGGTATACATACGCACCGCCGTCCGCTAACTGCCCGTGTTCGTCAAGACCGCTTATCGGCTTGCCTGTTTCGTATTTTTCGGGATAACCTCCGCTTGCCATAACAACGCACGCGCTGGATTTTTCGCTCCATTTTATGTCAAGCGCGCCGAGTTTTTCTTCCCAAATCGCCGTCATTATGTCAACAAGGTCGGTTTCCAAAAGCGGGAGCACCGCCTGCGCTTCGGGGTCGCCGAAACGCGAGTTGTATTCGACAACTTTCGCGCCGTCTTTCGTCAGCATAAGCCCGAAGTACAGACACCCCTTGAACGGTCTGCCCTCGCTGTTCATAGCGCGGACAGTCGGCTCGAAAATCTTCTCCATACACTCTTTCGCGACTTTTTCCGTGTAAAGCGGGTTCGGGGCAACAGCGCCCATACCGCCCGTGTTCAGTCCCTCGTCGTTATCGAGCGCGCGTTTGTGATCCATTGAGGAAACCATGGGTTTCACGGTCTTTCCGTCCGTGAACGCCAGCACCGTGATTTCCGTGCCGTCCATAAACTCCTCAACGACTATTTCACTTCCGCTCTTGCCGAACTTCCCGTCAACGAGCATAGAATGAACGGCGGATTTCGCCTCGTCGAAATCCTTTGCGATAATAACGCCCTTTCCGAGCGCAAGTCCGTCCGCCTTGATAACGGCGGGGTATGTATTCCGCGATTTTATATACTCGCAAGCCTTATCCTCGTCGGTGAACGTTTCATACTCTGCCGTCGGTATGCCGTACTTTTTCATCAGCGACTTTGAGAACGCCTTGCTCCCCTCGATAATCGCGGCGGCGGCGTTCGGTCCGAACGTCTTAAAGCCCATTTCGTTCAGCCTGTCCACAAGCCCCATAACAAGCGGGTCATCGGGCGCTACAAACACGAAATCGGGTTTCAGTTTATCGGCAAGCGCGCACACGCCGTCAAGGTCGGTAGCTTTCACATCGGGGAAACACTCCGCTAGCGCAGAAATACCGCCGTTTCCCGGAGCGCAGTACAGCTTATCCGTTTTGTTTGATTTGGCAAGAGCCTTAGCTATGGCGTGCTCCCGCCCGCCGCCGCCTATTATCAGAATATTCATAATAAAAACCTCTCAACACTAATTTTCACCGCCGTATAGCGGGGGTAATTTTATTATAGCACATTATTTAGAAAAAAGCAACCCTTTCCCCGCTTATGGCGGGGAGAGGGTTTGTTACTATTCAATTTACATTGTACGCTTTAAACCGATAACGGACACAAGGTGAAAATGTGACAAAAAAGTACCCATGCTATTTCCCCTCAAACAAGTTCAAACACAAAAATACAATCTCTGCTATCGTTAGGATAACGAGAGCAATCGCAACAACACGCGCCGATTTAATCTGTTTCGGAGTATACTTTTCAGGATTTTTCTTATATGTCAGATAATTTCCTATACTGCTGTAATCCTGTATCAATGTCAGAATAAGCAGAATAATCAACTGAATTTTATTGTCCATTTGTACACCTCAAACCTATAACTGTAAACCGATGACGGCGGGGAGAACGCTATGCGAAAACACCTCCACCGCGTGCGCGGGATTTATTGTATTTGTGCGCTCTCCCCGCCTACGGCGGGGAGAGCGCTTTTACTTTGCACTCAACACTATAAACTAATCTCTAACAACTAATCAATACCCATAATGCGCGGAAACTTTTTTCAGGTTCTCGATTATCGGCAGGTGCTGAGGGCAAACGCTTTCGCATTGTCCGCACGAGATACAGTCGGACGCTTTCCCGAATTTCCCTGTCAGCATTTCATAGTTCGTGAAGTTCACCGTCCAGCCTTTTTCTTCCAGCTTTTCGCGCATATCCTCATTGTAAAGCGAGAAATATTTTGGTATCGCGATACGCGAGGGACAGCCCTCCGTGCAGTACGAACACCCCGTACACGGAACGGCGGTCTGTCCGTTGATTATATCGGCGGCTTTAAAGCAAAGCGCTTTCTCTTCTTCGGTAAGCGGTTTAAAGTCGCTCATAAAGCTGATGTTGTCTTTCATCTGTTCCAAATTCGACATACCCGAAAGCACCATCATAACGCCGGGCAGGCTTGCCGCGAAACGGATTGCCCAACTCGAAACGCTCATATTCGGGTCTTTGTCTTTGAATAATTTCTCGACTTCAGGGGGAACATTCGCAAGCGTACCGCCTTTCACGGGTTCCATTACGATAATCGGCTTGTTGTGCTTTCTTGCAACCTCGTAGCACCCGCGCGAATGTATCCACGGGCTTTCCCAATCAAGGTAATTTATTTGTAACTGAACGAACTCCATTTGCGGATATTTTGTTAGTATCTCGTCGAGGAGTTCGGGCGTGTCGTGGAACGAAAATCCCGCGTGTTTCACAAGCCCCTGCGCTTTCTTTTCCAGAACCCAGTTGAACACATCGTATTTTTCATACTTCTGATACATCTGCGCTTCTATTCCGTGAACCAAATAATAGTCGAAATACCCCGCGCCTGTTTTTTCAAGCTGAGAATTAAAGACTTTATCCCTGTCGTCAAACGAATCGAAAAATCCCGCGTGAAGTTTAGTAGCAAGCGTAAAGCTATCGCGCGGGTGACGGTCAACGAGGCAGGTTTTCGCCGCGCCCTCGCTTGCGAAACCGTTATACATCCATGCGGTGTCGAAGTAAGTAAAGCCGTTTTCGATAAACAAATCGACCATTTGCTTTACCTGCTCCAAGTCGATTGCCGCCGCGTCGTTCTTGTCGGTCTGCGGCAGACGCATCAATCCGAAACCAAGATTTTTCATAACATCACAATCCTTTCTAAGAGTACGGTTATGGTTTTATTTGATTATAACATATATTTACAATTATGTCAAGGGTGGGGAAAACAGTTTATAATGCACAGTGCTAAGTGTATAGTATGAATAGAGTTGCGGGGTTACACCCGCTTATTAGATTGTCTTTGAGTTAAGTCGTTGTTCGCATTATCGCGCGGTCTGGGTTGCTCAATTCAAGCGCCCCGCGCTCTTATCCCGCATTAGCTTGCCGTCCTGCGTATTAACGCGCCCTTACCTCCCGTACCGCGCCGTTGCCCGACCGCCCGCAATTCGCCTGACGGCGAATTAACGGCGCTTACGCGCCGTTGTTTTGCGCTTTGCGCAAAACGCGGGCTACAAACATAAGCGCCCCGCCGTCGGCGGGCAACATTAACTATCTGCTAACAACTATTCTCTAGCTGCTCTCTCTTAATTCTTCCCTCTGCCGGCAAATTTTTTCTCTTTTCTCAAAATAATCCTTGACATCTTGCAAAATATGTTGTATAATGGTATTTGTGGAGAGAGTTGTTGCGTTCGGCGTGACATTCTCGTAAAATAACAGAAGAAAGAGGTAATTTACTATGGCTAACATTGATTTGACGAAGTATGGTATCACGGGTACTGCCGAAATCGTTTACAATCCCTCGTACGAGGAACTGTACAAGGCGGAGCTTGACCCCTCGCTTACAGGCTTTGACAAGGGACAGGAAAGCGAACTCGGCGCGGTGAACGTTATGACAGGCGTGTACACGGGACGTTCGCCTAAGGATAAGTTCATCGTAATGGACGATAATTCCAAGGATACCGTTTGGTGGACCTCCGATGAATACAAGAACGATAACCACCCCGCTACAAAAGAGGCGTGGGAAACCTGCAAGGCTATCGCTCAAAAAGAACTTTCCAACAAAAAACTGTATGTTGTAGACGCTTTCTGCGGCGCGAACAAGGATACAAGAATGGCTATCCGTTTCATTATGGAAGTGGCATGGCAGGCGCATTTTGTTAAGAATATGTTTATAAGACCCACCGAGGACGAACTGAAAGATTTTACGCCCGACTTCGTTGTTTACAACGCGTCTAAGGCTAAAGTCGAGAACTACAAGGAACTCGGACTTAATTCCGAAACCGCTGTTATGTTCAATATCACGTCGCGCGAGCAGGTCATTATCAACACATGGTACGGCGGTGAAATGAAGAAGGGTATGTTCTCTATGATGAACTACTACCTCCCGCTCAAGGGCATTGCCTCTATGCACTGCTCCGCGAATACCGATATGGACGGCAAGAACACCGCTATCTTCTTCGGTCTTTCGGGAACAGGCAAGACGACGCTTTCAACCGACCCCAAGCGCTTGCTTATCGGCGACGATGAACACGGCTGGGACGACAACGGCGTATTTAACTTCGAGGGCGGCTGCTATGCAAAGGTAATCGACCTTGACAAGGAAAGCGAACCCGACATCTACAACGCGATAAAGAGAAACGCTCTGCTTGAAAACGTAACTCTCGACGAAAACGGCAAGATAGATTTTAAGGACAAGAGCGTAACCGAAAACACCCGCGTTTCTTACCCTATCGACCACATCAAGAATATAGTACGCCCGATTTCTTCCGCACCCGCGGCAAAGGACGTTATCTTCCTTTCGGCTGACGCGTTCGGAGTTCTGCCTCCTGTTTCGATACTCACTCCCGAACAGACGCAGTATTACTTCCTTTCGGGATTTACCGCAAAACTCGCGGGTACAGAGCGCGGAATTACCGAGCCTACGCCCACATTCTCCGCGTGCTTCGGTCAGGCGTTCCTTGAACTCCACCCGACAAAATACGCCGAGGAACTCGTAAAGAAAATGCAGAAGAGCGGCGCGAAAGCGTACCTTGTAAACACGGGCTGGAACGGCACAGGCAAGCGTATTTCGATCAAGGATACGCGCGGCATTATCGACGCTATCTTAAACGGCGACATTGCGAAAGCCCCGACGAAGAAAATTCCGTACTTCAACCTTGAAGTGCCTACCGAACTCCCCGGAGTTGACCCCGCGATACTCGACCCGCGCGACACTTACGCTAACGCGTCCGATTGGGAAGAAAAAGCGAAAGACCTCGCCGCGAGATTTATCAAGAACTTCGCGAAGTACGAGGGCAACGACGCAGGCAAAGCGCTTGTTCCCGCAGGTCCGCAGTTGTAATAAACGACAAACTATCAAAGCAAAATTCCCCCGCCGTCGGCGGGGGAATGCTTTATTGAGTGGAAAACGTCCAGACTTAAAGACAATCTTCCCGCGAGCGCAAGCCCGCTCCAAAACTAACAGGGTGATCCGCCAACGGCGGATTACTCGCTAACAACTAATCTCTATCAACTGCGAGAGCATTCCCCCGCGGTTAAGAAATTAACGTTATTACTTTTGCGCCTCTTCAACCGCAACCGCGCAAGCCACGGTCGCGCCGACCATCGGGTTGTTGCCCATACCGATAAGTCCCATCATCTCAACGTGCGCGGGAACGGACGACGAACCCGCAAACTGCGCGTCGGAGTGCATACGTCCCATTGTGTCGGTCATACCGTAGGACGCAGGACCTGCCGCCATATTGTCGGGGTGGAGGGTACGTCCCGTACCGCCGCCCGACGCAACGGAGAAGTACTTCTTGCCCTTGTCAACACATTCTTTCTTGTAAGTACCCGCAACAGGGTGCTGAAATCTTGTCGGGTTCGTGGAGTTGCCCGTAATCGAAACGTCAACACCCTCTTTCCACATGATAGCAACGCCTTCCGTAACGTCATTCGCGCCGTAGCAGTTTACCTTTGCGCGAAGTCCGTCGGAATAGCTCTTGCGGAACACTTCCTTGACTTCGCCCGTGTAATAATCCATTTCGGTTTCAACATAAGTAAAGCCGTTGATACGAGCGATTATCTGCGCCGCGTCTTTTCCAAGACCGTTCAGAATAACGCGCAAGGGTTCTTTGCGAACCTTGTTAGCTTTCTCCGCAATACCGATTGCGCCCTCAGCCGCGGCAAAACTCTCGTGACCCGCGAGGAAACAGAAACATTTTGTTTCTTCTTCAAGTAACATCTTGCCGAGGTTGCCGTGACCTAAGCCAACCTTTCTCTGGTCTGCTACCGAACCGGGGATACAGAACGACTGAAGTCCCTCGCCGATAGCCGCCGCAGCGTCAGCGGCGCGTGTGCAGCCTTTTTTAATAGCGATAGCACAGCCCACCGTGTACGCCCACTTAGCGTTCTCAAAGCAAATCGGCTGGATACCCTCAACTATCTTATAAGGGTCAAAGCCCTTCGCCTGACAGATTTCACGGCATTCTTCAATGGAATTAATGCCGTATTGCTTGATGACATCGAGAATTTGCTTTTCTCTTCTGTCGTAAGATTCAAATAAAGCCATTCTTATGTACCTCCTTACTGCTTTCTGGGGTCGATGAACTTAACCGCGTCGGCAACGCGTCCATATTGACCCTTTGCCTTTTCGAGAGCGGTGTTAGCGTCATCGCCCGCCTTGATGAAGTCCATCATCTTGCCGAAGTTCACAAACTTGTATCCGATAATCTCATTGTCCTCATTCAAAGCAAGGTCGGTTACATAGCCGTCTGTCATTTCAAGATAGCGCGGTCCTTTTGCGAGAGTGCCGTACATAGTGCCTATCTGAGAACGCAGACCCTTACCCAAATCTTCAAGTCCCGCGCCTACGGTAAGTCCGTCCTCCGAGAAAGCGGACTGCGAACGTCCGTAAACTATCTGCAAAAACAGTTCGCGCATAGCAGTGTTGATAGCGTCGCACACGAGGTCGGTGTTCAGCGCCTCAAGAATGGTTCTGCCGGGGAGGATTTCCGCCGCCATAGCCGCGGAGTGCGTCATACCCGAACAGCCGATAGTTTCCACAAGAGCCTCCTGTATAACGCCCTCTTTGATGTTGAGCGACAATTTACAGGTGCCTTGCTCCGGAGCGCACCAGCCAACGCCGTGCGTAAAGCCCGAAATGTCCTTGATTTCCTTTGCCTTTACCCACTTAGCCTCCTCAGGAATAGGAGCGCAGCCGTGAGCAACGCCTTGCGCTACAGGGCACATAGCGTTTACTTCATGAGAATAAGTCATACATTTTTCTCCTTTTGAATAGATTAGCCCGACTAGAGGCTAGAGAATTATCCGCCTATGACGGATAATCCTGTTAGATGTTAGAATATACCTTAAATTAATTACGCTCCAACAACTAACAGGGCTATCCGCATAGCGGACAGTTCCTAACGACCGTCTTGCGACTGCTGGTTTTACTAGCTGCTAGCTGCTATTAAACCAGCTACTAATATTATACACCACCTTACCGAATATTTCAAGGGGTAACGCAAAATTTTTGTGATTTTTTGACAAAGCAGGGGGAAAGCGCCAATCGAGCCTTGCAGACGTTTAACGACAGCGGAATTGTTTTTATTCGGTAAAAACCTCTCCCGCACGAAATTCATTCATCATCTCAAAAAACGTTCTCTTCACATTAAAAGGCTTTACGATTTTAACACCCCCGCGGAACTGGAACACCCACGCGAAGAACGTCGGGCTTGGGGCTACGTCTACAAACGCGTTGAACCAACCGCTGACGGACGGGGTTATTTTCACGTCTATGCCGAAACGGTCGATAATTGACTTCATCAATTCGTTTTTACAGCGAATTTGCACTTTAATAACCTTTCCTCCGCCGAACATATGAAAGTTCGTGTTCACAAAATCGCTTATGTTAAAGCCGTCGGGTTCGGGATAACTTACAGCCTCCAACATCTGAACATCAGCCATTCTGTCGGCGCGCAGGGATATGACCGTTTTGTGTTTCAGCGAGTAACCGATAACATAATAGTTCCCGTCGTCCCACGTCATTCCGTAAGGGGAGAGTTCGTAACGCGCACCGCCGTTTCGGTAGACCTTGTTCTTTTTAGCGTCGTATTCAAAGTACAAAAACGAAATCTGGTGCTTTTGGTTCACGGCGATATTTACAATATCGACGACGTTGTAAATCTCCTCGTTGTCGGACTTTAACCGTTCGGACAAGTAGATGTGACACCCTAACTGCTCGCGGTTGTAACGGCTCGTAAGACTGCTCAGTTTTTCTACGATTTCCGCGCTCTTTGCGGTCGTGATGAAATGCGAACAGCTTACCGCGTCGGCGAGAAGTTTCAGTTCCGTAAGCGAAAACCTGCTTTGCCTTAAATAGTATTTGTTTTGCGAACTTCGTATACCCACGATGTCCGCGCCCTGACTTTTCAGTTCTTCAATATCCGCTATGACGGTCTTTCGGTACGCGGTAATCCCCTGTTCCTCAAGTCTTTCGATAATCTCGCGGACAGTTATAAAATGTTCCTCGTCGGTTTCCTCTAAAAGTAACTTGTAAATCTGAATAATCCGCGACTTTGAATTGCTCTTTGACATTCTCCACCCCTTGTTGCTTACATCTTACATCTTACTTCGAAAGTTGCGCCACATAAGCATGTGCGGATAGAGGCATATTTTAAGTGGGTGGCGCAACTTTAGCCTATTACCTCAATAAAAAAGATACCGCATCTCCCCCATAAAATCATCCTTATCATACAACTTCGGGTAATAGCCGAAAACCAATTCATAAAACTGCCTGTCGGACAGCGCCTCGAACTCGCCGAACAGAAAGCCGGGGTAGCTTTTCATCGCCTCGCACATAGCCTGTACGCGCCCGCGGTCGCCCGCGACGTATTGCGCACAAATTCTGTCGTTGCCGTAAATTATCGCGGGAACGTGCCGCGCCGCTTTTTCAAAGTCATAATCGAGTATCGGATACAGCTTTGAAAAATATTTCTCCGCGCGAGGATAAAATTCGGCGTTTTTGGATTTTATCTCACGCTTTAACTTCGGCATAATTTTTGCAAGCGGTTGTTTTTCGTCATTCAAATGCGACAGCGCCGCCGACAGGCAGTCTAACAGCGGGGGTACGTTCCCTAACTGTTCGCCGTTCGAGAGCGCGGAGTATGCCTCTTTGGAAATCAACAGCAAACGTCCGAGCGCGTTTTTTTCTGAATTCATAGTCTACTCTTTTCTTTAACAAAACAGCAGGCGTCGCCTGCTGTTTAAATGCTATCCCGCGGTTGCCATACGGCAAACCGCATTTTCATTTATTAATCTTCGGGAACAAGCACCGCGTAGTTGCCCTCGTCGCGCTTGTAAACGACGTTCACCGCGCCCGTTTCCACGTTCTTGAACATAAAGAACTTGTGGTCAAGTAAGTTCATTTGCAGGATAGCCTCGTCCACGCTCATCGGACGCAGACGGAATTTCTTCTCGCGAATGACCTCGTATTCGGTTTCCTCCTTTTCTGGAGCAAGCCCGTCGAACGCGTTCGCGCGCAGTTTTTTCTCAACTTTCGTTTTCTGCTTGATGATTTGGCGAATAATGCGCTCAATAGTTACATCGAGAGCGTCGTTCTTGTCTTTCGCCGTCTGTTCGGCACGATAGATTATGCCGTTATATATTACCGTAAGTTCCAGAATAATCAAATCGCGGCGTTCGGCAAGCGTAACCTTTGCCTCCGCCTCGTCGGGGAAAAACCTGTCGAGTTTTGCACCGAGTTTCTTTTCCGCGTAATCGGTAAAAGACTGCGAGATATTCAGTTTCTTTGCGGCTATTGTAACTTTCATTTTACAATTCCTCCCATTCAGATGTAGAATTTCCGCCGTTGGCGGGCGAGTTGGTAATCTTCTATTATATTAACATATTTTATCAAAAAATGCAAGCGTTTCGGGATTTTTTGGGCATTTTCTACAAAAATTCCGTGTAATTTATGTAAGCAAAAACTCCGCGCGGGGATATTCCGCCGTGCGGAGCGGGATTTACCGTCTGTCCGTACTTCTCTGGACAATTATAATCATTCGGATAAGGCTTGCGAGTGCGGACGCGAGCGCCGCGACATACGTCATCGCCGCCGCTCTGAGGACTTTTCGTGCGCCCTTGAGTTCATCGGCGGTAAGCAAATCATTGTCGCGGATTGTCGCAAGTGCGCGGCTGCTCGCGTTGAACTCCGTCGGGAGCGTCACAAGCTGAAAAATCGTCGAAAGCGAAAACGCGATAAGTCCTACATACGCAATTATAACGAAAAATTCGCCGAGCGCACTGCAGATAATCCCTATCAGAATAAGCGGGAGCGCGAGTTTTGAACCGATATTCGTAATCGGCACAATTGCGCTTCTGATTTTTATTGGCGTGTAGCCCGTCGCGTGCTGTATCGCGTGACCGACTTCGTGGCACGCAACGCCGATAGACGCGGTGGAAGTCCCGTTGTAGACCTCGTTTGACAGGCGAATGACGTTCGCGCGGGGGTCATAGTGGTCGGTGAGTTTTCCGCTTATCTGCTCGATAGGAATGTTTTGCAGACCGTTTTTATCAAGCACGAACCGCGCCGCCTGCGCTCCCGTAAGCCCGCGCGACGAAAACTGCTTTGAATACTTCGCAAACGCGCTGTTTACGCCCGCGCTTGCTATCATCGCGAAAATCATCGCGGGGAGTACCAAAAACAAATAAGTCCAGTCAAAGTACATAAAAATTTCTCCTTAAATCACTTGATAAGTCAACATTTCTTTGCGCGTTCGCACAAAATGCTTATCATCTCGCCGACGTTCTTCATACCGCTGACTTCTTTCATCGTAAAGCGCATTTTAAACGCCTTTTCAACTGCGGAAACAAGGCTTATGTGTTCAAGACTGTCCCACGCCTCAATATCGTCGGCGGTGGTGCTGTCGTTTATTTCTAAATCTTCATCGTCGAACACATCTCTGAAAACTTCCGTCAGCCGTGCGGTTACCTTTTCCCTATCCATTTTCATTCTCCTTTATGTCAATAAATATTTTCTTCGGCGAATAGCCTGCTGTTTCCAACTTCCAGACGGTGTTCCCGCCGTCGTCCTCGGAGATTTTCGCAAAGCCGAAATCGCCGTACAGTTCCTTTACCATAGCGTTTTTCTTTGTCGGGTAATAATATCCGTATATCTCGGATATACCCGCCTTTTTCGCCTCCTCGACAAGGCGGTTTATCATCGCGTATTCCATTCCGCGTTTCAAAACTCTACAGCTCATCAGCCAAAGGTCAATGTGAAGTTCGGCGTTTCGCTTTTCGCCTATAACGACCGATACAATGCCGTTGTCGCCGAATTTGTCTGTAAGCCGTCCGCAGAGCCTGATATAATCGGTACTCTTAGCGACAGTTTCCATTTCCGCGCCCGTATATCGCTTTGTCGTGCAGTTGAACTGATTGCTCTTATTTGTCAACTGCGTTATGCGCGGAATATGCACGGGGTCAAAATCGCCGATAACGGCGGTCATTTCCAGACTTGCGAGAAACTCGTCATAGCTTGCGAATTTCTTTTCTGCCGCCGCTCTCTGCGCGTTTGCCGCGTACATCTCGCTGCGCTTTGCATCGTCCGCGGAAAGGTTCGTCACCTCAAAATATCCGCACTTGTCGATATATCTTATACACTCTTCGGGGTCGCTGAAGTTCAGCACGGCTATTTCGGGAACCTGCGCCTTAACTATTTCGCACTCCGCGGGGTTATCATCAGCGAACACGAAACTTTCGGGGAGCAGGTTCAGTTCCTGCGCCGTTTCTTCGAGGTTCAGCGATTTTTCGTTCCAGTTTGCCTTTATCAGCGCGAAGTCGTTTGGCTTTAAAACGCCGTCGGGGTGATTTAAACCCTCTAATGCGTTTTCGGGGTCGTTTTTCGAGCAGACCGTCAGCAGAACGCCTATCTCCTTATGCGCTTTTATATATTTTTGAAGCCGAAGATAA
The DNA here is from genome assembly GCA_947628655.1 of uncultured Clostridia bacterium. Taxonomy (GTDB): domain Bacteria; phylum Bacillota; class Clostridia; order Oscillospirales; family Ruminococcaceae; genus CAG-115. The sequence continues at coordinate 12,202 of CANRAS010000021.1, read as the reverse complement.
CTCTGCCCCTCGGAGGTTTCACTTCCTATTTCAATGCCCGACTGCCCGTCGTCGCCGATAACTCCGCCCCAGAGCGTATTATCCAAATCAAGCGCTAATACTTTCTTGTTCTTTCCCATAACCGAACAAATGATGTTCGACAGACTGTAGGCAAACTGCGGGATAGCCGAAACGCTCAGCGCGTACTTATACAAATGCCAATGCCTCAGTTCGTGCCAGCGTTCCAAGCCGTAATCAGCAGACAGGTAGTTTATATCGTGGATATAGAAATTATTGTGCTTTTGCGCGTAGTCATAGAGTTTTACATTAAGGCGCGTTATAAAGTCAATGCGCCCGTAGGGAACGCCTACTTCGCGGTTTCCCAAAAGCCGTTCGGACGGCATTTCAAAGTTGTTTTGAATGATAACGCACCCGAACTTTTCGGAAAGCGCGTTCCACATTTTTTCGTACCGCGAAAACTCGCGCTCTAACTTTCCCGAAACCGCCGTTTCGTCCTCGCCGACCGTCGGCTTTTCCTCGATATTTCTTGAAGTCGTGTGAATAAACACGAGTTCGGGTTTAAATTCGTCGAGTTCGGGAGTGCCGAAAACCGCGTCGCTCCAATACTGCGCGTATTCGCTTTCGTAAAATTCGGGGATAATTCCTCTGTCGCGCAGGAAAAGTTCAAGCACTTTTATGATGTCCGAAGTCGTTGACCCGCCCAGCACCGCGACGCGGAGTTTCACCCCGCTTTCGTTTTCTTTAAGCAGGCGCAGGAGTTTTCTCTTGGACTGCATAATCAAATCGCCGTCAAACGGAAAGCACAATTCTTTCAGCATATTATTCTCCTAAATTCAGATTATTCCCGGCAAATGCACTGCGTTTTCGCCCACCGCGCTGAAAGTGTCCATACAAAACAGCACGTCGGTTATTCCGTAGTCCTTTACTATCTGCGAAATGCTGTTCGGGAAGTGCTGCATTTTCTCTAGATAGCGCATATCGACCACCCAAATATCCTCAAAAGACCCCGTAAGGCACGGCACAAGCGCGTTTGCGTAGCTGTCCTTTATAATAAGAAGTTTTCGGCTGTTAGTAACGTCCGTGTCAACGTGAACGACCTTTCTGTCACCGCCCATAAATATGCAATAAGACTGACTTACATCCATTTGCAAAAACATTGGAGCGCTAGCGAAATCGACATCTTCGGGATTCATATAATAAGTCGTAAAATCGTTCGGTGAAACGTAATAAGTGAAAGTTTCGGGGTTCGCGCCCATTGTCGCGTTGTCATCGCTGAAGGCGTAGAGCGTTCCGAGATACCCCTCAATGTCGTGGCGTTCATAGTCGGACAGCGGTGCGAAAGGTACGCTTATCTTCGCGGTTTTTACGAACTCCTCCGCCGCGTAGTATGCGCCGAGCTGCATCCAATGGTGGTCTGTTCGCGCGTATATCTCCTCGTCAACGTGTCTGGAAAGCGCCGTGTACGCGTCCACGGGGATAATGCCGTTCAATTGGCTGTTTATGTTCGCTATGCAGTCCCACTCGCTTGCCATTGAAAACCCTTCGGGCATATAGAACGAACCCTGCGTCGGGATTACCATTGAAAAGACGTTGACATTCGCGCCGACCTTTTCTTTGACGGCGTTCACCGATGTGGCGTAGGTTGTCCCCGTACCACCGCCGAAAATCGGCATACCGCGCCCGTCCGCCGCGACAAGCACCGACCCCGATATTTCGCCCTGCTGACCCGTCTTGTCAACAACGGGCTGTTCCGCAGAGGTTGAAGATGTTTCAATGCTCGTTTCGGTTGAAGTGCTGGCGGTTGAAGTCGTTGAAGTCGAAGTTTCGGTTGAAGTTGACGTTACCGTGCTTGCCGTGCTTTCTTCCTGCGAACTCTGCGAGCCGACGTCCACGGCGGGAACGCTCGGAGCAGGCGAGGTGTTCTGACACCCGCCGAGCGCAAGCGCGATTGTCACCGCCGATAATGCCGAGATGATTTTCCTGATTTTCATAGTATTTTCCCCTTTCAGACAAATGCTTATTACATTATTTCCCCAAGTCTGTACTGATTATCCGCTGTCGCGCTGAATGTACACGAGCAGAACAGCAGATCCGTTATGCCGTTATCTTTTGCAAGCTGAACCGCGCTTGTTTCGCAGTAGCGCATATCGACTATCCAAATATCATCAAACGAGCCGAACAGATTGCACGTGAGCGAATCCGCGTAGCTGTCTTTAAGTATCATCAGCTTTCTGCCCGTATTCAGCCCCGTATTCACATGAACAATATGTCCGTCGCCGCACATATAAGTCAAGTTCCATTCCGCGGTACTGCCGAAGTTGTCGGGGTTGAAGAAATATCCGCCGTCAAAACTGTTCGACAAATCGGGGTCGTAGTATGTAGCCGTATAATCGCGTTTCGGAACATACCAGAAGAACGTTTCGGGGTTGTTTCCGATTTCGGGATTTTGTTCGCTCGAACCGTAAAGCGTGCCGAGATAGCCGTCCTTTTCGTATTTGTCATACGCCGACAAATCGTCGAACGGCACTTTCGCGGTGTTTGCGAACGCCTGCGCCGCGTAGTACGCGCCGAGCTGAGTCCAATGGTGGTCTGTACGGTAGAAAATATCCTCCTCGACGTGACCTTTAAGCGCGGAGAATACGTCTATCGGGATAATCCCGTACAAATTCTCGTTTATATCATCAATATGCGGAAGTTCCCTGTCGGATACGCCCTCGTCAAAATACTTTTCGGGCAGATAGAACGAAACCTGCGTCGGAATGACCATTGAATAAACATTTACGTTCTTGCCGAGTTCTTCTTTATATTTGTTGACCGTCGCGGCGTAATTTCTTCCCGGCTCGTATCCTATGCCGTAAAGCATTATCCCGCGCCCGCCGGGAAGTACGAGTATGCTCCCCGACATCTCGCCGTCTTGATTGTTGTTCGGCGGTGTAAACGGCGTCGCGTCGGTTGAAGTGTTGTCCGCGCTGATTATAACGTTGCTCGCGTCCGACGTGTCCGACGTATCCGACGAACTTTCCGTTGTCGAAACCGCGGTGCTTTCCGCAGAAGTCGTTGTGCTTGCCGTGGAAGTCGGCGCGCTCTCCGTTGTCGAAACCGCCGAACTGCTCTGCGGAACGCTGACGGGCGCGGAGTTTTGCTGTTCGCCATTGCACGCCGTCAGCAGAAGTACTCCCGCAAACACGACAGCCGAAATTATCTTTTTGGTATTCATATATTTTTATCCTCCTAATACTTGAATTATTATTAATTATTTTATTGTATTACATCCGCGAGAAACTCCTGATTTACGCCCGACGTGCTGTAGGTGCTAAGGCAAAACAGCAGGTCTGTAATGCCGTTGTCGTTAATCAGCTTTTCGGCGGTAGTTTCCATATATTTTATATCCGCTATCCAGATGTCCTCGAACGAATTTACAAGATTTACGCAAAACGGATTAGCGAACGCCTCTTTGAGAATTAAAACCCGCCGTCCGTTTTTACAGCTTGTGTTCAGGTGAACTATATGCCCGTCGCCGTACATATAAAGCGAATACTTCCCGTAAGCGTCGAGTTCGTCGGGGTTTGCGAAGTAGAAGAACGGAATGGGGTTCGTGCCGTCGAGGTCATAGAACGTCACGTCAAAATCGCTTTTCGGGACGTAGTATGTAAACGGCTCGACAAGCGCCTTTATTCGCTCGTCCTCGCCGCTGTTGCCGTAAGCCGAACCGATAAAGTCCCCGCCGTCCTTTTTCTCAAATTCGGAGATAGGCTTGAAATCAACGCCCGCGACCCTCGTGAACTCCTCCGCTCCGTAAAACGCGCCAAGCTGAGTCCAATGGTGATCGGTGTTGAAATATATAGGCTCGTCCGTGTGCCGTGCAAGAACCGAGAACACGTCCACGGGCGTTACGCCTTTCAACTGCGCGTTTATCCCGTCTATGTGACCTCTCTCGCCGGGGTCGTATTCCTTGAACCGTTCGGGCAGATAAAACGAAATCGCGGTCGGCACGACAAGCGAATACATCTGAACATCGGGAAACGTTTCCTTGTATCGGTTCACCGTCTGCGCGTAATTCGCGCCGTTTATCGAATTTGTACTCGACAGCATTATACTGCGCCCGCTGTCCAGGACAAGTTCCGCGCCGATTATTGTGCCGTTCTCGTCGGGCGGGACAGGCACAATTATTTCTACCGTGCTGTCCGTCAAACTCGCCGTGCTTTCGGTCGAATTCTGCGCGGTGCTTTCCGTCTGCGCTGAACTTGCCGTGCTTTGCGTTGTTACGGTACTTTGCACGGAACTTATCGTACTTTGCGAACTTACCGTGCCTTGCGCGGCGCTTGTTTCCTGCTTTGAATTTTCCTTGTCGGAGCAGGCGGTAAGCAGAACAGCGCCCGCCGTTGTTAATGCGAATAACGTGCGTTTAAATTGTTTCATTGATATTCCTCTTTTACTGTGTTTTTGTGAAAAGCTGTCCTTGCGTTTTTACGTTTCGGGTATCACCACCTCCGGTACTTTGTCATACGGCAGAGAGGACGTGCTGTCGCTCTCGCCGTCCGCGTTCGGGATAACCACTTCGGGAACTTTGTTCGGGTCGTTCGGGATTACGACGTCGGGTATCGAGTTTTCGGGTTTGCCCGCGGAACTTTGAGGTGTTTCTATCGGCGGAACATCGCCGACGATCGTAATACCGCCCCTGTATTTAATTCCAAGACTTGCGCGAAATCCCGAAATCCACAATTTCCAAGTACTCCGCATCGGAACGGTGTCGTTGTAGTATTTTGCGAACTGCTCGGTGACCTTGCCGTCCCAATAGTCCGCCCAAGTGAACACGGGCGGTTTTTCAAGGTCGCGGTTTTCCTCGTAGGAAACGTTCGGTCGCTTGCCGAACGTCATAAACAAGGCTATTCCCCCAAAGACTATCATCAGCACGATGACGTTTAAAAACGCGAGCGTTTTCCCGCGCTTTTCGCGCCGCCATTCGTCCTTGTTTTTAGTTGCCTGCGCGTCAGACTGCGCTTTGTTTTCCTTTTCGTTCATAAACCGTCACCCCCTTAGAAATGCCAGTAGAGGAACGCCTGCGTTGTCGCGTCCACCATCAGGATACTGCTCGTCACAAGCAATACCGCGCAAACTGCCGTTCCCGACACGGCAACCGCCGTCTGCGCTCCGACAGAACGCTCCGACAGCTTTTTGAACCACTTTATCAGCGGCAACATACAGATTACCGCCGCGATAATTAGAAACAGATTGTTGCACATAGAAATCTCGTCGGTAGTTCTTATCCAGCCGTTCGGGTTGGCGGGAGTAAGGTTGCGCAGGAAAATCCCCAAATTCGCAAGCCCGCCGTGCGTATCGTCAAAATAGAATATCCCAAAACCGACGATTATAACGATTTTACTGTAAATATGCCGTATAACAAGCGGGATTTTCTTCATACGCTTTTTGCCGATAAGTTCCTCGATAACGATAAATACGCCGTAATATACTCCCCAAAGCACATAATTCCAGCTTGCGCCGTGCCATATTCCCGTGCAGAGCCACACGAGAGCAAGGCTTAAATATTTGTTTCTATGCCCGAAAAACGTCACGGGCAGGAGATAGTCCCTAAAGAACGTTCCGAGCGAAATATGCCACCTCTGCCAGAATTCCGTTATATCCTTGCACAAATACGGGTGGTCGAAGTTCTCGTTGAAGTGAAATCCGAAAATCCGTCCGATGCCTATTGCCATATCGGAATATCCCGAAAAGTCGAAATAGACGTAAAGCGAGTAGAGTATAACGCCGTACCACGACCCCGCTATAGTCAGCGCGGAAACGTTCCCGCCTAAAAAGTTCTCGACTATGCGGTGCAGTTGGTCGGCGAGTATCACCTTTTTTGAAAGTCCTATGACAAACCTCGTAAATCCCTCGCTATAGTCTTTCAGCGTAGTGTGCCTGTTGTTAATCTCGTCCGCAATCGTCGTATAGCGCACGATAGGACCCGCGATAAGCTGGGGGAACAGGCAGATATACAACAGCAAATCGAAGAAATTCCTCTGCGGTTCTATCTTCTCCCAATAGCAGTCGACAATGTAACTCATAACTTGGAACGTGTAGAAACTAATTCCCGCGAGCGGAGCAATATCGGGTACGGGCAGAGAGGATTTAAACAGCGCGTTTACGTTCGTCATAATAAACCCGCTGTACTTAATAACGGCTATCATTCCTATGTTAAACACAAGACCCGCCGCGAGAACGCCCTTTTTGCCTTTCTCGCTTTTTACGCTCCCTATGCCTACGCCCACGAAGTAGTTCACGACCGCAGATATAAGCAGAAGTCCCACGCGCCGAGGTTCTCCCCAAGCGTAGAAAAACAGCGACAGAATTATCAGCACGAAGTTCTTGCCTTTAAGAGGTTTTACCAGCCCATACAGGATAAGGCACAGCGGCAAAAACGCGTATGTGAAGATAAGGCTCGAAAATATCAATTAATATCACCCCAAAAATTTACGAAAATCCGAATTTTGAAACTACACTTATTTAATAAACACACAGAATATTATACCACAATCCGTGCCGATTGTCAATATAAAAACGCCGATTTTTGCCAACTTTTGCCGAAAAAAATCGGCGGGGCAATGCGCTCCGCGAGAAAAATCGAAAATATACTTTCCCAACTATAAAGATTATGTTTTTAGGGGATTTATTACACTAAATTTTGAAATTTCATCTAAATTTCACAAAGCCCGTTAATTTTTAGCCGGGGCGCTTGAAAACCTGTGCAATGCGGAATTTAATACGAAGTTTAAAAAAATCGAAAAAACTACTTGATTTTTAACGGGAAATAGTGTATAATAGAGTAAGTTATATGGAAATGTTTCGGGTCATGGGGGCAGACCCTGTGCAACAGAGTGCTGTGAACCATGTCAGGCGGGGAACCGAGCAGCATTAAGCGGATTTCTTTGTGTGCCGCAGCAAGTCTGTTCCCATGACCCGGAGCATTTCCTGTTATTACAGGATTGGCGGGGGTGAGCGATTGTATCTCGCGTTGTATCGCAAGTATCGTCCGAGGACGTTTGAGGACGTTATTTCACAAGAACATATAACCACCACGCTGAAAAATCAAGTGGCAAGCGGAAACACCGCTCACGCGTACTTGTTTACAGGCTCGCGCGGAACGGGAAAGACGACGTGCGCGAAAATTCTCGCGATGGCGGTGAATTGTCTCTCGCCGAAAGACGGCAGTCCGTGCCTTGAGTGCGAACGATGCAAGGAAATTATGAACGGCGAAAGCACCGATATTGTGGAAATGGACGCCGCGTCAAACAACGGAGTTTCCGATGTTCGGCAGCTGCGCGACGAGGTGGCGTATACGCCCGTAAGCTGTAAATACCGTGTGTATATCATCGACGAGGTTCATATGCTGTCGATAGCCGCGTTCAACGCGCTGTTAAAAACGCTTGAAGAACCGCCCGCGCACGTTAAATTTATACTCGCGACAACGGAACTTCACAAAGTTCCCGCGACGATAAGTTCTCGGTGTCAGCGGTTTGAGTTTCGGCGGGTAGACATTGACGACAGCGCGAAAAGGCTTTTGGAAGTCGCCGAAAAAGAGAACGTATCACTCGACAAGGACGCGGCGGAACTTATCTCGCGCCTGTCCGACGGCGGTATGCGCGACGCGCTGTCGCTGTTAGACCGCTGTATATGCGCCGATGAACACATCACTTCGCAAATCGTGCGCGACTGCGCGGGCGTTGCGGATAACCGCCACTTGTTCAGCTTTTCGGAAATGACCGCAAACCGCGATGTCGCGGGGTGTATTCGCCTGCTTAGTGAACTTCACAAAAACTCAAAGGACATAGCGCTTGTCATTGACGAACTTTCAATGCACTACCGCGACCTGATGTTGTATAAAACCGCTCCCGAAAGCACGGATTTGCTTTCCGCATTGCCCGAAGATTACGGGAAAATCGCGCAGACGGCGGATTTATATGAACTCGGCGATATTCTGCGCTGTCTTACGCTTTTACAGCAATGCGCGGACAACATAGGCAAGACGAAACAGCGCAAGACGCTCGCGGAAATGTGCCTTGTAAAGATGTGTACGGGCGAGAGCGCCGAGGAACGTCCGCGCACGGCAGTTATTAAATCTCCCGCGCCCGTTGGCGTTACACTTCAGGCGCCGACAGAAATCGTTCCGAAAAGCTACGATGAAATGTCCGAACGCGAACGGCTCGCGGCAAAGCGCACGAAAGACCTCGTTGACAAAACATATGAAAAGCTGAAAAGCGCAGAACAGCCCGCGCCCCCCGAACCAACGCCGACAGAGCCGAACCCGCCGATAGAGTTCAATCCCGTGCAAGCCGAAGAAACACCGCCCGCAGAGGACGCTCCGCCTGCCGAGGAAAACGGCTTTATGGGCGATGATTACCCGATAAACACGGACGCGCCTGCCGAAAACACCGCGCCTACAGGCGAACCTGCGGACGGCGATATTCCCGAAGAACGCTGGAGTGAAGTCGTGTCGCAATTGGGGCTTTTGTACAGTGATTTCTTTAAAGGCTCATCGGCGAAACTTCAAGGCGGCGTTCTCGAAGTTACAACGTCAAATCAAATGCTCCTCAACAACGCGAACGGCGAGGAACTTCACGAAATCGGCAGACTTGTGTCGGAAAAACTCGGAGCGAAAGTAAAAATACAGTTCGTACCGCAGGAAACGGCGGTAAGCGACAGCGAACAAGACCCGCTTGATAAGCTGCTTGCGAAAGCGCGGCAGCTTGGTATAGAAGTACAAAACAAAAACGATTAAAACGGAGGATAATATTATGAAATCAAGACTTCCACAAGGCTATCAGGGCGGAAACGCTAATATGAACCAAATGGTAAGACAGGCTCAGAAAATGCAGGAGGACATCACCCGCGTTCAAGAGGAAATCGAACAGAAAGAGTTCACAAAGCAAGTGGGCGGCGGCGCTCTGGAACTTGTTATGACAGGCGACAAAAAGCTGAAAAGCGTTACTCTAAAGCCCGAAGTAGTTGACCCCGCGGATATTGAAATGCTGCAGGACCTTATCATCAGCGGAGTAAACGAAATCGTTCAGGAAATAGAGGACTACGGCAACGCTGAAATGGAAAAGGTGACAGGCGGAGTATCACTTCCCGGATTGTTCTGATAGCTTTAAGTGCTTGAAGAGGACAAGGCTATTCTGCTTTCTCAGCCGTTTGTAAGGTTCGCGCCGTTTTTCGCGGCGGGAATGCTGACGGTATATTTTGGCGGCGCGGCGTTGGGAGCGATATTATTCGCTGTCACGTCCGCCGCTTTGGTATATCTCGCTAAAGTTAAGAAAAAGGAACTGCTTTGCGCGGCGGGAGCCGTGCTGGGCATTCTTTTGATGTCCGCTTATATGAAACTCTATTGCGAACCCGTTGTGGGTTACGCGGGGGAAACCGTTAGAACCCGAATATATGTAACGGAGATAACAAAGCGTTCGGGACAGTCGGAAGAACTTATTGCGAAAACGGCACTTGACGGCAGAACGGCAAAACTGCGCCTTTCCTGCGAGGAAGTCCTGCCCGAAGAGCATTTCGCCGATGTGACAATGGATTTAGAACTCGCCGAGCAGACTGCCGACAATCTTTCAAACGGCATACTGCTGTCGGGAGAGATTACGGAAATAAATTCGGCGGAATACGGCGGGGCTGATATATACGGTTTCTTCCAAATTCTTCGCGGGAATTTTTCGGGACAGCTTTACAGAAATGTCTTTGGCACTTCAAAGGATTTTTCAGGCGCTATACTGTTCGGCGAGGACAGCAAACTTTCTCCGAAATATACGGAGTATCTGAAAGTAAGCGGCGCGGCGCATTATACCGCCGTTTCGGGCGCGCATTTTGCGGTTCTCGCGGCGGCGCTTTTAAATATCATACCGCAAAGCCGACGGCGAACGCGAATTTTGATGTCGATGATGTTCGCGCCCGCAGGTCTGCTGTTTTACGGAATATCGCCGTCCGTCCTCCGCGCCTCCGTGATGTTCTTCGTCTACAGTATCGGGCTGATATTTCATAGGCGGTCAAATCCGTTAAATTCGCTTTGCATTGCCGTTACGGTAATAGGGCTGTTTTCTCCGTCCGCCGTAGTGGACGCGGGTTTCGGAATGTCGGTACTCGGCGTGTTCGGCGTTGGCGCAGTAGGTCCTGCCGCCGCAGAGAAACTCCGCGAATTTCTCCCCGAAAACGCGAAAGACGCGCTTTCGCCCGCCGTTACCGCGCTTTGCTGTTCGATATGCGCCGTTATCTGCACAACGCCGATAAGCGCGGCGCTGTTTGGGAGCGTATCACTTCTCGGCGCGGTAACATCGCTGTTGATTGCTCCGTTTATGGCAATTGCAATGGCGTGTATGCTCCTGCTCGGCATAACGCATATACCGCTGTTCGCCGTGCCGATTGACCTTGCGATGAAAGCGACCGCTTTTCTTGTGCAAGGCTTGGGAAAATGCCGAGCGCTGACTCTCCCGCTGGACTTTAAAGGCGCGTGGGTGTTATCTGCATTGCTTGCGGTTTTGGTTACAGTGTGCGCGTTTGGAAATCTCAAAACGTTCTCGCGTTTCGGCAGAATGGCGGGCGTATTGGCAATCGTAATCATAACCGTTTCCGCCCTGAGAGTACAGACCCGCCGCGAGGTGCGGTTTATCGGGAATACCTATACTTCAAGCGCGATAGTGCTTGACAAAACGACGGCTGACGTTTACATATCGGGAGGCGGGGACGGCTTAGCGGAGAGCATTTCGCAAACCCTGCGCGAACACGGCGCGGTGCGTATCGGCAAACTTTTCGCTCCCGACCTTGACTACGGCGGTGCGCTTGCCGTCAAGGAACTTTCGCAAATGCTCCCGATAGATACGGTTTACTCAAACGCGCTTGCAGACGGACTGCTGACCGACACGGAAGTTATCCGCGCGGAAAGCGGGGAAGTGTTCGTTTCCTGCGGAATTACGATAGGAACGGGTGCAAAATACTATTCGCCGAGCGCCGATATTTTGCTGTACGGCAGTGACATAAAGAGCATAAGCGAAAGTCCCGCGAAGTACGCCGTGTATTTCTCGAACGCGGAATACGAACTTCCCGAAAACTTCCACAACGCGAGAGTGAACCGCGAGTTGTATGTGAATTTGAACTAGCGCAGTTAAACGATAAGCCGCCAAAGCAGATAGCCGAAAGACGCGCACGGCGGGATATTCCCCGCCGACCGAACGCCCGACCCGCGCCAAATAACGCGCTCGGAAGTGTTCAAGGGCAAACGCGCCCCCGCAAGGCTAACCGAAGATAGCCGAACGAAAAAGCGTTAAACTAAAGTCCTCAACGGCGATACCGCCGATAAGGAAATATACAAACGGCAAAAACCCCGCGCAGAGCGCCCGCACCCCCGCCGACGGAAACCGCCAACCGCCACGGAGAACCGCGCCCCGCTCAGCGCAACGGCAGGACATTTCCCGCCGACCGAACGCCCCCGAAAAGTCACCAAAACAGTCACCAAAAGCAGAATAGTGAAATACCCGAAAACGCGCCCGGTGACGCGCTCGGAGCGTTCAAAAGGGTCAAACGCGCCCCGCGCAGGCTAACCGAAGAAAGCCGAGCGAAAAGCGTTATCAAACTCACGCAGATAACCGCCCTTAGGCGGGGTGTGGTTAGAGTGCCCAAAAACGGCAAGCCGACCCCCCGCGAACCGCGCACGTCACTGCGCGGAGCGCGGTCAAAGGCAACCCGCCAACTAAAGTCCTCAACGGCGATACCGCCGATAAGGAAATATACAAACGGCAAAAACCGCGCAGAGCGCCCGCGCCGACCCGCCCGACGGAAACCGCCAACCGCCACGGAGAACGCGCTCCCGCTCAGTGCAACGGCAGGGCATTTCCCGCCGACCGAACGCCCCCGAAAAGTCACCAAAAGCAGAATAGTGAAATACCCGAAAACGCGCCCCCGCAAGGCTAACCGAAGATAACCGCGCGAAAAGCGTTGCAACACCGCGAAAAAACCGCCTTCTGGCGGGGTGTGGTTAGAGTACCCAACAATAGGTAACCAAACCTCCGCGAACCGCGCACGTCACCGCGCGGAGCGCGGTCAAAGGCAACCCGCCAACCAAAGTCCCCAACGGCATACCACCGATAAGGAAATATACAAACGGCAAAAACCGCGCAGAGCGCCCGCGCCGACCCGCCCGACGGAAACCGCCAACCGC
>CANRAS010000020.1 GCA_947628655.1 uncultured Clostridia bacterium | reverse complement strand
TTTTTCAATAATCGCCTTTAACTCGTCAAGGCGCTTTTTCGCATCTGTAATTTCCAATTTCTTCTCCTTGTTAAAAAATTCAAGCGTTATTTGTCTTGATTTAACACCGCGTCATAATCGTTCAGCGTCCCCGCGAGGTCGCCCGACCCCGTGATTACATGCGTATACGCGTTTGGTACTCTGCCGACAATTACCGTTTCGGCGGCGACTATCGAAGTTTTAACGCAAACACGGGTTTTAAGTCCCGGTATTATCGCGTCCACATCGGCGCTTATTTCTATAATAATTCTATGGAGCGTCTGATTTATCCCCGCCTCGGTAAACTCGCTTACTATCGTTGTATTCGCAAATCCAATGGGCGCAACGCTCATTCCAACGTCAAAACCCATACCGTGGAACAAATCAATTCCCAAAAGCGTACCAATAGGTATCTTTATATCAACAGCGGATAAATCAGCTATTTCACGTTCCACACGGTCGGAAACACTTGTTTTAAGCCTGTTGATATTCTTTACATTGCTTTGGACGGAAGTAACCTCGCCGTCATCGTTTGTGCAAAGCGTCACAAGCGACGAATAGTCGGTATCGGCACGTTCGAGTTCTTCAAGGACGACCTTGTTGATAATGCCCGACACCGCCTTGTGGCACTCATACGAGTTTACTTTTTCAATCATAGGACGAAAAGCGGCGTCGGCTAAAACAAGCAGTCCAATCAATATCAACGCCAATGCAATCAGCTTTATGCCTATTTTCCTTAGGAGCGCTCTCTTTTTCATCACAACTTCACCCTCTCCCTTAATTTTATGAAAATCAAGGGATTTGGTGAGTAAATTATAATAAAATTACAATCAGTTTGTAATGAAAGCAACGAACGCCCTATACGCGGCGTAAATATCAGCCTTTGCGGTTATCTCGAACGGCGCGTGCATACTCATAACAGGAACGCCTACGTCAATCGTGTCTATATTGAGATTTGCGACGTACATAGCGACAGTACCTCCCCCGCCGTTATCTACCTTGCCGAGTTCTCCTGTCTGCCAGAGAACGCCGTTTTTGTCGAACAGGGCGCGTATCTCGCCCACGAACTCCGCCGACGCGTCCGATGTCCCGCTTTTCCCGCGCGAACCCGTGTATTTTGTAACGCATACACCGCCGTTAAGAACGCTGACGTTATTTCTTTCAAACACATCAGGGAAAGTCGGGTCGTAAGCCGCGTTTACGTCCGCAGACAAGCACCTTGAATTTGAAAGCACATCTCTGCACTTCGCGCCGAACACCGCCGCCAAATCCGCTATAAAATACTTCATATAAGCGGAATTAAGCCCCGTGTTGCCGTCAGAACCTATTTCCTCTTTATCCGTAAGAACGCAAACAGCCGTCCTGCGGACGTTTTTCTGGCTCAAAATCGCCATAAATTCGGGATATGCGCATACTCTGTCGTCCTGACCGTAACCGCCTACAAGACTTCTGTCAAAGCCTATATCCCTTGCCTTGAAAGCGGGGACTGCCTCCAGCTCGGCAGACAGGAAATCCGCCTCGGTGATACCGTACTTTTCGTTTAGTATCATCATCAAATTCAGCTTTACAGCCTCGCTTGCCTCGTCGTCTTTAAACGGGCGCGAACCTACTATGATATTCAGTTCCTCTCCGCGTACTATTTCCGTGGCGGGGCGTTTCATTTGTGTTGCCGCAAGATGCGGGAGCAGGTCGGAAACGCAGAAAACAGGGTCGTTTTCGTCCTCGCCGATGTTTACGGTCAGTTTACTGCCGTCCGCTTTAACGATAACCCCGTGCAAGGACAGCGGAACGGTCGGCCATTGATATTTTTTGATACCGCCGTAGTAGTGCGTTTTAAGATACCCCACCTCGTCCTTTTCAAAAAGCGGGTTCTGTTTCATATCGAGCCTCGGCGAATCAATATGCGCCGCCACGATATTTACGCCGTTTTCGATAGGCTCTTTGCCGATAACGGCAAGTATAATCGCCTTTTCACGGTTGACATAATAAACTCTGTCGCCCGCCTTATACTTTTTGGATTTGTCAAACGCCGTAAAGCCCGCTTTTTTTGCCTCGCTTTCAACAAACGCGGCTGCCTCGCGCTCGGTTTTGCAAGCGTTTATGAAGTTCTTGTACCCCTCGCAGAATTTGTCGCATTTTTTCACATCGGCGTCCGACATAAGAAGATATGCGTTTTTCTTCTGCATAAACAGCTTTTCTTTAAGTTCCTTTGCTGTTGTTTCATTTTTCTTAGACATAAGATTTTCTCCTTTGCAAATTCAGGCTCCGTAAAGCCTTTGATATATTTCCATAGATTTTTTTATCTTATCGACATAATGCGCCGTGTCGGAAATCGGGATATTGTCCAAATGAACGCCGTCGCTTGAATATTTCTTATCCGCAAGCCAGTTGTTGACGTTCCCGCGCCCCGCGTGATATGCGGCGGCAGTAGTTTCTATATCGCCGAACTCCTCCATAAGATACCCTAGGAGCATACAGCCGTAACGGATATTTGTTCCCGCGTCATACATATCGTTGTACACGGTGTCATCGTCAAAATCCGCTTTATACTTTATCCAGTCATATGTTTCCTCCATAATCTGCATAAGTCCCCTTGCACCCACGTTCGATTCCGCTTTCGGGTCAAAACCGCTTTCTGTCTGTATAACGGCATAGACAAAGAACCTGTCGAGATTATACTGCGCGGCGTATTTTTCAACATACTGCTGATATTTTATCGGGTGGGTGTATCGGATGTATCTGTCATATCCGAAATATCCCGCCAATGCCAGCAATATTATCGCGATTGTCACTATTACAATGACAAGCGGCGTGTTGTTCTTCTTTTTTTGTCGTCTGTAAGTCATCATTTTATGTCAAGCCTTTCAGTTTGTTTACGGTGTTTTCGGTGATTGAAACAAGCTCCGAAAGTTCTCCGTTGTTTTCGATTATATAGTCGCAGTTCGTCTTGAAAAAATCCTCGTTTTCCTGTATTGACAAGCGTTCGAGGGCTTTTTCTTCGGTTATTCTGTCGCGGAGCATTATGCGTTTTGCGCATATTTCGCGGTTTGAAATAACCCCTATTATTTTATTGCAAATCATATCAATCCCGCAGTCAAAAAGCGTCGGCGCGTCAAGCACCGTGTCTTTCGCCGAGGAGCGTATTCTCCCTATTATATCATATATTATATACGGGAAAATAATGCTGTTATAGAGATGCAGTTTGCCTTTATCATTGAAAATCAGCCTTGCGGTTTCCGCGCGGTTCAGCGTCCCGTCGGCGTTTAAAACATCGGCGTTAAAGCGCGTTTGAAGTTCGCTTAGAAACCTGCGGTTATCGGCTACATCTCTTGCAATCCCATCGCAGTCAATTATTTCAAATCCGCCTTTTCGGAGTATCCCGCAGACCGTGGATTTCCCCGCGCCGCTTATTCCCGTAAGACCGACTATCATAATATTAGGTAAATTTATCATTATTATTCCTCTGAAAGCCCCGATACTTATTTCCGCGCGGGTTCTATTTCCCGAAAGGCGGCGGCTCTGAGCAGTCGATTGTAAACCGCAAGCCCCACGCCATCGGTTGTCGGCTTTTCTACAAGGACTGTCTTAGCGTTCATTTCATCGGCTTTGCGCAGGAGGGCGAAAAGCCTTTGCGCTTGAATTTCCGAAGTCGTGCCGTAGTCCATAAAACAGCCGTCCTCGGCAACGCCCGCGCCGAGCGCTATCAGCCCGTTTTCAAATCGGGAACGTTTCAAGCAATACTCTAAAAACTGTTTTCCGTGAGCGTTCACGATAAACACATCAGCTTTCGGCGAATAATGCTTGTACTTCATTCCGGGAGAAAGCACACGTTCATTCTTAGCAGGCTCGGCAGTAACTGCCTTATCCACCTCGACTTCTCCGAACTCCGACAGCATTTCAGCGGTTATTCCTCCGGGACGCAGAATGTGTATTTTCTGTTCTTTAAAGCAGATAACCGTGCTTTCAACCCCGACTTTACATTCGCCGCCGTCAATTATAAGCGGTATTCTGCCGTTCATATCATCAAAAACGTGTTTAGCAGTCGTGGGGCTGGGTCTGCCCGAAAGATTAGCTGACGGCGCGGCGAGCGGAAAACCGCATTTTTTGATTATTTCCCGCGCGGCAGTACATTCAGGCATACGAACCGCGACTGTATCAAGTCCCCCGCTTGTCACATCGGGTATTATTTCGGACTTCTTGAATATCATCGTAAGCGGTCCCGCCCAAAAACGCTCGGCTAACTTATACGCTATATCGGGTATTTCCTTTACAAGCGGCGGGAGCATTTTAATACTTGCGATATGAACTATCAAAGGATTATCCTGCGGTCTGCCCTTTGCTTTGAAAATATCCCTCACGGCGTTTGCGTTTAAAGCGTTCGCCGCCAATCCGTAAACCGTTTCTGTCGGTATCGCGGCTACTGCGCCTTTTTTAAGGAGTTCTACCGCCTTTGATACGCCCGCCGCGCCGCAGTCTGCTATTTCGGTTGTCATTTTGTCACTTCTCTTGTTTTACTAATTTTGCCGTCATATCGGCAACTCTAAGCGCCTCAAATACCTCGTCGCACCCGCCGTTCATCATCTCGTCCAGCTTATAGAGCGTGAGGTTAATTCTATGGTCGGTAACGCGCGACTGCGGGAAATTATACGTCCGTATGCGTTCGGAACGGTCGCCCGTGCCGACTTGTATTCGCCTGTCCTCTGCTATCGCGCTGTCACGGGCATTTTTCTCCGTTTCATACAAAATCGCATAAAGCCTTTTCATCGCCTTATCCTTATTTTTCATCTGCGAACGTTCTTCCTGACATTCAACGACAATTCCCGTCGGGTTGTGGATTATCCTGACGGCGGATTCCGTCTTGTTGATATGCTGTCCGCCCGCTCCGCTTGAACGGAACGTCTGAACCGTAAGGTCGGCGGGGTCTATGTTCACATCAACGTCCTCAACTTGCGGAAGTATCGCGACGGACACCGTAGATGTCTGTATACGTCCCTGTGATTCCGTTTCGGGAACTCGCTGAACACGGTGAACTCCGCTTTCGTATTTCAGTTTAGAGTATACGCTTTCTCCCTCAACGCTGAAAACTATCTCGCGAAACCCGCCAAGTTCTGTTTCATTGCTGCTAATCACATCTATTTTCCAGCCCTGTCTTGCCGCGTACATAGAGTACATTCTGAACATAGAGTTTGCGAACAGAGCCGCCTCCTCGCCGCCCGCGCAGGCGCGTATCTCGACAATAACGCTTTTATCATCGTCGGGGTCGTGCGGCAGGAGCAGTATTTTAAGTTCTTCGGAACACTTTTCGAGTTCATCTTTCGCAAGACCTATTTCTTCAAGCGCCATTTTCCGAAGTTCGGGGTCGTCGTCATCACAAGCCGTCTTTGCGTCCTCAAGACTTCTTTCAGCGGCTTTATATCGTTTATACGCGTCAATCAATGGAGTCAGCCGTTTATACTCTTTCATAAGTTCCGCATACAGTTTGCTGTCGGCAACAGTATTCGGGTCGGACAGCTTTGCGTTTATCTCATCATATCTGGCAACCGCCATTTCAAGTTTTTCGGTCATTTTAACGTTCCTCCCAACAAATCGAACTCAAGTCGGAAACGCCGTTTTGTTTTCGCCGTGTTCAACCGCCTTTATACTTTTCTCACACTTAGACCGACCTATCATAAAAGTGCGCCCGCAGCCCGCGCAGCTAAGTTTAAAATCAGCGCCGACGCGAAGAACGTTCATACGGTTGCTCCCACAGCCGGGGTGTTGTTTTTTCATAATAAGCACATCGCCGACAGATATATCCATAAAATCTCCATCTTTCCATTTAAGAATATACACATATATAATTATTATATCACATTTAATGAAGATTTGCAATATTTTAACAGCTTTTTTCTATAAATTTAGTTTAATTTTTAAAAAATTTGAAGAAATTTATAAAAACCCCTTGACAATAAGAAAAAAATCTGATATAATACTAATGTTGTACGGTTGTAAAACGACCCACTAGCTCAGGTGGTAGAGCACTTGACTTTTAATCAAGGTGTCCCGGGTTCGATTCCCGGGTGGGTCACCATTATAACATTGCAGTTGACAGTTTACGTCGCTAGTACCTTCACGGCTTTCAATACTGTCAACTGTAAATTTTTATTCGCGCCCGTAGCTCAGCTGGATAGAGCAATAGCCTCCGACGCTATGTGTCATGCGTTCGAATCGCACCGGGCGTACCAGCGCAACAAAATCGCCCTGCTTTGCAGGGCGGTTTTGTTGCGCGCAATGGGTTTCGCAGCCGCCTATCGGCGTCTGCGGAACCTCATTGCTTGCAATGTTCCGCTCGAAAAGCCCTAAAGGCTTTTCGATTTCGCTCCGCTGCGCTACGCGAAATACTGCGGAACATTGCGGGGTTGCGGTTCTCTTTAGCGTTGCTTTTGGTCGTTTTTTGTATGCTCGTTGCGCTTTGCGCAACATCGCTGTTGTCGTGGCTTACAACCGTTTACAGTTAAGAGTGCACAGCGCATAGTATGAATAGTGTTGCGCCCTTGCGGGCGCTTATTAGATTGTCTTTGGGTCAGCGCGTTGTTCGCGTTATCGCGCGTATAGGGCGTGGCTCAATTCGCGCGTCCCATTCCCTTATCCCGCGTTAGTTTGCCGTCCTACGTCAAACGCGCCCTTACCGCCCGTACCGCGCCGTTGCCCGACCGCCCGCAATTCGCCTTCGGCGAATTTAACGGCGCTTACGCGCCGTTGTTTTGCGCGTTGCGCAAAACGTGGGCTGCACACCGCGCCGTAACGCGCCTTAAACTTTATGCAGTAAAATGCACTTTCAAGCGTTCTATAATTACATCAATTCGAGAAGAGCCGTCTTAGCACGGAGCGGAGTTCGTTTCCCCGCCTGACTTCTCGACCCGTTACCATGGTATCGTTCGGAGAAAACGCGTTTCATTCCGACGAAAGACAGCAGTGCGGCACTTGGATGACACGGCGACGCGTAACGTGAGTGTGAAACCGCAGTAAACAGTTCTTTTACAATTGAATAGTTTAAAACGTTTACGGTGATTTTATTATGCCCCGCTCCCCGCCGTAGGCGGGGAGCGGGGCAAGGGTATATTTCTTTAAAGCAGGAGTTTTAATAACGTTTGCCCCGCCGCAGGCGGGGCAAACCAATAAGGCGATAGCTGTTGCCTACTCACTTTCGGTGTTCCCAAGTTTATCAATCAAAACCGATACAAGAACGCCAATAAGCATAAACGCAAACCCGTAACCCGTTTGAAGATTGAACCCGAACCCATCGGGAAGTATCGCGTAAACCGAACCTATGACCATTCCCAATATCGCGGAATAGACCATAAGTTTGTTCTTTTTGATAAGCATTGAAATCAGCTTTGCGCCGAAGATTATTCCTATAATTGCGCCGATTGCAAACGGTATGATAACGTAAAAATTCATATCGTTCAGCGCGCCGATTATCGTTTCGTAAACGCCCATTAACAGCATCATAAACGAACCCGATATTCCCGGAATAATCATCGTCACCGCCGCGACCGCCGCGCAGGCTATCATTTTAAGCGAGAAAACCGCGTCAAATCCCGTCACGTTCTCCGCCGTCATCGTGAAAACGTCGTTCTTTTCAAGCACGGTTAAACCGATAACGACCGCCATAGAGATTACAAACGGCACTATACAAAGCGGTTTTATCTTGTGTTCAGCCGTTCCCAGTCTTATTATAAGCGGAACGCCGCCCAGAATTAAGCCGATAAAGAACAAATTCGTCTGAACAGCGTACATTTGGAACATAGAGCCGATAACTTTCGCCGAAAGCAATATTCCCGCGCCCGCGCCCAACGCGAACGTTATTAAAAACGCGATGTTGCTGAATATTTTTTTAATGCCCGATATTGCCTCGGTCAGTTTGTCGAAAAGTCCGAACACTACAAGCATAGTTCCCCCGCTGACTCCGGGGATAACGTTTGCCGTTCCGAAAACCACACCGCCTATAAAAATCTTCAAATATCCTAGAAATTTCTTCATAATCTCTCCGAAATGTTATTTGTCACCCGTCAGAATAAACCGTTTTACTACATAATAAACCGCCGCGGGAAGAATACCCCAAAGCAAACTCATAAGCAGGCTTGGGAAACCGATTGGCGCAAAGCCGAACGCTAAATTGAACGGCGGAACGTAGATGAACAAAATCGGCACGACAACAAGCACGGCTGTCATAATTTTCTGCGAAAGCGAAGTGTTCCAAAACGTCCTCAGCGGTTCGGTATCCGAAAAGCGCAATACTATAAGCGCCGCCGTACATATCATAAACGATATAAACGAACAGCTCCTTGATGATGTTACATTCATATTAGAGTATTTAAACAAATATGACGCGGCGGCAGCCGCTCCGACAAACAATCCGAAAAGCGCCGATTTTCCGACATAAGGAAAGTTTATTCTATGTCCCGAAACGAAACCCGACGGCGGCATATTAGAACGCAAATCCGCATTGCAATTGATATACAGCACCGCGCCTACGGGCAAAAACAGCAGAGTTATTACGGCAATGACGGCTGGCGATAACATAAGTTCTTCTTTGCAAATCATACTTACTATTGCCAGAACAACAAGCCCGATATATCCCGAAATCAAAACGGATACGGCGCGTTTTATGTTCCTGTGTATCTGCCTTGCCCGCGCTATCATCTCCGCTATCGACAGGAAATTGTCATCGTTCATCACTATATCCGCCGCCTCGTAGGTGTTGCCCGAAGAATGCTGTGAAATCGTAATTCCCACATCAGCCGCCTCAAGAGCGTCAGCGTCGCTTGTGCGCGTTCCCGTCATCGCAACGACCTCGCCCTCGCTTTTCAGCTTATTTATAATATATATTTTCTGTTCGGGAGTGACCTTTGCGAAAATATCCGCGTCAAGGTCAAGGCTATCGCCCGTTTTCAACGCATTTTCAATCTGCGCGCCCGTTACGACATTCTTTGACGAAAGTCCTATCATACCGCCCGTTGACGCAGCCGCGCCGGGATTATCTTCGGTAAGCATAACGATACGCACACCCGCACGGCGGCAGGTCTTTACCGCAGACGAAACAGCGTCGCGCAAAGGCGCTGAAAACGCGATTAGACCGACAAACGTATAGGAAAATCCCGCGGTTACTTCCGTCTTGTATATATCTGCGTCCACACACGCAACAGCGAGAACGCTGCAGCCTTTGGAATAGTATTCTTCATATTTGTTTTTTATCTCAAACAGCTTGTCTGTACTCAGCTTACACATCGGAAGAACCTGTTCGGGCGTTCCCTTGATACAACAGATGTTTTCTCCGCCGACGTTCCAGATAGCTCCGCTTATCGAGTTTCCCATATCGGGTATTCTTTCAATAAACTCGTTTTCCGTATAGACGTTCGCTATATTTTCATCAAAGAAAGTTGCCTTTACCATAAGCGCGCGTTCCGACGGGTCGGTCGTGCTGCGGTCGAAAGACAGCGCGGCGACTTTATAGAGCAGTTCCTCGCTTTTTGTATAAATCCCGCGCACCTCGGAGGTGTTTTTGGAAATAGCGCCCTCCTTTTCAACGCAGAGTACGGACAGAGAATTCAGCTTTTCTATATCCGCAAACGATTTCATCATTGCGCCGTTTTTGATAAGAGTTACCGCGCCTTTTGTGTAGTAAAGCCTTATAATAGTCGCCGCGCCCGTCGGAATAAAACATAGTCCCAAAGTAATTCCGCTTATTGCCGACGGCACGACTTCGCCGCTGCCGACAATTTTAAGAATAGTAAACAAAAGCGCAATTCCAACGCCCACGGCGCTGAAAATCGGCGTTAAGAACCGAACGGTCTTTTCGAGTTTTGTGTAATACGGGTGGCGTTCTTCTATTTCGCCGTGGTGATGATACAATTTCGTGTCAACGCCCGTCGCGCTCACCTTGCACACGGCTATCCCGCTTAAAACAGAAGTTCCGCTGTAGACGAAAGTCGGCTTGATATTGCTTTTGGAGATTGCTCCCGCATATTTTTGCGACGGCTGTTTGCTCCCCGTAAAAATGCACTCGTCAACCGTAAGGTCGCGCGATTCGAGAATAAACGCGTCAGCGGGAACGCGCTCTCCCTCCTGAATGACAATCAAATCATCGGGAACTATAAACTCCTTTTCGACGAGTTCCAGCTTTCCTCCGCGTATGACGCGGAATTTCATAGCGGTTGACGCCTCAATCTCGTCAAGACGTTCATCGGATTTTTTTCGGAAATAAAGTTCCGCGAAAACATAAAGCAGGAGAATAATCAGCGTTATAATCCCCGCGCCCACTCCCGCGCCGAAAAAGCACAATACCGCCGCAATAAACATCAGCAAAACGGACGGCGACAGCAAGATGTCCGCGTAATTAGAACTCAACAGCTTTTTCGGTGCTTTTGTATATGTATTCAAGCCGTACATGGAAATCATATTGTCAATCTTATTCGGATTAAGACCCGTGTAGTCTTGTTTAAAATCAAAAAAATACGCCATAACAATTCTTCTTTCCTATTTAATGAACACTGTTCAATTATATTATCTCATATTTTCGTCAAAAAATCAAGAACTTTTACAAAATTTCTTGAAATTCATTCGTTAAAGCCCGTCCCACAAGTAAATTTCCAAATCGACTGTATTGTCGCCGCGAACCGTAATACCCTCCGAACGCAGTTTTTCCGCTTGAATTTCCGCTCCTCCGAAAGCAAAGGACGGAGCAAGACCGCCGAAACGGTTTACAACGCGATGACACGGTATACCGCCGGGGTCGGGATTAGAGTGGAGCGCATAGCCCACCACCCTTGCTAAGCGCGGATTTCCCGCCATCATTGCGATTTGCCCATAGGTGGCAACCTTTCCGCGGGGTATTCTCCTCACGACTTCATAGATTTTCTCAAACGTATTCACCAACCGACCGCCTTTTCTTACTTCTTGCCAAACAGCAGGCAAAGCCTGCTGTTTGAGGACAATCCGCTATGCGGATTTCTCGACCTCTTACTTCTTACTTCTTACCTCTATATCAGACTTCCCTTTTCTCGTTCGTGTAAAGAATACGGATATAATCTCTGTCCCGCGCAACCATGTCCAAATACATTCTTTGATGTTCGGGAACGCTCTCGTATGCTAGGCGAAGTTTTTCTTTGTTGGGTTCGGTCGGTTCTATAAGGTAAGCGATGTACGCGTTCTTGGCGTTTTGGAACGCGTCGGGTTTGTTCATTAAACGAAGTGACGCGTTTTCGATTTCCTTGATTTTTTCGGCTTTCTTTACCGTGTAATTTGCCTTGCAAACCGCCGTTCCCAGCGCCCCGAAACTTACGGCTTCGTTATCGTTTGGGGAAACGCAGAGCGTATCTTCCTTAAACAACTCGCGTATTCTCTCTGTTGAAATGTATTCTTCCCCGTCAAGACTGTCAACAGAAAACGTCCCGTCAGAGTAAGCCGTGACAGATGTAAGCAATATTTCCCCGTCGTGACGCAGAAACACATTCATCTGCTCGCCGTCAAGCGTCTGACCGCAGAATTTCTCGCCTGCTTTGAACGGCGTGGGGCTTGCGGAAAAACCAACCGGTTGTCCTTTCCATTTTTCCTTTTCGCGCGGCGTGGTTTCATAGATATTCGCCATTTCGGGATTAATTGAGCGCACGGTGGTTTCGATAAACTGCCGAAAACTTTCGTTGTCGAAATTCCAATTTGCCGAAATTATGTCGAGCGTACACAAGCCGTGAACGCTGAGCGCACTCCCCGCGGGTACTCCGAACGTAAGCCACCCGCGCTCAAGCTGACGGATAACATCGCACAAATCGGTCTTTTCCCAACAGCTTATTGTTCCGTCCTCGTAGACCGCCATATCCAGCCAAAAATACTGCCTGTTATGTATCACCGCAGGCACGGTAACGCCCTCGATACGCTGTCTTCTGTAAACTTTTCCCATAATCTCACCTACCAATGCGCATAACTCTTAACTCTTACTTCTAACCTTTCCCGTTTACAAACAGTAGGCACAGCCAACTGTTTGAAGGTAATCCGCCAACGGCGGATTACGCTCTTACTTCTTACTTCTAACCTCTCTTAAATCTACCCTAACCCCACAATCTCTAGCGTCCAGCCTCTAAACCTCTGGCATCTAAAAAAGGCAATGCTCTAACAAGCACCGCCTTTAATATTTACCCTATCTTTTTCTTCTTGGACAGTTTGGCAACCTTAGACGCGTCCTCACGGGAAATTACAGGTGCGCCTTTGCCGTCTACACATTCCTCGGTGATTGTGATTTTCGTTATCGTATTGTCGCTGGGCGCAGTAAACATAACGTCGCGCAGAGTATCTTCCACAATAGAACGCAGTCCGCGCGCGCCTGTTTTGGATTCTATCGCTTTCTTCGCTATTCGGCGAAGTGCGGGTTTTTCAAACTCCAAATCAATGCCGTCCGCTTGGAACAGCACCTTATACTGCTTGATAAGCGCGTTTTTCGGCTCGTCAAGTATGCGCACAAGCGCGTCCTCGTCAAGAGCCTCCAACGGCGTAACGATAGGCAAACGCCCGATAAGTTCGGGGATAATGCCGAACTTCACTAAATCCTGCGATGTAACGAGTTTCAGCAAGTCCTTGCTTTCCTTGTCCTTGGGCGATTTCACGTCCGCGCCAAATCCCATTGCGGAACTTGAAACGCGCTGTGCTATCATCTTTTCAATGCCCTCAAACGCGCCGCCGCAAATAAACAGTATGTTTTTCGTGTCCACCTGCAAAAATTCCTGATGCGGGTGTTTTCTTCCGCCCTGCGGAGGAACGTTGGATACTGTGCCCTCCACTATCTTCAGCAGCGCCTGCTGAACGCCCTCTCCGCTGACGTCGCGGGTAATGGAAGTATTCTCGCTGCGGCGGGAAATTTTATCTATCTCGTCAATGTAGATTATTCCGCGCTCTGCCGCCTCAATATCGTAATCGGCAGCCTGAACAAGTCTTAGAAGAACGTTTTCAACGTCCTCGCCGACATAGCCCGCCTGCGTAAGCGTTGTAGCGTCCGCTATCGCGAACGGAACATTCAGAAGTTTTGCAAGCGTCTGCGCTAACATTGTCTTGCCGACGCCCGTCGGTCCTAAAAGAAGAACATTCGACTTTTGAAGTTCAACATCGTCAATTGCGTCTTTGTTTAAAAACGTGCGCTTATAGTGATTGTAAACGGAAATAGAAAGCACCTTTTTGGCTTCCTCCTGACCGATTATATACTCGTCGAGATATTCTTTAATTTCTTCGGGAGTAAGCAAATCTTCGGAGTTTGACAAAAACTGCGTACTCCTTGAAAGCGTCTTGTCTTTAGTCGGCTTTGCGGGTTTTATATCGCCGTTTTCCAACAGCATATTATATGAAGTCGCGATACACTCGCTGCAAATAACAGCGCTTTGCCCCACGCCCCCATACAAAAGCCGCGTTACCTGATATTCATTTTTTCCGCAAAAAGAACAAACCATTTCATTATGCTCCTTCATAACTACTTTTTATCTTCACGGCTGTCAAACACCTTGTCAATAAGCCCGTATTCAAGAGCCTCCTGTGCTGACATAAAATTATCGCGTTCTGTATCGCGGCAAATGGTTTCATAGTCCTTGCCCGTGTTTTGACTTAATATTCTGTTAAGTCTTTCCTTTGTGCGGAGCAAATAATTGCTGCGGATTTGAATATCGGTTACCTGCCCCGAAATTCCTCCTCCGGAAATCAACGGCTGGTGTATCATAATCTCGCTGTTAGGCAGCGCAATGCGCTTGCCCTTTGCACCGCTTGAAAGCAGAAAAGCACCCATAGACGCCGCCATTCCCATACAGATGGTCGAAACATCGCACTTGATATACTGCATAGTGTCATATATCGCCATGCCGTCAGATACCGAACCGCCCGGACTGTTGATATAAAGGAAAATGTCCTTGTCGGGGTCCTGCCCCTCCAGATACAGAAGCTGTGCCACTACGACGCTTGCCGTCGCGGAATTAACCTCGTCATGGAGCAGAATTATTCTGTCATTAAGCAAACGGGAGAAAATGTCATACGAACGTTCTCCGTGTGTGCTTTGTTCTACAACATAAGGGATATAAGCCATTAAAAGCTCCTTTCTTCTCAAAACGCGGGAGAAGTATTTATTCCGTTACCTCTTCGATGTTTGCGTTTTCTTTAACAAAATCTATAGCCTTTTCGATTTTCAGATCCTGCGTCAGAGTTTTTTCGGGAATAGCGTTCTTTACGTTCTCTACTTCCATATTGTAATCTTCAGCGAGCTTGCTGTATTCCTTATTGACGTCATCGGCGGAAACCTCAAGGTTTTCAAGTTCCGCGATTTTCTCAAGAGCAAGGCGAAGTTTCACCTGACGCTCTGCGGGTTCTCTGAAATTAGCGCGGAACTGCTCCGAGGTAAGCCCCGTATATTTCAGATAATCGGAAATGGAAATGCGGCTGCGTGCCGACCATTCGCGGGCGATTTCATCAATGCGGCGCTCGAACATTACCTGCGGTATCTCCGCTTTCATATTTTCTACGATATTATCGAGAATTTCGGAGTCGCACTTGTCATTCGCCTCGTTCTTGTATCTTTCGGCAAGTTTCTCTCTGATGTCCGCTTTGAGTTCGTCAACGGTATCTTTATCCGAAACGTCCTTTACAAGGTCGTCGTCGAGTTCGGGAAGTTCCTTTGCTTTTATCTCGTGCAGTTTGCACTTAAATGTCGCGTCCTTGCCTTTAAGATTATCAGCCTGATAATCTTCGGGGAATTTTACATTTACGTCGAAATCCTCGCCGACGCTCTTGCCGATAACCTGCTCTTCAAAGCCGGGAATAAACGTGTGCGAGCCTATCTCCAGCGGGAACTTCTCGCCTTTTCCTCCCTCGAAAGCCACGCCGTCAATAAAGCCCTCGAAGTCGATAACGGCGGTGTCGCCGTTCTGAACGGGTCTGTCCTCAACTGTTACCATTCTCGATACTCTGTCGCGCAGTTTATCCACTTCCTCGTTTACAGCCTCGTCGGTAACAGTCTTGACGGTTTTCTTTACGCTTATACCTTTATAATCGGAAACCTCTACTTCGGGCTTAGTGATAATGTCGGCTTTTATCGAAACGCCGTTCTCCTTGCTTACTTCAACGACCTCCGTGTTCTCGATATTAACGACTTCAAGACCCGTCTGCTCGATAAGATCTTCGATTTTATCGGAATAAAGAGTATTGACAGCCTCTTCGTAGAAAACGTTTGCGCCGTAGTGCGTTTCAATCATCTTGCGCGTTGCTTTTCCCTTGCGAAAGCCGGGGACGGTAATTCTGTTCTTCTGCTTGTTGTAAACAACGTTTATCGCAGTATCGAACTCCTCCGCGCTGAACTTCACCTCGATAGCGTAAGTATTTGTCGCCGTGTTGTTTTTAGAAACAATTTCCATTTCAATATTTCCTTCCCTATTTTAATTGATTTTAACCGGATCAAAGCCAACACCGTCGGCAGATACCAGCTTATAGTTAATGCCGCTGCGCTCCCCGTTGAGTGCGCCGTTTATGCTGCTCCCGTGAAGATGACCGTAATAACAGCGTTTTACGCCGTATTTGTGGAGCATTTCAATTATCGGCGCGTTTTCTTCCGTGCCGTATATCGGCGGGTAGTGGATAAACGCCACAAGTTCCCCGCCGAGCTTTGCGCCCGCTTTAAGTGACATTTCAATTCTTCCCGCCTCGCGGTTCAGCACTTTCAAATCGGCAGGTTCGCCGTTTTCTCTTATCCAGCCGCGAGTTCCGCAAATTGAAATTCCCTCAACAAGATACGCGTTGTTGAACAAAAAGCTGATTGAAGAAAAACCGTTATCAGAAATGAAATCGTCGAGTTTCTTTGCCGTAGACCACCACAAATCGTGGTTTCCTTTTATAAGGATTTTCTTTCCGTTAAGCTCCTTGTCGATAAACTCAAAATCCTTTTTACAGTCTGAAAGTTTCAGCGCCCACGAATGGTCGCCTAAGAGTACGACCGTATCGGAATTTGATATTTTCCTGTTCCAGTTTGTTTTAAGCCGTTCGATATAATTCGTCCAGCCCGAAAAAATATCCATAGGCTTATCACACCCAAACGAGAGATGAAGGTCGCCTATTGTATAAAGCACCGCGCTCTCCCCTCTCAAGATGTCATTTGTTCAGAAAATCCAGAACGACCCGTCCCATATCTGCGGAGTTTACAACCCGTGTAAAGCGAACCGCCTTGTCCTTGGTTGCCGCCAGCGGAGCGGGCATTTTCGTATCTGTAGCCTTTTCAAGCATTGCGATAAGTTCAAATTCATCATCGGGCTGTTCGCCGCCGCATACAGCGTCATACACCGCCCTGCCGAATTTATAAGGGTTCGCCGTGGAGGCTATGACCGTCTTTGTTTCGTCGCCCGTCTTTTTACGGTAATCATCATATACTTTAACAGCTACCGCGCTGTGAGTATCGAGCAGGTAATGTTCTTCGCTGAAAGTGCTGTGTATCTGCGCTTTCGTTTCCTCGTCGGAACAGCACCCCGCATAGAACAGTTCGCCGATTTTCGCCTTGACATCGGCGCTTACCTCGTATCTGCCGTCGGTTTTCAGCTTGCCGAACCAGTCGTTTATAAGCGCGTCATTCTCGCCCGAAAGATGATAGAGCAGTCTTTCCAGATTGGAAGAAATCAGTATATCCATTGACGGAGAAACAGTAGTGTAGAACTTTCTGTTTCTGTCATATACGCCCGTATTGATGAAATCCGTCAGCACGTTGTTTGAATTTGACGCGCAAATCAGCTTATTTACGGGTATTCCCATAAGCTTAGCGTAATACGCCGCGAGAATATTCCCGAAATTGCCCGTCGGAACGCAGATGTTTATTTTCTCGCCGTATTCTATTTCCTCGTCCTTGACAAGCTGTGCATACACGGATACATAATAAACGATCTGGGGTGCAAGTCTGCCCCAATTTATCGAGTTTGCGCTTGACAGCAGAATGTTGTTTTTTAACAGCTCGCTTTCTATATTCTTATCCGTGAATATAGCCTTAACGCCGTTCTGACAGTCGTCGAAGTTTCCTTTTACGGCGCAGACGTTTACATTCGCGCCGTCCTGCGTCGTCATCTGGCGCTTTTGCATCGGAGATACGCCGTCTTCGGGATAGAACACCGATATAGAAGTTCCCGCAACGTCTTTAAAGCCCTCCAGCGCGGCTTTGCCCGTATCGCCCGAAGTCGCGACAAGTATCGCTATGTGCTTGCCGCCCGCCTCTTTTTTCGCGGAGGTCGTAAGCAAATACGGGAGTATCTGCAACGCCATATCCTTAAACGCACAAGTAGGTCCGTGCCAAAGTTCAAGGATATATCTTCCGTTTCTAAGTTTCGAGATTTCCGCTATATTATTCGTATCGAAATTCTTGTCATTGTAAGCGCTTTCAACGCAATGCCGAAGTTCTGCGGGCGTAAAATCCGTCAAGAACTTTGAAAAAACGTCATACGCCCTGTCAACATAAGATTTATCGCAAAACGCGAGTATCTCGTCCTTTGTAAACTGCGGTATGCTAGTCGGGACGTAAAGCCCGCCCTCGTCCGACAGTCCTTTTACTATCGCGTGCGCGCTCGTGACTTTAAGCGCCGAATTTCTTGTACTTGCGTAATTCATAAAATACGCTCCCTTTCAGTTTGCTGTGTATATGCCCTCTGTGTCAAACGCGTTTTCTACGATGTTGATCTGCGTAATCTGCGGAGTGTTTCCGCGCGTTATCCACACCTCGGCTATATCATACCGCACGAACGGATATTTTCGCAAAATCTCACTGTTTTCCGTGAGAAAAGCGTCCGCCGTAAGCACGATTTTCTTTTTCTTAGTGAAGTTTACCGCCTCAAGACCCGACACCATTGCGCCGTTTTCCCGCGTTTTAACTTCGGTAAAGACTATGTAATTTCCGACAGCGGAGATAATGTCTATCTCCCCCGCGCGCTTGTGATAATTGCGGGCGATTATCATGTGACCGCGCCTTTGGAGTTCACCGCACACCGCGTCCTCGCCTAATTTCCCTTTTGCTTGTTTATCCATTTTCCTTTTCGGCAAGATACTTCTTTAAAAACGACCTGCGGTGTATCGGACAAAGCCCTAATCTGCCGATAGCCTCGTAATGCGCCTTTGTGCCGTATCCCTTGTGTTTTTCAAATCCGTAGCCGGGATATTTTTCGGCCAGCCTGCACATTTCCTCGTCACGTTCTACCTTTGCGAGAATTGACGCCGCCGCGACAGCCTCGCTTTTTGCGTCGCCGCCGATAACGTTTTTGACTATCCCGCCGAACTCCTCGCCGTTTCCGAACGGTTTATTGAGTTTCGGCAAAACATCGCCGTCCACGAGAACTATTTTCGGCTCAAAGGCAACGCCGTCAAACGCTCTCGCCATCGCGAGTAAATCTGCGGACAAAATATCCGTGCCGTCTATTTCCTCAGCCAGCGCACAAGAAACAGACGCGGCTAACGCCTTATCCCATATTTCTTCATAAAGAGCCTCGCGCCGTTTTGGGGTGAGTTTCTTGCTGTCGTTTAAACCCTCTATCGGGTTATTCGGGTCAAGCACAACCGCCGCCGCATACACGGGTCCCGCTATAGGACCTCGCCCCGCCTCGTCTATCCCGCAGACGACGCCGAACTGCTCGAAAACTTTCTTGTCAAATTCTCTGAGCGACAGACCGTCCAAGACAACACCGTCAAGTTTCAGAAGAGTATCAACGCTTTTGTGATGCTTACTCTGATATGCCATTTAAACTCCTTTCGGCGGTTCGTCAAGTGTTATCCGTCCGATTTTCCCGCCGCGAAACTCGTCAAGCAAAGCCGCCGCCGCGCGTTCCGTATCGGGTTCGCCGCCCGACACAAGCATACCGCGTTTTTGCGCTATTTCCGTGAGAATATCCCCATCGCCCGCGATTTTGTACCGCGCGGTCAAAAGTTCGGGGTAATCCCTCAAAAGCAACTCGCCGAGCGCTCTCGCAAGAGCGGACGTATCGACAACTTCGTCTTTCACCGCTCCCGTAAACGCAAGTTTCTGCGCCGCCTCTTTATCATCGAATTTCGGCCACAAAATGCCGGGCATATCCAAAAGTTCTACGTCCTTATCAATGGAAACCCATTGTTTTCCGCGCGTAACGCCGGGGCGGTCGCCGACTTTGGTTTTCTTGGAATTCGCCATACGATTTATAAATGACGATTTGCCGACATTCGGTATTCCGACAACCATTAGTCTCAGCGCCTTGCCTATCATTCCGCGCGCCTTTCTGCGCTCAATAACATCGGACAGCATACGCTTTACGGACGGCAGGAATTTATTAACGCCTTTGCCGCTCCTGCAATCGCAGACGATAACGCTTATCCCGCGGTTTTCATAATACTTTTTCCACACCTGCGTCGCGTTTTCATCGGCAACATCGCATTTGTTCATTATCATAATGCGCGGTTTGTTTCCCAAAAGCTCGTCCAAAATCGGATTTCTGCTGCTTTCTGGTATTCTTGCGTCCGTGACTTCGCAGACTGCGTCGACGATTTTCAGGTCAGCCTCTATAAGCCGACGCGTTTTGGTCATATGACCAGGAAACCACTGAATGTTCTGTATTTCTCCCATATCAAAGCCACTTAAATTTACTGAACGGCGCGTAACGCACGAGAGCCTTGCCCATAATGTAATTTACGTCTATAAAGCCGACGTCCGCCAGATTTCTGCTGTCGTTGGAATGGTTGCGGTTATCGCCCATTACAAACACGCAGTTTTCGGGGACGGTGTATTCCTTGTTGCTCTCCATCCACCCTACAAAATGGTCGCGGACGTGTTCCTTTATATAATCGTCCTCTTCGAGCGCCTCGCCGTTGCGGTATACTATCCCCTTTTCAAAATCAACGCGGATAGTATCGCCGCCCGTGGCAATAACGCGCTTGATTATTGTTTCGCCGAAAATAGGAGAACCCTGCACACGCAGTTTATCCGCCTGCAGGATAACAATATCGCCGTATTGCGGCTTATACATAAAATTTGTCGTAAGGACAAAGTCCTTATCGGTCAATGTATCATTCATCGAATCGCCTGAAACGGTTATAGAGCGGAAGAAGAACATATTCAGCGCCAGAACAGCCACTACGGCATATATAACGCACAACGCCCAATCGAGAACTTCCGAAAAAATATTGTGCGGTTCTTTTTCTTCGTCGGTATCGGCATCGGGCGAATTTACAGCGCTTTGCGCGGCGTTATCCTCGTACTCCGAAATATTTTCGTTCTCCTCTTTGAACTGGCTCATAGCAATTCTCTTTTCTTACAAATTATCCCCAAAAACTCCCCGCATAAAGCGAGGAATTAGGGGATTTTGGATCAAACCTTGGACTTAACTCTTGCAGCCTTGCCAACTCTGTCGCGCAGATAGTAAAGTTTCGCACGGCGAACCTTACCGTTTCTTACCACGTCGATGTGGTCAACAGACGGCGAATGGAGCGGAAATACTCTTTCCACACCGCAGCCGTGCGCTACGCGTCTTACTGTAAACGTTTCGTTTATACCGCCGTGTTTTTTGGCGATAACTGTACCCTCAAACATCTGGATACGGCTCTTTTCGCCCTCTTTGATGCTTACATACACCTTGACATAATCGCCGATTTCGATTTGAGGTGCGGTTTCTTTCATACTGCTTTGCTCAATTAGCTTTAATGCGTCCATTTTTTCCTCCTGTACGTTTCGGATATTCTTAAAGTTCGGCTTTTCCGAGCGCAACAAAAACGCGCCGCGGGTCGTTTCCCGCCAACTCAGAGGACTATCCTTTTTTAATGTTTGAACGCGCCTTTAAAACTTTCAGCTTACGGCACATTCGCGCATTAACACACGCCGATTTCTTTACCTTGATAAAGCGCCGAACGTATTTTCGACACCGAATGTTGGGCATAGATATACCGACGGATACTAAATGCCTTATTATTATAGCACTATTTGCAGAAAAAATCAAGTGCTTTTTATCAAAAATTTACAAAAAATTTCTGCTTTTTGATGAAATTAAGTCATAGGCGCAGATTTTTTAGGTAATCTTTATCATATTTAGGTAATTTCTTTGGGGAAATGTCAATCGCACTGCGGATTAGTTCGTTTGCCCGCGCGCGGACTTCTTCGCTTTCAAGGTACGAGATTATCCCCTGCTCTGTTGAGTTTCTGCAAAACGCCGCCGTGCCGAACCGTTCGGGTATTCCTCCGAGTTCGAGCAGAGCGCGGAAACCGCCCGCCGTCGAAAAAGGCTCTCCCGAAAAGAACACGTTACCGTTCATCTGCGGTAAAAGCCCGACTGCCGCGGCGGCGAACGCCTTATCCGCCTGTATTGCGCGAATATCGCTTTGTGAAATGAAATAGTCCTCTCCTATAAAGTACAAATCGCGGTCGGTCATAATGCCGTCGTTGTCGAGAATACCTGCGCGTTTCATTTCTACAGCGCACATCAAAGCGCCGCACGGGGAAATTCCTACGCTGTCGCAGTCGCCGACGACCTCGTAAACGCGCGTTCCGTCCGCGTCTGTATGAACGCTGTCTATCGCGCCCTTTTCGGCGGGCATACCGCTTTCCAGAGCAGAACCGTCGAACGCGCCTAATAGCGGGAACGAGGCAAGGCGAATTTCATTTGCCGTTTTGTGAGCAATACAAAGCGTTCTCCCAAAGTCAGCCGACGCCCACTCTTCCGCATTGGGGAACGTAAGCAATGACGCGGTGAAACGCCCGCTTATTCCCGCGGAAATATACGGCACAAACATTATTTCACACTCGGCGGAAAGCCCCAGCTTTTCAGATGAAACAGTATGTTCAAGCGCCGTTTCGATGTACACGGGCGCGGCAAAGCCCGCGCGTCTGACGGCGGCAGGCTTTATCGAATACTCCCGCAGAGCGGTTATAATCAGCTTTGCTAGTTCGTCCAAAATCGTCTGCACCGTAAACTCTTTGCCAAACGCAGCAGAGCGCGAATACCGCCGTTCCAGCGCTAAGTCGTAAAACACAGCGGATATGGAACACGGCGTAATATCACACGCCAAAGCAAGTTCGGCACTGCGTTCCGAACGGTATTTCTCGTGCAGAACCGTAAAATTTGTCATCATTTCGGTTTATCTCCGTTAGATATTTATACTATATATAATAGCACATTTGCAAAGTGTTGTCAAGTGAAGTTACGGCTTTGCGACAATTTCGGACACCGCCACTAAAGCCGCCTCTCCGCTTATCGTTATGCGGTTGTTCGGCTCTATTCGGCAATTAAGATAACCGCCGCGTTTCGACGCTTGATAAGCGCGGATTTCGTTTTTGCCGAGTTCACTTGCCCAATACGCCGCGATTTGGCAATGCGCCGAACCGCAGACGGGGTCTTCGGCAATGCCGAGTTTCGGGCAGAAACTTCGGGATACGCAGTCGGTTTCTTTTCCGAGAGCGGTAGCGTTTTGTATTCGTCCGTCTATTTCCGACAAACGCGCCCCGGAGGGTTTCATTTCCCGAACGATTTCTTCGGTTTCAAATACACATATCAAATCAAGACCCAGCACGGCTTTAATCGGACGTACTCCGAAAGCCTTTTCCATAGCGTCCGTGACGGGAATTTCTTTCAGTTCATATGCAGGGAAATTCATCTCGTAAAGATTGCCATACCGTGTAATCGCAAGTTCTCCGCTTAGCGTGCTGAACTTCACCGCGTTACTCTCGTGTTCATAGAAATTCAAAACCACAAACGCCGACGCTAATGTTGCGTGACCGCAAAGTTCTACTTCCGTTGTCGGAGTAAACCAGCGCAGATGATACCCCGCGTCCTCTTTCACAACAAACGCGGTTTCCGACAGATTATTTTCCATAGCAAGTTTCATCATAAATTCTTCGGACGGGTATTCGTCCATAACGCAGACAGCAGCGGGATTTCCCGCAAACGGCTCGGCGGTGAATGCGTCTACTATGTACTGTTTCATTTAATCAACTCCCTGATGTTTATTATAACATGTTTTTTTGGGAATAGCAAGAAAATCCGATTTTCTTTCGCATTTTCGCGGGTTTTGCGTAAAACTGCAAATTTTATTGTCAAATTCAACAAATTAAAGCAGTAAAATTTAGCTGAAAATCAGGTAAATTATAAACAAAATTTGTAAATCGGCTTTAAAACGTGCGTTTCGGCTTGTCGGGAATTTGTTCAATTTCTATAAATGCACGTTATGGCACGGGTTTACGAGGAGTGTATGTTTGCGCTGATTTGGTCGTTTTCGGCGGTTTCTGAAATTATCTTAACTATGGTTTTGCCAATTTGACGATTATTTCATAAAAAACAGACTTTTGATTGTGCATTTTTTACAATCTCGGCAAAAGTTTACATATGAACTACCCTAAAGGCGCGATTTAATTTCTAAATCCCCGCATATTGCAATTTTCCCGCTAAAATGATACAATTAAACCGGAAAGGGAAAAAAATATTTTCTAAAGAAAAGTATATTTTCTTTTATTTTTCAGTTAAATGTGTCAAAATATAATCAGAAACAAATTTTCTGATTAAAGCCGCGGAACATTCCCAAGGCAGAAAGTTTGAAAGCCGTGGCTTTTAAAACAGTATAGTTTTTTTGAACATAGTACTGATATAATAAATTATCCGCGCTCTGTTCAAAGTGAATTATAAATTTTTGACTTTTGGAGGCGGACAATGGACGCTAAAATTAAAGAACGTAAAATTCAAACCGAATTCGGAATGCTTATTAAGGAAAACCGTAAGCAGAAGAAAATAACTCAGGAGCAGCTCGCGGAACTTGTCGGGATAACCGATGTTTACCTCCGCGATTTGGAGCGCGGGAGTTATACCGCGACATGGATTATTTGCCTGAAAATATGCACGGTGCTGGATATTGACCTTTTGGAAATTCAAAGAAAGTATATTGTTCCCGAAATAGAGGAAACTCAAAAGAATATGAAACAGCACGGAAATATGGACTTGAAACAGCAATACTGTTAAACCGTCTTACATATGCCGTTTTAAACACAAAAACTTGTTTGTATCTGTAAATTACTATTGATTTTTTTGTCAAATTATGTTATACTATAACCGTGGGTCGGACTGCCCGCGTTAAACAAATGTATAACATAACGCGCCGTCTGCCCTCAATGTGCAGAACAATAATTTGAAAGGCGGTAATCAATATGTATAAACGGATACTTACTATTCAAGATATTTCTTGTGTCGGTCAATGCTCGCTTACCGTGGCTCTGCCTATTCTCAGCGCGGCGGGGCTGGAAACGGCTATTCTGCCGAGCGCGGTATTGTCGAACCATACAGGCGGGTTTTCGGGCTGGACGTTTACGGATTTAACCGAAGATATGCCGAAAATATGCGAGCGGTGGGAAACCGAAAAAATCGACTTTTCCGCTGTTTACACGGGGTATTTGGGAAGTACTCGTCAAATAGGCTATGTCAAAGACATCGTAAAAAGCAGGCTCGTAAACGGCGGGCGTTTCATCGCCGACCCTGCTATGGCTGACAACGGCAAACTTTACGCGGGATTTGACAACGCTTTTGTAAATGAAATGAAAACGCTTTGCGCGTCGGCGGATATTATTCTGCCGAACATCACCGAGGCGGCTCTGCTGACGGACTGCGAATACCGCGAAACATACGACAGCGCTTATACCGATATGCTTACGAATAAACTCCTCGAAATGGGCGCAAAGACGATAGTGTTCACGGGAATAAGCTACAAGCCCGAAACTACGGGCGTTCTCGTCGTGGAAAACGGCGCGTCGAAATATTACGAGCATCGCAAAATCGAGGGCGGCTGTCACGGTACGGGCGATGTTTATGCGTCGGCGTTTGTCGGCGCACTCGAAAACGGCAAGTCAACCTATGACGCCGCAGTTATCGCCGCCGACTATACTCTTGAATGTATTGAGAAAACTCTTGGCGATAAATCCCATTGGTACGGAGTGAAGTTTGAGATAGCATTACCCTCGTATATTAAGGCGCTAGGCTTTTAGAAGTAAGAGGTTAGAGGTAAGAGGTAAGAGGTAAGAGAGTAGCTAGAGAATAGTTGTTAGTATTTAGTTTAGGTGCGCGCTGCGCGCGCAGAAAGATTGTCTTTAGGTTAATACGCCCCGCTGACGGCGGGGCGCGTTTTAGGTTACGAAAAAACGTATATGACATTTGGCTTAACAGCGCGAGTTGACGGGCTTAGACGTTTTTATATACGTTTTTTATACGTTTTTTATACGTTTTTTCGGTCAATATTTGGCTCAACAGAGCCAATTATACGTTTTTTACTATTTTTTATATATTTTAAGAACATTTTTCATAATGCAAAACACTGCACGGGACATAAAAAAGTGCTAAGGAATTGAGAAAAATCGACAAAAAACGTATATTTGGCTTAACAACGCCATTTGCGACAACAAAAAACGTATAAAAAAACGTCTGGAAAAACGTATAACTCGCTGAACCCGCATTGCAATGCGCTTTCTCCGTGCAGAAAAATCGTCTGAAAATCCGTATACGCTCTTAACAATATATCCCCCGCTGACGGCGGGGCGCGTTTTAGGTTACGAAAGTCTGTACAGGTTATTTGGCTTAACAGCGCCGCGCGTACAGGTTGTGTACAGGTTGTGTACAGGTTGCGTACAGGTTATTTGGCTTAACAGAGCCACGCGTACAGGTTGAGCCTATTTTTTATATATTCTAAGAACATTTTTTATAATGCAATTAACTGCACAAGGGTCAACAAAAAAACGTATAGGAATTTGGGAAAATCCCCGTCAACCTGTACGAACCCGCATTGCTATGCGATTTAACCTGTACACAAACCTGTACATAACCTGTACATAACCTGTACAGCCTGTACCAAACTCCCCTCTTAACCAAAAAAATCACCCCCGCCGTCGGCGGGGGCTGTTTTCTATTACCGTAAATTAAGTGCCGATTACTTGTTCCAATCGTACAGCTTGCGTATCTCCGCGCCGACTTTTTCAAGCTGATGTTCAGCCTCGATACGGCGGCAGGCGTTGAAATGAAGTCTGCCTGTCTTGTTCTCGTTTATCCACTTAGCGGCAAACGTACCGTCCTGAATTTCTGTCAGAACTTTCTTCATCTCTTTCTTCGTTTCCTCGGTGATAAGGCGCTTGCCCGTTTCGTAATCGCCAAATTCTGCCGTATCGGAAATAGAGTATCTCATCATAGCGAAACCGCCCTTGTAGATAAGGTCTACGATAAGTTTCATCTCGTGGATACACTCAAAATACGCGTTCTGAGGGTCATAGCCTGCCTCAACGAGAGTTTCAAAGCCAGCTTTCATCAAAGCGGTAACGCCGCCGCAGAGGACAGCCTGTTCGCCGAACAGGTCGGTTTCTGTTTCCATTTTGAAAGTCGTTTCGAGAACGCCCGCGCGTGCGCCGCCGATACCTGCCGCATAT
This sequence comes from uncultured Clostridia bacterium, assembly GCA_947628655.1. Taxonomy (GTDB): domain Bacteria; phylum Bacillota; class Clostridia; order Oscillospirales; family Ruminococcaceae; genus CAG-115. The sequence goes on along the minus strand of CANRAS010000020.1, from coordinate 10,245 downwards.
GCAAGACCCGTATCAAGCGCTCTGCCTGTCGCGTCCTGATGAACAGCTATAAGGCACGGAACGCCCTTACCCTCAACGTACTCCGAACGTACCGTATGACCCGGACCTTTCGGCGCTATCATAATAACGTCAACGTCCGCGGGGGGAACAATAAGACCGAAGTGGATATTAAAGCCGTGCGCGAACATCAATGTCTTGCCCGCCGTGAGGTTCGGGAGAATACTCTCCTGATAAAGAGCCTGCTGCTTTTCATCGTTTATAAGTATCATAATAATATCCGCAGCTTTTGCCGCGTCCGCAGCGGTCATAACTTTAAGTCCCTGCTCTTCAGCCTTTTTCCAGCTCTTCGAGCCGTTGTAAAGACCAACAACGACGTTTACGCCGCTTTCCTTGAGGTTCAGCGCGTGAGCGTGTCCCTGAGAACCGTAGCCGATGATTGCAACGGTCTTGCCGTCCAAAGCGGACAAATTACAATCCTCGGAATGATACATCTTTGCCATAGTAATTATCTCCTTTGATTAATTTATTCGACGCCTTTCGGCGAGGTATTCGGTTTAAATTTTGCGGTTAATTCTTGAGAGATACCGCCTGTTCGCCTTTTTGAATAGCTATAGTTCCCGTGCGGACTATCTCCTTGATACCGTAGGGGCGCAATAGTTCCTCAAAATTGTTGAGGTTCTGCGCGTTGTCGGAAATCTCGATTGTCACGGAATTAGCCGAAATATCGGAGATTTTCCCGCGCGACAGTTCGCATATGCTTATTATTTCGGGGCGCTGTTTCGGCGTACAGCTTACTTTTATCAAGATAAGCTCACGGCTGACCATACTTTCGGGAGAAAGCGTCTTGACCTTGATAACGTCTATCAGCTTATTAAGCTGTTTTTCAATCTGTTCAAGCGTATATTTGCTCCCGTCGGCAACAATCGTAATGCGCGATATGTGTTCGTCATCGGTTATGCCGACAGCCAGACTGTCAATATTGAACCCGCGCCGCGCGAACAGTCCCGCAACGCGCGCCAGAACGCCTGCGTGGTTTTCTACCAGAACGGAAATCGTATGTTTCATATATAGTCCTCCGTTACAGTATCGTTTTCTCGTGTTCGGGAACAACAACTTCCAAAAGATACGGCTTGTCCGAACTTATAAGTTTCCCAATGCCCTCCACGGCGCTTTGTTCGCTGTTCACAAGCATATGTTCTATGCCGTATGCCTCGGCGATTTTACAGAAATCGGGACTGCCGTCAAGCGAAACGCCGATTAGGCGGTTATCGTAGGTTCTTTCCTGCACCTCGCGCACCATTCCCAAAAAACAGTTGCGGATAACAATTATCTTTATGTTTATCCCGTGCTGAACCGCTGTTGCCATTTCATTAAACTCCATTTGAAAAGAGCCGTCGCCGCATACTGCGACAACTTCAACCGACGGGCAGGCAGTTTTCGCTCCGATTGCCGCAGGAACGGAATAGCCCATTGTTCCCATACCTCCCGAAGTGAGAAAACGCCCGTCTTTAAGCGATATGTTCGCCGCTGTCCAGATCTGATTTTGTCCAACGTCCGCGACAACTACGGAATGTTCGGGAAGATACTTGTTAAGCGTTCTTATAAACCACTTCGGGTTTACATAGCCGTCGCCTGCGGGAGCGGGTTGGGTTTCTGTACGATATTTTTCAAGTTCCTCGCGCCAAGCCGTGTGACTTAAACGTTCTTCAAAACCGTCCACCTGCTCCAAAAGCTGACCTAAAACAAGCGTAATATCTCCGACAATCGGAACGTTCGCCTCTATATTCTTGCCAATCTCGGCGGGGTCTATATCAATATGCACAACGGTGAAATCCTTTCGGTTTTCCATTGCGGACATCGCTCTGTCGCCCACTCTCGCGCCGAGCAAAAACAGCGTATCGCAGGAATTTACGGCAATGTTCGCCGCCTTTGCGCCGTGCATACCTATCATTCCGTAATAAAGCGGACTGTCGGACTGCATAGCGCCTAAGCCCATCATAGTTGACACGACGGGAATATCGTTCACTTCGGCGAACTTTCGCATAAGTTCCACGGCATTTCCCGTGAACAGCCCGCCGCCCGCGCAGATAAGCGGTTTTTTCGCGTCTTTAAGCGCGTTTATCGCACGTTTTATCTGAAAGCCGTTGCCCTTTGTGCTGGGTCTGTAGGAGCGAATATCTACTGTTTCGGGATACTCGAAATCTATCTCGGCTTTCTGAACGTCAAACGGCACGTCTATCAGCACGGGACCGCGCCTGCCCGTACCCGCGATATAAAACGCCTTTTTAAACACGTCTGCGGTGTCTTCGGGCTTTTTTAATAAGTAGCTGTGTTTTACAAACGGCTCTGCCGAACCCGTAATATCCGCCTCCTGGAACACGTCGCGCCCTATCTGGTCGGAATTTACCTGTCCCGTGATTATCACCATAGGCACGGAATCCATATACGCGGTAGCTATCGCCGTGATAAGATTAAGCGCGCCCGGTCCGCTTGTCGCTACGCACACGGCGGGCTTTCCCGTTACGCGCGCGTAACCGCTTGCGGCGTGACCCGCGTTTACCTCGTGCCGTACAAGGATATGCCGTATATTGCTTTTATATATCTCGTCATAAAACGGGCAGATTGCCGCGCCGGGGTATCCGAAAATATCCTTTATTCCCTCTGCTTTCAGACACTCAGTCATAGCGCGGGCGACCGTCATTCGTTCACTTGCCATCTAAACATTCTCCTAAATTTATTTAACCGCCACTATTTATTATAACAAAATCTTCCGCAATTGTCAACACCATTTAATGTATTTTTAAGTAAATTTCATTAAAACGCAAAACCAAAGGGCGCGTTTTCGCGCCCCGTGGGTGTATTGCATATTTGTTTTTAAGATACATACAAGAACGGATTGACGGCAACGCCGTTTTCACGGGTTTCAAAGTGCAGATGAAATCCCGTAGACCAGCCCGTTGTGCCGACAGCGCCGATAACGTCGCCCTTTGAAACGTGCTGTCCCTCGGAAACGTAAATCGACTGACAATGCGCGTAAACCGTTGAAAGTCCGCCGCCGTGGTCGATTATTATGTAGTTTCCGTAGCCGCCGCCGCAGCCGCAGCTCCAACTCTTGCCGTAGTTATGCGGACAGTAGTTGATAACGGAAATGACCGTTCCCGACTGCGCCGCGTAGATATTCGCGCCTGCTATTCCGCCGTTTCCTATGTCAATGCCGCGGTGCATACCGCCGCGCCATGCGTCATAGCCGAAATACGTCGTGATAAGGTGATAACTCGGATTTACAGGCCACATCAGACCGTCGCCGCTGTAATCGACGTAATTTTCATCGTCCTTTGCCGCCGCCTGCTGTTGTCTGATAAGTTCCTCTATCTGATAGTTCAGCGCCTCACGCTCTTTGTTTGCCTCCTCAATATCCGCCTGAAGTCCGTCTATCTTATTCATAAGGCTTTCGTTTTCGGCAGCCAAATCGCCGAGATATACGCGCTTTTCTTCTGCGTATGCCTGAAGATCCGCCTTTTCGCCCGCGAGCGACTCAGCCTCTTCCTCGTACTGTTCGCGCTGAGCCTCAAGGTCTGCTTTTTCGGTTTCAAGTTCGTCTATATCGGCGCCCAGGTCGTCTATCATTTCTTTTTGAAGTTCTATAGACGACTGGAGCGACTTCATAAAGTCATAATTCTGACCCGTGATATTTTTCGCGACATCGGAATACACAAAATAATCGTACCAATCGTTAGAACCGCTCAGAATGGGAATGTTGGAGGACGAGTTGTTCATATACATATATCTCGCCAGCTTGCCGAATTTTTCGAGGTTCAGTTGGTTTTCAGCCTCAAGGTCGGCAATCTCCGCTTTCTTCTGCTCTATTTCATCTTCCTTATCCGCAATCGTTTCTTCGACCTTTGAAATATCAATCAGCTTTTGGTCAATATCAGCCTGCTTTGCGGTAATCAAGGCACTGTATGTATCTATTTCCTCGATAACGCCGTCAATCTGCGAGTTTACCAAATCCATAGTGTTATTGTTGTTATCAACGTCCGCGTCAAGTTCGTCAATCTGCTGCTGACGAATTTCGTTCTGTTCGGCAAGCTCTTTCGCCTTTTCTTCAAGGCTTGCAATGCTTGACGCGCCCATTGCCTTTATCTGCGTGGTGCAGTCGCCCGCAAAACCTACTGCGAACACCGCGCACACAAGACCCGCGCCCAATTTTCCCCAAAACGGAACGCCTCGTTTTTGTTTTGAAACTTTCCCCATTTTCAGTCAGACCGCCTTTCGCTCCCCGTATGCGGAATATATACTATATAACAAGTCCGCACTTGGATAAACACTATCCCTGCACCGCACAAAATTCCCCGACGGCGCATTACTCTATACAACATTATTATAACTTATTTGACAACGCTTGTCAAGAGTTTTAACAAGATTTTTGCTGAAAATTATATGAAAATCACAATATTTTGTAGGTGAAGTCACATTCGGCGCGCTTTAATAACTTTAGGGCGGGAATTGCCAACGCGCCGAAAATTGACGTAAAATGAAACCCCTGTTTCATTGTCCTGCAAATGAATTGATTGGATTTCGTTTAATATATACAAAATATCGATTGCGATTTATGAATGTTATACAAAATTTTGCGAAGTTTTTGAAAATAATTAAAAATTTTCTTGCAAATTATATACAATTATTGTATAATTTATAACGTAGGTAATATTTTGCTTATAATTTTTTAGAGGAGGATTTTTAACAATGGCGTTAAAAAATCAGTATCTTGCAGACCTTTTGGAAACGGTAAAGAAGAGAAATCCGGGCGAGCCTGAGTTTATTCAGGCGGTAACAGAGGTTTTTGAAACCTTACAGCCCGTTGTCGAAAAGCGCCCCGACCTTGTGGATGCAGGCGTATTCGAGCGTATTGTAGAACCCGAAAGACAAATCATCTTCCGTGTTCCTTGGGTTGATGACAAGGGAAAAGTACAGGTAAACCGCGGTTTCCGTATACAGTTCAATTCTGCTATCGGTCCGTACAAGGGCGGTATCAGACTTCACCCGTCCGTATACATCGGTATTATTAAGTTCTTAGGTTTCGAGCAGATTTTCAAGAACTCTCTTACTACACTTCCTATGGGCGGTGCAAAGGGCGGTTCTGATTTTGACCCCAAAGGCAAGAGCGACGGCGAGGTTATGCGTTTCTGCCAGAGTTTTATGACAGAGCTTTGCAGACATATCGGTCCTGACTGCGACGTTCCCGCGGGCGACATCGGCACGGGCGGACGCGAAATCGGCTATATGTTCGGTCAATACAAGAGAATTAAAGACGAGTTTTCCGGCGTTCTTACGGGCAAGGGGCTTACATACGGCGGTTCTTTGACGAGAACGGAGGCTACGGGCTACGGTCTTTGCTACTTCACCGATGAAATGTTAAAGGCGAACGGCAAGAGTTTCAAGGGACAGACCGTTATCATTTCGGGTTCGGGCAACGTTGCTATTTACGCTACCCAAAAAGCAACCGAACTCGGCGGCAAGGTAGTTACCGTTTCCGACTCCAACGGCTATATTTACGATCCCGACGGAATTGAACTTGCTGTTGTTCAGCAGATAAAGGAAGTAGAGCGCGGACGTATCAAGGAATATGTCGGCAGAACTTCTCACAAGAACGCGGAGTATCACGACGGCAGCGTTTGGGGGGCTGGCATTAAGGCTGATATTGCACTTCCGTGCGCTACTCAGAACGAGATTAACGGCGAGTACGCAAAGAACCTCGCGGCAAACGGCGTATATGCCGTAGCGGAGGGCGCTAATATGCCGTCAACCCCCGAAGCTATCGAAGTTTATTTCGCGAACAATATACTGTATGGTCCTGCAAAGGCGGCGAACGCGGGCGGCGTTGCGACTTCGGGTCTTGAAATGAGCCAGAACTCCATGCGTTATAGCTGGACGTTTGAGGAAGTTGACAAGAAACTGCATGATATTATGGTTGAGATATTCAAGCAGTGCGACAACGCGTCTAAGGAATACGGTATGCCCGGCAACTATATGGCTGGCGCGAATATCGCGGGTTTCTTGAAAGTAGCGGAGGCTATGAAAGCGCAAGGGTGCGTTTAAGATTACGCCGTAATAACAAATCGCGGAGAGTTTCGGCTCTCCGCTTTTTTTATTTCTTGAAGTTGACTTCGGCGTTTGTGTTGAAGTTCTGGTTGATTGTAATATCGCCGTTCGTTTGCCCGTAGTGCTTTACATATTCTTTAAGAATATACTCTATCTGCTTGTTTTTACTTCTGCCCTCTTCCTGCGCTATTTTAATCAGCATATCGTTTAACGTTTCGTCAATACGCAAATTAAAGAAAACTGTACTCAATTTATACCACCTCCATACTAAAATAGTACACAAAACTGCGCAGAAATTCTAGCTTTAATTTGGTACTATTTCAGTATTGACATAATACTCTATTTGTGCTAAAATATACTTGTCCCCGAAAATATAACTTATACACGGGGATTTTATTATTATGAAAGGAAGATTATTCGATGAGAAAAGCAAAAAAGCTAATCGGACTGCTTGCTGTTGTCGGCGCGGCGATTTTGCGTCTGTGCCTTACGGGGTGCAGCGGGAAATCCGTTGACGTTACGAAAACCTTAAAGGTAAAGTTCAGCGGCGTAAACGGCTACGGCACGGCGACTTTAAGCGATGAGTACGACTGGATTGACGAGGTAAACACGGGCAAGAACAAGTTACAGCTTGCACAGAACGAGGAATTAATTCGCGACGCCGTGGATTATACACTCGACAAGAAAGACCACCTGTCAAACGGCGATGAAGTTACCGTGACGGTTAAGACCAAGGAAGTTGAGGGTCTTAACATTAAATTCAAGGGCGATGTTGTCAAGGTCAAGGTTGAGGGTCTGAAAGAAGCGGAAACATTTGACCCGTTCCAGAGCGCTGAAATAGTTTACGACGGTTTCGCGCCGAACGGCACGGCTTACATTACGGGCGGTAACAGCTCGCTGTCTTACGAACTTGACAAGGAAAGCGGACTGAAAAACGGGGATAAGATTACCGTTACGGTTAAACCCTCACGCGGTTCTATTGAAAACTATATCGAGAATTACGGCAAGGTTTTCTCGCCCGACAAAAAGGAATTTACCGTTGACGGGCTGGCGGCGTATGTAACTAAGATTGACGAAATACCCGCTGATATGCAGACTAAGATGCAAAGTCAGGCGCTCGACGCTATAAAGGCAAATGCGGCAAAGAAGTATACCGCAGAGGGTTGCTCACTCAAGAGCGCTGACTTTATAGGATATTATTTCCTTACGGGCAAAGACGGCACTAACGCAAATCCGAATAATATGGTTTACTGTGTTTATAAATGCACACAAACTTTGACGGGTTTTGCAAACGTAGACGGCAAAGCGGTCGGCGGACAAACTCACGATGATGTTTACTATACATGGTATCAATTTACAAACGCGACAATTTTGCCCGACGGCACTTGCTCTGTTGACTTGTCCAATGGTAAACTCTGTGATTATAGGTCAGATGCTACAATAGGCTACGACGCTTTATGGGGTTATGAATATTATGATTTGTATGGTTATCTTGACCTTGACAGTATGCTGAATGATACTGTAACACAAAACATTGACAAGTATTCATACGAGAACACCGTAAAGGATACTGCTCCCGCTCCTGCGGAGTCGGACACTTCTGACACATCAGATACTTCTGATACTTCCGATACTTCCGCGACGGAAAGCACTTCGAGCGATACGGTTTCGGAATAATTTGGGAGGATTTTATGAACACGAAAGTAATTAGAAAAATCACGGGCGCTTTGCTGTTAATCGGCGGGTTGCTTATGATAATCGGTACAATAGGTTTTTTTGTCAACGGCTCGACCACAAGCCTTGATTTGGAGAACGCTCTTGATGCTATGCAAATGGCAGTAGTTGCAAGAGTTGGCGCAATTACCGCATTTACCGCTGCGCTTTTTCTGGTAATTGTGATTTTCGCAAAGAACCTTTATAAGGGTTCGGGCGTTACGGCGGGCGTTTTTGCGCTGATTGGGTTTGTCGCTCAGATTATGATAAATCCCGCTACAAGTCCCGCGGCTGCGGCTAGTTCGTTATTTAATCCCGGCAGCGCCGTTGCAGCGTCAATCGGCTTTATAATGCTGGTTGTGGCAGGTCTTGGCACATTGATTACGGGAATTATCAACCTTGCCGCGAAAAGCAACAACACTTAAAAGGATTACCACAAATCAAATTCCATAAAAGCAAAAACCGCGTTCTTCGGAGCGCGGTTTTTGTTTTTTTGCAAATCAATTAATGGTGGAACAGTCTTATACCCGTAAACGCCATTGCAATACCGTATTTATCGCATACTTCAATAACGTTATCGTCGCGGATAGAACCGCCGGGCTGGGCGATGTACTCGACACCGCTCTTGTGGGCGCGTTCGATGTTGTCGCCGAACGGGAAGAACGCGTCCGAGCCGAGCGACACGCCTTTCATCGTGTCAAGCCACGCGCGCTTTTGTTCGCGGGTGAACACTTCGGGCTTTACTTTGAATATCTTCTGCCACTCCCCCTCCGCGAGAACGTCCATATAGTCCTCGCCGATGTAGAGGTCAATAGCGTTGTCGCGGTCGGCGCGGCGAATGTCGTCTACGAACTGCAAATTCATTACCATCGGCGACTGGCGCAGATACCAATTGTCCGCTTTCGTGCCTGCAAGGCGTGTGCAATGTATTCTCGACTGCTGTCCCGCGCCTACGCCTATAGCCTGTCCTCCGCACGCGTATGCAACCGAATTAGACTGCGTATATTTGAGAGTAATCAGCGCGACAGCTAGGTCGTCGCGGGCGGATTTCGGGAGATTTTTGTTCTTTGTCGGCATATTCGCGAAAAGTTCGTCGTTTATTACAAGTTCGTTTCTCCCCTGCTCGAATGTTATGCCGAAAACCTGTTTGCGCTCGATTTTTTCGGGGATATAGTTCTCGTCTATTTTAATTATGTTGTATGTGCCTTTTCTCTTGGATTTGAGAATTTCAAGCGCGTCAGCGTCATAGTCGGGCGCGATTACGCCGTCGGAAACCTCGCGCTGAATTATCCGCGCGGTGGACGCGTCCACCTTATCGGAAAGCGCGATGAAGTCGCCGTAGGAGGACATTCTGTCCGCGCCGCGCGCTCTGGCATACGCACACGCAAGCGGTGAAAGTTCGCCCAAATCGTCAACCCAATATATCTTAGCAAGCGTTTCGGAAAGCGGAAGTCCTATCGCCGCGCCCGCGGGCGAAACGTGCTTGAAAGAAGTCGCGGCGGACATTCCCGTGGCGGCTTTAAGTTCCTTTACAAGCTGCCAGCCGTTGAAAGCGTCCATAAAGTTGATGTAGCCCGGTTTGCCGTTCAGCACTTCAATCGGCAAATCTTTGCCGTTTTCCATAAAAATTCTTGACGGCTTTTGATTGGGATTGCAGCCGTATTTCAGTTCCAATTCGTTCATATTGTCCTCCTTAAAATCCACTGCTATGCCAGCTTTTTTCTTTTTCAAAACCGTAATATAACTCGTCAACAAGCCATCTGCCGTCTGTTAGTCTTATTACGAATTTATGCTTTTGCGCAAGACCTGCCTTTGTGTAATGCGTTTCAACGCTCGCTTTATCCGCATAGCGCATTTTAAATTCAACAACGCAGTCCCCGTTCAGATAGCCGAACTTCTGCGGATTTCCGTACTGCCCCGCATAACCGCGCGACAACAGTTTGTCGGTGCAGTTTGGCTTTAGCAGAGAATACATTCTCTCGCGGTATTCTTTCATCAGTTCATTCCAGCCGGGAGCGGTCTGATAAGACGGTATTCCCGCCTTTTCTTTTTCGCTTTCAAGCTGTTCGTCGCGCTCGAATATTTCCTTTTCAAGCACTGAATGTTGTTTCAGCATTTCAAAGAGCGGGTCGCAGATTTCGTTCATTAACGGCGCGTATTTCGCGCTTGCCTTGCATATAAGTTCCATATAACACCTCAGTCAACGTCTATGTTCAAGTAATGCTTTCCGCAGTGCAAACAGGTGAAAAGATAGCCCTCTCCGCCGTTTTGGAGCATTTCCTTTGCGTCGTCAAAGGGTATCATACAAACGTCGTCACGATATGTTTCCTCGACTTCTTTTTCAATGCCGAGCCGTTCTATATCCTCCCAAGTCACATAACCCTCAAACGCGCAGTAATCGTCACAGCAGGCAAACCAATCCTCCTGCTG
>CANRAS010000019.1 GCA_947628655.1 uncultured Clostridia bacterium | reverse complement strand
TGTTCGCCCTGCGGACCTTGCGGGCCTGTTGCGCCGATAGGTCCTTGTTCGCCTTGCGGTCCTTGCGGACCTGTTGCACCTATAGGTCCTTGTTCGCCCTGCGGGCCTTGCGGACCTGTTGCGCCTACAGGTCCTTGTTCGCCCTGCGGGCCTTGCGGACCTGTTGCGCCTATAGGTCCTTGTTCGCCCTGCGGACCTTGCGGGCCTGTTGGACCTATAGGTCCTTGTTCGCCCTGCGGACCTTGCGGGCCTGTTGCGCCGATAGGTCCTTGTTCGCCTTGCGGTCCTTGCGGACCTGTTGCGCCGATAGGTCCTTGTTCGCCCTGCGGGCCTTGCGGACCTGTTGCGCCTATAGGTCCTTGTTCGCCTTGCGGGCCTTGCGGGCCTGTTGCGCCTATAGGTCCTTGTTCGCCCTGCGGGCCTTGCGGACCTGTTGCGCCTACAGGACCTTGTTCGCCTTGCGGTCCTTGCGGACCTGTTGCTCCTACAGGACCTGGTTCGCCTTGCGGGCCTTGCGGGCCTGTTGCGCCTATAGGTCCTTGTTCGCCCTGCGGGCCTTGCGGACCTGTTGCTCCTACAGGACCTTGTTCGCCCTGCGGTCCTTGCGGACCTGTTGCGCCTACAGGGCCTGGTTCGCCCTGCGGGCCTTGCGGACCTGTTTCACCTATAGGACCTTGTTCGCCTTGCGAGCCTTGCGGACCTGTTTCACCTATAGGACCTTGTTCGCCTTGAAAACCTCTTAAACCGCGTTCGCCCTGAGGTCCTCGTTCACCTTGAAATCCTCTTAAACCTCTTTCACCCTGAGGTCCTCTTGGTCCGGGACAGCCGGGAGGTCCGGGGGGTCCGGGAGGTCCGGGAATACAACAACTATTATTTCCCATATTATTAGAAAAATTTTGTCTGTTCAAAACAGTTCACTCCTTATTATAAATTACTTTAACAGGTTTTGTACTTCAAAATATGTTGTTCGGCTATTTTTTGACACATAAAACAAACCGCTTTCATCAGACTTTGGGTATAATAAAAAGTATATTCAAAATTGAGAAAAGGCTCTGCAAAAAGTTGTGAACAAAAGCGCGGCGCGTCAACCGCATAGCGACGCTAAATTCCTTAAATACCAAATGTTGTATTAACGTCTGAAATGCTTGTTTTCCATAATGCTGTTCACGATTTTTTCTGTCAATAAGAAACTGTCGCAGATACACGGGCGGGTATGCCGCGGTACATTTTTGAATTTGCATAAATTGTACTATCCCGAAAATCCGCATATATCCGACGAATATCCGATAATATGATTATACCACCGCCCCTGCGCCGTCAACACTTGACATAATCGGAATATTATGCTAAAATAATATAATAAATGTCGGAATTGAAGTTGGTTATCCGCTTGGCGGTCTTACTTCTTACTCTAACTTCTGCCTTGCACTATTTATTGTCAACTGTAAACTGTTTAAAGGGGTCTTTGTTATTATGCCTATTAAGATATTATCGGGCGACATGGTGAAGTTCGCGGAAAAAATCCGCGCGGACGCGCTTGTCATTCCCGTTTGCGAACAAGATATTCGTATGCTGTCAAACGACATGGGACTTCGCCGCTCGCTGTTTTCGAGGGCGCTGTTCGCAGGCGGGGCTGAACTTAGAAAAAAGCTCGAAGATAATTTTCGCGCCGACGGCGGGTTTCAAATGAAATTCGGCGAGATTATCGTAACTAACGGCTGTGATTTGAACGTGCGGAATATCCTGTTTGTCTATGTCGAAAAACCTCCGCACGATATGACCCCCGGGGACTTTATGTACGAGTATCGCCGAAGTATACGAGAATGTTATGTCGAAATTCTGGATTGGGCGCATATTCGGTATGCCGAAAGCGTCGTGTGCCCTGTTTTGGGAATTGACCTTATTGACGCGTCGGCGAATTACTTCAGTCCGAAAACCGAATTTTTGCTGTTCAGAGGAGCGCGGGTTTCGGTAAGTCTGTACGCTAAGGAAATGCAGTCGGAAATGAATATCTATCTCGTAACGCCGCCCGACACAAGACCTGTTCAGCTTGAGCAAAGCAAAGACACCGCGGAGCAATACAACGATGTTTTCATACAATACGAACGCCGATTTAACGAGGATATAAAAAATTCGGGGCTTACGAAAAGTGAATTTTGCAAAAAGCGTCTTAGCAATTATCTGTATAATTTTATTGACAACGCCGAACAGCTTGCAAATATGATAGATTACGACAAGGGCAGTATCAGCAAATTCCGCAGCGGGAAGATAACGCGTCCGAAAAAGAACCGAGTAATCGCAATGGCAATCGGTATGGGACTTTCCGACGAGGACCGCTATTGTTTCATAAAGTGCGCGGGCTATGACTACCCCGTGGACGAGCGCGACCGCATTGTCGAGGAACTTATCCGCGCGGGAGTCAAGGATTTCAGCGAGATCAACGAACGGCTGATTGAAATAGACAAGGAATTTGCGCTTTAAATACAGTTTATAGTTAATAATGTTGAGTGTTGAGTATGTATATAGTTACGCGGGCTGCGCCCGCGCGGATTAGATTGTCTTTAAGTTAAGAGGTTTGCACACTAAATATTACAAGCCCCGTAGGTCGCGCAGGCTTGTTTTTTTGACGTTTCCCCCGCCGACAGCGGGGGGAACGCTTTTACTATGCACTCAGCACTATGCACTGTAAACTGATGGACGGCTTGTTTTATTAACCTTGACAAACCCCTCGCCCTGTGCTATAATATAAGCGAGAGTTGATTTAACGGAGATTATTATGACAAAAGAGAAGTTTAAAAGCGCATTTTTAAAGTGCCTGCCGATGTTGATTGTTCTCGTGAGTACGGGGATATTTATTTTCGCGGTGAAATTCGTTATCGGAATATTCTACGAGCCGAAAGATACCGTTTACACCAAGGAATACGGCGGGGAAAAGTTCACGGTCGTGCATTGCTACGAGAACCCCGCGAGCCGTTATTACCTTATGCCCGCCGACTTTGTATTTGACGAGAGCAGGTACAAGAAAGTCGCCTCGGAGCATGACAAGGCGCATTATGCGGACAATCCGCTTGCGATGTTCACACTGAACGAAACCGCGCTCAACATAGACAGCACGACGGTAAAAACGCTGATTTCGGGTACGGGGCTGAATGTCTATCAGTTCGGGGAGTTCATAATATACAAATTAGAGGGCGAATACGGCGTGTTCGCTCCGCTTAGGGATTTCGATGAAAGCACAACGAACCGCAAGAACGACTTGTATGTAGTACGCCAATTGCTGAAAAACGACCGCTGGCAATCGTTTGACCTCCCCGCATGGGAAAGCGCCGAGGATTTCAGCGAGAAATTAGAAGAGTTAGAATGGTATTTAGACGCGGAATACAATGAAGATAATTAGAGGTTGAAGAAGTTAGAGGTAAGCTGTTAGAAGTTAGAAGTAAGCGAGTTATCCGCTTTGCGGATAACTCTGTAAGTCCTGCTAACCCTTTCTCGTCAACGTAACGACCCGCAGACAATCTAATCCGCGCACGAAGTGCGCACCAAAACTAATAACTAACAACTATTCTCTAGCAACTAGAAGGAGATTTAACTAAATGGATAACTACCTAAACAAAATCCGCAATTTCTGCATAATAGCGCACATCGACCACGGGAAGTCTACTCTCGCGGACAGAATACTCGAACAGACCGAAACGGTCGCTCTGCGCGATATGGAAGAACAACTGCTCGACAATATGGATATAGAACGCGAACGCGGTATTACTATCAAGGCGCGCGCCGTAAGACTTAAATACAAAGCCGACGACGGCGAGGAGTATATCTTCAATTTGATTGATACCCCCGGTCACGTTGACTTTAATTACGAGGTTTCGCGGTCGCTCGTCGCGTGCGAGGGCGCGGTGCTTATCGTTGACGCGTCGCAGGGAATAGAGGCGCAGACCCTTGCGAATACCTATCTCGCGGTGGAAAACGATTTGGAAGTCGTTCCCGTCGTGAATAAAATCGACCTGCCGTCCGCTCACCCCGAAGAAGTAAAGCGCGAAATTGAGGACGTTATCGGCATAGAGGCTATGGACGCGCCCGAAATATCCGCGAAAATGGGAACAAATATCCGCGCGGTTATGGAGGAAATCGTCAGCAAAATCCCCGCGCCGAACGGCGATACCAACGCCCCGCTGAAAGCGCTGATTTTCGACAGCTACTACGACAGCTACAAGGGCGTTATCGTCTATGTACGAGTGAAAGAGGGGAGCGTAAAAGCGGGCGATAAAATCCGAATGATGGCGTCGGGAGCGGAATTTACCGTTGTCGAAACGGGATATATGGGCGCTGTCGAACTAGTTCCGTGTTCGGAATTAAAAGCGGGCGAAGTCGGCTACATTGCCGCGTCAATTAAGTATATCGGCGATACGAAAGTCGGCGATACCGTAACGAACGCGCAAAACCCCGCGGCAGAGGCGCTCCCCGGCTACCGCGACGTGAACCCGATGGTGTTCAGCGGAATTTACCCCGCCGACGGCGCGAAGTACCCCGACCTGCGCGAGGCTCTCGAAAAACTACAGTTAAACGACGCGTCGCTGTCTTTTGAACCCGAAAGTTCCGTCGCTTTGGGTTTCGGATTTAGGTGCGGATTTTTGGGACTTCTTCATATGGACGTAGTTCAAGAGCGCATAGAGCGCGAATACGACCTTGACATAATAACGACCGCGCCGAGTGTTGTTTACAAAATAGAACTCACAAACGGCGAGATAAAGATGATAGACAACCCGTTCAACTACCCCGACACAACGCTGATAAAACAAGCATACGAACCCGTAGTTACCGCGCATATCTATGCGCCGTCGGATTATGTCGGGAATATTATGGAACTTTGCCAAAACAGGCGCGGTGTGTTCAAGGATATGAAATACATCGACGAAAAGCGCGTTGACCTGCACTATGAACTCCCGCTGAACGAAATCGTTTACGACTTCTTTGATGCGCTGAAGTCGCGAACGCGCGGTTATGCAAGCTATGACTATGAAATAAAGGGTTTCGAGCCGAGCAAGCTCGTAAAACTTGATATAATGCTAAACGGCGAGATGATAGACGCGCTGTCGTTTATCGTCCACGCGGACAGCGCGTATTCCCGCGCCCGCAAAATGGCTGAAAAGCTGAAAGAGCATATCCCGCGCCAGCTTTTTGAAGTGCCTGTTCAAGCCTGCGTCGGCGGGAAGATAATCGCGCGGGAAACAATAAAAGCCTTGCGCAAGGACGTCCTCGCGAAGTGCTACGGCGGTGATATTACACGAAAGAAAAAACTGCTTGAAAAGCAGAAAGAGGGCAAAAAGCGTATGCGCCGTTTCGGAACGGTGGAAGTCCCGCAGGAGGCGTTTATGGCGGTGCTTAAACTCGATGAAGAATAACGCTCCGCGCGGACTTTATATTCACGTTCCGTTTTGCAAAAAGA
Source organism: uncultured Clostridia bacterium (assembly GCA_947628655.1). Taxonomy (GTDB): domain Bacteria; phylum Bacillota; class Clostridia; order Oscillospirales; family Ruminococcaceae; genus CAG-115. The sequence goes on along the minus strand of CANRAS010000019.1, from coordinate 34,073 downwards.
AATGCCCGTACTGCGATTTTTATTCATTGCCGTTTAATCAAAGCAAAGCGGAGGAATACAAAAACGCCGTTATCCGCAATTTATCGCGCTATGAAAACGAACGTTTCGACACGGTGTATGTCGGAGGAGGAACGCCCGCGCTTATCGCCGAATATATCGGCGAAATATTATCCCGTGCGAATATCACCGAAAACGCCGAAATAACCGCCGAATGTAATCCCGATACGCTAAGTGCTGATACTCTGCGCATACTGAAACAGTCCGGAGTAAACCGCCTGTCGTTCGGGGTGCAGTCGCTGTGCGCCGAGGAACTTTCCGCGCTCGGCAGGACGCACACCGCCCGCACGGCGGCTGACGCTGTTTTACAAGCCGAAAAAGCGGGATTTGAGAACATCTCCGCAGATATTATGCTCGCCGTGCCAAATCAAACGCGGGAAACGCTCGCGCAAACGCTCACCGCGCTTTGCGGACTTCCGATAACGCACGTTTCGGCGTATCTGCTGAAAATAGAGGAAAACACGGTGTTCGGCAGGCGTTATGACGAGATTTCCGCGAAACTTCCCGACGAGGATGCGCAAGGCGCGCTGTATCTTACGGCGGTTGAACTATTGGAAAAACACGGTTTTCGGCAGTACGAAATAAGCAACTTCGCGAAAGCGGGCTATGAAAGCCGTCACAATCTGAAATACTGGCACGCCGAAGAATACGTCGGCATAGGTCCGTCGGCGCACTCTTATTATAACGGCAGGCGTTTTTTCGTACCGAAAAGCCTTGAAAAGTTTATAAGCGACGAATTTCAGACCGAACAGACGCTTGAAACGTCCCCCGACCGCGAGGAAGAGCGCGTAATGCTCGGCTTGCGCCTAACAGACGGAATTGCGCTTACAAGCGAAATTCAACAGCGTTTGCAATACATTCCGCGCGAATATTACAAAATAAGCGACGGCAAACTGTCGCTTACTCCGAAAGGCTTTCTTGTATCGAACGAGATTATCGCGGTTTTATTAAATTAGAAATTAGCCGAAAAATAAAACGCCCGCAGTTTTCACCGCAGACGTAATATTCTCTAATTCTTGCGAATTAACCAACAACGTACGATTTGATTTCATCGAGGAAATCTGCGCAGTTGTCGCTGTGGATACGAAGTTCAAGTTCCTTTGAGAGGTCAAGGCTGAAAATACCCATAATCGACTTCGCGTCAATAGCGTATCTGCCGCTTACAATATCAACATCGTATTCAACACCCGTTACGATGCTGACGAAGTTCTTTACATCATCAATCGTGTTTATGCGTACCTTTGCAGTTGTCATAACAATCATCCTTTCACTGTCGGGCGCATACGCGCCTATGTTTCTTCCTACGAATTTACTTTACCATAAATCCCTCGTCTTGTCAAGAGGAATTTCAAAGTATTTTCGCGTTTTCGCTCAAATTTGTACATCTGTTATAAATTTCTTCGCGTCTTCCATAAAATCTTTGCACTCTTCATCACTTCCGTGGAGTACGAGCGACAGGGTTTTCGAGAGGTCAAGGCTGAAAATACCCATAATCGACTTCGCGTCTACAGTATACTTGCCCGAAACCAAGTCCAAATCAAACGTGCGGCTGTTCGCAAGCGAGGTGAACTCTTTCACGTCCGCTATGGAATTTAACTTTACCTTACATTCTGTCATAAAAAATTTCACCCTTTCTTCTATTTCTGCAAGGAGAATTTCATCTCCCATAAAATAATATAACAATAAATTTCAAAATAGTCAATAGCTTATTGCAAAATTCGGAGATTTCAAGTATAATATAAGAGTAGAGAGGTTATATCTTGGTGAAATTGCACAAAAGAATATGGCGTTTTTCGACATATTGCCCAACACGGAGGGTTTTGAGTTATGAATAAAACGGCTATTGCTGTTTTCGCCGCAATCGGAGCGGTCACGGCTTGGACGATATGGGACAATTTTCGGCTGACTGTTTCGGAATACGATTTATATTCAAGCGGACTTCCCGCAGGATTTGACGGGTTCACGATAGCACAGGCGTCCGACCTGCACAACGCGAAATTCGGCGCGGAACAGAAAACGCTTTTAGGAGCAATACGCTCCGCAAAGCCCGATATGACAGCGATTACGGGGGATTTGTTCCACACGGCACGGCGGCAAAACGCGTATGCGTTTCTGAAAGCCGTTACCTCTTACGCGCCGTGTTTCTATGTAAGCGGAAACCACGAACAGCGTTTTGCGGATTACTTTTCGGAAATCGTCCCTACCCTTGAAAACTTAGGCGCACAAGTGCTTGACGACAGGCGCGTCACGATAACGCGCGGGGGCGATACGATTTCGGTTATCGGGCTTTCCGACCCGACGTTTAGGGCGGCAATCCCGCCCGCGGAACTCACCGATGAAAAGCTGTCCGCTTTAGAATGCCCCGGCTTTACGATACTGCTTACCCACCGTCCCGAACTGTTTGACGTTTACAGAAAACACAACATCTCGCTCGCGCTTGCGGGACACGCGCACGGCGGGCAGGTAAGGTTCAGGCACAAGGGGCTTTTCGCGGTTCATCAAGGGTGGTTCCCAAAATATACCGAGGGTATATTTACGGAAAATATTACAAATCCGACAGAAAACGGCAGTTCTCAATGCACTATGGCGGTATCGCGCGGGCTTGGCAACAGCACGCTCTACCCGAAGATAAACAACCCGCCCGAACTTGTGATACTCCGACTGCATAGGAAAACGGATTAGAAAGCAAATTCATATACCCAAAGTATATTTGCCGAATAATATTCGCTTTGTGAATATTAACGCAAAAGCAATTAAATGTACAGAAAGTATATTTTCTAAACAATATTCGATATACGAATATTGAAATTTGAGGAGAACGAAATGACGTACAAAGTAATTACACTAGGCTGTAAGCTGAACTTCTGCGAAAGCGCGGCGATTGAAAAAGCGTTTGAGGAAAACGGTTTCACGAAAACGGACGGCAAGGCGAACGTCTGCGTCGTGAACTCCTGCGCGGTGACGGGTACTGCCGCGGCGAAAGTTCGTCACGCGCTGTCGCGGGCAAGGCGCGAGAACCCCGCCGCCGTGACGGTGCTTTGCGGGTGCTTTCCGCAAAGCTACCCCGAAGAGGCGGGACTTAATCAAGACGCGGATATTGTAATCGGCAATTCGGACAAAAGCCGTATACCGCGCGTTGTCAAGGATTTTCTGAAAACGCGCGTAAAGACCGTGAAGATAACGCCTCTGCCGCGCGAATACGAAACAGACAGCGCCGTACCCGACGAGGACAGGACGCGCGCGTTTATTAAAATAGAGGACGGGTGCGACCGTTTCTGCTCGTACTGTATCATACCGACGGCGCGCGGGAGGGTGCGTTCCCTGCCGATTGAAATAATCGAACAGCAGGCAAAATCCTGCGTTGAAAACGGACACCGCGAGATTGTCCTGACAGGAATTAACCTCTGCTGTTACGGGCAGGACATAGGGGTCACGCTTGCCGACGCGGTAAAGGCGGCGGGGCGCTCGAAAGCGGAACGGATAAGGCTCAGTTCTCTCGAACCCGAAATGATGACGGACGAGCTAATCACGGCTTTACACGAAACAAAAGCGCTGTGTCCGCACTTTCACTTGTCACTTCAGTCGGGAAGTGACAGCGTTCTGAAACGTATGAACAGGAAGTACAGCACCGAGCAGTACAGGAGGATAGTCGAACGGCTCCGCGAAACGTTCCCCGATTGCTCGATAACCACCGATATGATAGTCGGATTTCCCGGCGAAACGGACGAGGAGTTTATAGAAAGCGCGGATTTCGCGCGGGAAATAGGGTTTGCGAAAATACACGTTTTCCCGTATTCTTTAAGAAAGGGAACCGTGGCGGCGGAAATGGAGCAAGTCCCGCCGAAAGTCAGGAGCGACCGCGTTGATATGCTGACCGCAGTTGCTGTGGAACTCGAACAGAAGTTCTTTGAAAGCAGGCTGGGTACGGTGCAGACGATACTCGTTGAAAAACCGCGCGGAACGGAATTTTCGCACGGATTTTCCGAAAGCTATATCCCAATACGGCTTTACGGCGAAAAACTCCCGCGCGGGGCGCTCGCGGATGTGAAGATAACCGACTATCGGGACAATTATTGCATAGGGCAATTAATTTAATAGTGTAAATATGGGGTAACTCATTACTTCTAAAAAAATACTTCGGAGGAGAAAAAATGGTTTATCGTATTTATGTGGAAAAGAAGAAACTGTTCGCTACGGAAAGCGCGGCTGTGCTGTCCGACCTTACGGACGCGCTCGGAATAAAGAGCGTTGAGGGCGTGAGGATAATCAACCGCTATGACGCCGAGGGGCTGTCGGAGGAGGATTTCAAGGCGGCTGTGCCGACTGTGTTCAGCGAACCGCCGATGGACGAGGTGTTCTATACGCTCCCCGCGCTTTCGGAAAACGAACGTATGTTCGCCGTGGAGTTTTTGCCGGGGCAGTTTGACCAGCGCGCGGATTCGGCGGCGCAGTGTATACAAATGCTCGTACACGGCGAACGTCCCGATGTAAAATACGCGAAAATCTACATTTTAAGCGGAAACATCAGCGACGATGAATTCACACGGATAAAGCACTATCTGATAAACGCCGTAGAGTCGCGCGAGTGCGGGTTTGAAGAAAAGAAAACGCTGAAAGTAAGCTACTCCGTGCCGACGGAGGTTGAAACGCTGAAAGGGTTCATCAAGAAAACCCCCGCGGAACTTTCCGATTTTGTCACGAATTACGGGCTTGCTATGGACAACGACGACATAAAATTCTGTCAGGATTACTTCAAGAGCGAACACCGCGACCCGACAATCACGGAAATACGAATGATAGACACCTATTGGAGCGACCATTGCCGTCACACGACTTTCGGCACGATAATCGACAAGGCGGACATTAAAACGCCGTATATCGAGAACACGTTCGCGCAGTACCGCGCCGACCGCGAGGATTTGGGGCGCGGGGGCAAACCCGTCTGCCTTATGGACATAGCGACGCTTGCGGCGAAAAAGCTGAAAAACGACGGACTTCTCCCCGACCTTGACGAAAGCGAGGAGATAAACGCCTGCTCCGTGAAAATAACCGTGGACGTTGACGGAAAGGACGAGGAATGGCTGTTGATGTTCAAGAACGAAACGCACAACCACCCGACGGAGATAGAACCGTTCGGCGGCGCGGCAACGTGCCTGGGCGGCGCTATCCGCGACCCGCTTTCGGGGCGTTCTTACGTCTATCAGGCTATGCGCGTAACAGGCGCGTCCGACCCGCTTTTGCCCGTTGAGGAAACGATTTCGGGGAAACTCCCTCCGCGCAAGATAACGACGACTGCGGCGGCGGGGTATTCGTCCTACGGAAACCAGATAGGACTTGCGACGGGACACGTCGCGGAGATATATCACAGCGGGTATATGGCAAAGCGAATGGAGATAGGCGCGGTCGTCGGGGCTGTTCCCGCAAAGAACGTCCGCCGCGAACGCCCCGCGCCCGATGACGTGGTAATTCTCCTAGGCGGGAGAACGGGACGCGACGGATGCGGAGGAGCAACGGGTTCTTCAAAGGCGCACAGCGTACAGTCGCTTGACACCTGCGGCGCGGAGGTTCAAAAAGGCAACGCTCCCGAAGAACGCAAACTGCAAAGGCTGTTCAGAAATCCCGACGCGGCGAAACTTATAAAGCGGTGCAACGACTTCGGCGCGGGCGGCGTTTCGGTAGCAATAGGCGAACTCGCCGACGGTCTTGAAATCGACCTTGACAAAGTGCCGAAAAAGTATGACGGTCTGGACGGCACGGAACTTGCTATCTCCGAATCGCAGGAGCGAATGGCGGTAGTTGTCGCGGCAAAGGACGTTGAGAAATTCCGCGCGCTTGCCTCCGAGGAGAACCTCGAAAGCACGCCCGTGGCGGTCGTAAAGGCTGAACCTCGTCTTAAAATGACGTGGAACGGCAAGACGATAGTGGATATTTCGCGCGAGTTCTTAAACTCGAACGGCGCGGAAAAGCATACGAACGTTTACGTTCCCGAAGTACACGTCAGCTATTCCACGGGCAAAGCGAACACCCCCGAAGATTGGAAACGCCTTGTAAGCGACCTTAACGTATGCTCTCAAAGAGGGCTGGTTCAGCGTTTTGACAGCACAATAGGCGCGGGAACGGTGCTTATGCCGTTTTCGGGACGTTATCAGCAAACGCCCGTACAGGCTATGGCGGCGAAAATCCCCGTCCTCGGCGGTAAGACAAACACCGCGTCAATAATGGGCTGGGGCTTTAACCCCGCGGTGTCCGAACAGTCGCCGTATCACGGCGCAATCTGCGCGGTAGTCGAGAGCATTGCGAAAGTGGTCGCGGCGGGCGGTACTTATAAGAAGTGCCGGCTTACGTTCCAGGAATACTTTGAAAGAACGCTCGGCAAGGCTGAACGCTGGGGCAAGCCGTTCGCGGCATTGCTCGGCGCGTACAAGGCTCAGCTTGAACTTGGGTGCGGCGCTATCGGCGGCAAGGACAGTATGAGCGGAACATTCGAGAAGAACGGAAGTGCGGACGGCGAACTTATAGACGTACCGCCAACGCTCGTGTCATTCGCGGTGTCCACGGCAAAAGCGGAGAATATCATCAGCGCGGAATTTAAATGCCCGTTCAGCAAGATAGGCTACATCGCGCCGATATACGACCTGAACGGTCTGCCCGACTGGAGCAGTGTGCGCGAAGTGTTCGGCACGGTTGAAAAACTGATAGCGCAGAAAAAGGCGATTTCCGTGTGGAGCATAGCAAACGGCGGACTTGCGGAGGGCGTTTTCAAAATGTCGCTCGGCAATCACATAGGCGCGAAACTCGACGGGCTGTCCGATGAACAGCTTTTCACGCCCGTTTACGGCGCATTTCTGATGGAAATAGACGGCGACGAAGTTCCGAACGGCGTTAAAATAATCGGCGAAACATTAGACGAATACAAGATAGTAAGCAACGGCGTTGAACTTGATTTGACCGACCTCGAAAAGAGCTGGGACAACACGCTTGAGCCGATATTCAAACAGCGGACAAGCTATCTCCCCGCGCCCGAAAAAGCGGAATACACGGGCGGGTGCGAACTCACCGTAAACCGCAAATCGCCGAAAATCTCCTCTCCGCGCGTTCTTATCCCCGTATTTCCGGGCACTAACTGCGAATATGATATGGCAAGGGCGTTTGAGGAATGTGGAGCGAAAGCGGATATTTTCGTTATCAAAAACCTTACCGCAGGCGATATAGAGGACAGCATAAACGCGTTCGCCAAACTTATGAACAACGCGCAGATTATCGCTCTGCCCGGCGGGTTCAGCGGCGGCGACGAGCCTGAGGGTTCGGCGAAGTTCATAAACGCGTTTTTCCGCATACCGAAAATCGCGGACGGCGCGGAAAATCTGCTCTACAAGCGCGACGGTCTGATGATAGGCATTTGCAACGGTTTCCAAGCGCTGATAAAACTCGGACTTGTGCCGTTCGGACATATAGAAACGTCTACGGAGGACAGCCCGACGCTTACTTACAATGAAATAGGACGCCACCAGTCGCAGATTGTTTATACGAGAATTTGCACGAATAAATCCCCGTGGCTTGCGAACTGCAAGGTCGGCGATATTCACGCGATACCGATTTCGCACGGCGAGGGAAGATTTGTCGCGAACGGCGAGATAATGCGCAGACTTATCGACAACGGGCAGATACTCACTCAATACGTTGACCTCAAAGGCGAGCCGACAATGGACGCGATGTTCAACCCTAACGGCTCTATGTGTGCTGTCGAGGGTATAATCTCCCCCGACGGACGCGTTCTCGGAAAAATGGGACACACGGAGCGCATAACCGATTATGTCGCGAAAAACGTTGACGGAAACAAAGACCAATTGCTGTTTAAGAGCGGAGTGGAATATTTTAGCTAAGCGGGTTAAAAAACAGCGGGCAGTCCGTTTTTCGGACTGCCCGCTGTAAAACCGATTGCAGGAGAATTTATGGCGAAAAAGGTAATTCTGATAATACTTATCACAGCGGAAGTACTGCTTTGCGGGTTGCTTGCGTTAAAACTCGTGCGGGGCGAGCCTAAAGCGGAGCGGATAACAAGCTGTATCGAACTTCCCGAACGTTATATGAACGGCTTTGAAAAGGAACTCTACCGCAAGGCGGTCGATTTCCTGCGGAAAGTTTCAATGGGCGAAGAACCGCCGGCAGGCGGGGTTTGGTTTGAATTTTCGGAAATGCCCGACAGCAGGGACGAGGCATACGCCTCCGCCAAAAAGGTGGAGTTTTTCCTCGAACGATACGTTCCCGAATATACATACTGGCTCGATTACCTTTGGATTACGCCGTATCTTGAAAGCGAATACGGCGTGTACGGCGTTAGTATGTACTGCTACCCGTCGCCCGTGTTTGTTGATTACTCCGACTATGACTTTATCAATTACTCCGACTATGACAGCGGATTGAATTTCGGATATATTCAAAAAGAAGATGTAGAATACGCGCAGAAAGCGTTTGAAAATGCAAAGGCGATTGCCGCAAAATATGACGGAAAAAGCGATTATGAAAAAATCTGCGGTTACGCCGAGGAAATCTGCAAAGCCGTGAAATACGACCACCACGCCGCGGATACGGACAATTTTTCCGAAGAGGATATTCGCCCGTGGCGAATAGTCAGTGTATTCGACGGCGACCCGGACACTAATGTTGTGTGCGAGGCTTACGGTCTGGCGTTTGAATATTTGTGCGGTTTAGGCGGGATAGAATGTCACTATGTCACGGGATATATGGGCGACGAGGGCGCGCACGGCTGGAACACGGTCGTGCTTGACGGCAAAAACTACTTCACGGACGTTACCGCCTGCGACACGGTGAACTACACCGACGCGGAAATCAAGCGTATGCACCCGTTTATCCTCACATCGGCGTCCGACGTTGCCCCCGACGGTTTCACTACGGGGCATATCGGAAAGGGTTCTTACTACTCCGACAGATACGTTTACGGCGATGACACGATAGAATTTCTGCCCGAAGAACTGCGCCTCGTGTCCGAAAAAAAATACCACACGGACAATTGGCTGTATATTGCCATAGGAGTATTAGCCGTGGGCATTGCGGTGCGCGCGGTTATACCGAAGAAAAAGCCGAAAGAAACCTCCGATTTCTGCGGAAATTACTGACGGCTTTTTAAAACACTAATTGAACCAACAGCATATAGCAAACTGTTCCTCCCGCTACAGAGAGGAGCATTTTGCGCTGCCACAGGTGAAGTGCGATTACAACTATTATCGCGATAAGTTCAGGCAGTCCGTGACTTCCCTGCAAGACGTTTACGTCCTTTAAACAGTATACTATCAACATTCCGAAAACCGTGCCCGCAAGCGCTCGTCCCAAATAATCAACGTATTTCGGGATAGGCTTTTTTGAACTGAACACCAAAAACGGCAGGAACCTTGTGAGCATCGTTCCGACGGCGCACATTGCTATTGTGATTATCTGCTGAACTAACGTCATTTCTCGTCACCGCTCCCCTCAAGGCTTTTTTCAATCGGCTTTCTGAAAACGGTAAGCACGCACAATATGCACGCCATTGTCGGCAGCATAAACGACTCCGCGCCGAATATCACAAGGCATACTGCGGAGATAATCACTCCGATAAGCGAAGTGTAATGATGATGTTCCTTTTTCCAGCGGTCAACAAAAATTGCTACAAACATCGCCGTCATAACGAACTCTAAACCCTCGGTGTTGAAGTTTATAAACGAGCCGAGCAAACCGCCTAAGGTTGAACCCGTGAACCAGTACAGTTGATTTAACCACGTCACCCAGAGCATAAACCAACCCTTGTCAATGCCGTTCGGAATGTCAACGGAACAGTTTATCGAAAAACTTTCATCGCATAGTCCGAATATCAAAAACGGCTTTTTTGCGCCCGTGTTCTTGTATTTGTCGAGCATAGCAAGCCCGTAAAACAAATGCCGCGCCTGAATTAGGATTGACATAATAAGCGTCTGGAGCGGTGCGAACGTCGATAACAGCATCTGCACCGCGACAAATTCCAGCGACCCGCCGAATATGACAACGCTCATTATCATCGGATAAACAAAGCTGAACCCCGAAACGTTCATATAAATTCCGTAGGTCATTCCCAAGAACAGAAAACTCGCCATAATCGGAATGGTATGCGGGAACGCGGCTTTCAGCGCGGACAGAATAACGGTCTTTTGCTGTTTCATTTTAAGTCCTCCGCTCCCTCGTTCGGGTAGAACTTTGCGAAAACCTCTTTCGCGATGTCGCACGAGCCTTTCGCGTCTTTCGCGTAGTAATCCGCGCCTATTTGCTTTGCATATTCGGGAGTAAGCACCGCCCCGCCTACCATTATCTTGCAGTCAACGCGGTTTTCGTGCAGGAGCGCGATGGTTTTTTCCATACTCGAAAGCGTGGTCGTCATCAGCGCGGACAGTCCGACAAGGTGAACGTTCTGTTCAACCGCGCAGTTAAGCACGGTTTCATACGGCACGTCCTTGCCGAGGTCTATAACTTCATAGCCGTAGTTTTCAAGCAGAACTTTCACGATGTTCTTTCCGATGTCGTGAATGTCGCCCTTGACGGTCGCTAAAATTATCTTGCCCTTTGAAACGTTAGACGCGCCCGTTTTTGCGAAGTGGTTCTTAATCACCTCAAAACAGCTTTGCGCAACGCCCGCAGAAAGTATAAGCTGAGGTAAGAATATCTTCCCGCTTTCAAAATCCGCGCCCGTCTTGTCAAGCGCGGGGATTAAGATATTGTTGATTATGTCCATGGGGTCGGTGGTTTTCAGAAGTTCTTCGGTGAGTTTCGCGCCCTCCGCTTTCAGACCGTTTTCAAGCGCGTATTCGAGTGTCATATCCGATTTCACTTCGGCGGGAGTTTCCTTTTTTGCGCCGTATGCCGCGACGTATTCGAGCGAGTTGCGGTCAAACCCCGCGAGTACGTTAAACGCGCGCACCGCGCCTATCATATCGGCGGAGTTCGGGTTGATAATCGGCAGATCCAAGCCGTTTGTAAGCGCCATTGTCAGAAAGTTATGGTTTACTATGACGCGTTCGGGAAGTCCGAAACTGATGTTGGAAACACCTAGCACCGTTTTAAGTCCGAGTTCTGTTTTTACTCTGTGGAGCGCGTCAAGCGTCACCATTGCCGCGTCCTGCTCCGCTGATACGGTAAGCGTCAGGCAGTCGATAAACACGTTTTCTTTCGGAATACCGAGCGAGAGAGCGCGGTCTAAAATCCGCTTTGCGATAGCAAAACGACCCTCCGCGGTTTTCGGTATGCCGTTTTCGTCAAGGCAGAGCGCCGTAACGCACGCGCCGTATTTCTTCACAAGCGGCAAAACCGCCTGCATACTCTTTTCCTCGCCGTTTACGGAGTTCACAATAGGCTTGCCGTTATATACGCGGAGCGCCTTTTCGAGGACTTCGGGTATCGTGGAATCCACCTGCAAAGGCAAGTCAGCCACGCCCTGAACGGCTTTCACGACGCGCGTCATCATCTCGCCCTCGTCAATTCCGGGTAAACCGACATTCACATCGAGAATATCCGCTCCTCCGTGAACCTGCTCTATTGCCTGTCCCAATATGTAGTCAATATCATTCGCGAGGAGCGCCTCTTTGAAACGCTTTTTTCCCGTGGGATTTATACGTTCGCCGATTACGCGCGGACGGTCGATTATTACTGTTTTGCTCGCCGAACAGCACGCGGCGGGGATTTTTACATCGCGCGGGCAGAATTTCTCCCGCGAGAGCATTGTTTTCAGTTCGCGGATAAATTCGGGAGTAGTGCCGCAGCACCCGCCGAATATCTTAACGCCCAGCGGTACGATTTTCCGCATAAGTTCCGCAAAGTGCGCGGGCGTTATGTTGTATTCGTTCGTCACGGGGTCGGGAAGTCCTGCATTCGGTTTCAGCACAACGGGCAGTCTTGTCCACTTGCAGAGTTCCTCGGCAATCGGGTAAAGTTCCGCAGGACCTAATGAACAATTAACGCCGACAGCGTCCGCGCCCAAACCCTCCAGGGTCAGCGCCATAGCGGAAATCGACGTTCCCGTGAACGTGCGCATATTCTCTTCAAAAGTCATCGTGCAGATAACGGGCAGAGCGGAGTTCTCCTTTGCGGCGAGCAGAGCGGCTTTTAATTCATAGAGGTCGGTCATCGTTTCAAGCACGATAACGTCCGCGTCTTTTCCCGCCGTGATTTCTTCCTTGTAGATTTCATACGCCTCTTCAAACGACAGCGTTCCCGTCGGCTCTAAAAGCGTTCCGATAGGTCCTATGTCAAGGGCGACGAGCGCGGAGGGATTTTCGCTTTCGGCGACCGCAGTTTTCGCGTTATGAACGCCCGCGCGGATAATTCTATCGACGGAATAACCGCTTTTCGCGAGTTTAAATCGGTTCGCGCCGAACGTGTTCGCATAGACAATATCCGCGCCCGCCGATATATATTCCTTATGTATGTCAATCAGCATACGCGGGTTTTCAAGGTTCAGCGTTTCGGGAATTGTCCCCGCTTTCATTCCGCGCGCTTGCAACATTGTTCCCATTCCACCGTCAAGGCACACAAATTCTTTTTGCAATAATTCGTTAAAATCCATATTTAATCCTTTCAATTTCTGTTCAACAGAAACAGCAACGCAATTTCCCAAATAACTAACTACTAACAACTATTCTCTAATAACTGTCAGCAATGTTCTCCCCGCTGTCGATAAACGCAATTATTCCTAAGACTACACAAAGCGCACCCTCGCTTGCCCTTTGGGATTTCATTCGCCGAAACGCCGATAACGGCGGTGACGGATTTAGTAGGGAGGAGCATCAGGCTTTCCGAAACGTTAAGACCAATGCGCCTGCCCGCGTCAACCGCCGTGAGGAGTTCTGCTTGAATATCGAGCGGGAAATCGCCGTATCCGGGCGAAAACCGCCATGTGAAATGAAACCCGCCGAGTTTATCTTGAATTTCGCTCTCGGCATAATCGCACACCTGCTCAACAGCGGCGCTTGCCAGACTGTCGGCAATGACGGCTTTTTCCATTGCTCCGTTTTCATATGTGCGGATAACTCTGTCCGCGCCGCCGCCCAAAGTCACGGCAAGCAGAACGCATTTTTCGCAGTTTTGCAAATGCTCGGCGATACTCTCGCCCCGCAAAACAAGCGGGGTGTTTTCCACTTTAACGCCGTTTTCGGTTTTACGAATATCGAACGCCCGCCAGACGAATTTCGGCGTAACGGCTGACAGCAGAACAGCCTCGCACTCGTCGGCGAGAGCCTCTATATTATCGGGTATCGCGCCGCCCCTATGTCCCATATAGCGGAACGCCTCGGCGCGGTTCAGTTTTTCAAGTTTCATTTTTAATCACCATTATTTATTATAACATATTCCCGTGGAGTTGTCAACTTTTGGGAAACGGCGGGGAAATTTTTTCGCCTATCGTGGGATAGGCGAAAATTTTGTATGTCAAATGTCCAGTCCGTAGGATCTAAGCGTTTCCGTGTTAAATGTTTTGCGCCTTTCAAGTTCTGCCATATTTTCAGCCAACAAATCGGGGTTTGCAAATACCTCGTCAATTGGCGAAACTTCACGTTGTAAAACTTCCTTAGTTTTACGAAGTTCTGTTTCGTACCCTTCCAAAGTATACCCTTCTATCTGTTGCTCCATTTTTTCTTTGTACTCGTTATCACATTTTTGAAGTTCGTTAATAAAAATATCGGCATATCTTGGCGTTTTAAGAAACAACATACCCTCAAAGCGCTTATTGAAAGACAACGGCATACCCATAATAGAAAAACATTCAATGGTTGAGTAAATATCAACTGCTTTTGAAATAACAGGCAACATAATTTTGCGTGTAACATCGAACGAGTGTTGCAGTTCATAAAGCATTTCGCTTTCGTTATTGGTTTCAAAGAAAAACTCTTGGAACCCTCCCTTATAAGCAAAATCATATTTTGTATCGGTCAAAACAGCTATGCGCGCATTACTCCGCATCCAATTTATATTCTCAACTTCAGGGTCTTGGGTTAAATCAATTTCATCACGATAGACAGTCGCAATCCCGCCAAAAATATTAAAGCATTTTTTCCCCCTTATATATGAGGGTTCGTTTAATAACGTGATAACGTGTATAATTTCCCCACCGGGAACGACCCTCACAAAATAAGGATATTTGCTCTTTATCCGCTTAAATCCGAGAGGTTCAAGTCCCTCGCCGAAAACCTGCTTGAACGCCGCGTTTAAAGTCAACGGCTTGCCCGCGCCTATTTTCTTGAAATAAAGTCTTGTAATATTCGCGCCGTCCGACATATCCAGAATTTCGCGGTAATCCGCCATGATAAACTGCGGTTCTATGCCAAGCAACGGCGCGGACTTTGCGAGCGCGTCCTCGACAAAGACCTCGTGCGTCTGCCAAATCTCCGTCAGCCGTTCAAATGTTCCGTTTGTGACAAGCGGTTCCCAGAGCGTTCTGTCGGGCTTTGGCGCGTTCTCTATGCCGTAACCCGAACCGTCGCCGACTATGACTTCCGTGCCGTTCAGCTTTATCATTGCAAAATCGCTGTCCACGACTTCAAGCATAAATGCGGGTGTGTTCAGTTCCTTTGCAATAAACTTCGTATCGTCGAGGGTCATTCGAATGTCGGAATTGTAATTCTTTTCCGCAAGCGTCGCCCAAAATTGCCCCTGCGCGATAACATACGACAAAGTTGCATAGTCCTCCGTGCAGGTTTCGTAACCGCGCTTTTTCATAATTTCGGTGAATTTATCGGCGAAATCCGCGCATTTTACGTTTATGTTCGTTGAAAATCGTCCCATAATGTCCTCCTTGTGTCTGCTGAAATCTTAGGCGGGGGTTGGGGATAAGTTTATTATAGCATATTTAACAATAGTTGTCAACTTAGCTGTCAAGATTAGCTGTCAGCGGTTGGCGCGGTTCAATTCCCCTGCGCCGTTTGTTGAATATTTTTGTGAAAAAATCCCTTTGAAAAAAATCCCTAAAAATGTTATACTGAAAATCGAGAAAAATATTGAGTAATTTTAGGAGGAAATTATGCCGCAAAACAAATTTCAAAAGATGATATTCGCGTTTATCACGGTCGTGATAACAGTACACGCTTATGTATTTTACAGTCTGTATGTCGTCAACGGAAACACGCTTATGGAGATAAACGGTGCAGTCAGCGTGATTGAGGCGATAGGTAAGCAAGGCGGAGTTTATATGTTCGGAACGCATTTGCCGATATGGGCGGTTGTGATTATCGAATTTGCGTTTGCGTTTTCTTTGGAGAACATCGTGGGCAGTCCGCTTTCGTTTAAACTCGCGTCAAAAGTATTTTCGCCCAATTCCACTCACCCCGTACTGTTTGAAACGGCGATAATCTGCGCTACGGTGGGAATTATGTGTCCCGCGATGAGTTTAATTGCCGCGTTCTTGTATTACCCGTATTACGCGGGATTTTCGCTTGTGTCGCTGTTGGCGCAGTGGCTGAAACTCGTGTGCCTAAACTTCCCGTTCGCGTTTTTTACGCAGCTGTTCTTTATTCAACCCGCGGTAAGGACGATATTCAAGGCGATTTTCGCGCGGAGAAAAGTTGAAGTGGAAAATACGCCAGAGGAGCTGTTAGAGGTAAGAGGTTAGAAGTAGGAGATAAGAATTAAGGCGGTTACCGTGCTTTCCCCCGCCAACGGCGGGGAAAGCGCATTTAGCGATGTTTCGCGTAGCGAAACGAGCATAGGTAATGTTATAAGAGAAGATCAACCCCGCAATGTTCCGCGGTATTTCGCGCAGCGTAGCGGAGCGAAATCGAAAAGCCTTTAGGGCTTTTCGAGCGGAACATTGCCGGCAATGAGGCTTTTGCAGTCGCCGAAGGCGACAAAAAAGCCCATTGTGACCAACAAATTCGCCCCGCATAAGCGGGGCGAATTTGTTGGTCGGAGTGACGTGATTCGAACACGCGACCTCAGCATCCCAAATGCCGCGCCCTACCAACTGGGCCACACCCCGATAAGTTCGCAGGGCGTTGAACGTCAATACCCAGCGACTGTTAATATTATAGCACCTTTTTCGGGAAATGTCAAGTGCTATGCTTTCACTCGGCGGAGTTGTCAAGCAAATTGTACAAAAAACACGGCAGGAAATTATTTCCCGCTTTTATCAAACTCTTCTTTCACACTAGTTTTCGTTATCTCCTCAATGTCGCTAAGTTCGGGGTTAAATTCAAGCGCCTTTTCGGTAAAGCCGTCTAATTCCCGGCTTTTGTATGCTTGAAGATAATCGTAGGTTTCGAGGTCGTGCGGGCGAATGTCAACAAGCGTTTTGTTTTTGCGGTCGAAAATCGCCGTAAATCCGTTCGCGATAACCCCTGTATCCCCGCACATAAAGCCTAATACATAGCACACGCCCGTTTCGTCAAACTCAAGACAATCTAATACCATTTTCTCGTTATCTGCAAAAAGCGTTTCGGTTTTTGTGAAATGTTCCGTTTCGTAAACTGCGAGTTCGGTACGCGTCGTGTCGTTCGGTTTTTCAATATTGTAGAAATATTTTCCGTCGGGAGAAAACGTGAAACCCTCGTCCTGCGCTCCGATTTTCGTTATCGTAACGAACTTAATAAGCGACAGCGTATCAAGATTATAAAACCCAAGACTGCCCTCCGTTGACTTCACGGCTATGATGTTTTTGTTCGGCATAAACACCGCCTTATAAGCGTGCGGGAAGTCCGAGAACTTCGCGGTTTCCTTGCCGTTGCTGTCATACACAAAAAACGTTTTTCCCGTACAGCCTACGCTGAAATTTTCGTTTTTGGCAACGCCCCAGAATTTTTTCATGCGATTTGCTCCTTTCGATTTATGCAGGAAAAGAACCGAGGAAAACCTCTTTAACGCTCGTTTTCGGAATTTCTGCGAGTTTGCTCAGCGCGGGATTTAATTCAACCGACTTTTCGGTGAAACCGTATAACTCGCATTTCTTGTATGCGTGAAGATAGTTGTAAGTCTTAATCTCGTGCGGGCGAATGTCGGTTAAGGTTTTGTTTTCACGGTCGAAAATCGCCGTAAATCCGTTCGCGATAATCCCCGTATCCCCGCGCATAAAGCCTAATACATAGCACACGCCCGTTTCGTCAAACTCCAAACAATCCAATACCATTTTCTCGTTATCCGCAAAAATCGTTTCGGTTTTTGTGAAATTCTCCGTTTCGTAAACTGCGAGTTCGGTGCGCGTCGTGTCGTTCGGTTTTTCGATATTGTAGAAATATTTTCCGTCGGGAGAAAACGCAAAACCCTCGTCCTGCGCTCCGATTTTCGTTATCGTAACGAACTTAATAAGCGACAGCGTATCAAGATTATAAAACCCAAGACTGCCCTCCGTTGACTTCACGGCTATGATGTTGTTGTTCGGCATAAACACCGCCTTGTAAGCGTGCGGAAAATCAGAAAACTTCGCGGTTTCCTTGCCGTTGCTGTCATACACAAAAACCGTTTTTCCCGTACAGCCTACGCTGAAATTTTCGTTTTTGGCAACGCCCCAGAATTTTCTCAATGTGATTTTCTCCCTTTATTTATGTGAATATTATGCAATTATTATGCAAGCAAAGAGCCGAGGAAAACCTCGGCTCTTTTCTGTTATTCCGTAATGTACTTCCCGACTTCGTTCGCGAGTACCGTCGAGAGGGAAGAAAGTTCCTCGCTGGACGCGGCGCTTTCTTCGGCGGTCGCGGACGTTGTGTGCATACCGTCCTCAATTTGCGACATTCCGCTGGTGATTTCCGCTACGGCAGCCTGCTGTTCCGTCGCGGCAGTCGTCATCTGGCTCATATGTTCAAATATCTTGTTTATCCCGACAACGATACTGTCCATTGCGTTTGAAACATCGGAGGCAAGTTCCGTGCCTTTGTCAACGGCGTTCAGCGAGTCGTTTATAAGGTTCGTGGTGTTTTGCGCCGCCTGCGCGCTCTTCGCCGCGAGGTTTCCGACCTCGTTCGCTACGACCGCAAAACCCTTTCCCGCCTCGCCCGCTCTTGCCGCCTCAATTGCCGCGTTAAGAGCGAGGATATTCGTCTGGAACGCAATATCGTCTATTGTTTGAATAATATTCTTTATCGACGCTGATTTTTCCTTTATATTTTCGACAGCCTCAAGAAGTACTTTCATAAGTTCGCCGCCGTCCTTTGCGCTTGTGTTCGCGTCCTGAGCAAGTTCGGCAACATTTTTCGCAATCTCTGCGGAATTGTCCGCCTGCTGTTTTATTGAAATTATCGTATTTGAAATCTTATCTACGGATTCCGCCTCGCGGATTGCCGTTTCGGACAGGCTCTGCGAACCCTCCGCTACTTGGCTTGCTCCCATACGAATATCGCTTACGCTTTTCTTAACAGCAGTCATTGCGGAGTTCAGCGACGAGGAAATTTTGTTGAGCGACGTTCCTATTTTCGCAAAATCTCCGCGGTATTCGATACGGGATTTAACCGTCAAATTGCCGTCTGCCAACTGCTCCAGAACTCCGCTTATATCGTTTATATAAGAATGAAGTCTGTCAACGGTAGCGTAAAGCGACTGTTCGAGAACGCGAGTTTCATCGTTCGGCGCGTCCACGTTGAACGGCGTGGTTATATCGCCCTCGGACAGCATTTTCAGGCGCTTTGTCGATTTTTCGATAGGACCTGAAATATTACGCGCGACTTTTATTACCATAAACGTTCCCAAAGCCATCAAAAGCAATCCGAGCCCTACGCCTATTGCCAAATCAAGGATCACGGACTTTATTACGTCGTCAAAATTCGCCGAAACGGCTATTGACCAACCGTCCGTGCCTTCAATAGGCATATAGTACGCGAGTATATTGTGACTGCCGTTTTTGAAGTTCATCGAACCCTCGTTTCCGCCAATCATTGCGCCTGCGAGTTTTGCAAGTCCGCTGTTTTCGCTTTCTGTCAGCATAGTCATATTCGCAACGTCCGCCAAATCGGACGACGCGATTATCTGACCGTATTTATCAAGGACAATTACACTGCTCCCCTCGCCCAAGTCGATGTCCTCAAAGCCGTTTGAGAAAAAGTTCGCGTCGATACCGCCGTATATGACGAACTGTTCGCCGTTATACGACGCGGGCGCCGCCATCATTGTCGTGACGGAATTGTCCGTCTTTCGGATAACGGGCGAGGAAATCGCAACAGCGCCGTTTATTGCCTGCTGAAAATACTCGCGGTCGGAAATATCCGTGTTGTTATATGTAGTGCCGTCCTTAAACGCCACCGCGAAATCCTTGAACAGGGTCGTGGACGCGAGTTCGTCAAGGCGCGCTTTCCGCATTTCTATAGGAACATTTTCATCGAAAACCTCCGTGTCGTTCGCCGCGGAATTAAGTTCCAAAGTCAGCGCATTCACGGTGTTTGTTATCGTATTTTTATAAGCCGCAGCCAGCGACTTCGTTTGATTTTTGAGACTGTCGTTATTAGAAGTTATCGTCGTAATGCTCATCACGAGCAGTAACAGCAAAATGCTGACCGCCACGCTGATAAGCCCCAATCTCAAAATGCGGTACTTAATTTTAGTTCCCTTTCCGGACATTTTACCATACCTCCAAGCCATATTTTTTAGAAATATTTTAGAATATGCGGAAATTATCCTATTTAATTATACAACATCTTCCTGAAAAAGTCAATAGGAATTTATATATTTGTTGAAGATTTTTAGGCAAAATATAACAAATTGTTTCTGGCGGAAACACGGAGAGCGGGTTGACCTATGGGTAACACAGCCCGCGTTTTGCGCGGAGCGCAAAACAACGGCGCGACAGCGCCGTTAATTCGCCGTCAGGCGAATTGCGGGCGGTCGCGCCACGGGAGCGCTACGGGCGGTGCAGGCGCGTTTATACGCGGGGCGGTTACGGTACGCGGGATAAGGGCGCGGGGCGCTTGAATTGAGCAACGCCAAACCGCACCCGCATTTGCAGGGGCGTAACGACCCGCAAACAATCTAATAAGCGCGGGCAACGCCCGCGCTGCTTTATTCATACTTTGCACTCAACACTTTTAACTATAAACTGTCCCCGCTCCCCCAATGGTTATTAACGACAACTTGAAACCCTCCCGCTGAAAGTACAGGTTTTTTCAAGCGTTCGGCGGTTTCAGCGGGGATTTTGCCGAGTTTCGCAAACTGTGCGCCCGCTGTGCGGACGTCCGCGAGATAGGCGTTCTTCTGGCGTTCCGCTAAGCCGTCATAGCCGAACAACTCGCCTTGCGGGCAGAGTATCGCGGTGTAGTTCCCCTCACCGCAAATCAGGTCGTATTGCTTTAAAAGCGCGGGGTACATCGGCTGTGCCTGCACATATCCGCAGGTGGAGATAAGCACGAGTTTTTTCTCCCGCATACGCTCGTCGCGAAGTTGGTGGAATGACGACTTGCCGTCCTCGTCGCTCGTGCCGAGGTAGGTTTTCATAAACGGCAGGCACCTATCGGTCATTGTTTTAATAGCGGTCGGCATACCGAAAAAATACAGCGGAAAACTCTCGATTATCACATCGGCAAGTTCTATGGCGCGCCTGACGGTTTTCATATCATCGCTTATTACGCACCGCCCCGCCGTTTTAGTCCAGCACGAAAAACAGCCCAGGCAAGGCTTGATGTTGAGGTCGCTAAGGTGGAGCGTTTCTAATTCCGTGCCGTCGGGGAAACCGTCCGCGAAAGCTGTTGCCAGCCGTAACGTGTTTGAACGCGCTCCGCGCGGCGAACCGTTCAGTATCAGTATCTTCATTCGTCCTCCTCCGCGGGCGGCTCGTAAAACGCCTCTGACGGAGCGCAAATCGCGTAATAATACCGTTCTCCGCACGAGTTTATAACGCCGTCGCGGAAGTGTTCGTCGGCGATTTTCGCCGTTTTCAGATTGTCGAAAATGTCCGCGCCCTCGCGTTTGGCAAGCGCCTCGCGGTGCGTCCACGCCGTGTAGAACTGCTTGTTTTTCCGCGCGAAATGCTCCATATCCCTGTCGCTGTTTATCAGCGGAATGTGCTTGTCGTCCGACGGTTCGGAGAACTTTCCAAGTTCCTCGTCGTTCATAAACGCGCGGGCAAGTTCCGTCATTTTTTCGAGAGAGTACGGGCGTTCGTGCTG
Organism: uncultured Clostridia bacterium; assembly: GCA_947628655.1. GTDB lineage: Bacteria > Bacillota > Clostridia > Oscillospirales > Ruminococcaceae > CAG-115. The sequence goes on along the minus strand of CANRAS010000019.1, from coordinate 12,924 downwards.
AATGTCAATGCCGACCTTGACGGGTTCGCTGTCCGTATTTTCGCCGAGCAAAACGGCGCACGCCGCGCAGCCCTCGCTGTGCGATATGCTGAAATCCAAATCGGCGCGGTTCGTGCGGGGTCTGCCGCTTTCATCGAGAGTAATCACGAGTTCAAGCCTGTTTATCTTGTGCTTTTGAAGTAAACTGTCAAGCAGTAAAAATCCGCACGCCGAATCGGCAAACGCCTTGCCGCGCTTGCTTAAAATATCGTCAAAATACGCCTTGCACCCGTCGGCGTAGAACAAGCGGGTATTTTCCACGCGCGTACGAACCCCGCCCGTTATGATTGACGCTGAAAAATCAAGTTTCATTTGAATACACCGCACTTTTTTCAATGGAGGTAAACAGCATAACGCCTTTTGCCTTTACTTGTCCGTCAACGGAAATTACCGCCGAAAACTCGTAAGCGCCCGACGCCGCGAGTGTGCATTTTACGCAGATGTTCAGCGTATCTCCGGGAACAACGGGCTTTAGGAACTTGAAATCCTTTACTTTTAACAGCACATACAGTTTATCGTCCTCTGCGTTTTCGGGAGCAATCACAAGACTGCACAGCTGCGCCGCGCTTTCTATCAAAAGCACTCCCGGCATTATCGGCACTTCGGGGAAATGCCCTGTAAAATACGGCTCGTTTACGGAAACGTTTTTAATGCCGACTGCCGAAACGTTCGGTTCGAGTTCGAGGACTTTCTCAATCATCTGAAACGGCGGGCGCTGTTTTATGCGTTTGTTTATTTCAAGCAAATTCATCATAGACTAAGCCCCCCGTCAAGCACGATAACCTGCCCCGTGACGTAATCGAACGCGGGCGAGCAAAGCGCCGCCACGACGTTCGCCACATCGTCCACCGTGCCGAAACGTCCAGCAGGAATAGCCTTGTTGTATTCCGCGAGTTTTTCGGCGGGGATATTGTCGAGCATATCGGTTTCGATAAATCCCGGAGCGACTGCGTTTACGGTTATGCCGCGCGGGGCGAGTTCTTTCGCAAGCGTTGCGGTCATTGAGTTTACCGCGCCTTTTGTTGCCGAATAAACGCCCTGCCCCTCGACCGCAAGCACGGAACTTACCGACGAGATGTTGATGATTTTCCCGTGCTTTTTGCTCATCATTTTAAGAGCCGCCTGCTGTGCGCAATGAAAGTAGCCTTTGATGTTTACGTCAAGTGAACGCGACAGCGATTCCTCGTTTATCATCAGCAGATACGCGTCGTCAACAACGCCCGCGTTGTTGACGAGAACGTCAAGCCCGCCGAACTCCTTTTGTACCTCGCGGAACATTCCCTGTACCGCCGCAAGGTCCGCCGTGTTCGCCTTGAACGCTTTCGCTTTTCTTCCAAGCGCCTCTATCTCGGATACGGTTTCATTCGCTTTTTGGTCGTTTGAGTTGTAGTTTACGGCGATGTCGTAACCGTCCCTTGCAAGTTTAAGGGCGCACGCCCTGCCTATTCCGCGCGACGCGCCCGTTACAAGTGCAACCATAGTTTCTCCTTTGTTAATCCTCACACTTCTTTAATACTACCGCCGAATACTGCCCGCCCAGCCCGAACGACACGGCAAGCGCGTATTTGTAAGCGCAGTCCTCCGCGCTAAGACATTCAGCCGCTTTAGCCGCCTGTTTTGCCGCCGCCGCCGCACGCGCCTCGCCTACGGTCTGTTTTACTTCGACAACGTTCTTTAAAACATCGCTGTCCGCGCCGAATATCTCGCTTAACACATCGCGTTCAAGCGCGTCTATCGCGGGGTGTCCGTTCGCAAAGCCGAAGATACAGCCGACTTCTGCGGGAGTTATTCCCGCGTTTGCGCAGGCGTCGAGGATTACCTTTTTCAGCGCGTCCTCCGAGCCTTTGATTGTGCCGAATTCCACGCTCTTATGCGCGCTTGCCCAGCCCGCGAGTTCGGCGTATTTCTTCGCGCCGCGGGATTTCGCGCTCGTTTCGCTTTCCAAAACTATTGAAACCGAACCCTCGCCCAACTTGTCGCTTGAGAGTATTCCCAAAGTGTCGTAAAGATAACGCGTAACTTCGGTGTTCTCGTCCGTGCCTGTCGCGACCATAATGCTTTCGTCGCCGTTTCTTATTACGTCCGCCGAATAGCAAAGGCTCTGCAAGCCCGCCTGAACGGAGTTCGCGTTTGTGACGTTATAGCCCTTTATTCCCGCAAAAATGCTGAAATAACCGCCCGCCGCGTTGTAAACCGTGTTCGGGAACGCGAACGCCGAACCTGCCGCCGTGCCGTTTTCGCAGACGGTTTTCTGGAAGTTGTACACTTCGGTGAGCGGACCGTCCGCCGTGCCGACAACTATTCCGACGTCCTTTGAATTGTCGTCCGTCACGGTAATGTCAGCGTCTTTAAGCGCGCGCATACCGCTTATTAACTGTAACTGCGAAAAGCGGTCGAGTTTACGGTAGAACGCCATTTTTATGCCGTGTTCTTTATAGTCGTCACCGCTTATTTCGGCAGTCGGCGCACCCAAAGCCTCGCCCATACCAGTTATGAAAACGCGCTCGTTATTCGTGCGGTCGGGTATCTCGCGCGGTTTTTTCGCGAATACTATTGACGCGTTGTTCCCGCCGAACGCGAAAGAGTTGCTTGCCGCGAACTCTATGTCCTTTTCGCGTTTAGTGTTCGGAACGAAATCAATACCGCCCGCTTTTTCCTTGAGGTTCGCCAAATTCTCGTCCGTGTAGCCGATTGTCGGCGGGACTACTCCCTCGCACACGGCTTTCACGGTGAACACCGCCTCGATCGAACCTGCCGCGCCTAGGCAATGCCCCGTCATAGATTTTGTCGAACTTACGGACAAATGGTCGTTTTCGTCAAACAGAGTGTGAAGTGAAAGGAACTCCGCCTCGTCGTTCTTCGCCGTACCCGTGCCGTGCGCGTTGATATAGTCTATATCATTAGCGGAAAGTCCCGAATTTTCGACAGCGCGTGAAATCGCAAGCATCTGTCCCTTGCCTTCGGGGTCGGGAGCGGTGATGTGGTGCGCGTCCGATGAAACGCCGCTGCCGAGAACTTCGCAGTAAATCTTCGCGCCGCGCGCTTTTGCGTGTTCGTATTCCTCAATAATAAGGATACCCGCGCCCTCTCCTAAAGTTATTCCGTTGGAGTGGTTGAACGGCGAACACGGGTCTGCGGAGAGCGCGTGCAATGCGTGAAATCCCGCGAACGCGAGCGACGAAAAGCTGTCCGAACCGCCCGCGACAAACGCGTCCGCCTTGCCCGAACGGATAAGGTCTGCGGCATACGCAAGCGAGATAGTCCCCGCCGCGCAGGCGTTCACGATGTTTGCGGTCGTGCCGTTCAGTCCGTAGTGGAACGCGACGTTATTTGCGAGAGCCGCCGCGGGCATTTTCAGCACGTCGGTGTTCTTTCCACCGCCGTTTTGCTTTGCGGTGTAGTATTTGTCGATAGAAACCGCGCCGCCTACGCAGTTTCCGATAATTACGCCAATTCTGTCCGAGTTCGCGGACGTTACTTCATATCCGCTGTCTTTAAGAGCCTCTCCCGCCGCCTTGATACACAAAAGCGAGGAACGGTCGTAATCCTCCGAGGAAAGTTCCGCGTTCGGCGTATCGACCTCCGCGCCGAGGTTTGCGTAACACCCCTCGGCGTTCACGGTCTTTACGGGCGCTATTCCCGTAACGCCGTTTACCGCGGCGTTCCAGCACTCTTCGGCATTCCCGCCGAGTGCGCAGATAAGCCCCAGACCCGTAACAACAACACGTTTTGACATATTACGCTCCTTGATGTTCTTCAACGTACTTCGCGAGGGTTTCGATAGTCTGGAAGTTCTCGCGTGCCGCGCCCGTCATCTGAACGCCGAACAGGTTGTCGATACCCGCGATTATCTCGATAGAGTCGATAGAGTCCAGACCGATGTCGTCGCCGAACAGTTCGCTCGTGTATTCGAGTTCGTCAGCGGGTATTCTCAGGTTCTCAACGAGCATATCCTTGATTTTTGCGCAAATTTCTTCGTGGTTCATAATTTCTTCTCCTTAATTAAATAAAAATATTCCATTCGCTTTATAAAAGCGAAATCGTGTACTACTTTAAATCATACTGTCCGCAGCCGCCGTATTTTTCATACAACTGCGCGTATAGATCCTTTACCGCCTGCTCCGACTGCGCTATAAGCTGTCTTGCGTATTTTGACGGGCGCATTGAGTCTGGGCAGTTGCTTTCAATCGGCTCGCCTACGAGCATTTTCTGTCGCTTTCCGAAAACCATCGGATACGCGCCCCAAATCGCGCACGGCACAATCGGCGTTCCCGTCTTTGCCGAAAGCAGACCCGCGCCGGGCTTGAATTCGTTTATCCGCTTGTTTCTCGCAAGCCCGCCCTCGGGGAATATCAACAGCGAACCGCCGCCGCGCACTATCTCCTGCGCCGTTTCATACCATGCGCCGTCCGCCTCGTCAAGGTCAATGGGTATCGTTCTGCACAAGGCAATGCACTTTCCCGTGCCTTTTTTCTCGAACCAGCTCTTTTTGACTAAGCAATACGGCTTGTGACGCCACATTACGGACATCGCGAACGCGCCGTCAAAATGGTGCGTGTGGTTTGCCACAAACACCACGGATTTCCCCTTTAAGCGTTTTTTCAGCGTCTTGTCGGCGTAGATTATCTTCGGGTGAAACAGAAAATACACCGTCCAAGTAATCAGCGTTTGAAATATCCTGCCCAAAAACGTTTGCTTTTTCTGTGACGCTTTGTCCACACTACCGCTCCTTTGACTGCTGAAATTGCAATAAACTGCGCTATACTTTATTATACCCCTATTTCGTTTATTTTTCAATGGGCAATATTAAACAGCTTGCCCCAAAAGATACATTATTCATAAATCTGTTGCTTTAAATTGCAATTCCCTCTAAACGCCGAAAATATCTTCTGATTATCCTTGACAATTCGGTTGTTTTGCTGTATAATAAAATCAAGTTACAGCAACAGCCCGCGTTTAAGAATTGAGGTAAGATTATGAAATTTTTAAAGGAACATTCAAAAGAAATAGTAATAAACACCGTTGTTGTCATTACATATTATATCATAGCTTTTTTGATAATTCCGAATATACCCGCGACAAGTCATATTGAAATAGACTTAGATTCCCTGCGGATTACTTTGCCTCTCGCGGTGATTTCGGTTATTATGGAGGTTTGTCAGAAACATTTTCGCGTATGGATAATACCCGATGTAATCTACTGCTTTCTTGCTTTTGCGATTTCAAGTGAAAGTTTCCACCCGTACGGCGTGGGTGTGTTTTTTTCATATCATCGCGATGTCGCGCTTATCGAATGTTTAGTTCTTTTGGTTCTGTTGCTGTTGGTTCAATTAATTGTAAAATTGCTGATGAATTTGGTGAAAACAATAAAGGCGCGGGTAAACAGACGCGATTGATATACTTATCATAATATTAAACGGCTTGCTCCAAAAGATACATTATTCAAAAATCTGTTGTTTTTAAACAAAAATCCCCAAAACGTGCGCGAAAAAATATTACCAATTTTGCGCGATTTTGGGGCGTTTTCTTGTATATTTTGTCCAATTTTCAGCGTTACACGAAAAAAATATGAAAAAACGCCGAAATAATGTGAGAATTATCCTTGACAATTTGGTTATTTTGTAGTACAATAAAAATGAGGGTTTTTAATCGCGATTAGTTCGCGTTGAAGATTCGCTGACGTTTATGATACTTAAAAGTTTTTATAACGTTACGGCGGCTGATATATGATTTGCGGGAATACCGCGCATATGCTTTCCTTTTTCACGCTGAAGATAAAATGCTTTGGCGATATTATATCACTTCGGTTACAGATTAAATCAACAGAAAATCTCAAAAAATAAGACGAGGACTGAAAAATTGTATATTTGTTCCGCCGAATTATTTTCGCGCGTTTTGCCGCGCGTATCAAAATAAGGAGGGGAAAACGGCAATGCCAACAATGGAATTATACGTCGCAATGATCGGTATGCTTTCATCGCTGATACTCGGCGCGGTCGTTGCAGGCTTTTTTTGTTTCAGACAGGGCGTAAAGCACCGCATAAAGTCTGCCGAGGCGCAGTTTGAGTCCGCCGAAAAAGAGTCGGCGCGCATCATCGACGAGGCGAATGAAAAAGCCGAGGATCTAAAGCGGGCAAAGCTCGTTGAGGCAAAGGACGAGATATACGCCATGCGTACAGAGGCTGAAAAGGAAATTCAGCACGACAAGGCGGCTGCCGAAAAGGAAATCAAAGAGCGCAGAAGTGAAATTTCACGTTCGGAGCGCAGAGTGGCACAAAAGGAAGAAAATCTCGACAAGAAGAACGACAAGCTCGAAAAAATGGAGGAGGCTCTTCAGCAAAAGCACAAGAAAGCCGACGAGAAAATCGCAGAGGCGGAAAAAATCAAGTCGGGGCAAATGGAGATTTTGGAGAAAATATCGGGCTTTTCGCAGGAGCAGGCAAAGGAACATCTGCTCGAAATGCTCGATTCCGAACTGAACCACGAAAAAGCGGTGAAACTTGCCGCTTATGAACAGCAGATAAAGGACGAAAGCGACGAAAAGGCGAGAAAGTATATCTCGCTTGCCATTTCAAGACTTGCGGCGGATACCGTGTCGGAAATGGCGGTGTCTGTCGTGGCTATTCCGAATGACGAGATGAAAGGCCGCATAATCGGGCGTGAGGGAAGAAACATCCGCGCTCTCGAAACGCTGACGGGCGTTGACCTTATCATTGACGATACTCCTGAGGCTATCACTGTTTCGTGCTTTGACCACGTTCGCCGTGAGATTGCAAGGCTGGCTCTTGAGAAACTTATTCAGGACGGGCGTATTCACCCCGCGAGAATTGAGGAAACCGTTGAGAAGGCGCGCAAGGAAGTTGAACAGCGTATTAAGCAGGAGGGCGAACGCGCCGTTATGGAAACGAACGTAAACGGTTTGAACCACGAACTCGTGCGTCTTATCGGACGTTTGAAGTACAGAACGTCCTATCGCCAGAACGTGCTTAATCACTCGATTGAAGTTGCGCATTTGGCGGGGATAATGGCGAGCGAACTCGGTGTGGACGCGGCTCTTGCAAGACGCGCGGGACTTCTGCACGACATAGGAAAGGCGCTCGACCACGAGATAGAGGGTTCGCACGTTCAAATCGGCGTCGATGTGTGCAAGAAGTATAAGGAAAGCCCCGAAGTTATTCACGCTATCGAGGCTCACCACGGCGACGTTGAGTGCAGAACGGTGATCGCGTGTCTTGTTCAGGCGGCGGACGCAATAAGCGCGGCAAGACCCGCGGCGAGAAGTGAGAATTACGAGAACTATATCAAGCGTCTTGAAAAGCTGGAGGAAATATGCAATTCCTACAGCGGCGTTGATAAGTCGTTCGCAATTCAGGCGGGTCGTGAGGTTCGTATTATGGTCAAGCCCGAACAGGTGAACGACGATAATATGAAAGTGCTTGCGCGTGATATTGCTAAGCGTATCGAGGACGAAATGGAATATCCGGGTCAGATAAAGGTGAATATGATCCGCGAAAGCAGAGCGGTCGATTACGCGAAATAAGTAAACAGGAGTTGCGCGGCAAAGCCGTGCAACTCTTAATAGAATGTGGAAGAAAGCCACGTCGCGGCGGCGTTGATAACATAGCCCGCGTTTTGCGCGCAGCGCAAAACAACGGCGCGTAAGCGCCGTTAAATTCGCCGACAGGCGAATTGCGGGCGGTCGGGCAAAGGCTCGGCACGGGCGGTAAGGGCGCGTTTGGCGCGGGACGGCAAGCTAATGCGGGATAAGGGCGCGGGGCGCTTGAATTGAGCCACGCCGAACCTCACCGCATTGCAGGGGCGCTATGACCCTAAGACAATCTTTCCGCGCCCGCAGAGCGCACACCAGAAACTAGCTACTAGCTTCTAATCTCTAGCATCTAGTAGCGCACACTAGAAACTAGCCTCTAGCCTCTAATCTCTAGCCTCTTCCACGCCAAACCCCGCGTTACAATCGGAAAACAACAGCAACTTTAGAAAAGAAGGACATGGTATGATTACATTCGATAAATCCAAATGTGTCGCCTGCAACAACTGCGTGCGCGTTTGCCCGTCAATCGGGGCGAATAATGTCGAGTACGACGAGAACGGGAAGTTGGTGTTCAACATCAATGAACAGCAATGTATCCGCTGCGGCGCGTGCGTTAAGGTATGTTCGCACAACGCGCGGGGATATACCGACGATACCGAACGGTTCTGGAACGACCTCAAAAGCGGCGTGAAAATTATCGCTGTATGCGCGCCCGCTGTGAAAGTTTCGTTTGACGGCTGCTGGCGGAATGTGCTGGACATTCTGAAAAAGAACGGCGTTGAGAAGATTTACGATGTGTCGTTCGGCGCGGACGTCTGCACTTGGGGGCATGTGCGTTACCTTGAAAAGAACCCGAAAACGAAACTTATATCATCGCCGTGTCCCGCTATCGTAAACTACATAAAGAAATTCTGCCACGAGGCGTTAAAGCACCTGTCGCCCGTTATGTCGCCTATGCTCTGCACGGCGGTTTATCTTAAAAAATATTTGGGCGAACAGGCGAAAATCGCCGCGCTTTCTCCGTGTATCGCGAAGTCGGACGAGTTCCGCGACAGCGGACTTATCGACTACAACGTGACGTTCGAGCGTCTGGGCGAACATCTGAAAGAAAACGGCACTAACTTTGAAAGCCTTAGAAAAGTGCGCTCCGACTTTGAATTTTCGGGCGCGGGAGGAATTATGGGCGCGATTTATCCGCGTCCCGGAGGGCTGAAAGCCTGCCTTGAACTCGAAAACCCCGAACTCGGCGTTATAAACTCCGAGGGAACGGACGTTGTTTACAAAAACCTCGATATGTATTCGCAAATCGGCGAGCGCGACCTGCCCGATGTGTTTGACGTGCTGTCGTGCGGAAACGGGTGCGGTTCGGGTCCCGCTATCGGCGAACAGATGTCCATTTACCGTATGAGCGGTATTATGAACGGAATTGAAAAGTACAACCGCAATCACCGTGTAAGGTTCGACAGAAAGCACCGCGACAGGCAGTTCTTGGAGTTCGACAAAACGCTCCGCTATGAGGATTTCCTGCGGACCGTTCCGCCCGAAGATATAGCGAAAATCAACGTCACGGACGAGCAGATAGACGATATGCTCGACAAGATGAACAAGTTCACGGAAACGGAACGCAACTACAATTGCCACGCCTGCGGATTTGCAACGTGCCGTGAAATGGCGCGGGCGATTATTATGGGCGTTTCGTCGGTTTCAAGCTGCGCTCAGTATATGCAGGGCGAGGCGAACAAGCGCAACCTGCGCATTGCCGAAACGAATACCGCGATAGGCGAAGTTACTAATGAACTTAATCAAGTGGTAGCGGAACTTACCGAAAACATCGGGAGCGTTACGGAGGCGGTCGGCGGTATAACCGAACTGAACACTACGAACCATACGCAGATAACTTCGCTCGCGTCGATACTCGACGAACTGAAAACGCTGTCCGATGATATTAACAAGGCAATGGGTTCTATAAACGGCAGTATCAGCAGTTTTGCGAACACGACCCGCGACATTGACGAAATCGCACGGCAGATAAACATACTCTCGATAAACGCGAGCATAGAGGCGGCGCACGCGGGTGACGCGGGCAGAGGTTTCGCGGTCGTAGCGTCGGAAGTCGGCAATCTTGCGGGACACTCGCAGGAGGCTGTCAAGGAGGCGCAAAAGGGCAACGCCCTTGTGTTCGACAACATAAAAGCCGTCAACAGCATACTCGAAACCGTAAACGCGAAGATGTCGGAAATCTCCCGTATGATGAACGAAGTCCGCGACAACGTAGCCGACACGATGAGCAAGGGCAACGACATCAGCGGAGCAATGAGCAAGGTGTCCGATATTAACAACCGTGTAGAGGGATTAGTTACCAAAGCGGAGAGTATGCTGGGAGAGTAGATGTTAGAAGTTAGAGGTAAGAAGTAAGAGGTAAGAAGTAAGCGAGCAATCCGCTTTGCGGGTTGCTCTTGCGCGGGCGTTTGCCCGCTTTTTCTTTGTTCAGTAAATTTTTTTGAAAAAACTTGACAAAGCCGCGGCGGTGTGCTATAATGAAGTTGCGACATAATATAATAATTTTCTAAATTCTGTACACACTTTTACTGTGGTAAAAGTGCGGGCTCTTAGTGTTTCCGTGTTTAAAGGATAACATCTATTGTGTCGCAGCAATGTGAGCTATGCATTTTTCGGTGCGTAGCTGCGGCTGCGCACTTTTTGTTTTGGAGAAAAACTCGCAGTAAGTTTAACGGCGCTTTAAGTTTTAATAACTCGTTTCGCAGAAATGGGAAAAATTACCTTGCCTTTCACAAAAGTTTCTTAAAAAAAGCCCTTGCAAATCGTAACGAAAAGAGTTATAATTAAAGCGTAACAACGGACGTCATCTTGTCTTGCAATGTGCCGTTTGTTGTCTTTTCGAGCGTATTTTCATATAATATAGTGCGTATTGAATATAGTCACGGTTTTTGTGGCTGTGGCGCGGGTTTTAAATGGAGGCATTATAATGAAACGCAAATTGTTAAGAAACTTTACCGCCCTATTTACGGCGCTGTGCATACCGTTGTCGGTTTACACCGCGGATATTCCGACGAAATCTGCGTATGCTCGTGCGGAAACAAGCCCGAATGTTTCTACTACTGATGAATGTAATTATTACGACCCTACCACAAACGGTATGCAGTCCGTGTCGGCAACGGCTGTCACCGCCGATGTCAAAACGTTGTCGACGGGGTGGTATGTGCTTGATAATTCTGTCGATACAATAAATAATCGCGTTGAAATAAACGGCGATGTAAATATAATTATAGCGGACGGCGCGGAGTGTACTTTTTCACAGGGAATACGCGTTGAAAGCGAGAACTCGCTGACGATTTGGGGACAAAGCGCGGATTACAGTAATAACGGCATAATTAACGTACAAAGCGGGGGTAACGATAATGCAGGTATCGGGAGCAATTCCATTGAGGGCAACGATACTTATACCGAAAGTGGACTTATCACAATTAACGGCGGTAATGTTACATCACACGGCACGTTTTGCGGTGCGGGCATTGGCGGCGGACGACATTCGCACGGTCGCGTTGTTATAAACGGCGGATTGGTTTCAGCGTCAAGTGATGTTCTTGGCGCGGCTATCGGCGGAGGATTTCAAGCTGATGGTTATGTTACGATAACAGGCGGAGAAGTAACCGCGCATAGTGGCAACGAGGGCGCGGCAATAGGCGGCGGCTGTGAGGGCGCAGGCAATGTAAAAATCAGCGGCGGCAAAATATGGGCTACAGGCACAAATCGTTCTTCGGCAATCGGCGGCGGTTTGCGGAATAAAGGCGGCGTTGAGATTTCGGGCGGTGAAGTCTGGGCTAACGGCGGTGACGGCAAGAGCGGCAGTATCGGCGACGGTCCTCAAGGTAAAAGTAAGGAAGATTTGAAAAAGAATAGGATCACGGGCGGCGTTTTCTCCACGGGAGAAAACGGAAATGCTATTGTCCACGGCAGTATATCTAACAAGGGTAATCAAAATGAATGGAACGTTATTCTCGGCGACAACTATACCGCACAAGTTTACGGCAATGTCGTTCTCCCCGAAGATTACACCGTTGATGAAGGTGAAATGCTTGTTATTCCCGATGGCTCTACGCTTACTGTACCCGATGGTGTTACTTTGACTAATGGAGGCAGGATAAAAAACGACGGTAAAATCGACAACAACGGTGAACTTACGAACGAAAGTGACGCAATGATCTACAACTTCGGAACGCTTACAAACAGCGGCGAACTTACGAACGAAAGTCGCGCAATTATCGACAACAACGGAACGCTTACAAACAGCGGTGAACTTACGAACGAAAGTGACGCAATTATCGACAGCCGCGGAACGCTTACAAACAGCGGTGAACTCACAAACGAAAGTCACGCAATTATCGACAACCGCGGAACGCTTACAAACAGCGAAAGAGGTTCGGTTTCCAACAGCGGAGAATTTATGAACGACGGTAATATCGACAACAACGGTAAACTTACGAACGAAGAAGTCGGGTTTGTTGGAAATTACGGTACACTTACAAACAGCGAAAGCGGTTCTTTTTCCAACAGCGGGGAATTTACCAACACAATCTACGGCAAAATGGAAAACAACGGCGAACTCACGAACAGCGGAAAGGTTGCAAATAACGGTACGCTTACGAATAACGGTGAATTTAAAAACACTTCCGAGAGCAGTTTTGAAAACAACGGAACTGTAGAAAACAACAATGAGTTTATAAACGAGGACGGCGCGGATTACTCAAACAACGGCAAGGTCAGCAACAAGTCGTTTACCGTGACATTCGATTTGGGATATGACGAGGAAATTCCCACCCAAAGCGTTGAATACGGCGAAAGTGTTTCCTTGCCGAATGTTGAAAGAACGGGTTACACGTTCGGCGGGTGGTTTGTCGATAAGGATTTGAGCGAGAAGTGGGAAAACGTCACAATGCCCGCGCGGGATATTACCCTTTACGCGAAGTGGACGCTGAGCAGCTACAAGGCGGTATTTGTAAGCGACGGCACAGAAACCGCCGAAGCGCAGGCAAACTACGGCGAGAAACTTACCCCGCCCGCCCCGCCAACCAAAAGCGGGTACAGTTTTGACGGGTGGTATCTTGACGAGCAGTTATTAAACGAGTGGGATTTTGCAGGCAACGTTATGCCCGCGAACGATATAACGCTCTACGCGAAGTGGACGCTGAACAGCTACAAGGCGGTATTTGTAAGCGACGGCACGGCAACAGCCGAGGTGCAGGCAAACTACGGCGAGAAACTTACCCCGCCCGCCCCGCCAACCAAAAGCGGGTACAGTTTTGACGGGTGGTATC
>CANRAS010000018.1 GCA_947628655.1 uncultured Clostridia bacterium | reverse complement strand
ACCGCCCGCAATTCGCCTTACGGCGAATTAACGGCGCTGTCGCGCCGTTGTTTTGCGCTCCGCGCAAAACGCGGGCTGCATAACAGTTTACAGTGCATAGTGCTGAGTGCATAGTATGAATAGAGTTGCGCCCTGCGGGCGCGGGATTAGATTGTCTTTAAGTCAAAACGTCCCGACAACGCGGTAGGGTTTGGCGTGGCTCAATTCGCACGACCCGCGCCCTTATCCCGCGTACCCTTGCCGTCCCGCGTCAAACGCGCCCTTACCGACCGTGTACGCGCCGCTGACCGACCGCCCGCAATTCGCCTTACGGCGAATTAACGGCGCTGTCGCGCCGTTGTTTTGCGCTCCGCGCAAAACGCGGGCTGCATAACAGTTTACAGTGCATAGTGCTGAGTGCATAGTATGAATAGGGTTGCGCCCTGCGGGCGCGGGATTAGATTGTCTTTAAGTCAAAACGTCCCGACAACGCGGCAGGGTTTGGCGTGGCTCAATTCGCACGACCCGCGCCCTTATCGCGCGGTGCCTTACACCACCCGCGCTCCGCTCTCTGCGCGGGCGGGTTTTGCCTCGCGGAAAATCATAAGTTTAATCCCGCCCTCGTCGGCGACGACTTTCGCGCGGCTGCCCTCGTGCAGTTCACCGCGAACCATACGCGCGGAAAGCATATCCTCTATCTGCGAGGTGATAACGCGTCTTAGCGGGCGCGCGCCCATATCCTCTTCGGTTATGCTTTTACATAAATACGGCGCGACGGAGTCCCCGAACGACAGGTCTATTCCGCGCTGTTTGGCGCGTACTGATAAACGCGAAAGCATATTTTTGCAAATCTCCAGCATATTCTCCGCTGTCAGGCGAGAGAACACGATAATGCTGTCTATTCTGTTCAGAAGTTCGGGACGAAACTGTTTTTTCAGAGCTTTCAAAACGTCCGCTGACCCGCCCTTTTCGCCTGCGAAACCTACCGTCCGCTTTTGAAGTTCCCCTGCTCCGATATTCCCCGTCATAATAACTATAGTGTTTCTGAAATCAGCCGAAGTGCCGTCTGAGGCGGTAAGTCTGCCGTCCTCAAGTATCTGCAAAAGCACGGTCAGAACATCGGGGTGCGCTTTTTCCACCTCGTCAAACAATACAACCGAATACGGATTTGCGCGCACGGCTTTCACAAGCCGTCCTTTTTCTTCATACCCTACATATCCGGGAGGAGAACCTATCAGCTTTGAGATTGAATGCGGTTCGGAAAACTCCGACATATCAAAGCGGATAAGCCGTTTTTCATCGCCGAATACCCCTTGCGCCAAAGCGCGGGAAAGTTCCGTTTTCCCAACTCCTGTCTGCCCTAAGAACAAAAACGAGCCTATCGGGCGGTCGGGGTCTTTAAGCCCCGCTCTTCCTCGCCGAACGGCGTTCGCGACGAGTTTTACCGCCTGTTCCTGCCCGATTACACGAGCCTTTAAAAGTTCTTCCAAATCGGACAGACGTTTGCCCTCGTCCTCCGTAAGCCGTGCGGCGGGTATCCCCGTAATCGCGGACACGGCGTTTGCGACGTTCTCCTCGTCCACAATCACTCGGTCGCGCGGCTGTTTTTCTTTTAACGCTCTGAAAAGAATGTTTTTCGTGAAAGTCCGCTCCGTCCGCGCGCGTGCGGCAGCCTCGTCTATTAAGTCAATCGCCTTGTCGGGGAGTTTCCTGTCGTGAAGATAGCGAACAGACAGCGACACCGCCGCCCTTATCGCGTCATCGGTAATTACAGCGTGGTGGTGTTCCTCAAGGCGTTTGCGCAGTCCAAAGAGAATGGAAACCGCGCCCTCCTCGTCGGGCTGTCCTACGGTTATCGGCTGAAAACGGCGTTCAAGAGCGCTGTCCTTTTCGATATAGCGCGCATACTCGTCCGTGGTAGTCGCTCCGATAAGGCAGATTTTTCCGCGCGCTAAAATCGGTTTCAGAATACTTGCCGCGTCAATTGCGCCCTCCGCCGCTCCCGTGCCGACTATCATATGAATTTCGTCAATAAATAAGATTACATCGGGGTTTGCGATTGCCTCGTCGAGGACGCTTTTCAGGCGTTCTTCAAAATCGCCGCGGTATTTCGCGCCCGCAAGCATAGCGGAAATATCCAGCGCGAAAACGCGTTTTTCGGCGAGTTCACACGGCACATCGCCGACTGCCACTCGTTGTGCAAAGCCCTCGACGACCGCTGTTTTGCCTACGCCCGCGTCGCCGATAAGGCAAGGATTGTTTTTCGTTCGCCGAAGAAGAACTTGAACAAGCCGTTCCGTTTCGTTTTCCCTGCCTATTACGGGGTCGAGCAGTCCGTCACGCGCCGCCGCCGTGAGTTCAACCCCGTATTTCGCAAGCATCGGAAGTTCATTTTTCCCCGTTTCGTTCTTTTTAGCTGAAGATTTCTTCGGCGCGGCAGTATCAAACTGCCGAGGTTCGTAATTTTTAAGAGTAATGCTCCCGTAGAGTTTGGAAACGCTGTCGCCGTGTTCGCACAGCATTGCATACGCCGTGCAGTCGCGGTCAGTGAGAATTGCGTACAGAATATGCTCCGTGCCGACACAGCTGTCGCTTTTGGACGCGGCGTAACTTCGAGCGTTCAGCAGGAGTTTTTTCAGCCTCGGCGAGAAATCGTTTTCGGAAAGTTCGACGCTCTGCCGAATACCCTGACGTTCTTTCAACTGCAAAATTAAATCGCGAAAGCGAATACGCTGACGCACAAGCAGAGCGCCCGCCGCGCTTTCGGTACTTTTCGCGAGCGCGCACAACAAGTGTTCACTGCCGATATGCGAATGCCCCATTTGCCCCGCGATCATAATAGCGCAGCCGAGCGCGTCCGCCGCCTCGTTTGAAAACGCGGGTGTTGTGTTCTGATTTGCCATTTTATAGCCTCCGTAAATTTTCTCGTTCCTATTATTGGTATTTTTGGGAGGATTATGCAGGCAGTTTTTAGAGATTGGCTGTCAGCAGTTGGTTTTTTGCAACTCGGCAGGCAAATTTCTGCGCCCTCTCCCGCCGTAGGCGGGAGAGGGCGTTAGCAATTAAAGCGTTCTCCCCGCCGACGGCGGGGAAAACGCATATTTAAATATATCCGCAGTTCTCCCCCGCCGTAGGCGGGGGAGAACTGTTATTCACTATGCACTTTTAACTCTAAACTGATGACGGCGGGGGTAATCGTGTATTTTATGCGGCTTGTTAAGCGTATCTCCCTGCCAAAAGCAAGCAATGCCTTTGACTTTCCGACAAATTCCCGTGAAACTCCTTTTTCTAAAAATGTTCTATCGAACAAATTGTCCGCATAGACTTGTACAAAACGACAACGGAGGTAAGGATATGAAAGTCAACAAAAAATCACTGCACTTAACGCTGGTGCTGATAGGGTGCTTTTTGGTGCTTGCCGTTTGCGCGAGGATAACGGAACGCGCTCTGCCCACGGCTGCGGACACATCGAATAAGCCCGTGATAGTACTTGACGCGGGACACGGCGGGTTGGATTCGGGCGCGGTGGGTACCAGCGGAGTACTTGAAAAGGACATCAATCTGTCGATAGTTCTGACTTTGCGGGATATGTTTGAAATGTCGGGATTTGAAGTCGTTCTTACGCGCGACGAAGATATTTCGATATACGACCCGGGCGTTGAGGGTATCCGCGAACAGAAACTGAACGATATGGACAATCGTCTTGAAATAATACAAAGCTACCCCGACAGCATTTTCTTATGTATACATCAAAACAACTTCACCGACCCGCGTTATTTCGGCGGGCAGATGTTCTACAATAATAACAACCCGAAAAACCGCACGTTAGCGCAGATTATGCAGAACAAATTCGCGCAGTTACAGCCGGGAAACGGGCGCGAGATAAAGCTGTCGGGCAATGAACTGTATCTTCTGCGGTTCAACAAAAATCCGTCGCTTATGATAGAGTGCGGATTTCTTTCAAATCCTGAAGAGGAACAGCAGTTGTCAACGTGGGAGTATCAGCAGAAAGTAGCGTTTACGATTTATGGGGGAGTAATGGAGTTTCTGGACGCGACGGAGGAAAAGCCGTCGGAGTTCGACACGGAAAGCGGGTCAGATGTAAGCGAGTAGCGGTTAGAAGTAAGAGGTTAGAAGTAGGAGGTAAGAAAACCGCCCCCGCGATTGGCGGGTTGCCCTAATGCGGTCGCGCAGTGACTAGAGAATAGTTATTAGTTTGCGCGGGCGTTCGCCCGCGCATTTTTTGATTGTCAACGGGGCAGGTACTGTTAAATATGCCAAAATCAATTGTAAAAATTTGTTAATTTACACAAGAGAATTTGCGTTTAAATATGTTGACATTTTAATAAAAACGCATTATAATGTAAGTGTAGAGATATATTATATCTTTCGCAGCAAAGGGTTTGGGAATATTTTAACTTGAAGGAGGTATAAAACTATGGTTTCAACGATACGCAACAGCGGAAAAGCTAAATTGCTCGTAATACTGCTTCTTGTTTTTACTTTTTCGTTTATGCTGACTGTACATGCGTTTGCGGAATGGAAAATTGAAAACGAAAACTATTTCGGCACTTATTATAGCAATATTTCTAGTATTGCTTTTTTGAAAGTTGACGAAACAAGGCTTGTTATGGTGGATTACACCGATGGAAATTATTCCGAAATTTCCGGAATCAGTGAGGACGGCGCATTAACCTCTAATTATTACTCTTTCACATTTGAAGAGGTTCAGAAGTATTCGGCAACTGCGCCCGACCATACGGTGCGAATACCTCATGTTACAATTGTAGGTACAACAAAATTGCAAATGGGCGGTTTCCTAAGACTGCAAATTAAGTCAATTACGCTTACGCCGGACAATGCGTCCAGCATACACTATACATATGAGAAATAATTTAACGAGAGGACAAGGTGATACTTATGAAAAAAGTTGTTATTCCAATCATTATTGCGGCAGCATTAGGCATAGGCGGGGGAGCGGCAGCTATTTTGCTTAATCGTCCCGTCACAGCGGAAAATGAAGTCGGCGCGCCCGAAATAACCGAGGGGAAATATTACTTGAACGGCGATGTGAACAGCGGTGCATACTTTGAACTTACCGACAGCACCCTCAAACTGAATTTTGACGGTGACGGGTACGCAATGGTTTATGACGCATGCATTAACGAGGGCTGGGACGAATGGAACGCCGACCACACCGCTAATATGTTCCTTTTAGATTATTGCAAGGAAAATCCCTATACCGTTTTCAACTTGGAACACCTCACAACAATCGATATAGAAAGGCACTACGCGAATATGAACGACGACGGCACTCCCGCCGACGACATAGGCTCGTTTAAGTACGACGGCAAGTCAATCAGTTGTTCCCCGTTGGGAGATTTTACGCTTGTTGAGTAATTTCAAACTAATTCAATCAATAATCCCCCGCAGGAGCGGGGGATTATTTTTTGCTTGTCAGCCGTTAGACCCACAGGTCTTACATCTTACTTCTTACTTCTTATCTCTAACAGCTAATCCGCCGTTTCGTCCGAAAACTTTACTTCTCCGCTTGCTATCAGCGCAAGCAGGCAGTCCACAATCACGGGGTCGAACTGCTTACCGCGGTTCTTGTTAAGTTCTTCAAGTATCACTCGCTTGTTCAGCGGTGCGCGGTAACAGCGACGGCTGTTCATCGCGTCAAATGCGTCCGATACGCCGATTATTCGCCCTATAAGCGGAATGTCCTCGCCCGAAAGCCCGTTAGGATAACCGCTCCCGTCATAGCGTTCGTGGTGACTGAGCGCGCCTAAGCCCATACCGTCTATCGCCGTGAAATCGCGCAGTATCTCACTTCCGTAAACCGTGTGCTTTTTCATAACTTCGTATTCCTCGTCGGAGAGCCGTCCGGGCTTTGTCAGTATCGCGTCGGGTATGTAAATCTTCCCGCAGTCGTGCATAAGCGCAATCCAACGAACGCGCGTACACTCCTGTTCGGAAAAGCCGAGTTTCTCGGCGATAAGCCTTGAATATTCCGCAACGCGCACCGAATGACCCATAGTGCTTGGGTCTTTCGCCTCGATGAAGTTTACAAACGTGCGCATAGTCTGCTCAATAGCCGCCGCGTCGCGCTTTTGCTGTTCCACAAAGCGTTTCAAGTTAAGTTTTACAATAACCGCCGACATAAGACAGCTAATCCACGCTACGGTCAATACGCAAAGCACGGGGAACAGCGGGTTGCTGAAAACGCCCTCGTGCAGATGATAATGAATTTCGCCTTTGGAGAAGTCCGCGATATAATCAATCGGTTTGTCAGGCATATACATAATAAACCCAATTCGGCAGTTGCTTTCCTTGTCGGAATTTTTCGCTTTCGGATTTATCGGCACTTCGCCCATTGACGCGTCGGGGTAGTAAATAAATCTGTCGCCCGCGTCGAGGTCAAGCATAGGTCCTATTGAAGTCATATAGCCGTCGAGCGTAATATCATATTTTGAATAATCGGCAAGGTCAAGCGACTGTACTTTTTCATTTCCCGAAAGGGCGTGCTGATGATACTCATAATCGCCGTTCCATGTATTGTTTACATACATATCTTCGGGTATGTAAACAGTTGCTGTCCATTCGGTTATAGGGTTCGGGGAATTGTTCGTAAGAACTAGTTCATAGATAGTACCCGTGATTTCACGAAACAGCATATTTCCGTCAGCGTCCGCGACGTTCTCGCTTATCCACGCGCCCGCGTCGCCGCCGCGCGTGACAATATCCACGGTAATCTCATCGAAAACGAAAGACGTTCCGTTTCTCTCGCCGTCAGCAAGATTGCACACTCTGTCTTTGGAGTTATACAAATGAACCTGCAGCAAAAGCACCGCCGTACCAATAAGCGTAAGTATCGGCAGGATAATATTCACAAGCAACAGCCCGCGCTTTTTGGTATTCATAACGTCACTTCCTTTCCGAAACAGAGTTCTCTTACTATTATAATAGAAACGCGCGTAATTTTCAACCACAAAATCCCGCTTTTCGGAAAAATTGTAGGAAGATACAAAATCGTTTGGTGAAATTATCGAGAGAGAGGGGGGCATTGTGTTGCCGTAGACCGCGTTTGAAACGGGAGGGCGGGCGCGGGGGTGGCTTTGGGTCGCGGGGTTGCCTTATCGCGGTGGGCGTTTTCTCGCGCACCTACTTCGCCCCGCAAGGGGCGAAGTCCGGGGCACTCGAAAACGCCACGGTTTGCCGTCTGAAATTCGCTGTCGCGAATTTCCCCCGCCTAACGGCGGGGGCGTTTGGCTTGCGCCAAACGACGGCAAACCGTAACGCGCCTGCGAAACCGCTATAGGTGGCTTTTGGCGCGCGGAATGTCACCGGCATTCCGCGCGCGGAGAGGTCGCATTAAACCGACCGTTCCGCGCACTTCGTGCGCTCCACTAGGTGCAAGGGGGACGCCCTCTATCCTTCTAGTAGCTAGAAATTAGATGCTAGTAGCTAGAATGTGGATTAACGTTTAAACCTTATCTTCTCTTAATTTCTAGCCTCTAACTTCTAGCCTCTAGTTGCTTACGGCTCTACGCCGAAAAGTGCGCGGGCAACGCCCGCGCACTTAAACTAATTACTAACAACTATTCTCTAGTAACTATCTCACACAACTCCACCCTTAGATATGTAAACAGGGAAGTCCGCCGAACCCGTAATCGTGCGGTTCTTGGAAATCGTAACTTCCTTGTCTGCAATCGCGTTGATAAACGACGCTTTCTCCTCGATGACCGCGTTCTGCATAACAATGCTGTCCTTTACGACCGCGCCTTTGCCGACTTTAACGCCGCGGAACAGTACGGAATTTTCGACAACGCCGTCGATAATGCACCCGTCAGCAACAAGCGAGGACTTCACGGAACAATCTATGCCGTACTTCGCGGGCGCAATGTCGCGCACCTTTGTGTAAATCGGCGTGTCCATAGAGAACACCTCGCGCGAAATGTCGCGGTTCTTTATCTCCATCGTTACCTTGTAATAGGTTTTCATAGAATCTATTATTTCAAAGTACTTGTCATACTTGTAACCCATTACCTTGAAATCGTGCAGTTTGTGCTGGAGAATATCCGTTTCAAAGCTGTACAGACTGCGGCATTCGCTTTCGCGGATAAGGTCCTCAAGGAACTTGCGGCGCATAACGTAAATGTTCAGCGCAACGTTCATCTCGCCGCTCATCGCGGGTCTTGCGAGAACATCATATACCGTGTCGTTTTCGTCAACGCAGAGTATAGTCTGCATAAGAGCGCGTTCGGTGGGATATACAACTTTTCCGTAAACGCAGGTAATGTCCGCCTCGTTTTTCTCGTGGAAGTCCACGATAGAACGCATATCAATATTTGCGACTACGTTGCTGTCAGCCATAACGACATACTCCGCGTTGCTTTCGTGAATGAACTGCGCCGCGCCCGCGAGCGCCTCAAGTCTGCCGCGGTACATACCCGCGTTCTCGCGCCCGTACGGAGGGAGAATGTGAAGACCGCCCGTTTTGCGCGCCAAATCCCATTCCGAACCCATTCCCAAATGGTTCATCAAAGAGTAGTAATTCTGCTTAGTGATTATTCCGACGCGGGTAATTCCCGAATTGACCATTGCGGACAGCGGGAAGTCTATCAGACGATACTTACTGCCAAACGGAACGCTTGCCATTGCCCTCGCCTTTGTAAGCTCAGGCAGGGTCTGTTCGTGCATATTTGCAAAAATCAAGCCCAAAACTTTAGACATACTAGCCATATCAAACGTCCTCCTCTATCATATATCCTTAGAAATCATAGCCTTTGGCGGAGCTACGGCTTTGTCCGAAACGTTTACACGGTGTCCGACAACAGCCACGCCCCACTGCGACTTGTCCTCGATAAGTTCGGGACGTTCGCCGATGTGTGCGCCCTCGCCGATAACGCAGTCCTCGCCGACTATCGCATATTCGATAACCGCGCCTTTTTTAATTACCGTATTCGGCATGATGATAGAGTCGCGCACAATAGCGCCCTCCTCAACGGTAACTCCCGCAAACAGCACGGAGAAGTCTATCATACCGTTTATCTCGCACCCCTCGGCTATCATTGAGTTCTCAATGCGCGACTGCGGACCTGCGTAATGCGGAGGCATAATCGGGTTGCGCGAATAGATTTTCCAGCTATAGTCAAGCAAATCAAGCGGAACATTCGGGTCGAGCATATCCATATTTGCCTCCCAAAGCGAATCTATCGTTCCGACGTCTTTCCAGTAACCGTCAAAGCGGTAAGCGACCATTTTTTCGTTGTTATCCATCATCGCGGGGATAATGTTCTTGCCGAAGTCCTTAGTCGCTCCCTCGTCGTTTTCGTTTTCGATAAGATAACGGCGAAGTTTAGCCCATGTGAACACATAAACGCCCATTGAAATCAAGTTCGATTTCGGCTCTGCGGGTTTCTCCGCAAACTCGTAGATAGTGTCGTTTTCATCGACGCTCATAACGCCAAATCTCGACGCTTCCTCCCACGGAACTTCAAGCACCGCTATAGTCGCGTCCGCGTTTTTCTGCTTGTGGAAATCAAGCATTTTGCCGTAGTTCATCTTGTAAATATGGTCGCCCGAAAGGACTGCCACATAATCGGGATTGTAGCGGTCGATAAAGCTGATGTTCTGATAGATAGCGTTCGCCGTTCCCGAATACCAGCTCTTTCCGCTCGCGGTTTCATACGGCGGGAGAACGTGTACGCCGCCGTGCGCTCTGTCAAGTCCCCACGGCTGACCGTTGCCTATGTACTCGTTAAGCACCATCGGCTGATACTGCGTGAGAACGCCGACCGTATCTATCCCCGAATTAACGCAGTTCGACAGCGGGAAATCAATGATACGGTATTTGCCGCCGAAAGGTACGGCAGGCTTTGCCATATCCTGCGTCAACGCATACAAACGGCTGCCCTGACCGCCTGCAAGCAGCATAGCGACGCACTCTTTTTTAATGTGGTTCATATTTTCTTCCTCCTTGATTTATATTTTAAATTCGGAATTATTTGCTCTTAGCCTTAGCCTTGCCGTCGTCCTCGGATTTCTCCTTGGCGGGTTGCTTTTCCTTTGCCTTTTCCTCCGCGTCGGCGTGCGGGTCGCGGATATTTTTCGGTTTCAGGTATATCGCGGACATCGGCGGTATATCAAGGGTAATTCTGTACTGCTCGTCGTGCATAGGCTCTTCCTTTGCGGTGACAGTACCGTTTGTTATTCCGCTCCCTCCGAACTCGACCGCATCGGACGAGAACACTTCTTCGTAATCCGCATAGTACGGAACGCCTATTTCGTAAATCTCGTGCCGAACAGGCTGGAAGTTGCACACTACGATAATCTCGTCCTTGTTCTTCGCGATACGTCTGAACGCAATAACGGAGTTCTGGCTGTCCTCCGCAGAAATCCAATGGAAACCGTCCCAGCTTGTGTCGCACTCCCACAGCGCGGGATTTTCACGATAGAACTTGTTTATTGCCTTTACATATTGATGATATTTATAGTGCGGTTCAAATTCAAGCACTTCCCAGTCCAGCTGAGTCTGGAAATTCCACTCTTTATACTGTGCAAATTCCTGTCCCATAAACATCAGCTTTTTGCCGGGGTGCGCCATCATATACCCTAAGAACGTCCGCATAGAATTAAATCTATACTCGCGCGGACCGCCCATTTTATCGAGCATTGAACACTTTCCGTAAACGACCTCGTCATGGCTTATCGGCAGTACGAAGTTCTCAGAAAACGCATAGTAGAACGAGAACGTCACGAGATTGTGATTATAAGGTCTGCCGAGCGGATCCATGCTCATATAGCGGAGCATATCGTTCATCCAGCCCATATTCCACTTGAAGTTAAAGCCCAAGCCCCCGATGTCCGCGGGTTTTGTTACCATAGGCCAAGCGGTGCTTTCCTCGGCTATCATCAGAATGTTCGGATGTTCCTTGAACACCGCCGCGTTCAGCTTTTGCAGGAACGCGATAGCTTCCAGATTTTCCTTTCCGCCCTTGTTGTTCGGACGCCACTCTCCGTCGCGCCTGTCATAGTCCAGGTACAGCATAGACGCTACAGCGTCCACTCGCAAGCCGTCTATGTGATATTTCTCAATCCAGTAATTCGCGTTGGACACAAGGAAACTCTGCACTTCGGGAAGTCCCCAGTTGAAGATGTGCGTACCCCAGCTCTTATGCTCTCTGCGGAACGGGTCCTCGTATTCATAACAGCTTGTGCCGTCCCATTCGTACAAGCCCGCCGCGTCTTTCGGGAAATGCGCGGGAACCCAGTCCATAATAACGCCGAGACCCGCCTGATGGCACTTGTCCACGAACCGCATAAAATCGTGCGGCGTACCGAAACGCGACGTGGGCGCAAAATATCCTATCTGCTGATACCCCCACGAACCGTCGAACGGATATTCTCCTATCGGCATAAGTTCGATGTGAGTATAACCCATTTCCTTAACATACGGAATAAGTTCATCGGCGAGCATTTCATAGCTTACATAATGTTCGCCGTTGTGTTTCCACGAGCCCGCGTTCACTTCATAAATATTAATCGGACTTTCGTAAACGCTCGACTGTGCGAGTTTTTTCTGATAAGCGCCGTCTTTCCAATTATACCCGTCAAGGTCATAGAACTTTGTAGCCGTGTTCGGGCGCAGTTCCATATGATAACCGTAAGGGTCGGCTTTCAGCTTGATAAGCCCGTCGGGCGCTTCAACGCTGTATTTATAGTTGTCATACTGCTTGATACCCGTAACGAACAGTTCCCAGATACCGCCGTCGCTGATTTTATTCATGCAGTTACGGGTTCTGTCCCAGTGGTTGAAATCTCCCACAATGCTAACCGACTTAGCGTGCGGCGCCCAGCATCTGAACACTACTCCGCTTTTGCCGTCCACGGTTTCCTTGTGCGAACCGAAAAAATCATACGCGTGTGCGTTTTCGCCCTGATGGAACAGATAGAGCGGCACGTTGTATTTTTCGGGAACAACAATTGCCATTTTTATACCTCCAACTTCAGGTTATCAGCCGACGGTTGAAATTCAAAAAACATAAAACCGATTTTCTTTTCACGATTATTTTCAACTAATCCAACCTAACACCTGATTTTTATATAATCATTGTATCATATATGCCCAAAATTTGCAAGGGTTTTGTTAATATTTTATGACTTTTCACATTTTCACGCCGAATATTTGTAAATTCTGCACAATGAAATTGATGTAACAGGAAAACGTTTACACAATATACGGGGGTGTATGCGAAATGCGAGGCGCTTAGCCCGCGTTTTGCGCAACGCGCAAAACAACGGCGCGTAAGCGCCGTTAATTCGCCGTCAGGCGAATTGCGGGCGGTCGGGCAAAGGCGCGTACACGGCGGTGCAGGCGCGTTTGACGCGGGACGGCAAACTAACGCGGGATAAGGGCAAGGGGTGCGCGAATTGAGCAACGCCGAACGCGCCTTTACAGCGGTTAGGCGACTTTTGACGGCTGGGACGGTGTGGCTTTGGGTCATAACGCCCCCTTATCGCGGTGGGCGTTTTCTCGCGCACCCACTTCGCCCCCGTAAGGGGGCGAAGTCTGGTGCACTCGAAAACGCGACGGTTTGCCGTCTGAAATTCGCTAAAGCGAATTTCACCCCGCCTGACGGCGGGGTCGTTTGGCTAACGCCAAACGACGGCAAACCGTAACGCGCCTGCTGTTCCCTATGCGCCGAACTCCAACGCGCCTTTGGCAGCTTTTCCTCGCGCCTTTCCCTCTTTCCCCCTTACGGGGGAAATTCGGTCAGGCGCGGGAAAAGCTGCACCTCGTAACTTGATAACAGCCGCCTTTCGGCGGCTGTTGGTTTCGCCGCTTCGCGGCGACACGGGGGCTCTGCCCCCGTGACCCCCGCCACCTTTGAAAAGGTGGACGAAACTTTTCCTCGCCTGCGGCGACTAGTTAAATCGTGGCTCTACGCCACTTTCTTACCTCTTACTTCTAACCTCTTACCTCTAACTGCTTACCTCTAACCGCTTACTTCTACTTTCCAACAACCACCGCTATTACGCTAATATCGTCCTCTCGCCCGTTCGCCGCTGTCCGCGCGGCTTTCGCGACGCGCTTTGAAAGTTCGCACGGGTCATCGGGACGTGAAAGCTCCCGCGAAAGCCAGCGTTCATCAGGCGACGCGCCGTCCGTCATCATTAGGATAACATCGCCCTTTTTCACGAAAAATTTCTGCGCGGGAACGGTCATTCGCCCGCCCGTACCCGCAGGCGGCGACGAAAGCGCGGCGCGTATCAGCTTTTCATCGGACTTGATGTAAGTAGTTGACGCGCCCGCTTTGTAGACCGCGCACTCTCCGCTGTTCAGGTCTATCCTGCAAATGTCAAGCGAGGCGTAGCTTTCATCTGCGCTTTTCACCATAAGCACGGTATTAACCGTTTCGAGAGCCGCCGACAGCGTAACTCCGCTTTTCAGAAGTTTTGCCATTACCGTACACGCCATTGTCGAATCAACCCGTGCGCGGCTGCCCGTACCCATACCGTCCGATAATACGACGTAAAACGCGCCGTCCGCGCCCGTAAAACATTCGTAGCAGTCCCCGCAGACGCGGTTTTCGCCCTTGCAGAGCTGATACGCTCCGACTTTTGCGCAAAGCCGCGTTCTCTGCGACGCGGTTATGCGGTAACGCTCGTCGCTCCCGCTGATTTCGGGCAGTTCAATGTCACAGCCCACCGCGTTTGACAACAGACCGCCCAAATATTCGCGGGTAACGCGCGGTTCGCTTTCGCCGTATGCCTCAAAGCGCAAACGGTTGTTTCTGTCGCGCATAACGAACGCCTGCGGGTGTTCAACGCCGTTGTTTTTGAGAATTTTTTCGGCGCGTTCTTCGGCGTGGAAATCCCGCGTTTCGGATAAAACCCGCGTACTTAGATTTCCCATATCCCGAAGAATATCCCGAACGCCGATAAGCTGGTCGGTGTATATCCTGCGCAGTTCCCGCACACGGCGTTCGTCGGACATCGCCGAAATGAAACGCTCGTATTCCGTTTTTACGGCGCGTATCACTCCCGCTCTGTCCACACATTCCTCCGCGACGTCGGGAGAGAGCGAAAACTCGCCGAGTTCGCCGCCCGCGCGGAGTACGGCCGCAAGCCTGTTAAATTCGCCGTGGAACGTTTCGTATTTCCGTCCCCAGCACACCATTGAGTTTGGGCAGGAACGGCAAACGCGGTCGGCGGCGCGGTCTGCTACGTCTGATATATTCGACGAATATTTTCGGTCGAGAACTTCCGCCGCCGCCGATATTCCACTGCCTATTCCCGCTATTGCGTCCGCCGCGAAGTTCAGCCGCGCACCGATCATTGAGGCAATTCCCTTGTCTGAAAAACCCGTTTCGGGCGCACGGATTTTCTCGAACGGCAACACCGCGAACAGCACGCCCGCCGCCGCGGATTCCGCGATAAGCCGAAAACCGTCCTCGCTTTCCGCGACCAACATTCCCGCCGCGCACATAAACACAAAGCCTGCCGCGCGCACAGCCTTGCCTTTCTTTTCGAGAGCAAGGCTTGCCATTGCGCACACCGCCGCAACGCCTGCGCCCGCGCCGATTTCACTCCCCGCCGATGAAAGGCAAAGTCCGCAGAGCGCGGGAACGGCAATAAGCGCACCGCGCGCCGCCCCCGCCTGCGCGGATACCGCGAGTATAACAAAACTCATAAGCGTGCGTCCGATGTTTATGTAGGAATAATTTAACGCGCCAAGACACATAAACGCGCCCGCGCACACGATACAAAGCGCGAACGCCCGCCGAGGAGAACCGTCGTCAGCCCACTCGCTCCGCCGTGTTTTTTGCGACGGCGGGAACAAAACCGCCGTACACACCGCAAACACCCCCGAACTTATCGCCGCGACAAGCACGGAAAGCATTTCTGACGCGTTTGAAACTTCCGAAACCCGCGAAAAGAACACTCCCATTACCGCGCCGCCTGCGCGGACGGCAATGCCGAGGCGCGGTCTGCCCAAGTCGGGAACAAGGCGCGCCGCCATTACAATTCCGACAGCGCCCACTCCCGCAAAACACGCGGGAAATCCTTTGAGCATTGCGCCGAAAATCCCGCCTATCATTACGCAAAGCGACGCGCTCCCGCTAAGTCCCGCCGCCAGCGCCGCCGACGCCGGCGCGGCAGAAAACACGGAACTGCCGAGTTCCATTAAAACCGCCAAAACGCCAAGTCCGATATGCTCCGCCGAAAATCCCGTTTTCAGCCGAGTACGGTTTTTCTTTTGAATTACTTTTTCCGTCATAAATATACTTCCCCTCATTTTAAAAGTCCTATTGGTTTAATAATACAACATTTCCCGCGAAAAGTCTGTCATAAGACACCGCAGTTTTATAGAACTTTCGGACAAATAAACGAAATTTTAGTTCTTTTGTTGACATACCCGCCGAATAGTGCTATAATATAGTTGTTAGTTGTTTTGAGATTAGAGATTAGTATACGCCCAACGCTCGTTTTTTTTCCACACAAACATTCACGTTCAACAGTAACCGTAAAAATCAAATTCCCATACAGCCGAGAAAATCAACCTCTAAACTTAAAGACAATCTAAATTGCGCCCGTAAGGTAGCGGCAGGACGCCGCTACCGTTTCGCCCAAAGTCGGCGCACGATGCGCCGACAGCAAAGCGAAACAGGGCGCACCTAAACTAACTACTAGCTACTATTCTCTAGCCACTTGAAAGGAGTGCCTGAATTATGAGCAACGTACGCAAGGATAAGAACAATTACTACTTGGATATAGCGCAGACTGTCGCCGAGCGCAGTACTTGCCTGCGGCGGCTGTTCGGCGCGATAATCGTGCAGAACGACGAGATAATCTCAACGGGATATAACGGTGCGCCGCGCGGGCGCGCTAACTGCACGGATTTAATGTCGTGTATGCGCGAAAAGCTGAATGTTCCGCGCGGTCAAAGATACGAACTTTGCCGTTCCGTTCACGCGGAGGCGAACTGTATAATCTCCGCGCCGCGGACTTCAATGATAGGCGCTGTTATTTACTTAGCGGGTCTTGACGGCAAAACAGGCGAACTTGACGGCGGCGTAGAGCCTTGCTCAATGTGCAAGAGGCTGATTATAAACGCGGGACTGGAAAAGGTAATTGTGCGGAATACTCCGACGGAATACACGGTCTACAACGTCAGCGATTGGATAGAACACGACACGAGCCTTGACTTGAACGAGGGATATTAACTTGAAACTTACAGACATCTCCACGATAAAGAAACTGTTTGAGAAAAACGGGTTTACGTTTTCAAAATCATTGGGTCAAAATTTCCTGATAAACCCGTCCGTCTGTCCGAATATCGCGGAGCGGGGCGGGGCGAAAGAGGGCGTCTGCGCATTGGAAATCGGCACGGGCGTAGGCGTTCTCACAAGAGAACTTGCCGCGCGGTGCGAGAGGGTAACGGCGGTGGAGATTGACGAACGGCTGAAACCTATTCTCGATGAAACTCTCGCGGACTTTGACAATGTTGACGTGATATTTGCCGATGTAATGAAAACCGACCTTGCGGAAATTATCGCGGAAAAATTCGGCGGACGTGAAACAATAATCTGCGCGAACCTGCCGTATTACATCACATCGCCCGTGATAATGAAAGTTCTCGAAAGCCGTCTGCCGATTAGTTCTATGACGGTAATGGTGCAAAAAGAGGCGGCGGAGCGTATCTGCGCAAAGACGGGTACGCGCGAATGCGGAGCGATAACCTACGCGGTGAATTACTACAGCGAGCCGAAAACGCTGTTTCGCGTAAACCGCGGAAGTTTTATGCCCTCGCCGAACGTTGACAGCACGGTAATTCGGCTTGACATAAAAAAAGCGCGTCCGCTGTCCGAACGCGAAGAAAATATTCTGTTCAGCATTATCAGGGCGGGCTTTTCACAACGGAGGAAACAGCTTGTGAACCCGCTTTCCGCGAGCCTGCACGCGACCAAAGCGGAAATCGCCAGTCTTTTGGAAAATGCGCAGTTATCGCCTACGGCTAGGGCTGAAGAATTGTCGTTAGAGGATTATATTAGATTAGCGAAGTTTATAGTTGAGAGTTTATAATATACGCATTGCCACGGCGTCGGCGGGGCGTGCTTGAATTGAGCAACGCGCGAAGTTACATAGCCCGCGTTTTGCGCAACGCGCAAAACAACGGCGCGTAAGCGCCGTTAATTCGCCGTCAGGCGAATTGCGGGCGGTCGGGCAACGGCGCGGTACGGGCGGTAAGGGCGCGTTTGACGCGGGGCGGTAAACTAATGCGGGATAAGGGAATGGGGCGCGTGAATTGAGCAACGCCATACCGCGCGAAAAAAGCACCCCTGCACCGTGGTGCAGGGGCGTATTAATTAAAGGACAATCTAATCGCGCCCGCAAGGTAGCGGCAGGACGCCGCTACCGTTTCGCCCAAAGTCGGCGCACGATGCGCCGACAGCAAAGCGAAACAGGGCGCACCTAATACTATTCACTTTGCACTCTTAACTATAAACTGCGCAACAGCGCACCCTTACCTCTTACATCTTACTTCTTACCTCTAATCACCACTTCCACGGCGCGTACGCCGCGACTACCGCCAAAACAACGCTCGGTAACATATTCGCGACGCGCACCGTCTTTCCCCACACGAGATTAACGCCGACGCAGAAAATCAGTATCGAGCCGATAAGCGACAGATACGCCGTTGCAAGTTCCGTCATAACCGGCGAAACTAATCTCGCAAGCAATGTAATTGCTCCCTCGAAAACAAACACGGGTATCGCCGAAAACCCGCACCCTTTCCCAAGCGACGAAGTCATAACCGCTATGATGATAAAGTCCAGCACGGACTTCACAACAAGCGTTGAGTAATCCCCCGAAATCCCGTCTTGAATTGCCCCGACAATCGCCATTGCTCCAATGCAGACAGTAAGCGACGCGGTGACAAACGCGTTTACAAACTCTTTATCCCCGCTGTTGCCTGTCTTAGCTTTCAGCCATTCGCCAAAGCGTTCAAAACCCTTTTCAATTCCGATAAGTTCGCCGATAATTGTGCCGATTGCAAGGCAAAGCACAACAAGCATTGATTTCCCGCTCAAAAGCGAATTGCCGTCAATTGAAAGCATACCCTGCATTGCGCCCGCTATCGCGATAAAAAGCACGCTTATTCCGCAGGTCTTATTCAGCGCCGACTGCTGTTCGGGCTTGAACAGTTTTCCCGTAAAATGACCGACAACACCGCCTATGACGATAGCTGCGCTATTTATTATCGTGCCTAAACCTATCATATGGTTCACCTTTTTCGTTAAGAAGTAAACAGAGAATATCGGTTAATTTTGGTGCGCGGGCAACGCCCGCGCACCAAAACTATTAAAAGCTATTTTCTAATCACTTATAAAGAAAACAGTTAAAAACAAACTCGTTGTTCCAATAATTCTCCACAACGGAATTGTAAAACTCTATCTTCAACCCGTGCGATTTCGCGAAGTCCGCGAACAGATCCTTGCTGTAAAACAGCTTGCTTAAATTTTCGTATTTCTCGTCGTAATTCTCGACCGTCTTTCTGCGGAACGCTAAGAAGTCCTCTTTCTTTTCAATGTTGTGAACGTCGATAAGACCTATCGAGAAGTTCGCTTTTTCGTACATCTTTTCGAGAACTTCAAGTGTGTAATCCGTGTTCGGGAAGTACGAAATAACGCTGTTCGCGAGAACGCAGTCGTATTTCGGAGAAACGCCCGCATTCTTTGCCTCGTCGCATACTATGTCGTCGGATTTCAGGACTTTCTTTGCAATGTCGATAAGCGCCGATGAATAGTCGATACCTCCGCAGGTAAAACCGTCGCGCTCGAATAACAGTAAATTCGCGCCTGCTCCGCATCCGAACTCGTAAACGGAATTTAACGCCGTCGGCGAGTTCGCCGTGAGCCGTGTTTTTATATCCTCGTACTGACGGAGAAGTTCCTTTTCGGAAATCGCGCCGCCGCCGACGTCAAAGCCGTCCGCGCGTTTGAGTTCGACAAACAGTTTGTTAATATCATCGGTATTGAACGCGTCCTCGTTCATCTTCCGTTTTTCCCAAATGCTTTTCCAGTTATTTGACATAAGTTAAACCCCGCTAAAATTATTCCGCCTTGTCGCCGTCGGTGACGATAATATCGTCGCCCTCTACTTCCTTGTTCTTGTTTTCGTCAATGTTAAGTTTCTCCGCGAGTTTTTTCTTCGCTCTGTGAAAGTGAACGCCCAACACCGCGCCCACCGCTATAACAACGCCCGCGATTGCCTGTATCGCGTAGGTCATAACAGACGGGTCGATATATCCCCTGTTTGATACGATTTTCTTTAATAAAACCTGCATAGTCATGATTTGCTTTCCTTTCTCCTCTTTATCTGATTTTGAACTGCCTCGATGATATATTTCCCGCCGACTTCACCGCCCGTGCCGATGTTGTAAACGCACCGCTCGGTGACTTCGGCTATCTTGTCGTGATACTCCGCGCTCCTGCTTATCATATCCCTGATTACCGCGTCGATCGTGTTAAGTTCCGAAACCTTGACGACCTTTCCAATCTCGTCCCGTATCCAGATATTAATGGGCGGTGTGTCGATAAGTTTGTAGTCGGGGTTCATAATTTTAGGCGGGGTGTCGATAAATATAACGGGCTTTTTAGTAGTGAACGCGAAATCCTGCGATATAGACGACCAGTCGGTAATAAGAATATCCGCGTTAAACACGGTGGAATTGCTCGAAAAATCCGTCTGTATCGTGATGTTCCTGTCGTCCTTGTATTGCTCCTTATACCGCTCGAACTTTTCGGGCGCGTGGCGAACGTGCTGAGGGTGCGGACGGACTATGACATTGTAATCTTTACCGCGCACGTTCTCCATAAGTTCGTCAAAGCAGAGTTCTATTATATTGTTCTTCTGCCACGACGGTGCGATAAGCACGGTGGGAGTTTCGTTTTCCTTATGCTCTTTTTCATAGTCGGCTATCATTTGGTCAAGCAGACAGTAGCCGTATTTAATAAACTTCTGATTGTCAAGCGAATAGAGTTTCGCTATCTTCTCCATTTCCTCCAACTGATACTGCCCGCTGACGAAAACCGTGTCAAACGCGTTCAGCGCCTTTGTTCTGAACGCCATATTGTTGGAATCCATTCCGTGCGGAATGTACACATACTCTATATCCTTTCGGATATAACTGCGCTTTATATGATACGTTTCAAGGTCGGGCATAGTCATTGCCACAACGTCCGCGTCCATTTTCATCATAAGCGTTATAAGGCGCTTTTCGTCAATGAAATACGCCTTGATATGCTCGTTTTGCTTTTCAAGTTCAAAAATGCCGTCGTTGAAATCGCTTGTTATGTAGTGTATCGTAATGTTCGTATGCGCTAAGATATACTCGATTATTCCCTTATAGTATTTATAAAATCCGTTGCTTTCGGAATAGAATACAAGGTGCTTGTTGATGATATGAAAAAACCGCTTGTAATCGGCTTTCGCTTTCTTTTTCGCCTCTTTTGAAAGCGACTTTACGGATTTCATATTATTGAGTTCAAAAAGTTCCTTGCGGGTGCTTTCAAGCGCGCTGTAGTCAACGTGCTTTTTCGGGTCTATCGCGATATTCAACAGCCATTGCTGAAGAATAGCGAGCAGGTTGCTTGCCGTCCAGTAAAGCGCAACGCCCGCGGCAACGAACATTCCGAGATACAATGACAGTCCGACCGAGAAAATCATCATACCGTACTTGTTCCACTTAGACTGTTCCGCTTGCAGAACGTTTATCATATTCTGCGCCAAGCACAGCAGAAACGCCGAAACGCCCGCTATAACGGGTACAAGCCACGCAATGCCGCCCGTTGTAGTTGCGACCCAGCCGAGCGACAGCCCGAAGAACCGCATTTTAAGGTTCTCTATACTCGTGATAACATCAGCGCTTACAGCCGCGCCGTATTTATCGAGAGCCGTGCCGTTTTGAATATCTTCAACAACGGCTATTTCAAGTCCCGACGACTGCGGGTCAAGTTTATCATTCACCGACAGCGCCGTTCCCGTCAGCGCGGAAATGCTCGTATCGTCGATTTTCGTTATGTAAGTCAGCGGGTGGTTTATTACCTCTACCAAACCTATCAGCAGTATTATCTGAATAATCAGCGGAATAAGCGACGCTAAGGGGTTATACTTTTCCTTTTTGAAAAGTTTTGACTGCTCGTCCGCAATCGTGTCCTTGTCGCCGAAATGGTCTATCTTTATCTTGTTTATCGTCGGCTGCATCCTGACCATTTTTATAGAGTTCTTCTGCACCCAAATTGAAACGGGCAGCAGCACTATTTTGCTGAACAGCGTAAACAACACAATAGCCCAGCCGTAATTGCCGATAAGCTGATAACACCAACTCATTACAGGACCTAAGACCTTGCCCAGAAACATCTTTCGCGCTCCTTTTACAAATCAAATTCCCGTCCCGTTTTCTTGAACTTCTGCCATTCCCACGCCTTATCGGTAACGACATATTCTTCAATATGATCTTCCAGTCTGAAATTCCTGTACCACATAAAGAACCGCTCGCGCTTGTCGGGAATATCCGCGCACGCGTCCTTCGCGCTCTTTCCGTCAAGCAGTTTCGTATAAATATCGGTAAGGTCGGTATATGAAAGCGGTTTGTCGGATTTTTCAAACGCATGGTGTTCGTTTATTCCTTTTACAAGGAACATCGGGTTCGCGCGTACCAGCATATCATCGGCGTCGTTCAAATCCGTGTTGCCGTGGTCCGCCATAACTATGATAACGGAATTGTCATACGCGCCGTTTTCTTTAAGCCGTTTTATATACTCGTTCGTCATATGGATAGTCGCTTCTATCTCTGTTTCGTAATCGCTGTAACCCTCGAGTATTTCCCCGTACTTATCATATTTGAACGGAATATGCGCTCCCTCGGTATGAACAAAGCGGAATGATTTTTTATCCGTTTTTTGAAGTTCGGGGTGAGTTTCTATATCGTTGTATATCGAGCGGAAATCCCACAAATACTTGTCGATAAGCCCGTTGAAATCCATACTTTCGATTTCGGAATATTTCTTTAACGTATACGGAAGATACTTGTAGCCCACATACTTTAACTGCTCTTTCCAAAACGTCTTGAACGGCAGGGTATAATTAGTGTAGTTTGTGCTGTTCACAATGTCGAAGTTCTGCGCGCCGTACCACACGAGTTCGCTTTCATAGAGGTTTATCTCGTAACCTCTGCTGTCAAGTTCCCTGAAAAGCGGAGAGTTGTTCATAGCGTTTGACGAAAATTTGTCAAAATCCATTTCATTCGTGTTTACCGCTCCGCCCAAAACAACGGGAATAGTATCGCGCGTACACGGAAAGCACCCCAGCGTATCGGGATAATAAGTGAAGTCCTCGAACACTTCCTTATATTCGGGGTATTTCTCCAGAACGCTGTTAAATTCCGAAGAACCCACGGCGTCATTCAGTATGATGATGAAATTCGTATCGGCTGAAACCTGATCGAAATTCCTGTTAGTCGTGATAACGCTGTCTTTGCGCACAAACGCGTTCCAGCTGATAAGTTCAAACACGAGCGACACAAGCAGTAAGGCAAACACCCCCGCCGACGCTATCATAGTCACAAACAGCGTTTTCCTCGTGCCTTTGCGCACCAAAAGAGTAATAAGCACACCCGCGGCAACGGCGGCTATACCTACCGTGATGATGTCGTTCTTCGCAAACTCGCTCCAGTTTATTACAGAGCCGTCCAGCGCGGGCAGATTGCCCGACAGGAAATTCCCCTGCACATAAGTGACAAACATCACGAGAAACAGCACGACCGCGAATATTCTGTACACGGACGGCTCTTTCGAGAACGCTCTGTTGATAAAATACACCGCCGTCAGCACCAAAACGCACCCAAAAAACGCCGCCAAAAATCCCAGCAAAACAGGACCTATCATCAGCGCCATATCGAACCAGAAGTCAAGCTGATTAGTACTGTACATCAACAGCGGTTCGTAAATGAACAGCATAAAGCAAAATACGAAAGCAATGATGTATGACGGCAAAAGCGCCTTAAAGGCGTTTTTAAATTTAGATTGTTTTTTAATTTCTTGTGCAGACGCGTTCATAACTGCTCCTCTTTTTTAAAACTCGTTAGTAATCTGTATTCTGCCGATTTTTTCCCGCGCGAAAACAAGCGGGAAAAAATCACGCCTTGTTGATTATACCACAATTTTAACGCCGTGTCAATAAATTAGTTTTTACCAAAACAAGATTTTTCGTGAAATTGTGCATTTTTCACAATTGCTTTGGAGGTGATTGGGGGATTTTTGGGTAATTGCAAGAGCGGCAAACTTATTTGTCACGATAATGAGAACCGCATTGGATAATCTGAATTACATCACCGACAATGCGGTAAACAATGCGATTTTTATCATCAATACGCCTACTGTAATAATCTGACAAATCGCCCGAAAGCCGTTCAGGTTTTCCAATCCCTTCATACCCGTTTCTGTCAATATCTTCAATAAGTTTAATAATGCGGCGCAAAGTTTTCTTGTCCTGTTTTTGCCAATAAGTGTAATCTTCCCAAGCGTCGTCAGAAAAAGCCTTAAACATCGCTTTCTCCTATTTCATGCACCGTCCCGCCCGTCTGTTCCATTTGCGCGGCGGACTTTCTCAGCCGTTCCATATTCGCGGCGGAATAGAAAGGGTCGGCGTTGATTTCAAACGGTATTCTGTGTTCCCTGCCGACTTTCTTCAAAAAAACGGTAATCGCCGCCGACATCGTAAGCCCCATATCATCTAACGCGCGTTCCGCTTGATTTTTTATTTCGTCATCAATTCTGAAACTTACTTGTGCCATAATATCATCTCCTTTTAACACATTATAGCACAAACAGCGGCGTTTGTCAAGCAATTTAATTACAATGAAACGCATTTCCTCGTCTACTCCGCAAGGTCAAATACTCTTCCCGTCGGTTGGAACTGTTCCCAATCCGTTGCTTTGCCGTCTGTTTGATATTCCACCATATGGTACTCCTTTGTGTATTCATACCAAATCAAGGTGCGGGTACGTTCGCCTTCGGGTATTTGCGAGAACAATTCCCCGCTCTGCTTGCCGTCAAGCAGTTCAACCAGCGCGTCGGGGAGGTCAAAATACGAAACGGGCTTGTCCGACATAACAAGGTCGTGCTTTTCGCCTGCGCCCTTTATCAGAAGCATTGGCGCAAACCGTGCGAGAAATGTCCCGTTTGAACCTGTAGGAAATCCGTGGTCGGCAAGTATCACAATAACCGAGTTGTCATAAACGCCGTTATCTTTCAGACGCTTGATAAACGCGTCAATCAGCTTAACTGTTGCGGTTGTTTTTTGGAGATACGTTCCGTTCTCTATGCGGTTCAGGTTCTCGTCCATATTAAGCGGAACGTGTGCGCCCTCTGCGTGAATAAACCGAAACTGCGCGCCCGACGTCTTTTCCATTTTCGGGTTTTCGGTTATTTCTCTGTAGAGTTTATCGTTATACCATTGAAACACATCGGCGTCAGGTGTGCTGTTGAAGTCAAGGTTTTCTATATCCGACGCGGGCTTTAAGAAATACGGCAGATATTTGAACCACACATACCGCATTTCGTTTTTAAAATATCTGCCGAAATGCATTTTTGCGTTGCCGTAAAGACCGTTCTCGATTTCGTGTTCCTTGTCGCCGTACCACGCAAGTTCCATATCGTAAAGGCGAATACTGTACCCGCGCTCGTCCAGGGCGTCAAACAGCGGCGAATTATTAAGCGCGTTCGCCGAATACTCCGCGAACGGTTTTTCGTTTCTGTTCACCGCTCCCGAAAGCAACAGCGGCACGGTATCCCGCGTAAACGGATAAGCCGCAAGCGCGTCGGTATAATAAGTAAAATCATCAAACGTGTGCGCGAACTGATTATCGGAAGTTATCACCTGAGTAAATTCCTGCGCGTTTTGCGCGTCCACCATAAAAATGAAGTAATTCTGCTCCTCCGACGCGCCGCCAATATCCTGCATGGTAGCGATAAAATTGTCTTTGCGCTCGAAAATATCGTTTTGTGCGGCGTTCGAGATAAGCGCGGCATTCAGCATAACAAAAACAGCGGCGGACACAAGCGCCGACACTTTTACGGTCTTTTCCAACCCGAAATATACCGACCCCAAAACAATCAGCGACGCGACAATCAGCACGACCGACACGGTTATAACGTTTTCGGTGGTGTACTGTGACCAGTCTATCTGCGAACCGTCAAGCGCGGGCAGTCGCCTTGTCAGAAAGTTGCCTTGAATATACATCACCAAAAACACTCCGAAAAGCGCGGCTGTCACTATTCGGAAAATCTTAGCGCCCTTTGGCAAATCGCCGATAAAAAGATACAACAGCCCAAAAACGGCGGCAGAGCCGACAAAAATAAGCGCGAATATCCCCGCCGTAGGCATTATCATAAGCCCGAAGTCAAATATAAAGTCGTCCTTGTTTGTGCAGTACATTATAAGAGGTTCATAAATGAACAGCATATAGCAGAACACAAACAGAATAAACATACACGGCAGGAGTTGTTTAACCGTAGACTTTACGGCTGAATTATCGGAAGATTTTGCCATAAAATTCCCCTCTTAAATTTAATAAGAATTTTCCAAAAAAGATAAAAGAGCCTCCATTCCAAGAGGCTCTTAAATACAATTACAGTCAGCCCGCTCTCTGAACAAGACCCGAACGCAGGCAGCGCGAGCAAACATTAACTCTGCAAGGAGTTCCGTTTACAACAGCCTTTACCTTTTTAACATTGGGTTTAAACGTTCTGTTGGAGCGTCTGTGCGAGTGAGATACCTTTATGCCAAAGGCAACGCTCTTTCCGCAAATTTCACACTTAGCCATTTATGACACCGCCTTTCAAAGGGCATACCCCTAATATTTTATCAGTAACAAATTGTATTATAACACAATTTACCGCAAATTGCAAGTACTTTTTCGCCCGCGGAATATTTTTGTGGATTATGCACAATCAAAGTGCGGAAATCACGGCGGTTTTCTGGTGGTTTTGCGGGGGATTATCAGTTTATAGCGTAAAGTGCATAGTGCATAGTACAAAGTACAAAGCGCACGCATTATCCGCTTGGCGGAAAATGCTGTATAATGTGCGCCATTGCGGGCGCGGGATTGCCTTACAGCGGATTATGTGGCTTTGGGTTTATGGTTCGCAACGTGGCTTTTGGCGCGCGGAATGTCACCGGCATTCCGCGCGCGGAAAGGTTGCTTTAAACCGACCGTTCCGCGCACTTCGTGCGCTCCACTAGGCGCAAAGGGGACGCCCTTTATCGCAGGGCGTCCCCCTCTTTTCGCGTCGCATAGCGACGCGAAAATTCACCCCCTTGCGGAGCTCTTGAGGCGGGGGATTTCGCCGTCTGCGGACGGCGACACGGGGGCTCTGCCCCCGTGACCCCCGCAGCCTTTGAAAAGGCTGGCGAAACTTTTACAGCCTACGGCGGGGACGGTTGCGGCTGCTACGCCTAAAGCCAAATGCGCGGGCAACGCCCGCGCACCTCTTACCTCTTACCTCTTACCTCTTACCTCTTACCTCTTACCTCTTACTTCTAACCTCTAGTCTCTTACAAAACTATAAACCCCACCTTTTTCTGCACTTTCTGCAAAGTTTTCCTGCTCGCTCTGAACGCTTTCTCCGCTCCTTGTTTCATACAGTTGTCGATGTAGCCCTTATCCGCGCTTACGCGCTTGTATTCCGCCTGCATGGGCGCGAGTTTGTCAGCGACCGCCTCGCCGACCGCGAGTTTAAATTCGCCGTAGCCCTTGCCCTTGAACTCCGTTTCGATTTCCTCAAACGATTTTCCCGTCACCGCGCCATAGATAGACATAAGGTTTATTATGCCGTCCTTGCCCTCGCGCGCGCAGACTTCCGTTTCGCTGTCCGTCACCGCTCTCTTGAACTTTCTGATAACCGTGTCGCGGTCGTCAAGCACCCATACGGAGGCGTTCGGGTTCTCGTCCGATTTTGACATCTTCTTTAGCGGATCTTGCAGGGACATAACCTTTGCCGTCGATTTTGTGATGTAACCTTCGGGCATTGTGAACACATCGCCGTAAATGCCGTTAAAGCGCTGGCAGATGTTCCGCGCGAGTTCCAGGTGCTGTAGCTGGTCCTGCCCCACGGGAACAAGGTCGGCTTGATAGAGCAGAATATCCGCCGCCATAAGCACGGGATAGGTGAACAGCCCCGCGTTTATGTTTTCGGGGTGCTTTGCCGATTTGTCCTTGAACTGCGTCATACGCGAAAGTTCCCCGAACTGCGAATAGCAGTTGAGTATCCACGCAAGTTCCGCGTGATTTGGATTGTGTCCCTGCACAAAAAGTGTAGAGCGTTCGGGGTCAAGTCCCGCGGCGATAAGCAGAGCGTAACTCTCTCTTATCTGCGCACGAAGTTTTACGGGGTCTTGCCGTACGGTTATCGAATGTAAATCTGCTATGCCGTAGGTGCAGTCAAATTCGTCCTGCATTTTTACCCAATTCTGCATAGCGCCGAGATAATTCCCCAAGTGCGGGGTATTTGTCGGCTGAATAAGGCTTAATATCTTCTTTTTCTTCTGTTCTTCCATAACGGATTTCCTTTCAGTTATTAAAACGCAAAATTATTTAAAAAACTCCCGCGCAAATGCGCCGAGTATTTCTACGCCCTTGTCGATTTGCTCGTCCGTCGGCGTTGAGAAATTCATTCTGAACGAATGTGAAACGGCGTTCTCGTCGCTCAAAAACGCGTTTCCCGGCACAAGCGCGACTTTCCTATGAACCGCCTCCGTACAAAAAGCGTTCATATCGTACTCGTCGGGAATGGTCGCCCATATAAACAGCCCGCCCTGCGGTTCCGAATAAGTAATGCAATCGGGCATATTCGCTTTCAGGGCGTTCGCCATACGCGTATATTTCCCGCGGTAGATTTCCTGCAAACGCTTTAAGTGTTCTTTAAAGTCAACGGTCGTGACGAATTTATATGTAAGCATCTGCGCCCAAATGTTCGTGTGAACGGTGCTTGTCTGCAACCCTACGACCGCTTTCCCGACGAACTCTTTTTCCCCGCAAAGATACCCTACGCGCAGTCCCGGAGCAAGCGTTTTCGAGAACGTCCCCGCATATAGCACAACGCCTTTTGTATCGAGCGATTTATAGCTTGCAACAGGCTCGCCCGCAAACCTCAAATCGCCGTAGGGGTTATCCTCAAGAATGTAAACGCCATACTTCTCCGCGAGTTTTAATATTTCCTGACGGCGGGCAAGCGTCGTCGTGTTTCCCGTCGGGTTCTGGAAATTCGGGATAGTGTAGAGGAATTTCGCGGTAGGTTCTGCCGTCAGAGCCTCCTCAAATTTATCCGTCAAAATGCCGTCCTTGTCCGTCGGCAGTCCGACAAGCCTTACACCGTAACTTCTGAACGCGTTCAGCGAACCGATAAAGCTGGGGTCTTCGCAAAAGATAACGTCGCCCTCGTTGCAAAGTATCTTAGCGGTCGTTTCGATAGCCTGCTGTGCGCCCGCCGTGACGATTACCATATCATTATCCGCGAACATTCCCTTATAGCGGAGGTCGTTTTCGAGCCAGGCACGCAGCGGCGCGTACCCCTCCGTCACCGAATATTGCAGAGCGTTTATCGGCTCGGCGGCGAAAATCTCGTCAGACAACCGCCGTATAGTTTCCACGGGGAACGCCTCAGGCGCGGGATTTCCCGCCGCGAAACTGATAACCTCCGGGTCGGCGGTAAACTTCAATATCTCGCGTATAGCCGACGGTGCAAGCCCCGCGACTTTGTTTGAAAACGGTTTAAGCATATAGTTACAGCCCCTTATAGTTTTTAGTTTCCGTCAGTTAGCCGGCAATCGGCAAACTAACTGCTATTATCTATTCTCTAACAACTATTATAGCACAAAGAGGCTTTGACCCAAACCAATATTATGCCCCTTTGAAGTATACGGTTTATCCTGTTAAAGATATTGCGTTTTCTATATTATAGCACAAAAAACTTGATTTGTAAAGAGCCTACGGCAGATTTTCCTCTTTAAGCGCATTAAACCGCGCACAAGGGACTACGGCGCGATTTTTTTCAAAACCCCTTGACAAAACGCTCGGAATGTGCTATACTGTTAAAGTAACAACTAAGCCGTTCAAATTTCGGCAGTCGTTCCATGGGGGTATAGCTCAGTTGGGAGAGCGCTTGCTTCGCATGTAAGAGGTCAGGGGTTCGAATCCCCTTATCTCCACCACTATATGAAAAAACCGCATTGTAATGCGGTTTTTAATTTTTCTATCCCTAAAAAATCCCTAAATAATTAAAAATTTTTGACTAGTCTAACTCTATATCTTTTAATATTTCAAGTGCTTTTTCCTCTTGACTAGGGTATAAATGGCTGTATATTTGCCACGTCATATTAACATTGCTATGACCTAATCGCCGTGCTACCTCTTGTATATTTATATTGTTATTAGCTAGTAACGATGCGTGCGAGTGTCTGTATTCGTGTATAGTGATGTGCGGTAACCCCGCCTCCTCGGCGTATTGTCGGTTACGCTTGTCAATTGTTGTATCTCTAAGAGTTCCAACGCCCCCGCAGACCCGAAAATCCTCGGTAAACAAATCCCCCGCCGCTTTCTTTTGGCGTTCTTTATGCTCTTTCAACTTCTCTACTATTTGCGGGGGTACTTGCAAGTCACGGTTACTAGCACTTGTTTTTGTTGTCGTTTCCTTGTCCTTTATCCCTTTCAACTTTTGCGCTATTTGCCGCCGAACGTGAATTACATTTCCCTCTATATCAGACCAACGCAGGGCGTTTAATTCACCTTTTCGGCAACCTGTGAAAAATGCCAATAAAAAGAACATATAAAACCCCCAATCATTAACGGTTTTACAATGCTTTTGCGCTACGGCTATAAACTTCTGGAACTGTTCGACCGTGTAATACCTCAACTTCTGCGGTTTTTCTTCTGCGTTACTGCTCTTTTTGAAGTTCCCCAACACCGAAAGCGGATTTTTCGGTATGTATTGCATTTTAACGGCGTAATTCAACAGGGCAACGAAAATAGAGTATGCGCCTTGTTTGGTACGGTCTGAAAGGTTAAGTCCGCTAATGGTTATTTTCCACTCTGCAAGCCTTTTTTGTGTCAGCTTGTCAAGTCTGCATTCCCCTAAATACGGTCTAACTCTTAATCTCAATACTTTAGCGGTGGAGTCAAGGGAAGTTTCTTTTACCTCTATACTATGATAATTCAAGTATTCGTCTATAAGTTCATTTACCGTCAGTCT
The DNA here is from genome assembly GCA_947628655.1 of uncultured Clostridia bacterium. Taxonomy (GTDB): domain Bacteria; phylum Bacillota; class Clostridia; order Oscillospirales; family Ruminococcaceae; genus CAG-115. The sequence continues at coordinate 10,098 of CANRAS010000018.1, read as the reverse complement.
ATTCTTTAAAATACCGTCTTTTCTTTCCTTGTAATCAACCATTAATTGGCGTTCGGTCATTTGCGCCTCCGCTAGTCCGAAAACAATTTTTTCGGCTTGCTTGTAATTCCCGTTCAAATCCGTATAGGAAACGCGCACACGATACCCCAAACGCCCCTCCTTATCCCTTACAGGCTTGTTATTTTTATAGTATTTGTTAATGGACATACCCGTAACCCCTTTACAGTTTACCCGCCTTTAAAAGCACGGTAGACTAGATTTTTCAAGTTTTGTAAATTTCCAACACCTCCACACCCCACACCGCGAAAAAGAAAAAGCAATATGTAAACCCACCCCGCGAATTAATTCAACCCCATACCCCCTAACGTTCAGAATACCCTCTAAAATCGTTTTTAAGGGGTTTTATATGCCTTGTAATGAAACTATACCACAAAGGGGTTATCGTTCAAATTTAGGGCATTTAACGCGCTCTGCGTTGATGTGCTTGTTAATGGACTGTTAGACTTTATTGTTTTTGCTCTGCTCGTTATCCACCGCTTTTATACTGCTGTTTTCTGTTGTTTCGGCTTGTAGTTCGCGTTCCAACAGTTCAATAATAACCGCCGTCAAACTCTTTCCGCGCCGTTTCGCCAACGCCTGATATTTAGCTTTAGAGCCTTTAGGCGCACGAAACCTTATTAAATCGGTTTTTTCCTCTAAGTATTTCATTGTCGCTCTTTTCTGCGCGTCTGTGTATTTACCGCCCATTGTTACCTCCTGCAAAGTAAACATTTTTCTGTTAAAAGTGAAATATATTGGCTCTATATAAAGTTGCACAAAAAATGCCTTAAAAATTCGTTTAAAACGCCACTTGTATATAGTACAGTTATATTATATAATATAATTACAGGTTTGTCAAGACTTGCAATAAAATTAAATGAAAGGAAGTGACAGTATGACAGTATCAACTTTCAGAAAAAACAACTCGGTCAACGCCGTGACTATCCCATTATCAAAGGTTAGTTTGGTTATGCCTTGCCACTTGAAAGCGGTTGAAAACGGTGACAAGGTTAGCACCCTTTTAAATGAACCTATGGTTATTGTACACAAGGTTAAAAGCAAGGGCGAGGAAACATATAACCTTATAATGGGTTACCGCGACTATATCACGGCAAAGAACAACGAGCAGGACACTGTAAAGGCTATTCTGGTAACGAGCAAGACCCGCGCTAGCTTTAACCGCAAATTGTGTTCGACTGTTGAAACCGTGGACACCTCAACCCTTTACCCGCCCGACCATTGGACAGCACCGAACGAGGAAAAGGTTAAAGCCTGTATAAACGCCTATAACGAAACGGGAAGTTTCGGTAAAAAGGTTATAGTGTCGCCAAAAGGGAAAATCCTTGACGGTTACGCGGCTGTGTGCGCCGCAAAGGTTCTGAAAGTCGAAAAAATCAAAGCGCACATAATCCCCGAAAACTTTTTCTACCAAAAGAAAAAGGAAATTAAAAAATGTGCTTGACTATGTTCGGAACGCCTGAAACGGCGTGAACAAGGCAACACAATGTATTAAGAAAGGAAAAACCATTATGAACAAATTAGGTAAACTGCTTGACGAATTCAAGGCGAACACCGACAAACTGAACTATAACGAGGAAGAAAGCGTTATGGAGAAACTAGACGGGTATTTCAAGAACTTCACAACAGGCTTGAAAACACTGCTCCCGCGCTCCAAATTCGCGCTTTACGAGGACGGCACGGGTTACAGTATAGCAATTTTCGAGAAAGACGAACACCGCCGCGCGTGGATAAAGGAATATTCGGATTTTCTCCCGAAACCCATTTCACACAAAGCATTTTGTGATATAGTGGGAAGTTGTTGGAGTGACCCCACCTACTACCGCCATATAACCCCCGAGGATGTTGTATGTTTTACGGTTTATTGATTTAGCACGGCAATAAAAAGAAAACCGCTGTTTAATAACGGCGGTTTTTCTTTTCTCTATATATTCAGATTTATAACTAGTTGTCAAGTATTTTCACAACTTTTATAAGTCCTCAATCCTTATTATATAGCGGCGGGAACTCCCGCCGCTATTGTTTTTACCTTTACTTTATAGCAAACCCCGCCGCTACTCAATAACAGTTTGCTATTCAGACCGACCCCGCCGACCCGCTCTATTATCGGCAACTCTGTGTTAATATCTGACATAATACTGCTCACACTTAACGACTAGTTGTTAAGTTTTTCAAGCTACTGTTTTCAAGTCCTTTAAGACCATACCTTATTTATAATCATAAAGGAATAAATCATAAAGAAATCAATCTATCTATCGGGGAAATTGATTGATAGGATTGATAGGATTGACACCACCCGCCCCGAAACAAGGCAAGTGATTTAACGGCATAAACCACGAGCAACGCACACTAATTCAGAATACCCTCTAAAATCAATTTTAAGAGCCTTTAAGGGGCTAGCAATGAAACTATACCACAAAGGGGTTCTCGTTCAAATTTAGGGCATTGTACGCGCTCTGTGTTGATGTATCGAATACAACGCTGTTAAGCTATGCTATTTTACCGATGCTTTTATAACCCGCCTTTACAAGCCGTTTTGCACCCTTACCGAACTGTTTCGCCCTTTATCGGCTTACAGTTCTATCGGCTTACGCTTTATCGGCTTACAGTTCTATTGGCTTACAGTTCTATCAGCTTACCGCAACCTCCGCACCGAAACAGTGCACCCTTTTCAAACCCTCTAACCCCGCACTGCTACCCTTTATAGGCTAAGTATCCGCGCGAAACAGGTGTAACTCAATTCTACAAAAGTTCACACCATAAGCTAATACAAAAGTTCATATAAAAATATCCTAAAACCGCTCTACAAGCGGAAATAGGATATTTATGCGTGTAATATATTGTTGTATAAGTATACTATTCTTTTTAATATATTATATAATATATTTTATATTATTCGCATACTTATCCTATTTCAGCTATTGATGCGGTTTCACGGGATTTTGGTTATTTTTTATCCCTTGCCTTTAAAGGGAGGTTTTATTTCTTGCATTAGCTTTCGTTCTTTTTCTTTCCTTGTTTCACCTAGTTTCCGTGGAATATTTCCTTCAATTCTCCTTTTCATTATCACTGACTTGCTTTAATTTCTTTACCCTTTCAAATTCCTATCATATCAATCAATCTCCGACTTTTTCAAAGTCTGTACACCCTTTTTAACTACTGCTTCAGCTGTTATCTTGTAGGTGTGTCCGAAACAGACACCCCTTTCAAAGTCTGCGCCCCTTTCAACCGCCTTTCATACTAAATCTTTTTAAGCGGCGGCAAAGCCTCCAAGCGTCGCCGCCGCGCTATCGACAAACTCTTTCATACGCCTTGTAAACCATTTCAAGCCTTTAACCGTGATTTTGTGTATAGGCTTTTTCAACCGCTTTCAAGGCTATTAATCCCGTTACGGAACGCGCCCTGTTTGGTTCGCCTTTAGGGTTTGTTGACCGCATTTTATAAGCCGTTAAATTTTATTGTTCCACCGCTCTTTATTGCTTGTATACTTAATTTCCCTTTATAGGCTATATATTTCTTATTTCCCTTATACCCCTATTATTTTTGTGCTTATCTCCATTATATTCCCTATTTATTTTGTGCTTATTGTCTTTACAGGCTTATATTCCCTCTATAGGCTATATATATCAAATTCTTGTATATAGGCTATATATCTTTATTCCCTCTATACACTCTATATATCTTTTATCTATAGCCTTTACAGGCATTTATTTAAACATATTCCCTCTATAGGTCATATATATTTATTTCTATATAGCACACATATATTTATTTTTTATATAGGCTATATATCTTTTATTCCCTCTATAGGTTATATATCTTTATTTCCTCTATAAACCCTATATATTTTTTATCTATGGTCTTTATTGGCATATATTTAAATTTATTGTTTATTCCCTTTATAGGCTATATATCTTTATTTTTTTACGGTAAATTATTATTTCTTATTGTTTTAACTAAGACTTCGTATATATAGTAGGCGCGAAAAAAATTTTTTTCGTTCCCGCCGCTTTCAGACCGCAGACCCGCGCGAACTGTGCGCGTTTCTCTAGCCTTTAGCGGCGGTATGTTGTCAGGGGTTCTGCGGACGTGTTTCGCGCAAACGCCTTTAAACAGTCGTTTAGCGGTGGAAATTCCCGTCACGAACGGCAGGAATATGTACTGCGGGGAGTGCGCGGTGGAAGTCAATCGTGAACAGTGTAGGGAACAATGGCGACAAAAAACTTGCAGACTTTGATTTGTTTTTAAAAAATCGACCCCTTAAAAACGTGGTGCGACAGTGTTGTTTTTAAGGGTTGAAAATCGCTCGTCCGCTGTGTGTTGCGTGGAGGGAAAAGGAACGCTTTTTTCTACCAAAACAATGTGCAAAAGTATTAAAAACAGGTGCTATTATTTGATGAAAAGCTAGCACCAAACTATTATTTTTCGCCCAAAAAAGCGGTGTGTCGACTCTATTTCCAACTGTAAACAGTCCGCTTTTATCAATGTTCACGGACTTTTTTCGGCACACTGCTTTTGTTGCTATACGGGGTACCGCTCTATAACAGGGCGGTTTCCTTTTAGCGACCTTTTAACCAATACGGAAATTTATCAAACGGAGGTGCAGTAGTATGAAAAAGTTAAACAACGCTGATTTATTAGAAAAAACTCGGAAGTTTGTTGACAAAGCAAACGTAAACAAAGCCAAATTTGCACGGAGTGCGGGAATTAGTGATTATACGCTCTACGAGTGGTTAAACGGTAAACGTGTGGTTTCCCCCGACACGTTAGAAAAAATAAGCAACTATTTGTCGCAGTTCAACTCAATTTTAAAGTGATTAGGAGGTGTATATTTATGGGTTCTAAGAGATACGGCACATTACTTTCGGATTTGCAAAGCGAACGCCCCTACGGGGATTTAATCGAGCAGGCAAACGAAAGGGAAAGGGCAATTTACAACGAACGCCCCTACAGGGAGTTAATCGAACAGGCGAACAAAAGAGAAAGGGCGGTTTACACCGCCAAATATTCAATAAATTCAAACGACACTATAACGAAAATCAAGAAAGCGTTAAGCGGTGACAAAGAACTTTTGAAAGAGGTAGACCGTTTACAGGCACTTATAACGGGTATGCAAGTAATGATAAACGAACTTGAAAAAGATTTACAACAAAAACAAGCCTAACAGCATTATACAGAATTGAAAGGAGTTTAAAACACTATGAGAATACCGCAGATAAAAAGCCTTAATTCGGCTATTCGCCTTTACTATTCGCGAATTGAATTATCCTCAAAGGATATAAAGGAGTTGTTTATGGGGAACATATCCCAACCGACCATTACAAGGCTAAAAAAGCTGGCGCGGGAGCAGATGATAAAGGACGATATAACGGCGTGGAACGCTACCTGTGTCAACACCCGCACGGCGTTCAAGGCGTGGGGTCTTGACATAGAGGATTTGGAAAGCCGTTATTTAAAGCTGAAAGAACTCAAACTAGGGTAATAAGGATTAACCGTATAGCAACAGGGGAGGTTACACAATGACTAAATTTTTAATTCAGCCGAACGAGTTCGGCATATGCGCCGATACACACGGCACACCAATGACAACAAGCTATTACATAGCAAATTATTTTCATAAACGACATAAAAACGTTATACGCGACATACAGGAGTTACAATGTTCTAAGGAGTTTAGCGGGCTCAATTTTGAGCCGACCTCCTACACCGACCGACAGGGAAAAGAAAGACCGTGTTACAATGTTACAAAGGACGGTTTTTTAATTCTTACAATGGGTTATCGCGGTGAAAAAGCAATGAAAATAAAAGAACAGTATATAGCACAATTCAACGCTATGCAAGAGTTTATAAGGCAATTTAACAAAACCCGTATTGAATACGGCAACTTAACAGACGCTTTACAGGACATTTACGGCATAGATGCCCCCGTTTATTTCTATTCCAATGAAATTAATATGATAAACAAGCTGGCAACGGGGAAATCTACAAAGCAACTACGAGCAGAACACAACCTTGAAACGGGCGCAAGCATACGCCCTTACTTATCCCCCTCGGAATTAACACTGCTGGAACACCTACAGCGTTACGATATTTCACTTCTACAAATATTCAAGGACTACAAAGACCGCAAACAGCGTTTAACGGAATTCGCCGAACAGTTCAAAGCGCAGACCGCCGCTAAACAAAACAGCCTTTTAAGCGGCGGTACGGAAAAAGCAGACAAACAGTCGAAAAAATAAGTTACAGACAGCCATATTTTAATTTTAACCTTAATCGTCTTCGGGAAAGTTGAATATAATCTAGTTTGAAACTAAATAATTTCACTTTTACATTTCTTCAATATCGTTTTTCGGAAAACTATGGTTTCAAACTAGATTATCTTTTACTTTAGCACGTTAAAGTATTAAATTATACGGTGATATAAATTTTACCCTTGTAAATAATTATCACCCGTTAAACATACCCCCTAAATTCCATCCCTAAAATCCCTAAATTATCCCTAAATAATTTTAATTTTCTCATAAGTTCATATATTTCAGCGGATAAGAATAGAGCAATAAACCGCATTATAATGCGCTTTACAGACCACTACAGACTAACGCAGATTAGCGCAGATTTATAGCGGCGGTAACCCCTTATCTCCACCACAACAAACCCGCCTTGCAAATCAAGGCGGGTTTGTTGTGCGCAATGGGCGTTTAGAAGTAAGAGGTTAAAGTTGCGCCCATATTATATGAAATGCCCCTATCCTCACGCGCTTATGGGGCGCAACTTTAGAGGTAAGAAGTAAGTCCTGCGGGTCATTGCGTTTTCGCCTTGCTTTTTTCAGTCCCTAACCATTCAATGCCACACTCTCTTACCTCTTACCTCTTATTTCTAACCTCTAACAGCGCCAAGCAACGCGGGGTTGACACACTCTTTTGCGTGTCGCGCGGTCGTTTTGCAGATACTTACAGTTCAAGACGAGAACACATTCGGCGCAGAACGCGCGGTGCTTATGCTGTCAGACCCTATTGTTGACTTAGGGATAAGGGATTGCCTGCTGTGGTTTACAATATTGTTGGAAATTTGACGGAATGTAAGAGGTTAGAAATTAAGAAGAAAGCAAATCCTTATCAATCAACTTCCCCTCTTAATTTAATGTATTCTTCCTTAGTCATAGGGTTCCAAGTTTTGGTGCCGACATCAAAGTGAATAATTCTGTTGTGTTCGGGTGGAAATCCTTCGGCTATATCATTAAGACTGGAACGCACTTCCGCATTTCTTTCAAAATATTCAAGGCATTGTTGATACACGTCGGCGGGAACAAAATATATCCATAGTCTAAAATACAAATCCATATCGCCGTCAAGTCCAATTTCATGAACGCTGTCTAAAGAATTTAGAATTGCGTCCCATTCTTCTTCATATGAATTACTCTCACTTGATGTATCAACTATAATAGTGTAGTTTATCTGCATTAAATGATTGTAATTGTAAACCTCGTTGCTGTGTATAAGATAGTAATTGAGCGTAAATTCATTATCCGCGATTTTCTGAGCAGTTTCTGTGTCGTGAATACCAAGACTAGTATATGCATAGGTAAAGTGTTTTCCTAATCCGTTACCAAGTTCGGTATCGAATATTTTTGAAAGTTCTCTTGCCGCAATGCTTGTAGGATAATAATCCCCGTCCGAAAGCCCGTCTGTGTATACGCTCGCCTCAAACATTAATTCTTTATCATTTGTCGGATAGCATACTCCCGTGTATGAACCGCTAAAATTCTGATTTGGCAAAATATCAATACATTCAAATTCCTCGTTGTACTTTTCTTTCAATCCATCTTCAATCATTGATTTCAGCTTATTTTTCGTAACCACACCCTTACACCCCGTTAAACTCATCGTTAAAGCGAGCAAAAATGCACCCGCAAGCAGGATTGACAAAAACTTTTTCATATGTTACCTCCAAACCGCTTAATTAAACTTTACTATATTATATCTTAAACTCGCGGGAAAGTCAAGGGGGTTTATAAAAAGCGTTCTCCCCGCCTACGGCGGGGAGAACGCTTAAACACAGCAATATTTCCGCCTGCGCGGGGATAGTACAATAACACAAAATTTCCCCCGCCGTTCGGCGGGGCTTTGCTTTGGAATTTATTCGCTTACTTCCGTATCGCTTTCTGTTTCCGTTTCCTCGTCCTCGCTCTGAACGGGGGTATCTATGCGGACTACGGGCGTACAACCGTCGGTTTCCTGTGATAAGAAATTGCACAGCACCTGTTCTTCGGACGGCGTAAGTTCGCGGTCGGTCTTGCCTGTCAGCATTATGTACTTTCCGCTGTTGCTGTACATCACACCGCACCAAATTTCGTCTATGTCCGTGAAAATCTCGGACGCTTTTTTCGTCAGCGCGGAACAGTCTATCGTGTGTTCGGCAATCGTTTCGAGGTCTTTCGTCAGTTCCGCGTTCTTTTCCTTTTCAGCGTCAAGCTGAGATTGTAAATCGCGTATCGTGTTTTCCTGAACGGCGATAGTCACCTTGTCGCCGTCCGCCTCGGTTTCTAAACTCTTGTTTTGTGTAATCTGAAGTGTAAATCCTCCCAAATCATAATCTTTGAGTTTGTTTTCAAGTTCGGAAATTCTCGCGTCCGTTATCGGTATACCCACAAGCGACGCGGAAATCTTCTTGTCCATTAAGTCCACATTGCTTTGCACTAATTGCGTATCGGAGAACACAAACTCTTTTTTCAAATAATCATCGGCATTCTTTTCAAGTACCGACCTGTAAACGGTAAGCCCCGCGAAAAGTACGCTCGGAATTACCGTTACTATAACCGCTATCGTAATCGCGCGTTTTATACGGCGTTCGCGTTTTTCGTCAACCTCGGTATGCGCGGGAACTCTTAGGAGCTTTGTCACAAAGAAAGCCGACAGCGCGATAAACAGCATATTTATCAAGAACAAATAAGACGCGCCGAGAATAAAGCTAAGCTGAGCCGTTGCAATGCCGTAACCGACCGTACAGATAGGGGGCATAAGCGCGGTAGCGATAGCCACTCCGGGGATAACGTTGCTGGTCTTTTTGCGGGTATTTCCGATACTGCCCGCGATACCGCCGAACAGCGCGATAAGCACGTCCCAAAGTGTGGGGCTTGTACGCGCTATCATTTCGCTTGTGGCGGTGTGGAGCGGGGAGAGCAGGAAGTAGACGGTTGACGTGATAAGGCTGATTATCACTTGTGTAGCGAACCGCGACGCGGCGTGTTTAAGCATGGAAATATCGCGTATAGCAAGCGAATATCCCATAGTGAGAATACCGCTCATCAAAGGTGAAATAAGCATTGCGCCGATAATTACCGCCGTTGAGTTTACATTCAGACCGATAGACGCTATTAGAATTGCCATCATCAAAATCCACATATTTGCGCCGTGGATAATCGTGTTTTCCTCCATCATATCGTGGAGTTCGTCATAGCTTAACATATTGCTGCGCATATCGAGCAGTTTATGGAAATAATCCCGAACAGCGTGCTTTTGCGGTTTAGTTTCTGTTGACATAAAATGACCCCCCTGTCCTTTTAGAATTATACTACTATTTTGGGGGATTGTCAAGGGGTTAGAGAGGTAAGAAGTAAGAAATCAGAGGCTAGAGGCTGGAAATAAGAGAAGATAAAGTTTAAACTTTAACCCATACTCTAGCTACCAGCATCTAATCTCTAGCTACTAGAAACATAGCCCGCGTTTTGCGCGGAGCGCAAAACAACGGCGCGTAAGCGCCGTTAATTCGCCGTCAGGCGAATTGCGGGCGGTCGGGCAACGGCGCGTACACGGGCGGTGCAGGCGCGTTAATACGCGGGACGGTTGCGGTGCGCGGGATAAGGGAATGGGGCGCGTGAATTGAGCCACGCCGAACGTCACGGACGGCGCAAGGGCGTATTGACCCGCAGACAATCTAATAAGCGCCCGCACGGTAGCGGCAGGATGCCGCTACCGTTTCGCCCAAAGTCGGCGCACGATGCGCCGACAGCAAAGCGAAACAGGGCGCACACTAGAAACTAGC
>CANRAS010000017.1 GCA_947628655.1 uncultured Clostridia bacterium | reverse complement strand
GCCGTGGGCGGGGAAAGGCAAAAGCAAGTTTATCCGCGTTTTCCCGCCGTGGGCGGGGAAATGCAAAAGCAAGTTTACCTGCGTTCCCCCGCCGTGGGCGGGGAAAGGCAAAAGCAAGTTTATCCGCGTTTTCCCGCCGTGGGCGGGGAAATGCAAAAGCAAGTTTAACCGCGTTCCCCCCGCCGTGGACGAGGAAAGGCAAAAGCAAATTTACCCGCGTTCCCCCGCCGTGGGCGGGGAAATGCAAAAAACAAGTTTACCCGCGATTTCCCGCCGTGGGCGGGAAGTGCAAAAACAAGTTTAACCGCGTTACCCCTGCCGTAGGCGGGAAAAATGAAAAAAGCAAGTTAGCGGTTCGCAGGAAACTAACGCTAACTACTAAAAACTATTAAACTAAAAGGTGATTTTTATGATAGCTGAAAACAAACAGGAATTTTTCACTCAGCTCAATGTGGAGCTTGAAAGATTGGGAATTGAGGACAGCGAGGAACTCCTCGCCGACCTTGAGGAGCATTTCGCGGAGAGCGAACGCCGAGGAGTTCCCGAAAGCGAAACCTGCCGCGAACTCGGCAGTATTTCGGAAATAGCGCGCAGTTGCCTTGACTTAAAAAGCGAGGCTATAAACAGTATCGTCGCGCGGGACGTTATGCACAAAAAAGTCAGCCTGCGAAAGCCGGGGCGTTCCGTACCCGCTGACCCGTCGCTTGCGGACGGGTCGGAGAACGGCGCGGGGGATTTCGCGAACAGCGATACCGTGCGGGAGTACACACCCGTACATCTTTCGGAGGAGATTTACCCGAACGCCAACGGCGTTGGCGGTGCGGAGAATTTAACAAACAACAGCACGGACGGTTCGGCAAACGGCGCAGGCGGTTTTACAAACAACGCGGGCAGTTTCCCAAACAGCGCGGGGGATTTCGCGAACAGCGATACCGTGCGTGAGTACACACCCGTACATCTTTCGGAGGAGATTTACCCGAACGCCAACGGCGTTGGCGGTGCGGAAAATTTAGCGAACAACAGCGCGGACGGTTCGGCAAACGGCGCAGGCGGTTTTGCAAACAACGCGGGCAGTTTCCCAAACAGCGCGGGAAATTTCACAAGCAACGGAGCGGACGGTACAACGGGCGGTTCGGCGAACGGTGCTGACGGTTTCAACAACAGCGCGGACAATTCGCAAAACGGCGCGGGCGGGAACGGAACGTTTGAGCGAATAGGGCGAACTGTTGACGCGGCTTGCGGCGCGGCGGGAGCGGCAGTCGGCAAGGCTTGGAACAAGGTCGAGGAAACGCTCCGAAAAAAGGCTGACGAGCAGAATTTCCGACCGAGCGACAGTTACCGCAAAAACGTGAACCGCGACAGTCACGGCGAGATACCCCCGCAATTCACGAAAGCGAAACCGAAAAGCGGCGGCGGGTTTGTTGACACTTCGGGACTTCAGCCGAATGTCAACTTTGCACGGCTTTTGGGGGAAATATTTCTCGATATTCTGCTGTGGTCGTGGCTTATTCCCGTGGTATTCGCGCTTTCGCTTGCGGCGTTCTGTGCGGCTATCGGAGTGTTCTGTATCGGCATAACGTGCCTGCTCGGAATGTTTGATTTCGCACCGTATCATTTCATCACAAGGCTGTTATTTTCGCTTGGTTTCCTGTGCCTGACCGTGTGCCTGATATTCCTCGGAATGCTGATTTTCAAAGGGGCGGTTGCGCTTGTCAAGCGCGTTTTCGGTCGGCATTTAAAGGCGGTTTACAATATTAAGTAGTAGCTAGAGAATAGTTGTTAGTAGTTAGTTATTTGGGGCAAAGCGTTAGCCTAGAAGAGGCTAGAAGTGCGTGTTCCGCTTACGCGGAACACGCAGAAGCTAGAAGCTAGACAAGGTGCGCCCTTGCGGGCGCGGAAAGATTGTATTAGGGTTAATACGCACCTGTAACTCGGTAAGGTTCGGCGCGGCTCAATTCAAGCGACCTTTGCACTTATCCCGCGTGCCGTAACCGCCCCGCGTATTAACGCGCCCTTACCGCCCGTACCGCGCGTTTGCCCGACCGCCCGCAATTCGCCTGTCGGCGAATTAACGGCGCTGTCGCGCCGTTGTTTTGCGCGTTGCGCAAAACGCGGGCTAGGCTACTAGAGAATAGAGAATAGAGGCTAGTAGCTAGCGAGTAATCCGCCGTTGGCGGATTACCCTCAAACAGCAGGCTTTGCCTGCTGTTTGTTTTGGGTGCGCGCTCCGCGCGCGGATTAGATTGTCTGCGGGTCAATACGTTGTTCGCTTTACCGCGCCAAACCCCACGGACGGCGCAGGGGCGCATTGACGTAAAGACAATCCAATAAGCGCCCGCAGGGCGCAACACTATTCATACTGTGCCAGCGTTTTCCGCGAAGCGGATAATGCGTGCAGTCTTAACTGTAAACTGATGATAAGGAGTATTACAATGAAAGGTTTTTTAAGTTTCTTTTCGGCGGCAATTGTGTTTTTTGTTCTTGGGGGATTGTCCACATACATCCTCGGCATAAAAGACGGCGAATATAAATCTATGTTTAATTTCACGAAATTCAAAAGCGAGAACATCTTGCTCGAAACGGCGATAAGCGGAAACGAGTCGTGGGAGTTTGACGGGCGCGACCGCTATAACCGAGTAAACCTTGATTTGCACGGCGTAAAGGCTGCCGTCAAATCGGGGTTCGGCGAGAAAATCGGCGTTTCGGTAAAATCATCGGGCGCTCACGGCGTCAGCGTGAACGTCGGCGAAAGCGGGGATACAATTTCAATCGGTCTTGCGCTCTCGCCCGCATTCCGCGTGTTCAGCTTAAACGCTGAGGCTGAGGCTGAGATAACTCTGCCGACAAAGGTCTATGACAGGTTATGCGTGAACATCGGCTCGGGCGAGGTTGAAATCAGCGATATAAACGCTGACAGCAACGTTCTGACTTTGGGTTCGGGCGACCTGAAATTCTTCGGGACGAGCGGTTTCACGGCGGATAGTATGGAAATCGACGTCGGTTCGGGAGAGGCTGAAATCAACACTTCGGCAGAACATCTGAACCTCTCTATGGGTTCGGGAGATGTGAAACTTAACACTTCAAATATATTTGACTACGACGTGCATATCGGTTCGGGCGAACTCGCTCTGAACGGGCTTTCGGGACAAGGGACAATCGACGTATCGAGCGGTGAATGTTCGGCGAAATACCGCGACGCGTCGCAAATCGACGGCACCGCATACACGGTAAGGAGCGGTACGCTGTCCGTCACCCTGCCGACCGATACGAACGCCGTTATAAATGCGGAAGTAAGTTCGGGTTACATTTCGGTGGACTGTCAGGGTATAAACAAAAAACTTCGCGACGAAGAAACAGTGGTTTTAGGAAACGGCGGGCAACAGATTTTGGCGCACGTTTCCAGCGGGAAGATTAAAATAGAGGAGAGCGGTTATAACGGTGAGGAAGTTGCGTTTTTGAGATAGGCTGTAAGAGGTAAGAAGTTAGAGATAAGAAGTAAGAGCGCCCCGCCGTCGGCGGGGCGTTTTAATTCAAAGACAATCTAATCGCGCCCGATAGGGCGCACATTATACTATTCACTATGCACTCTTAATTATAAACTGTTATGTAGCCCGCGTTTTGCGCGGAGCGCAAAACAACGGCGCGACAGCGCCGTTAATTCGCCGCAGGCGAATTGCGGGCGTACGGGCAAAGGCGCGTACACGGTCGGTGCAGGCGCGTTAATACGCGGGACGGTAAGCTAACGCGGGATAAGGGAAAGGGACGCTTGAATTGAGCCACCCAAACCGCACGGACGGCGCAGGGGCGTTCTGACCCGCAGACAATCTAATAAGCGCCCGATAGGGCGCACCTTAGGGTAATCCGCGGAGCGGATTACCCGCTTACCTCTTACCTCTTACCTCTTACCTCTAGTCGGTCAATGCGATGACCTAAATAACTAGTTACTAACAACTATTCTCTATCAACTTCCCGCTCTCGTTACCTAGTTGACAACGAGCCGCTTTTGTGTTATAATACCCGTAAGAGGTGATAACTATGTATCAGCGCATTATCAATATATGTATGCTCTGCCCCGGCAAGTGTTTGCCTTTAATCGAGGAAGTCGCGAGAGCGGACGGGTTTAGCGTGCGCGTCGTGGAGGGCGTTCCCGACGCGGATATTATCTTGTTCCGCGATGAAAATAAAGAGGACGTCTGCGGGGAAATCCGCGCGGTCTGCGAAAAGAAACGCTCGGACGCGTTTTTGGTTGTCGTGACCGACCGCCCCGAAACGCTCGCCGACGTTTACGGCGATGTTTACGATATTTGGGAACTGCCCTTGAGCGACAGATATTTGAAGTTCTTGGTGAGCAGTCTTATAAAGCGCCGTATTGAATTTATGGAACAGCGCAGGACGGAGATGTATCTCGACGTGCTGATAGACAGTACACCCAGTCTTGTCTGGTTCAAGGACAAGAACGGACTTCACGAAAAAGTGAACAACGCTTTTTGCGAAACCGTCGGCAAGACAAAAGAGGATATTTTCGGGAAACCCCATTCGTACATATGGGGCGTGCCGACCGACGACCCCGCCTGCGTGGCGTCGGATAACAGGGCAATGGAAAGCGGAAAAACAGTAATAACCGAGGAGCATATCGACAGCAAGGACGGTGTGAGAATACTCACGTCCTACAAAAGCCCTCTGTACGACTTCGACGGCTCTGTTATGGGAACGGTCGGCGTGGCGCTCGACATTACTAAAGAACGGAAGTTCGAGGAGGAAATACTCTCGAAAAACAAGATGTTCGAGAGCATTTTCGCGACAATCGACTGCGGACTGATGTGGCACTCGCTGGACGGCAAGGAAGTGTTCTTTATCAACAAGACCGCCCTGCAGATTTTGGGCTATGAAACGTGCGACGCGCTTATGGCGGACGGCTTTGACCTTATAGCGCAGACCGTAGCGGACGAGGACAAGCCGATACTCCGCGAGAAAATCCGTTCGCTTCAAAGACCCGGAGATACGACAAACGTGGAATACCGCGTAAATCGCCCGAACGGAGAAGTAACGCACGTTTTAGGAAACATAAGACTGTCGCTCGTCCAGGGCAAACCGATAATTCAGCGGTATCTTCTGGATATTACCGAACAAAAGAAGAAATCCAAACTCCAGACCGCGCTTGTACAGGTATTAGCGTCAAGCTACAGCGTCGTGTGCTATTTCGATATAAACACGGGAAAAGGCACGGTTCAGCACATAAACGACTGCCCAAAGAAAAAGTTAAGTTCCGTGTTTGACGAGGAATATCTCGACTATGACAAGACGCTGACAACCTACTGCGACAGCTGTGTTGTAGACGAGGACAAGGAGCGTTTCCTGCGCTCGACCTCGCGCGAACGCGTTCAGCGGGAACTTGCCGAAAAGAGTACTTATATCGTGAATTACCGCGTATGCTGTGATTTGGAAGAAAAGTATTTTCAGCTAAAGGCTGTGCGCGTCGGCTCTGATGTGATTTCCCACGGGATAGTTGTCGGAATACGCAACGTAGACGAGGAAATCCGCGCGGAAATGGAAAACAAGGCATTGCTCGAAAACGCCCTCGCGCAGGCGAACCGCGCAAGCAAGGCGAAGAGCGTGTTCTTATCGAATATGTCCCACGACATACGCACGCCGATGAACGCAATAGTCGGGTTTACGACCCTTGCGCTGTCGCACCTCGACCGCAGAGAACTCGTTGAAGATTATCTCGAAAAGATAATGATTTCGGGCAGACATCTGCTGTCGCTGATAAACGACGTTCTCGATATGAGCCGAATTGAAAGCGGGAAAATACACCTTGAAGAAAGTTCCTGTACGCTCCCCGAAATTCTGCACGGCGTGTTCAATATGATACGCCCCGATGTTCAGAAAAAGCAGATGGAACTGAAAACGGACATTTCAAATATTCGCCACGAGAGTATTGTCTGCGATAAACTCCGCTTAAATCAAGTTCTGCTGAACCTGCTGTCCAACGCCGTGAAGTACACTCCCGCAGGCGGGAAAATATCGGTAAAAGCCTCCGAGCCGTCCGCGAATGAAGAAGAAAACAAGGCGGCATATGAGTTCGTCATTTCCGATACGGGAATGGGAATGAGCGAGGAGTTTGTAAAGCACATCTTCGAGCCGTTCGAGCGCGAACACAACACGACCGCCAGCGGAATACAAGGCACGGGTCTTGGTATGGCGATTACAAAAAATATCGTCGATATGATGAACGGAAACATCACGATTGACAGCAAGCCCAATAAAGGCACGACCGTTACCGTGCGGTTTGAGTTTGAAATTATCCCGAAAGAAGTAACCGACGGCGATATTTCCAAGTATCACGGCTTGCGCGCGCTCGTTGTGGACGATGATTTCAACACCTGCGACTGCGTAACCGATATGCTTTCGGAACTTGGTATGCGCGCGGAATGGACGCTTTCGGGCAAGGAGGCGGAACTGCGTTCACGTCAAGCCGTAACGCGCGGCGACAGCTACGATTTGTTTGTCATAGACTGCTTTCTGCCCGATTTAAACGGCATTGAACTCGTGCGCAGACTGCGCCGCGAGGCGGAACGCAACGTTCCCGTTATAATCATCACGGCATACGACTATGCGGACTTTGAGGCGGAGGCTCGCGAGGAGGGCATTTCGACATTCTGCTCCAAACCTCTGTTTATGTCGGAACTGAAAACCTGCCTTGAAACGCTTTTCGCCGAACCCGCGCAGGACGGCGTACTGCGCAGCGGGCGTATTTTACTCGCCGAGGACAACGACCTGAACCGTGAAATCGCGTACACGCTTTTATCCGAGGCGGGCTTTGACGTGGAAACCGCCGAAAACGGCGAGCAGGCTGTAGAGATGATTAAGACAGCCCCCGCGGAGCATTTTGATATAATCCTTATGGACGTGCAAATGCCCGTTATGAACGGCTACGAGGCTACGCGCGCGATACGCGCGCTCGAAGGCGACCGCGCGAAAATCCCGATCCTCGCGATGACCGCCAACGCGTTCGAGGAGGACAAGCGCGAAGCGCTGGCGTGCGGAATGAACGGACACCTCGCGAAACCGATTAACGTTGATGAAATGCTAAAAACGCTGGACAAATTGATGGAAAAGCAGGAGGTTAAGAAGTAAGCGGTCAATCCGCTTTGCGGATTGCCCTATAAGATGTAAGAGGTAAGACCTGCGGGTCTTTGCGTTGACACACTAGGGAATACAGTACGCCCCGCCGTCGGCGGGGCGTAATAATTCAAAGACAATAGGCGGTGAAAGCAACCGTTTATTTTTAATCCACATTTTTTAAAAACTACTTGAAATGCTTAGGGGTTTGTGGTATAATAAAAATATATGCGGATTAATATTTGAACCGCGTATTTTTGGGCATTTGGGGATAAGCAGTAATTTTAAGAGGTGAACTATGAAAGCCGATTTGCATTGCCATACGACAATATCAGACGGTTCGCTGGGAATTTCCGACATAATACGTCAAGCGGACAGAAACGATGTGCGTTATCTTGCCATAACGGATCACGACAGCTTGGCGTCGTTATCGCGTTCGGCAGTACTTGGGAAAAGGTTTGGCGTGAATGTCATTCCCGCCGTGGAGTTTTCCGCTTTTGATACCGAGCGCGGGAGAAAAGTACATATTATATGCTACAACCCGCAGAAGCCCGACAGGCTGGAGGGCTTGTGTCAGCGCAATTCCGAGGGGCGTATGAAACTCGGAAAAAGCCTTGCGATGAAAGTACTTGAGCATTATCCGATAACGCTTGAAAGTATCCTGCGCTATTCCGCGGGGAGCAAGGCGATTTACAAGTGCCATATTATGCACGCGCTGATGGACTACGGCTACACGACCGAACTGTACGGGAGCGTATATGACGAGATATTCGACGCGGAGGACGGAATTTGCGCGGAGCAGGTGCGCCAGGAGGCGGACTTCTACCCCGATGTGCGTTTTGTTACCGCGCTTATCAAAGCGTCGGGCGGTATCTCGATAATGGCGCACCCGAAAGTGTATGACAGCGCGGATTTGCTTGAGGAACTCGCCGAGGAGGGCGCGATAGACGGCGCGGAGGCTTACCACCCCGGAGCGAACAAGGGTTTCTCAAATCAGATTTTGCAATTAGCGGAACATTACAATCTGATAACCACGGGCGGTTCGGATTTCCACGGGTTTTACAATCACTACGCAATACAAATAGGCTCTGTATTCACCGACGAAGAACAACTGCGCCGTATTCTTGAACACAAGGTAAAAGCGGATTGACAGATTGACAATAGGATAACGAGGTAAGGCAATGGACATAAACGAAAAGGCGTTACAAAAGCATTATGAATGGGCAGGCAAGCTGGAAGTGGTTTCCCGCGCGCCTATCGAAACGCGCGAGGACTTGTCACTGGCGTATACTCCCGGAGTTGCTCAGCCGTGCCGTGAAATAGCGAAAGACCCCGAACTTTCGTATAAATTAACACGCCGGGGAAATCTTGTCGCGGTCATAACCGACGGCACGGCGGTGCTGGGTTTAGGCGACATAGGCGGGCTTGCGGGTATGCCCGTAATGGAGGGAAAATGCTGTCTGTTTAAGGCGTTCGGCGATGTGGACGCTGTCCCGCTTTGCATAAAAAGCAAAGACCCCGATGAAATAGTCCGCACTATTGAACTTATATCCGACAGTTTCGGCGGGATTAATCTCGAAGATATATCCGCGCCCCGCTGTTTTGAAATAGAAGAAAAGCTGAAAGAACGCCTTGATATTCCCGTGTTCCACGACGACCAGCACGGCACGGCTATCGTAGTGGGCGCGGCGATGATTAACGCGGTGAAATGCGCGGGAAAGAAACTCGGAGATGTGACTGTCGTTATAAACGGCGCGGGTTCGGCGGGAATAGCTATCGGCAAATTCCTGCTGAAACTAGGCGTCGGCGACGTTATTATGGTGGATATAGGCGGGATTTTGTGCAGGAGCGAGGATTACTCAAACCCCGCACATTCCGAGATGTCGAAACTCACGAACAAGAATTGCAAAACGGGTACGCTATCCGACGCAATGCGCGGCGCGGACGTGTTTGTCGGGGTGTCTAAACCTAATCTTGTAACTCCCGATATGGTGAAATCAATGGCAGAAAAGCCCATTCTGTTCCCAATGGCAAACCCCGACCCCGAAATAACCTACGACCTCGCCAAAGAAAGCGGCGCGTACATTGTCGGCACGGGGCGGAGCGACTACCCGAACCAGATAAACAACGTGCTTGTGTTCCCCGGAATTTTCAAAGGCGCGCTCGCGTGCAAAGCCAAAGCGATAACCGAGGAAATGAAACTCGCGGCGGCGTTCGCGATAGCGGGGCTTATCCCCGATGATAAACTCTCCCCCGATTATATTATCCCGTCAACGCTCGACAAAAGCGTAGCGCAGGCGGTAGCAAACGCGGTGGCGGACGAGTGGAACAAGAGCGTGTGCAGAAAATCTTCGGAGAATTTCACTTGAAAATTCAACGCGCAAAAGGCGTTGACCGCGCTTGAAAAAACGAAGTCGTGCGTGAAACGTACGGCGGGAATTTTCGGCGGATTTCGCTTGAAAATATGACATCAAAAATGAAAGGACGATAAATTATGACTTACGAATTTACTCCGCGCGGGGTTTGCTCGCAGAAAATGCTTATTGACGTTGAAAACGGCGTTGTGCGCGAACTGCGCGTACTCGGCGGGTGCAACGGCAATCTTCAAGGAATTTCCGCGCTTGTCAAAGGAATGAAGATAGAGGACGTTATAGAGCGTCTTGACGGTATTCACTGCGGAATGAAATCCACGTCCTGCCCCGACCAGCTTGCGCAGGCGTTAAAGGAGATAGGCAAATGAAAACTCGCGAATTGTTCGGGAGCGGAAAGACGGTTTTTTCGTTTGAGATTTTCCCGCCGAAAAAGGACGGCTCTATTGAAACGATTTACAAAACGCTTGACGAACTAACGGATTTACACCCCGATTTCATCAGCGTTACTTACGGCGCGGGCGGGACTGCCGCGGGCTGTTCGACGCGGGAAATCGTATCGGTTATCAAGGAGAAATATCACACGGAATCTATGGCGCACTTGACTTGCGTAAACTCCACGACAGCCGACATAGACAGTATCATCGCCGAATTTCAGCAGTACGGCATAGAAAACGTGCTTGCTCTGCGCGGGGATATAAACCCCGATGTTCCGCCGAAACACGATTTCAGATACGCGTCCGACCTTATCGAGTATATGAAACAGCGCGCCTCGTTCTGCTTTTCGGGGGCTTGCTACCCCGAAGGCTATCCCGAAAGTCCGTCGTTTGACAAGGACATCGAAAACTTGAAACGCAAGGTAGACGCTGGCGCGGAACACTTGATGTCACAATTGTTTTTCGACAACTCGCAGTTCTACAGATTTCTCGAAAAGGCGCGCTCGGCGGGCATTGACGTGCCGATAGAGGCGGGAATAATGCCGTGCGTAAACGCGAAATCCATTCAGCGAATGGTAGGATTGTGCGGAGCGTCGCTCCCGCCCAAGTTCACAAAAATAATCGCGCGGTTCGGGGATAACCCCGACGCAATGCGCGACGCGGGCATTGCCTACGCGAACGAGCAGATAATAGATTTGGTATCGAACGGCGTTGACGGCATACATCTGTACACGATGAACAACCCGTATGTCGCAAGGAAAATCAGCGAGGCGGTGCAGAGCGTTATACGGATTTGAATTACTTAAACGCGGAATTTGGAACGAACAGTCGGCAGGCGCTCCCCACATCGGACGGGAGCGCTTTTTATGCGGACTGTTCCCGGCGAAAAAATTTTTTCAATAGGGTATTGACAAATTCAGGCATATGTGCTATAATACCTATAGGTTCGATAGGTTTACCCCGACGAACCCCGATAAAACGTGACGAAACGTTAGGAGGCAGTTATGAACGTGCTGTATGAACCGCGCCGATGTTGAGGCGTTTCCTGAGGATTTGCAAACACAATAAAATTACATAAAGGAGAACTGTTATGAAAGTTTACGAAAAAATAACCGATTTGATAGGCGGAACGCCGCTTTTAAAGCTGAATAATTACACCGCCGACAAGAATTTGGGCGCGGAGATTTTGGCGAAACTCGAATACTTCAACCCTGCGGGGAGCGTTAAAGACCGCATTGCAAAGGCGATGTTAGATGACGCGGAACAGCGCGGAGTTCTGAAAAAAGGCTCTGTAATCATCGAGCCGACAAGCGGAAACACGGGAATTGGGCTTGCGTCTGTCGCGGCGGCGCGGGGTTACAAAATAATCCTGACAATGCCCGAAACGATGTCGGTCGAACGCAGAAATCTGCTGAAAGCATACGGCGCTGAACTCGTCCTGACGGAGGGCGCAAAGGGAATGAAAGGCGCTATCGCAAAGGCTGAGGAACTTGCCGAACAAACGCCGAACAGCTTTATTCCGAGCCAGTTCACGAACCCCGCGAACCCCGCGGTTCACCGTGCGACAACGGGCGTTGAAATTTGGGAAGATACCGACGGAAAGGTCGATATTTTCGTCGCGGGCGTTGGCACGGGCGGTACGATAACGGGCGTCGGCGAATTTCTGAAGTCGAAAAATCCGAACGTGAAAATCGTTGCCGTTGAGCCTACGGGTTCGCCCGTTCTTTCGACGGGTCAGGCGGGCAAGCACGGTATTCAGGGCATAGGCGCGGGATTTGTTCCCGACACGCTGAATACCGAGGTTTACGATGAAATAATCACGGTTGCCGACGAGGACGCGTATGCGGCGGGCAAAGCGATTGCCCACACCGAGGGATTTCTTGTGGGAATTTCATCGGGCGCGGCGGTTTTCGCGGCGACGGAACTTGCGAAACGCCCCGAAAACAAGGGCAAAGTGATAGTAGTACTATTGCCCGATACGGGAGATAGATACCTGTCAACGCCCTTGTTCGGTTAGTAGTTAGGAATAGTTGTTAGCGAGTAATTGAGTTATCCGCTTTGCGGATTGTCCTGTAAGAGGTAAGACCTGCGGGTCTTTGCGTTGAACCCCTCGGAATACAATAATCCCCCGCCGAACGGCGGGGGTGTTGTGTTATGCAGCCCGCGTTTTACGCGGAGCGCAAAACAACGGCGCGACAGCGCCGTTAATTCGCCGTAGGCGAATTGCGGGCGTACGGGCAAAGGCGCGTACACGGTCGGCGCAGGCGCGTTAATACGCGGGACGGTAAGCTAATGCGGGATAAGGGAAAAGGGCGCTTGAATTGAACCACGCCAGACGTGCGGTAAAGCGAACAACGCGCTGACCCGCAGACAATCTTTCCGCGCGCGTAGCGCGCACACTAAAAACTAAAAACTAACTACTATTCTCTAGCTACTAGACTCCCAAATATTTTTTCAAATCCCCCGCTCTGTCGGTCTTTTCCCACGCGACGTTCAAATCCTCACGTCCCATATGTCCGTAAGCCGCGACTTGCTTGTACTGCGGTTTGCGGAGGTCAAGCGTTTTGATGATAGCGGACGGGCGGAGGTCAAATTCCTTTGTGACCGCCTCGGCAATTTTTTTATCGGCAATTTTCCCCGTGCCGAACGTGTCAACCATTACAGATACGGGATTTGCTACGCCGATTGCATATGCAAGCTGTATCTCCGCACGTTCCGCAAGACCCGCCGCTACTATATTCTTCGCGACGTAACGCGCCATATACGCCGCGGAACGGTCTACCTTTGTCGGGTCTTTTCCCGAAAACGCTCCGCCGCCGTGGCGGGAATATCCGCCGTATGTATCAACGATTATCTTGCGCCCCGTAAGTCCGCTGTCGCCCATAGGTCCGCCTACAACAAAACGCCCCGTCGGGTTTACGAAATATTTCGTGTTCTCGTCCAAAAGTTCGGCGGGGATAGTCGTTTTGATTACCTTTTCGATAACGTCCGCGCGTATCTGTTCAAGAGTTGCCGACGCTAAGTGCTGAGAAGAAACAACTACCGTGTCAACGCGCACGGGCTTTACACCGTCGTATTCAACAGTAACCTGCGTCTTGCCGTCGGGGAGAAGATAAGGCAGAGTGCCGTTTTTGCGGACTTCGGTAAGTTTCTTTGCGAGTTTATGCGCAAGGCTTATCGGCATAGGCATAAGTTCGGGGGTTTCCGAACAGGCAAATCCGAACATCATTCCTTGGTCGCCCGCGCCCGTATCGCCCTCGTTCTGCTCGCGACCCTCAAGCGCGTTATTAACTCCCATTGCAATATCGGGCGACTGCTTGTCGATGATAGTATAGACAGCGCAGGTGTCCGCGTCAAAGCCGAACTCGCTTGACGTATAGCCAATATCGCGCACGGTTTTCCTTACTATCGCGGGAATGTCAATATTTGCGGTCGTGGAGATTTCTCCCATAACCGTTATCATACCCGTAGTTGTCGTAGTTTCACACGCAACTCTCCCCATAGGGTCTTGTGCGAGAATTGCGTCCAATATCGCGTCGGACACGTTGTCGCAGATTTTGTCGGGGTGACCCTCGGTTACGCTCTCGGAGGTAAACAGTTTTTTCGTTTCCATTTTACATTTCCTTTCACAAATGGTTTTCTAACGCAAAATGCTCGCTCTGTAAGGAGCGAGCAGGCAATGTTTTCCGTTCACTCCTTATCTCTCGGCGGAATTTTGCAATACAAAATTCCCCGCAGGAAGTAGCACCTTTTCGGCGAATAGCAGGTAATACATTACCGAACGCCGATAGGTTGCCGGACATCATAGGGCGCAGTCCCGGGCGGATAGTGGCTAGAGAATAGTTGTTAGTAGTTAGTATTGAACGTGGCTTTTGCCTAGTGTGTAAACTTATCGGTTCAAAGACAATCTAATCTGCGCGCGCAGCGCGCACAAAAACTAATAACTAATAACTAATAACGAAAGTTGCGCCACATAGGCGCGTGTGGATAGTTTCATTTCTTATAATGGGTGGCGCAACTTTAATTTCTAGTTACTACCCGCCAATGTCACTCTTGATAAGGCATTTTACATTTTTGGGTTATTGTCCGCAAACAGACGGGATAATCCCCTGTTCGCGGGTACGGATAAAGTATAGCATATTATGACTTATTTGTCAAGGGGTTTTGTAAAAAAAGTCGAAGTTTCTTAAAAAACGGCAGGCGAACGCGTTTTAACTCTTTTCCTCCGCGCGTCAACGCATTGACTTAAAGACAATCTAATCCGCGCACGAAGTGCGCACCAAAACTAATAACTAACAACTATTCTCTAATAACTCAATCCCCTCTTGCAATTTTCAAATAAATGTAGTATAATAAAACTATAAACTCACGGAGGAGGAATTACAATGAACATTTTGCACGATATTGCGCCCGAAAGGATTACGCCCGAGGACTTTATCGCCGTGGTGGAGATAGAGCGCGGAAGTAAGAAAAAGTACGAACTCGACAAGCAGACGGGATTTATTATCCTTGACAGGATACTCTACACCTCGACGCACTACCCCGCGAATTACGGCTTTATACCGCGCACTCTCGCGGACGACGGCGACCCGCTCGACGTGCTTATTCTCTGCAACGAGCCTATAGACCCGCTTGTTGAAGTGCGCTGTTATCCTATAGGCGTAATCACAATGCTTGATAACGGCAAGAACGACGAGAAAATAATCGCCATTCCGTTTGAGGACCCGAACTACAACGCTTACCGCGGGATTGAGGCTTTGCCGTCGCATATTTTCGAGGAAATGCGGCACTTCTTTTCCGTGTACAAGCAGTTGGAGGGCAAAGAAACCGCCGTTGACGAAATTCAAGGGCGGGACAACGCGATAAAAGTTATCAAACAATGTATCGCGAATTACATAGAAATTTATGGAAATTCTATTGACAATTTACAGAAAGTGTGATATAATCTTTATAATGGTAAATGGAATTTTACATATTATTTAAATCTTCCTTTTGCCGGTACAATTATGGGGTAATTCCCAGAAAAACTATTAGGAGGTAGGTTATTATGGTAAAGAAAACAATCAAAAGGATTTCTGCATTGGCAATGGCTGCCGTGGTTTCTTTTGGGGCTTTATGCAGTTCTGCAAGCGCATATCTTGTTGCAGACTCATGGCACGTCTATTCCGTGAATGGCGCGCCAAGCGGAACGCCTGGACTTGAACCTAGCCACACTTGCACATTCCCTAGTTATGGCGGCGGTTATATTACCTATTGCTCATCAATTCAAGGCGGCAATGACAGAAGAGTTATGGTGACCGCTGACGGAATGACGGATTATTATATATCTACAACAGGTTATTCGTCCGTTAAGCAAGCAAATCCAACAGGCTATGATGTTATATTCCATTTTATTGGTAGAAGCGAAACCTCCTGCCAAGCAAGCGGAACGATTGGGTACAACAGAAACCCTTAATCCATTAAGTAATTAACTCAATACGTCGATAGTTACGCGCTTAACTGCGCGTAACCGTCGGCAATTTAGAAAAGGAGAACAATCATTATGAAAAAAACACTTGCAATTATTTGTCTTTTATCCGTTATAATACTTTCGGGCTGTCAAAAGAGCAATTCTTTGGACGGAGAAAGTTCTTTGACAAGCGACGGTTCTTCGGGCGAGAGTTCGGCGGTTTCCTCCGTTTCGTCCGACAACTCCGCGACAAGCGAACAAACCTCCGCAACAAGCGATACAGACCCCGCCGAACCTCCTGCGCCGTATGAAAAAATTCAGAAGATTTCCGAACTGCGCGGAGATTTGGACAACCAAATAAACACCGTCAAATCAACGGAATACAAAAACGTTCACACAACCGATGATTTCACGGTTAAAATTCCCGACACCGATGTGCTTTATAACCTTACGCTTACGACCCCCGCTGAATATGACTTTAACACCCTGTACGAAAAATTCGACAGGGTTTTTGACAAGGAATTTTCGGATATATATTCTGAGGAGGACAAGGACGAACTGTATTATTTTTATTATAATAGCGTAAAATATCCCGTTAAAGACTATATTGACAAGCTGAAAAGCGGTGAGCAGAGTTTCAGCGAACTTGTGGTAGAAACCGACAGAGCTTATCTTGATATTCACTATGATTATACAGGTGTTTACGGAATAAATCATGATACAATGCGAAGTCTTTCCCCCGACTTTCCGAAAAATTACGTTTCGCTTACATTCGCCCCAGAATATTTTGAAGTAACAAAGAATTACCTCGATGTTAATTCAGATGATAAATATTTTCTTTCTAACAAAGAAATGTCGATAAAAGAGGGGTGCGACGCTGTAAAGAAAATCATTTCCGAAAACGAGTACAGTTGGGGCGGTTCTTTACAGCCCGATGTTTATCAAGTCAAGGTGCTTGATTTGAACAACGGAAATTACGGTTTTTCTTATACGATGGCGCCGTCATATGAGGGCGTTATTTTTGACACTTATGAAAGCCCCGACGACTTCGGTATGAGTTATTCCGAAATGAAAACCTACGACTATGACTACGATGTTTTTCCGACAATTGCATTTATGCTGCAAAGCGACAAGCTGGAATCGCTGACTGTGGGCAAAAAGGAATATACCGCAACAAAAAACTACGAAATAGACAGCGTAATTCCTCTGGACGAGGTTGTAAACGTGTTCTCGCAGTCTTTCGGCGCGGGAATGGATTTACAGCTTTCAAGAGTGGAACTGCTCTATTCGGGAATGTATCCTCTGGACGACAGCAGAACGAATTACGGCGCAACTCCCGTATGGAAATTCAGATGTTACAACACAACGGATAATTTCAAATATGTAGTATATGTAAACGCCGTCACGGGCAAGGTGGTATTTTATTATAAAACCGACTGGGAAACGGTTTACGATACGCAGTAATGGTCGCAATATACTGAGTGCGTCAGCGCCTTAACTCAAATACAATATTCAAGGGCGGGACAACGCGATAAAAGTTATCAAACAATGTATCGCGAATTACATAGAAATTTATGGAAATTCTATTGACAATTTACAGAAAGTGTGATATAATCTTTATAATGGTAAATGGAATTTTACATATTATTTAAATCTTCCTTTTGCCGGTACAATTATGGGGTAATTCCCAGAAAAACTATTAGGAGGTAGGTTATTATGGTAAAGAAAACATTCAAAAGGATTTCTGCATTGGCAATGGCTGCCGTGGTTTCTTTTGGGGCTTTATGCGGTACTGCAAGCGCATATATTGCCGATAAGTCATGGCACGTCTACTCCGTGAACGGCGCACCAAGCGGAACACCCGGACTTGAACCTAGCGTTACTCGCGACCTTAATTATTATAGCGGCGGTTATATGACTTATTGCTCAACTATTCAAGGCGGCAATGACAGAAGAGTTATGGTGACCGCTAACGGAATGACAGATTATAATATAACCTCAACAGGTTACTCGTCAGTTAAATATCCAGAACCGATAGACGATGAAAAACTGGTTGTATTTCATTTTATTGGCAGAAGTGAGACTTCCTGCCAAGCAAGTGGAACGGTTGGATTTAATATCAACCCATAATCCATAAAAAACAACACAATATACCGACAGTTACGCGCGCTTAACTGCGCGTAACTGTCGGCAATTTAGAAAAGGAGAACAATCATTATGAAAAAAACACTTGCAACTATTTGTCTTTTATCCGTTATAATACTTTCGGGCTGTCAAAAGAGCAATTCTTTGGACGGAGAAAGTTCTTTGACAAGCGACGGTTCTTCGGGCGAGAGTTCGGCGGTTTCCGCTGTTTCGTCCGACAACTCAACGACAAGCGAACAAACCTCCGCAACAAGCGATACAGACCCCGCCGAACCTCCGACGCCGTATGAAAAAATTCAGAAGATTTCCGAAATGCGCGGAGATTTGG
Source organism: uncultured Clostridia bacterium (assembly GCA_947628655.1). Classification (GTDB taxonomy): domain Bacteria; phylum Bacillota; class Clostridia; order Oscillospirales; family Ruminococcaceae; genus CAG-115. The sequence goes on along the minus strand of CANRAS010000017.1, from coordinate 26,668 downwards.
ACAACCAAATTAACACCGTCAAATCAACGGAATACAAAAACGTTCACACAACCGATGATTTCACGGTGAAAATTCCCGATGCCGACGTGCTTTATAATCTCACGCTTACGCCCCCCGCGAAATATGACTTTAACACCCTGTACGAAAAATTCGACAAAGTTTTTAACAAAGAATTTTCGGATATTTATTCCGAAGAGGACAAGGACGAGTTGTATTATTTTTATTCAGATGACCTTGATGACCATGAAAAACGCCCCGTTTGCGACTATATTGACCAACTGAAAAGCGGCGAACAGGGCATAAGCGACCTCATGGTACTTACCGACAGAGCTTATCTTGATATGCTTTCGTGGAGTCCAGGCGTTAACGGATTAAATCATGATGCAATGAGAAGCCTTTCGCCCGACTTTCCGAAAAATTACGTCGCGCTTACATTCGCCCCGCAGTTTTTTGAAATAACAAGGAATTACCTCGATGTCAATTCTTCCGACTCCTATCAGCTTGCCGACAAGGAAATGTCAATAAAAGAGGGGTGCGACGCTGTAAAGAAAATTGTTTCCGAAAACGAGTACAGTTGGGGCGGTTCTTTACAGCCCGACGTTTATCAAGTCAAGGTTCTTGATACAAACAACGGAAAATATTGTTTTTCCTATACGATGGCGCCGTCATATGAGGGCGTTATTTTTGACACTTATGAAAGTCCCGACGATTTCGGTATGAGTTATTACGAAAAGCAAACCTACGACTATGACTACAAAGTTTTCCCCACAAATGCGGTAATGTTACAAAGCGACAAACTGGAATCGCTGGCTGGGGGCATGGGGGAATATACCGCAGAAGAAAACTACGAAATAGACAGCGTAATTCCTCTGGACGAGGTTATAAACGTGTTCTCGCAGTCTTTCGGCGCGGGAATGGATTTACAGCTTTCAAGAGTGGAACTGCTCTATTCGGGAATGTATCCGTTAGAGGACAGCGACAGCAACAGCAACAGAAAATACGGAGCAACTCCCGTATGGAAATTCAGATGTCACAACACAACGGATAATTATAAATATGTAGTATATGTAAACGCCGTCACGGGCAAGGTGATGTTTTATTATAAAACCGACTGGGAAACGGTTTACGATACGCAATAAAGCGGGCAAATACAAAAGCGTCCTCCCCGCCTGCGGCGGGGAAACAGCGCGCGCTTTAAAACTAACTACTAACAACTATTCTCTAACAACTAGGAGGGCAATACAATTGTACTTTGTCAACTGTTTCAAAAAACTTTTCACCTCGCCAACATTCTGGTGTTCTATCCTCGCGACCGCGGTTATATGTATGTTCTCTGGAGTTTATAACGACCGCGAAACGGGTACTAAAACGATAATCGAAATGTTCGCGCAATACTCGAAAGCGGCAATGCTCGGCGATGTTTCGCTTAATTCATACGCCGTGTTCAAAGCGGGTTTCGGCAACTGGATAAGTATGTTCGTGCCTGTCGTCACGACGCTTGCAAGCGTTACGATATTTGTCGATGAACAAAAAAGCCGAGTGAGCCTGTTTACGCTCCCCCGCGCGGGAATTGTGAAGTGTACTATAGGCGCGTGCGCGTTTTTCCTGCTTGCGGGCGGGCTTACGCTGATGTTGGGGTTCGCTCTGTTCGCGCTTTTGTGCGCGGTTATGTTCCCGCCGCTGTCGGCGTATCCCGCGGAAATGTCGGCGCAGTTTATAGAGTATACGTTTTGGCAAGGCACGGCGATGTCGAAAATATTCGGCGTTGGCGGGACAGGGCTTTGTATTATTGCGGGGCTTATCGAAACGTTCGTTTACGGAATGGTATGTTCTGCGGGAGCAATGGTGCTTTGCGTTTTCTCGCAAAACAAGTATGTGACAATCTGCACGCCGTTTTTCCTAAAGTACGCGCTGGGGCAGTTTTCGATGATGCTCGGCGTAAAAGCAACGCAGGACCCGTTCACGGTAAACGAAAAACTCTTAGCTTTTGCGAATACGATCCACCCCGACGGCATTAATTCAATTCTGAATTACTCGCAAAACGTAACTGCTATAATTATAATAAACGGCGCGTTTCTCTTGATAACGGCGGCGCTGTTTTGCATACTGCGGATACGGAGGCTGAAAAATGGGACGTAATAATATATTTATCTCCGTAGCCGTGCAGGAGGCTCGGCGAATATTTGTGAACCCTAGGATAATGACCGTCGGTATGCTGATGATAATTATTTACAATCTTGTAATAACAGAACTGTTCACCCGCGCCGACAAAACGGGACTTCCCGTAAACGCAGGCGAGGCGTTTGTCGCTGTCGGAAATTCGGGGGTACTGCTGTTGTTTTTGCCGTCGGTGTTTTTGATTTTAATATCCGATTTCCCGAATATGGACGGGAACTTCCTGTTCACCATTCAGCGCGCGGGCAGAAAGAGATGGCTGTTTGGAGAAATTATCTCTTCGCTTTTTATAAGCGTTATCTATGTGTTTTTTATGCTTATCTCGTGCTGTCTTATGACCGCGCCGAAAGGCTTTTGGGGGTTTCGCTGGAGCGACACCGTGACGAAATACGCGTCGATGTTCCCCGACGAAACGCACACGCTGATGAACGAATACCTCCCGCCGAACTTGTACAACCAGATGAATTTTACCTACGCGCTTATTCACACGGCGATTTTGCTTATACTGTACTTGTGGCTGTTGTCGCTGATAATAATGCTGTTTCGCTTGCTGGGAATGAAAGTGGCGGGGATAGCGGGCGCGTTCGCGCTCGTATCTCTCGGTGTACTTACCTGCACGCTTGACGTCAAAGCGATGTGGGCGTTCCCGATGGCGAACACGATAACGTGGCTGCACTTCAACCCCGCGCTGAGCGAACCCGTGTTTCCTATGTGGATTTCCTACGTTTATTTTGGAGCGCTGATAGTCGCATTGCTCTTGGGGAACTTTGCGGCGGTGAAAAAATTGCGGATTAATGGGTAATAAACAGTGTTCTCCCCGCCGTCGGCGGGGAGATATACATACTAATCACTATCAAGCCGAAGGAGAATGTATTATGATTGTTAGAAAGGAAATAGATTTAAAGCAACCGCCCTCCGAGAAACAGCTGAAAATGCTTAAAGCTATGGAAGAACGCCCGATTGTGTTTGATGATGACAGCCCCGAACTTACCGCGGAACAGCTGTCGAAACTTCGGCGCGCGGAAAAAGGGTCTTTGAGCCGAAAAGCTGACACATCAGGTTAAAGCCACCCAACCCGTGCCGTCGGCGCAGAAACGCATTGACCCGCAGACAACCTAGCCCGCGTTTTGCGCAACGCGCAAAACAACGGCGCGACAGCGCCGTTAATTCGCCGCTAGGCGAATTGCGGGCGGTCGGGCAACGGCGCGTACACGGCGGCGCAGGCGCGTTAATACGCGGGACGGTAAACTAATGCGGGATAATGCGAACAACGCATTGACCCGCAGACAATCTAATCAGTCCGCCGTAGGCGGACACCTAGAGCAATCCGCAAAGCGGATTGCGAACTAATCTCTAATAACTATTCTCTAAACAACTTAAATCAGCACTTGCATTTTCCAACCAAATGTAGTATAATAGAGATACCCGCCACGGAAAGGAAGATGTACAAATGCCTATAAAAATCCCCGACGGTCTGCCTGCGCAGAGTGTACTCGAAAAAGAACATATCTTCGTAATGACCGAATACCGCGCCTTGCACCAGGATATTAGACCGCTGAAAATAGGAATACTGAATTTAATGCCGACTAAAATAGTCACCGAAACGCAGATTTTGAGGAGTTTGTCAAACAGCCCTCTGCAAGTCGAGGTTGACTTTATACAAGCGTCAACGCACCAAGGGAAGAACACCCCGCAGGAACATTTGATAGCGTTCTATAAAACGTTTGACGATATAAAGGACGTAAAGTACGACGGCTTTATAATCACGGGTGCGCCGATAGAACAAATGGAGTTCGAGGAAGTGGACTATTGGGAAGAACTCTGCCGTATTATGGACTGGACGACCGACCACGTTCATTCGACGTTTCATATTTGCTGGGGAGCGCAGGCGGCGCTTTATTATCACTACGGAATAAAAAAATACCCCGTGCCGCAGAAGATTTCGGGAGTATTCGAGCATAGACTGCTGACCCCGAAAGCGCGGCTGTTCCACGGGTTCGACAGTGTGTTTTTCGCGCCCCATTCACGGCACACGGAAATCCGCGCGGAGGATATTCTGAAAGTCCCCGATTTACGGCTTATGGCGATTTCGGACGAGGCGGGAGTTTACGCCGTCGGAAGTGAGGACGGGAGCAGGTTTTTCATTATGGGACATTCGGAATATGACGCGGAAACGCTCGACACCGAATACCGCCGCGATTTGGTAAAGGGACTTAACCCGCAGATACCGCGCCACTACTACCCCGACGACGACCCGTCAAAACCGCCCGTACTGAAATGGCGCGCGCACTCCGCGCTGATTTATACAAATTGGCTGAACTACTACGTCTACCAGACAACGCCGTTCGATTTGAGCAAGGACGTGAACAAGCACGTTGCGGAGAATTTTTGAGGGCGGGGCAGACGGAAGATTAAGTAGCTGGAGAATAGTTATTAGAGATTAGTTCGCAATCCGCTGTCGCGGATTGCTCGATGTTGCCCGCCGTTGGCGGGCAATTTTAGATTGTTTTTAGGTAAGCGCGTCGTTCGCATTATCGCGCGTTCGGCGTGGCTCAATTCAAGCGCCCTGTAACAGTTTAAAGTTAAGAGTGCTGAGTGCATAGTATAAGGTGCGCCCTGTTTCGCTTTGCTGTCGGCGCATCGTGCGCCGACTTTGGGCGAAACGGCAGCGGCGTCCTGCCGCTACCTTGCGGGCGCGGATTAGATTGTCTGCGGGTCAAAACGTTGTTCGCTTTACCGCGCGTTCGGCGTGGCTCAATTCAAGCGCCCCTTTCCCTTATCCCGCATTAGTTTACCGTCCCGCGTATTAACGCGCCTGCACCGCCCGTGTACGCGCGTTGCCCGACCGCCCGCAATTCGCCTGACGGCGAATTAACGGCGCTGTCGCGCCGTTGTTTTGCGCTCCGCGCAAAACGCGGGCTAGGTTACGCGGGAGCGTAACGCCGTATCATCTTTGGTAAAATCTATCCGATTTGTAGAATAACGCGCGTGTATTTTGTAGGAAATGCCTAAATTTTCCGCGCGGTGTTGCAAAACGTATTCGGATATGATATAATTTGTATAAGGATTATTGTACTCTCGCGGAAACGTAAGTTTTCCGTTCTTGTACAGAAAGAGAGGCGCGTATGTCAAATTTTGAGAATAAAATACCGAAAAGCTCCGTGGTGGAAATTTCTATAGACCCGAACCGTACGGCGGCGTTCGTTTCGTTCACTCACCCCGAAAACGGCGGTATGGGGATAACGCTCGATAAGGTCTATCAGGCGCTGGAGGAGAACTTTGTCACGTTCGGAATACTCGACGATAATATCAAAATGGCGGTCGAACAGCAGAGGTATAACGAAAATATCTGCGCCGCAAGGTGGGAACCCCCGCAGGACGGTATCGACGGTACTATACAATATTACTTCGCAAAGGATAAACACGTCGCTCCCGTTGAGGACGAACACGGCGTTGTGAATTTCAAGGACTTGGGGCTTATAAACAACATCACGGCGGGAACTCCGATAGCGGAGATTACGTTCCCGACCGAGGGCGAACCGGGTATGGATATTACGGGTATGCCCGTTGCGCAGAAAGTAGGCTCTCCCGCGAATTACACCGTAGGCGCGGGTACGGAACTTATAAACGACGATACTCAAATCGTCGCCTCGATAAACGGCAACCTCGTGTTCAAAAACGGCGCGTTTGTCGTTGAGGAGAAAATCGTCATAAACGGCGACGTGGACGTGTCAAGCGGAAACATCGACTTCATCGGCGACATCACGATAAAGGGCGGTGTTTTCGAGGGATTTCGCGTTGCGTCAAAGCGGAGCATAACGATTATGGGACTTGTGACGGGCGCGGAGATAATTGCGGACGGCGATATTTCCGTAAAAGTCGGCGTTATCAATTCAAAAATAGAAAGCAAGGCGAACGTCAAGGTCGGATTTTGCGAGAACAGCGATATTACGGCTAAGGGCAATGTTGAAAGTCAGTCGTTCGTAGGCGGTGAGATTTTCGCGTCCGACAGGATAATAGCGTCGGGAAAGGGCGTTATGGTAGGCGGTAAGTTCACCGCGCTGAACGGCGTTGAAGCGTCCGTTATCGGTTCGGAGAACTACACAAAGACGATAGTAACGCTGGGCAACAACGCGGTATTATCCGAGGAGCGCGAACGCCTTGAAAAAGAGGACGCGCAGATGAACGAGCAGACAGACCAGCTTGGCAAGATTTTGGTTACTCTGGCGGATTACGCAAAGAAAGGCAAACTCTCGCCCGAACGCGAGCAAATGCAGACCGAGGCGCGCCGCAACCGTCTGCGCCTGCTAAATCAACTCCGCACGAACAAGCGCCGTATAGAGGAAATAGACGAGGCGCTGAAACTTATGCAGAACCTGTATGTTTCGGTAAAGCGGATAATTTACCCCGGAGTAACGCTCCGAATAAACTCGTCGATACTTAAAGTTAATTCTATGGAGAACAGAGTTCGCGCGACTGTTCAAGGCGGAGATATTGTGTTCGTTCCGCTGTAAACAGTTTATAGTTAAGAATGCACAGTGAATAGTATAATGTGTCCGCTCTCGCGGACGATTAGATTGTCCTTTAATTAATATGCCCCTGCACCGCGGTGCAGGGGCGTATTGATTTTAAGACAACCTAGCCCGCGTTTTGCGCAAAGCGCAAAACAACGGCGCGACAGCGCCGTTAATTCGCCGTCAGGCGAATTGCGGGCGGTCGGGCAGCGGCGCGGTACGGGCGGTAAGGGCGCGTTTGACGCGGGACGGTAAACTAATGCGGGATAAGGGAATGGGGCGCTTGAGTTGAGCCACCCAAACCTCACGGACGTTGCAGGGGCGTATTGACTTAAAGACAATCTAAAATTGCCCGCCTACGGCGGGCAACTCTATTACTAATTACTAACAACTATTCTCTATCAACTATCAGGCTAACGCCTCCGCGAACGCCTTTAAAAGCTGTTCCCTATTAAACGGCTTATCCACGAACCCGCGAACTCCAATCGCCTTGGCGCGTTCTATCGTGTCCTCGTAGGCTAGGGACGTTACCATAACGATACGCGCGTTCGGGTCGGATTTTAGGATTATCTCCGCCGCGTCAAGTCCGTCCATACCGCCCATAATTATGTCCATTGTCACCAAATCGGGGTTTATATTCGGGTATTGCTCGACAGCCTCCTCGCCGCTTTTGGAGTGGTACACTATCTCGTATTCCGTGCCTTTTAACGCCTCTTCAAGCTGAACTTTCACAAGCCTTGAATCATCAACCATCATAATTCTCTTGCTCATTTTTATATTTTCTCCTTTCAGGAATTAATCGTATGTTATTCTTCCGCGCTGCCTTTTCTGTAGTGTACTATCGCCGCGCCGTCGCTGTTGCCGTCGGAGTAAGTCAGCGCAAACACCGCCTCGCGGCTTTCGGGGAAAAACCGCCCGCTGTAAAACGTCGGCGGGCTGAAATGCGCGGCGGTCTGAGTTTCACGAAACAGCGCGCCCGCAACTTTCCCGCAAAGCACGTTGAAATATTCCTTGCCAAATTCCTCTAAATCCTCGCGCGAAATGTTTTCATCGTGGAACGTATTCTGCGCCATTCGCATAAGCAGGCTTGTGTCGGCGTAGAGAATAAGCCCCTTGTCAAATCCCTTGTCGAACGTGATATGAACCGTGCAGATGTTGTCGCCCAAAGGATTTTGCTGTTCCTTGACAAGCTGTACGCCTGCCGTCTGCTCCGTCACATCGCGTATAGCCCCGTCGAGAATTTTTTCGAGCGTATCTTTGGTAAGAGCCTTTTCCATTGATTATCCTCCGTTTTTCAGCTTTTGCGCGTCCTTTTCTCCCTTGAATACCCGTTCAATGCGTTCGAGCAAATCGCCCGACGCGAACGGTTTCAGCACATAATCGCATATGCCGAGATTTATCCCCTCGACGACGAAACGCTTATCCTCAACGCCCGTCAGCATTATCACGGGAATATCGGCGCGGTCGTCCATTTCGCGTATTTCGCGCAGGGTTTCAAAGCCGTCTTTCGGGGTCATACGAATGTCCATCAGAATAAGGTCGGGTTTATCGGTTTCAAGATAACGCAAAGCCCTCGAACCCGAATTTACCGTGATAACCTCGTAATCCTTGCTTAGAATATCGCTTATTCTTTGAAGAATGATAGCCGCGTCGTCAACGGCAAGAATTTTCTTTTTCTTCACACCTCTTCTAGTTATCATTCAAAGTTTCCTCCTCGTCTATTATACACAAAAGTTTTTTCAAAAGCGCCTCCGCGTTGTCGTCCTCAAACAGCTTTAACTGTTCGTGAATACCCTTTAGACTTTCCTCGGCGTATTTTGGAAGTTCGTGCTTTAACAGTTCTTCGACTATCCCCATACACTCTTTTGACTTGAAACACTCAAGCTGTCTTAGCGCGGCGTCCGTCTGCTTTCGCAAATCCGCGTGAGAGAGCGCGGGAAGTTTCTCTGAGTTATCCTGCGTGCTGTGGCTGTCTAAAAACAGCCTTATGTTTAATAACAGCGTTTCGTATGTTTCCAAAAGGCGGGGAAAGTTCATCGCGATGAAATCCGCGTCGCCGCGCTGGGCGGCGTTTTCGTGTTCCCGCGCCATATTTGAAACTTTCATAGCGCCGATATTCGCCGACGCGCTTTTCAGCCCGTGGACTTCAACGCAGTAACTCTCCAGATCCGTCCCCGACAATTCGCACAGCAGGTCTTTTTTGCGCTGTCCGTCTATGCAGTAAAGTTCGAGAAGTTCCTCGAAACTTTCGTTCGTGCCGACAAAATACCGCGACGCCGCGCCGATGTCAATGCCCTCTATTCTGAAGAAGTTCGGGTCTAAGCGCTCGTCGGACTGTTCGCTGTCGGCGGCGCGCCTGCGTTCTTCGGGTATCCACCGCATAAGCACCCTGCCGAGTTCCTTGCGGTCGAGCGGTTTCGGGACGAAATCCTGAAATCCGCTGTCAAGAAAGCGTTCGCGCGTACCCTCCATAGCGTTCGCCGTAAGCGCGATTATAGCGGGCGCGGTGCCGTTTTCTCCGCAGTCGCGGCGTATTATCTCCGCCGCCTCTATGCCGTCCATTACGGGCATCATATGGTCCATAAAGATAATATCGTATTTGTTCGCGCGGACTAAATCTATAGCCTCCTGCCCGCTGCCCGCCTCGGTGAGGTCAAGCGCGTAGCTTTTGAGGAAACCGCGCGCCACCTTGCGGTTGACGGCGTTGTCGTCCACGACGAGTACTTTCACGTCGGGTGCGGTGAACGCCTCCGTACCCTCGGCGTCTGCCTGCTGAAGTTCGGGTACTTCCGCTATACTGCGGTGATCGACGATTTTCTGCAGGATAGTAAACGTCACTACAGTTCCCTTGCCGTAAACGCTTTCCACCTTGATAGTGCCTTTCATAAGTTCCACCAAGTGCTTTACTATAGCAAGACCCAGACCCGTACCCTCAACAGAGCGGTTTCGTTTGGAGTCAACCTGACGGAAGTCGTCGAAAATCTTGCCTAAATCGCTTTCCTTTATACCGCAGCCCGTGTCCTCAACGCGCACGGTAATCAGTTCCTCGTCGCCGACGGGTTCGCCCTTTACCTGCACGTGTACAAACCCCTCGGTCGTGAACTTTATCGCGTTGTTCAGAATATTTATCAGTATCTGCTTTATGCGCCCCTCGTCGCCGTAATAACAGCACGGGATAGACGTGTCGCAGTCGTATTTCAGAACCAATCCGCGCTTTGACGCCGCCATATCCATCATACCTACGGTTTCATCAATGATGGTTTTCAAGTGATAATCCGTGCAGACAAGTTCCATTTTGCCCGCTTCGACCTTAGACAAGTCGAGAATGTCGTTTATTATCGCAAGCAGATTTCGCGCGGCGGACTGAACGTCCTTTGCGTGCGAATAAATCTGCGGGTCCTCACATTCCTCCATAATAATATCGTTAAGCCCGATTATCGCGTTCATCGGAGTGCGTATCTCGTGCGACATATTCGCCAAGAACTCGCTCTTTGCGACGTTCGCCTTTTCAGCCTGCTGGCGCACGCGCTTTATCTCGTTTATGTACGCCTTAATATCCGTCATATCGAGCATCAGCATAACGCAGCCGAGTTTTCGCCCGCTCTCGTCGGTTATGTACTTGCTGTGACATTCATAGTGCTGTCCGTTTATCGAAAAACTGCGCGGGATATTCTCGTCGAGCATTTCTTCCTGGAAACCCTCTACAACGCGGATATTCTCTCCTATCTTGTGACTTGGCAGGTCGGGGAAAATATACGTCGCGGCTTGATTGTAGCTTATCAGTCTGTCGTGGTCGTCCAGCGCGACAACGCCGTCGCCCAAGCCCTCAAGAACCTTTTCCGCGGCTAGGTGTCTGAAATCATAATTGCGCTTGCTCCACACGACAATCACTACGCTTGCTATTGCGATAGCCATTGTAAGCGGAGTAAGGTCGAACACATTCGACAGCTTGAACACGAACACAATCATCATCACAAACGGCAAGGACGACACGATAAAGAATATCCGATACTGCCGTCTGACCGCCTTGTCCGAATGTGTAAAGATAGCCCGCAGAAGGGTTATCATACACAGCAAATACGGGATAATAATGCGGGTCGTCAAGAACACATAATACAACGGACCGTATGACAGCGACAGGTAATTGAACCCCAAGTCGCTCGGAACCCATTCATAACCGCTGTAGAACAAGCCGTTCCAATTGAAGAACACGGCGGGCAGTACCAGACAGCTTATCCCGCCGAGCGCGACGAGAAGTTTTGTCGGTCTTTGAACATCGCAATGCTCATAGATAAACCAGCAAAAGCACAGCGGCATAAACGCCGAGCCTACGTTCTCAATCTTCGCCGCCGTCACTGCGGACTGCACGTCGGGCGCGAGGATTTCGAGCAAGTACCCGAAATTCTGCACGAGCGAACCGCACAGAATGAAAATCAGCAATTTCTGCTCGTGAGCGCCCTCACCGTTCAGAAGTAAGACAATCCCGACGCAGATCAGCGCTATGGCGAGCCATTCCAGAATTATAATCAGATTTAACATTTTAGGTTACCTTTAAGGAGTAAGAAGTAAGAGAGGGCGCAGTTTATAGTGCATAGTGTATAATGCACAGTGTATAGCAAATGTGTCCGCTTCGCGGACGATTTAGATTGTCTTTTGGTTGCAGCGTTGCTGCGCGTCCTCTTTAGTCCCAACGATAAAACTAAATTTCCAAATACCATTATACCACAAATGTTTACTATATTCAAGTATTTTTTAGGAATTTTTTGATTTTTGGCAATTATAACATAGCGTTTCACCTGCCGTATGTATAATAACACAAACATTCCCCGCCGTAAACTATTATAACGCAAATGCTTTCCCGCCGTGGGCTGTTATAACACAAGCGTTCTCCCCGCCGTCGGCGGGGAGAACACTAACCATAATTTATCCGCAGTTCTCCCCCGCCGTAGGCGGGGGAGAACTCGTAAATAATCTTTAATTTAAACAATTTAAACTTACACCAGCACATTTAAGAACTGCCCTTTTTCGATTTCCTGTTTATAATCGCCGGCGCTGAACTTCCACTCCAGCGGGTTTTCCTTGCCCTTGCCGGCGAAATCGTTTTTCGAGGAATTGTCAACTATCGTTCTCGTAACGGTCGTCGTTTCACCGCCTGCGACGTATGTGTCACCGCATTCGGGGCAGACTGCGGTCTTGATAACCACGCTCTGCGATACGACTTCGCGCCCCTCGCGCTCGGCTTTGGCACGTTCGCGCACGACGTGTTCCTGCTCGTGACCGCGCACCGCCGCCGCAACCGCGCCTTTCGCTATCGTCTGCGCGGACTGGAACGAAACGCCGGGGTCGTCGCTCTCGTCCTGATACTTGCGGTTCTTGCAGGTCTGGCACTCGCCGTCCTGCTTTTCTTCCAGCTTATCCAAACGCTTTTTAAGGTTATCAATGCGCTGTTCGAGGTTAAGCGCACGGCTGTTCAGCTTTTCCGAACCCGATACGCCGTTCCCGCGCCTGAACTCGTCAAGCTGACGCTGAAGTTTTTGAATAGTACCCGTGATGTTTTCCTTGGTTGCAGGCGCGTTTTCCGAACCGTAAAGCCCCGCTCCGCCGACAGCATTTCCTATTTGCATAACCGTACACCACCTTTTAGATATTCTTACGTTTATTATAGCACGGGGATTATTAATTGTCAAGGGGTTTATTTTAAATTATGGGTGGATTTTAGAGAAGTTAGAAGTAAGAAGTAAGACCTGCGGGTCGTAGTGCGCCTGTATCACCTAGCCCGCGTTTTGCGCAAAGCGCAAAACAACGGCGCGTAAGCGCCGTTAATTCGCCGTCAGGCGAATTGCGGGCGGCCGCGCAAAGGCGCGGTACGGACGGTGCAGGCGCGTTAATACGCTGGACGGTAAACTAATGCGGGATAAGGGCAAGGGGCGCTTGAATTGAGCCACGCCGAACGCGCGATAATGCGAACAACGTATTGACCCAAAGACAATCTAATCCGCGCCCGCAAGGTAGCGGCAGGACGCCGCTACCGTTTCGCCCAAAGTCGGCGCACGATGCGCCGACAGCAAAGCGAAACAGGGCGCAACTCTATTCATACTATGCACTCAGCACTATGCACTGTTAACTGTTAACTGCGCCCCCTCTCCACGAAATCCAAATGAATTTTCCCCAAAACCCCCATTTACCCCCTTGACATATTCCCCAAAAAGTAATATAATGGGAATAGTGGGGTAAATTACCCTAAAATAAATTGGTAAAATATAACAGGAGGAAATCCAATGAGAGTTTACAATTTCAGCGCGGGTCCCGCTGTACTGCCCGAAGAGGTACTTAAAGAGGCGGCGGACGAAATGCTCGACTATAACGGCACGGGTATGTCGGTAATGGAGATGTCGCACCGTTCAAAGGCTTACGACGATATAATCAAGACCGCCGAAAAGGATATTCGCGAACTTATGAATATCCCCGACAATTATAAGGTGCTGTTTTTGCAGGGCGGCGCGTCACAGCAGTTCGCGGCTGTTCCGATGAACCTTATGAAGAACAAAAAAGCCGCGTACATAATCACGGGTCAATGGGCGAAGAAAGCGTATCAGGAGGCGAAATTGTTCGGCGAGGCTGTCGAGGTCGCGTCCTCTGCGGACAAAACGTTCTCGTATATTCCCGACTGCTCCGACCTGCCTATTCCCGACGACGCGGACTATGTTTATATCTGCGAGAATAACACGATTTACGGCACGAAGTTCAAAACTCTGCCGAATACAAAGGGCAAAATCCTTGTGGCGGACGTTTCCTCCTGCTTTTTAAGCGAACCCGTAGATGTGACGAAGTACGGCGTTATCTACGGCGGCGTTCAGAAGAATGTAGGACCTGCGGGGCTTGTTATCTCGATAATCCGTGAGGACCTTATCACCGATGATGTTCTGCCGGGTACTCCGACAATGCTGAAGTGGAAAACACAAGCGGACAACGGTTCGCTTTACAACACACCGAACTGCTACGCTATCTATATCTGCGGAAAAGTGTTCAAGTGGATAAAGAAAATGGGCGGTCTTTCGGCTATGAAAGAACTGAACGAAAAGAAAGCGAAGATACTCTATGACTTCCTAGACCAGAGCAAGCTGTTTAAAGGAACTGTACGCCCCGAGGACCGTTCGCTGATGAACGTTCCGTTCGTTACGGGCAATGAAGAACTTGACGCGAAGTTCGTAAAGGAGAGCAAAGCCGCAGGCTTTGAGAACCTCAAAGGTCACAGAACCGTCGGCGGTATGCGCGCGTCAATCTACAACGCAATGCCTATCGAGGGCGTTGAAAAGTTAGTAGAGTTTATGAAGAAGTTCGAGGCTGAGAACGGCTAAGGTATGAACGTTAGCAATACCAAAGGCGAAAACCCAAACGGCGAAAAGGAAACGCTAAACCTGTCCAGATTTAGGATAAAGGAAAAGTTCAGCTACGACATACGGGCGCACGCCCGCAAAGACAGCGATGACGCGAATTTTGACTATATGGTTGTAGTTGACCGAATGACGGGCGTGAATTATGTTGCCATAAGGCAATCGGGGGAATACTCCTCGCTTAGCGTTCTCTATGACAAAAACGGCAAGCCGATAGTTTCGCCTGTCAGCGTTGACGTGATAGCCGATGAACAGCTTGAAATGCACGGGGAAACATCAACCCCGAAACTTGATAATAATTAAGTGATTAGAGAATAGCCGAGTTATCCGCTGTGCGGATAATTCTCCGGTCGTTAGTTTTTGCCCCCGCTGGGCAAAAACTAATCTCTATTTTTCTATTCTCTAACTACTAAACGGAAAGCAGGTAATTGAAATGTACAACATTCAAACATTAAACAAAATCGCGTCCTGCGGTACGGACTTGTTCGACAAGAGCAAATACACCGTAAGCGACGGCGCGGCAAATCCCGACGCGATACTCGTGCGCAGCGCGGCTATGCACGATATGGAACTCGGCTCTAATCTTCTTGCGATTGCAAGAGCGGGCGCGGGTGTAAACAATATCCCGATAGACAAGTGCAGTGAAAACGGCGTTGTGGTATTCAATACTCCCGGCGCGAACGCGAACGCGGTTAAAGAACTCGTGATTTGCGCGCTTTTGCTCTCGTCGCGCAAAATTCCCGCGTCTATGGAATGGGTAAAGACCCTCAAAGGCAAGGGCGACGAGGTTTCAAAACTAGTTGAAAAAGGCAAGAGCCAGTTTGTAGGTCCCGAAATAATGGGCAAGAAACTCGGCGTTGTCGGTTTGGGAGCAATCGGCGTACTCGTTGCGAACGCAGCGGCGGCTCTCGGAATGGACGTAATAGGCTACGACCCGTTCCTCAACGTAGAACACGCGCTGAAACTTTCGGGCAAGGTGAAGTATGTAAAGGACGTTAAAGAGATTTACGAAACGTGCGATTACATTACCCTGCACGTTCCCGCAACTCCCGATACAAAGGGTATGATAAACGCCGACGCTATAGCGCTCATGAAGAAGAGCGTACGTCTGCTTAATTTCTCGCGCGATTCGCTCGTAGCAGAAAGCGACGTTCTCGCGGCTCTTGACAACGGCGGAATGGCTTGCTATGTAACGGACTTCGGCTCTGATACGCTTATCGGACACGAGAATGTTATAGTACTCCCGCACCTCGGCGCGTCCACTCCCGAAAGCGAGGACAACTGCGCTGTTATGGCGGTAAACGAACTTATTGATTATATCGAACACGGCAACATCAAAAACTCCGTAAACCTGCCGAATATGGCAATGCCCGTCACGGGCGACGCGAAAATATGCGTTATCCACAAGAACGTCGAGGGCGTAATCAACAGCATAACCGCGCCCGTATCGGCGGCGGGGCTTAACATTGAGAATATGGAAAGCAAGTCCAAGAAAGACTACGCGTACACCTGCCTTGACGTTAAAGGCAACACAAACGGCATTGAAGATAAGCTGGAAGCGGTTGAAAATGTTGTTGGAGTGCGAGTGGTTAAGTAGTTTTTAGAGAATAGTTGTTAGTAATTAGTAATAGAGTTGCCCGCCGTAGGCGGGCAATTTTAGATTGTCTTTAAATCAATACGCCCCTGCAACGTCCGTGAGGTTTGGGTGGCTCAACTCAAGCGCCCCATTCCCTTATCCCGCATTAGTTTACCGTCCCGCGTCAAACGCGCCCTTACCGCCCGTACCGCGCCGCTGCCCGACCGCCCGCAATTCGCCTGACGGCGAATTAACGGCGCTGTCGCGCCGTTGTTTTGCGCTTTGCGCAAAACGCGGGCTAGGTTGTCTTAAAAGCAATACGCCCCTGCACCGCGGTGCAGGGGCATATTAATTAAAGGACAATCTAAAATTGCCCGCCTACGGCGGGCAACTCTATTACTAACTACTAACTACTATTCTCTAGCAACTACTCGGCTATTCTCTATCAAACTACTTGACAATTTAAACAAAAAGTGCTACAATATCTATGTATAAATAAATACGGAGAGCAAAACTCCCCTAAAGCAAAAAGGAAGGTATTTGACATGGAAATCAAAGTTCAAAAGACAACAGCGCCAAAGGAAAAGCCCGCTGATGAAACCAAATTAGGGTTCGGGCATATCTTTACGGACCATATGTTCGTGATGAACTACGACACGGGCGAGGGCTGGCATAACGCGCGTATCGTGCCTTACGGCGAAATTTCGCTGTCGCCCGCCGCTATGTGCCTGCACTACGGACAGGAAATTTTCGAGGGACTGAAAGCATACCGCACGGCGGACGGCTCTATTCAGCTTTTCAGACCCGATGAAAACTTCAAGCGCATGAACGTTTCCGCTGAAAGAATGGTCATTCCTAAGATAGACGAGGAGTTCGTACTAAGCGCGCTGAAACAGCTTATTGAACTCGAAAAGGACTGGATACCGCATACGGACGGCGCGTCGCTTTACATTCGCCCGTTCATCTTCGCGACAGACCCGTATGTCGGCGTAAGACCCGCAGACCACTATCTGTTTATGATTATCCTCTCGCCGTCGGGCGCGTACTATTCAACGGGCTTGAACCCCGTGAAAATCTATGTCGAGGAGAAATATGTAAGAGCCGTAAGAGGCGGTACGGGTTTCGCAAAGACCGCCGCGAACTACGCTATTTCCCTTAAAGGTCAGGACGAAGCGCATAATCAGGATTATGAACAGGTTCTCTGGCTTGACGGCGTGGAACAGAAGTATATCGAAGAAGTAGGCTCAATGAATATTTTCTTCGTTATCGACGGTGAAGTAATAACGCCGAAACTTACGGGTTCTGTACTTCCCGGAATTACTAGAAAATCATCTATTGAACTCTGCCAAAAGTGGGGTATGAAAGTATCGGAGCGCAGGATAACCATTCAGGAAGTAGCCGAGGCTTACGACAGCGGCAAGCTGGACGAGGTGTTCGGCACGGGTACGGCGGCGGTTATCTCGCCCGTAGGTCACCTTAAATGGGGCGACAAGATAATGACGATAAACGATAACAAGATAGGTCCTATCTCGCAGAAACTGTACGACACGATGACGGGTATACAGTACGGAAAAATTCCCGACGATATGGGCTGGATTGTTAAAATCTAAGATTTAAAATCTGATTTAAACCGTAAATTTTTATGAAAAAGAACAGAGTCCTCGCGGTTGTACTCCCGCTTGTTACGGCGGTGATTATCCCGCTTTGTTTGGTTTTAATATCAAACGGAAATATCAATAAAGCCAAAAAGCAGAACGATATTTTCGATGAAAATTTCACGGAACTCGCGGTTATTACGAACGAAATTACCGCGGAGTACCGCGCAAACGGTATGCCCGCCGTGCTTAACCTTGTCCGCGAAAACAAAAAGCGAGCCGAAACAGCCGTCAATGCACTTCGCGGCGTATGCGATTATTTCGAGAACGTCAAAGTGCCTACGGTTTTGAAAGACAAGCGGGACAAAGTAGTTTCAGCCGCGCCCGCTATGCGGAACTTCTTAGACCGTTACGAGAATATGTTCCACGAAGTAATGCTTGAAACGGAGTTCAAAGCCTTTGTAAGTGAAATGAGCAGTACCGCCGACAGCATTGAGGACTTTATTCTGTATGAACAGGAGTTTATGCGGGAGGTTGAACGCCTGAACCATAGGCGCGGAGGGCTGATATGGCTGTAAAATAGTAGCTAGAGAATAGAGATTAGAGATTAGTTTTAGTGTGTCCGCTGTTTCGCTTTTTTGCGTCGGCATCGTGCCGACGCTTTAGGCGAAACGATGTGGCATCCTGCCACAGCCTACGGCGGACAGAAAGATTGTCTTTAAGTCAATACGCACCTGCACCGTCCGTGCAAGTGTGGCTTTGACCGAGTGTGTCAACCTAATCATTCAAAGACAATCTTTCCGCGCACGAAGTGCGCACAATTAACTAATCTCTAGCAACTATTCTCTAATAACTTAACCTTAAGAAAGGGAACGATAATGAAGAACACCGAAAAGACTTTAGAAACAATTAAAAATCTATGTATCCATAGAGGTTACGTCTACCCCGGAAGTGAAATTTACGGCGGGTTGGCTAATACTTGGGATTACGGTCCGCTTGGGGTGGAACTCAAGGAGAACATCAAAAAGGCGTGGCGCAAGAAGTTCATTCAGGAGAACAAATACAACGTAGGGCTTGACAGCGCGATTTTGATGAACCCGCAGACGTGGGTAGCGTCTGGACACGTCGGAGGTTTTTCCGACCCGCTTATGGACTGCAAGGACTGCAAGACGCGTCACCGCGCCGACAAGCTGATAGAGGACTTCGGCGAAACTACCGCCGACGGCTGGTCGAATGAACAGATGATGACGTATATCCGCGAAAAAGGCATTAAATGCCCCGACTGCGGGAGTACTAACTTTACGGATATTCGGCAGTTCAACTTAATGTTCAAGACCGCACAGGGTACTGTAGAGGACAGCAAGAGCGAACTCTATCTTCGTCCCGAAACCGCACAGGGCATATTCGTGAACTTCGCGAATATTCAGCGCACAAGCCGTAAAAAAGTACCGTTCGGCGTAGGGCAGATAGGCAAGTCGTTCAGAAACGAGATAACGCCTGGGCAGTTCATATTCCGTGTACGAGAGTTTGAGCAAATGGAACTTGAATTTTTCTGCAAGCCCGGCACCGACCTTGAATGGTTCGATTATTGGAGAACGTATTGCAAGAACTTTTTGCTGTCGCTGGGTCTTAAAGAGGAGAGCGTCAGACTGCGCGACCATTCGCCCGAAGAACTTTGTTTCTACTCCAAAGCGACAACGGACTTTGAGTTCCTGTTCCCGTTCGGCTGGGGAGAACTTTGGGGCGTTGCCGACCGCACGGACTATGACCTTACACAGCATATGAAAACAAGCGGAAAATCGCTTGAATACTTTGACCCCGAAACGAACGAGAAATATATCCCGTACGTTATCGAGCCGTCGCTTGGCGTGGAACGTCTGTTCTTAGCGGTAGTGTGCGACGCTTACGACGAGGAAACTCTGGAGGACGGCACGACCCGCACGGTTATGCGCCTGCACCCCGCGCTTGCGCCCGTGAAAACGGCTATACTTCCGCTGTCAAAGAAACTCTCTGAAAAGGCGGGGGCGCTCTGCGAGGAACTTTCCAAATATTTCTGTGTTGATTACGACGACGCGGGTGCGATCGGCAAGCGCTACCGCCGTCAAGACGAAATTGGCACGCCGTTTTGTGTAACCTATGATTTCGACAGCGAAACCGACAACTGCGTGACCGTCCGCGAACGCGACACAATGGAGCAGGTGCGGATACCGATTTCCGACGTGAAAGCGTACATTGAGGAGAGAATTGCGTTTTAAAATTTAAACAGCATAAACTCCCCCGCCGACGGCGGGGGAAAGCACTTGTGAATTAAAGTAAGCGTTTCCCCGCCGTCGGCGGGGAAATCGTTTTGAATTGTTTATGCGCCCTCTCCCGCCGTAGGCGGGAGAGGGCGCAATCTACTATTCACTTTGCACAGCGTTTTCCGCGAAGCGGATAATGCGTACACTATAAACTGATAACGGCGGGGGCGCTTGAATTGAGCCACGCCTAATGCGCCTTTAAAGCGGTTAGGTGGCTTTAGACTTATGGTTCATCGCGTGCCTTTTGGCGCGCGGAATGAGCTGTTAGAGTCTAGAGATTAGATGCTAGTTGCTAGAGTGTGGGATTAACGTTTAAACCTCATCTTCTCTTAATTTCTAGCTTCTGACTTCTAGCCTCTAGTAGGCGAAACTTTCACAGCCTACGGCAGGGTCGGTTACGGCTGCTACATTACTTTTTTATCGCCGTCAGCGCATTAATCAATTTCTGATTATCTTTAGCGTCCCTTACCGCGATACGAATATATTCCCCGCCCGTTTTCTTGCTCAAATCCTTAATCAGCAAATGCTCTGCGAGGAGTTTTTTTGTGAGTTCCCTTGCGGTCGTGCCGTCGGTGAGTTCCGCCATAATGTAGTTCGCCTGCGACGGGATAGGGCGCAGATACGGTATCGCGTTCAGCGCGTCAAACAGCCGTCCGCGCTCTATACGCAGTTTTTCAAGCGACGCGCTGTAGTCCTTGCGGTACTTTTCTTCTATCTGCATATAAAATTCCGCTATTGAATTTATGTTCCAAATCGCAACGTCCTTTTTCATACGCGCTATCGCGTCCGTATCGCCCGACGCGAGAACGCCCAGCCGCAGACCCGGCACGCCGTAGCTTTTCGATATGCTCTTCATAACATAAACGTGCGTATTCGCTGAGAGGAAATCCTGCTTTATAAACGTATTGTCACGTTCATCGGAAAAGTCCGCGAACGATTCGTCCAAAATCAGCTTTATCCCCCGCGCACCGCACCATTCGCAAAGGCGCATAACGTCCGCTTTTTTCAGGTAATTCCCGCTCGGATTGTCGGGGTTGATTAAAACAAGAGTACTGATGTTTTTGTCGGCGAAAAACTCCGTTAAATCATCGGCGGTGTAGGAAAAATCTTTGTTCTGCGGAATAAAGCACACGGAATTTTCCTCGGTGTATCTGTTAGGATATTCCTCAAACGTCGGGCGCACAAATCCCGTTTTACCGCTTTGCATTGACATCAGCGACTTTATCAACTCCGCCGCGCCGTTTCCTACTATAATATTCTCCTGCATTACGTTAAAATTTTTCGCCGCGAGGAGCGAGTTTACTCCCATACCCGACGGATATTGCGTTATCAGCTTTTCAAGGTTCGTGCGAATTTCATCGAGCATTTTCTTCGGCGGGAAATACGGGTTCACAAGATAGCAGAAGTCGACGAGTTTCGGATAACGCCAGTAACCGCCGTAACGGCTTTGCAGACGCGCGGTTTTCTCCTCGTCGCTTTTGGAGAACATCGAACTTGCAATATCCAAATCCTGTATATCGTCTATTTCATACCACGCTTGTCCGCTTAAACACTTCGCCTTTATCGCAGGCTCGTCAAGCATTGTTATTACTCTGAGCACCTGTTCATAGTATTCGTTTTCGCCGAGCGCGGTTTGATATGCGTCAAGAAAAGGCACATAATACACTTCCGAGAAATGACGGCTGAACTTGTAGATGTTTACGGTTTTGTAATAGCTGTCTATCTCGCTGAAATCAAAATGCTTTCCCGGTACGAACGCCTTTATCTCGTCATTTTCATTTATCTTTACGCAAGTGCCGTCCATCCACGGTTCGTATTTATCTACGAGCGCGAGCGTATCGCGCGGGTCGTCTAAAAGCGCGTCTATAACGCTGTCCTCAAAGATAATATCGGATTCAAACAACAGCGTATCGTCCTCGCAAAGACGGTGCTTTGCAAGGCTTAGCGAGTAGATATTGTTCGTCTTGTCGTAAATCGGATTGTTTATGTATTCGATAGGCGTTTTAATATCAAGCGTTTCGATAAAGTCAATAAGTTTCTGCCCCTCGTACCCTACTACGATAACAATTCTGTCGAGCGAGTATTTTTCAAGCTGGCGGAGCATACGGTCGATAAGTTTAACGCCGTTTACTTCTACCATACATTTAGTATTATGCCTTGTCAAAAACTGTAGGCGTTTGCCCATACCCGCCGCCAAGATGATAGCCTGCATATTATTTCTCCTTTTTTGTGAATTAAATATTAATATTATTTTTCGCAAAGCAAAACGACCGCGTGTGCGCCTATTCCCGCGCCCGCGAGGTTTAACCCCTCCTCTGTCGTCGCTTTTACGGAAACGTTATCAACGGCACAGTTAAAAGCCCCCGCGAGATTTTCGCGCATTCTTGTGATATACGGCGCGAGTTTCGGCTGTTCCGCTATGATAGTAATATCAAGATTTCCGAGCGCATACCCCGCCTTGTCCATTGTCAGAATAACCGTGCGGAGCAGTTCCATACTGTCCGCGCCGAGATATTTCGCGTCGCTGTCGGGGAATAATTTCCCAATATCCCCAAGTGCCAGCGCGCCGAGTATCGCGTCCATAAGCGCGTGAACCGCCACATCGGCGTCCGAGTGACCGAGCAAGCCGAGTTCGTGAGGGATTTCCACACCGCACAAAACCAGACGGCGATTAGCCGTAAGACGATGTACGTCGTATCCGTAACCTATTTTCATTGCTGTAACCCCCTGTTAGAGAAAAGCGGAAGAGAAGTAAGATGTAAGAAGTAAGACAAGGCGCAACTTTCGGCGCGTTTAGATTGTCCTTGAATTATCGCGTTGAAACGCTTTCGACAAGCGTTTTAGCGAGTTCCAAATCTTCGGGGCGCGTTATCTTGAAATTAACGCCTTTAATCTCCGTTATCTTAACGCGCACACCGCACAGCGCGACCGCTCCGCTGTCGTCGGTGAGGTCATCAGCGGACGCGCCTAACTTTTCAAGGCAATTCAAGTAAACGTCTTTTTTAAACACCTGCGGAGTTTGTGCGCTGAATAACTGTCCGCGCGGGGGCGTACTCTCGACAAAACCGTCCTTTGCAAGTTTCATCGTGTCCACGGCGGGCGCGGCGGCAATTGCCGCGCCGTATTGCTCCGCGTCGGCGATAACGCGGTCTATCTCGCTTGTTTCGATAAGCGGGCGCGCGCCGTCGTGTATTGCGACAAAATCGGCGTTTTCCGAAACCGCCGTCAGCGCGTTTTTAACTGACAGCATACGCGAACTTCCGCCCGCTGTCACCGCCGACAGCTTTGAAACGCCAAATTCCCGCGCCAATTTCTCGTATTCCGAAACACGTTCGGCAGGCGCGGCGATTATAATTTCCCCGACTTTCGCCGAACGCTCAAACTTCAGCGCACTAAGCACAAACACGGGAATATTCCCAATCCGCGCTAACTGCTTGTCTATTCCGTTCATTCGCGACGAACTCCCCGCCGCGACAATTATTGCTGAAACCATTTAATCTCCAAGTGTGTAAACGTAATGACCCAAAGACAATCTAAACGCGCCGAAAGTTGCGCCCCATAATAAAGTGCGGATAGTGGCATTTCCTATGATAGGGGGCGCAACTTTAGAGGCTGCACTTTAAAATCTTACCTCTTACATCTCTTGCGTCGTTCCCGCGCAAGCGGGAACGCGCCCTCTTACCTCTACCCGTTAAAGTTGCCGTGGAACTTAAAGTAGTTCAATTCATCGTGCAGGTTCTTCAACAGTTTTCTAATCTTAGGCTCGTTGATACTGCCGTTAAATTCAATGTAGAACATATAATCGTCGGGGAACTTCTTCTTTACTTCAATCGGCAGGGGCTTTGACTGTATCTTGGACATCGAAAGCCCGTTCACCGCGAATTTCGTAAGCAGACGGTAAAGCGCCCCCGAAATATTCGGAATTGATAAGGACACCGCAACCGTGTCGGCGCTGTCGAATACTTCGACTTCTTTGGAGATACAAATAAATCTCGTGGAGTTGTCGGGGTCGGTCGCGATTTGCGGGCGCACTACGGAAAGTCCGTGCATTTCCGCACATTCGGCGGAGCATATGCACCCCAAGCTGTCCGAGGGATTTTCCGCGACCATTTTCGCCGCGGACGCGTTGTTGTGATACGGAATGACCGTCAAACCGCTGTGATTTGAAATATACCCCTCGCATTGACGGATAGCCTGCTCGTGTCCGAAAAGTATTTTGATGTCGCTTTCCGAAACGCCGTGTTTCGCGGCAAGGACGTGCGCACATTCAACCCGCGTCGTTCGGCAGATATATACGCCGTGCTGTTCCAAAAGCGCCATATTCGCGGCGACTTCGCCCGCCGTCGAATTTTCCACGGGGATTATTCCGTAATCTACGTCGCCGTTTTCAACCGCCTCAAATACCTCGCGAAACGACGCGTAATAGCTTATATTCCCGCTTTGGAATAACTGCTTTGCCGCCGTGTGACCGTAAGCGCCCTCTATTCCCTGAACCGCGACGGACGGACGTTTTTTCATCTCGGAAATATGCGGAATTGCCTCGTCGGGCGTTATCGCGTTTATCTGCGACACTTTCGAGATGTCCATTATATTCATAAACAGGAACGCCGCGCTCTTGCGGAGTTCTTCGGGGGAGTTCTCCTTTACGTTGTCTATGATGAATTTCTCGCGGTCGCTTTGGAAAACTACCATATTGTTTTCCGCTTTATAGCGCGCAACGTCTGTTGCCAATTGCATACGCTCCAAAAACAGGTCGAGTATCTGCTCGTCTATTTTGTCAATATTCTGCCTTATTTCACCGAGGTTCATATTTATCACTCCGCAACATAAATAGTAACGATTTCGCCCTCGCCGACTTTTATCATATCGCCGACTGTACGCGAGCAATACGCGACATAGCCGGGCTTTACGCTGTCGGTCTTGACGGTTTCGACCTCGTATTTGATATTCAGCTTGTTGAGTTTCGCGACGTATTCATCGCGCGTCATATAATAGTAGCTGGGCAGTTGAACCTCGCTTATTCCCTTGCTTACCTTGACTTTGATCTCCGTGCCTGCGGGAACCATAGTACCCGCCTCGACGGACTGTTCAAACATCGTGCCGACGGCGTGAGTTTCCGTGTAGTCATATTCGGGAACGAACGTGAATATACCCTCGTACTGCGTCACCATTCTGTCATAACGCCTGTCCGTGAAATCGGGGACTTGTATCGTATCTTCGACAATCGAAACATTTGGTTCGGAACTCGTGACATCTGAACTTTCCCCGCCGGCACTGCTGTCGGAATTGGGATTGTTCCAATCCGTACCGCCCGAAACGCTTGAAGAAACGCTTGAACTCGTGTCAACTTTCGGCTTAGGCGCAAACCCGCCGTTCAGCGCGATAACAAGCACTATTGCGAACGCTATCAGCACCGCCCCTGAGCAGATAAGCGCGATAAGCATTTTTCTGCGCTCTTTCTGCTGTTTTTTAAGACGCTTTTGCGACGGAGTGGGCGCGGGCGCGTTCCCGCCCTTTGTTTCCTCAAACCTCGGCGGGGCGAACAGCCTGCTCACAAGGTCGCTGATGTTGCGTATTCTCTTTTCGGGGGAGTACGCCATACCGTGCATTATTACTTTAGAAACGTTCGCGGGAATGTTTCTGTTTACAAGAATGGGTTCGGGACTGCTCAAATGCTCCGCCGACGCGGATTCTATCGGCGATGTTCCCGTGAGTACGCGGTAAAGCACCGCAGATATGCCGTAAACGTCCGTCCAAGTGCCGTTCATCTGGTCGTCGGCGTACTGTTCGGGCGCGGCATAGCCGTTGAAAATCTCGCACGCGATCTCCGTGTTGGTAGTTCTCGCGGCGGAAATGCTGAAACCCGTAAGTTTCAGTTCCATTTTATCCGTGACGAATATCGTCTGCGGAGAAAGCCCGCGGTGGATTATTCCCGCGCGGTGAGCCATAGAAAGCGTAGTAAACACGGGCGGGAAAAGTTCCTTTACCTGATCCCACGTCATACCGCCCGAAGAATTTGCGAGGAACGTTTTAAGCGAAATGCCGTTTACAAACTCCAAAACCGCATAGCAGGTGTTGTTCTCGCTGAACACGTCAAGCACAGCCTGCGTATGCGTCATACCGCGCAGTTTCATAAGCGAACGGTTTAAGTCCTCAAATTCGGACATATACGTTTTGTAAAGCGGACTGTTCTGCGGATTGACGCTTATTGCGGTTTCGCCCTTTCTGCGCGTACAGAGCGTATCGGGCATAAACTCTTTTATCGTAATCTTCATACCCGCGGCGGTATCATAGCCGATATAAACAGCGCCCTCGCCGTTATACGAAAGCAGTCTGCCGACGATATACCGCTCGCAGAGCAATGTTTTGGGCGCTAAGTATGTGGGGATATACGGGTCGTCGTCGCTGTACCCGCAAAACTTGCAAGGTCCGTCGGAACTTTTTTCGTTCATACACCCCATACAAAGTGTCGTTTCGGTCAACATATAATTCTCCTTGTTCTATCCTAAAAGCCGTAAAAGCTGAATGACGGCAAAATCCCGCCAATATTTTCATCGCAGACCCCAAGGGTTTGCCATAATAAAATAAGTTACCTTAATTAATATACACCAAAATCCGCGAATTGTCAAGAAATGTTACGGTTTTGTAACCTTTTAGGGGGATTTGTACAAGTAAGTGACAGGGAAGGTGCGGGTTTTTGGTTAAATAGACAGTGCGCGGGGAGCAAGTTGGTTAGAGAATAGAGGCTAGTAGCTAGTAAATGTGTCCGCCTACGGCGGACGGAAAGATTGTCTGCGGGTCATTGCGCTCCTGCAACGCGGTGAGGTTTGGGTGGCTCAATTCAAGCGTCCTTTCCCCTTATCCCGCGTGCCGTAGCCGTCCCGCGTCAAACGCGCCTGCACCGCCCGTACCGCGCCTTTGCCCGACCGCCCGCAATTCGCCTGACGGCGAATTAACGGCGCTTACGCGCCGTTGTTTTGCGCTTTGCGCAAAACGCGGGCTTTGTAACAGTTTACAGTTAAGAGTGCTGAGTGTACAGTATGAATAGAGTTGCGCCCTGTTTCGCTTTGCTGTCGGCGCATCGTGCGCCGACTTTGGGCGAAACGGTAGCGGC
>CANRAS010000016.1 GCA_947628655.1 uncultured Clostridia bacterium | reverse complement strand
AAAAACCGCGCAGAGCGCCCGCGCCGACCCGCCCGACGGAAACCGCCAACCGCCACGGAGAACGCGCTCCCGCTCAGCGCAACGGCAGGGCATTTCCCGCCGAACCGAACGCCCCCGAAAAGTCACCAAATAGTCATTGAAAGCAGAACAGTGAAATACCGGAAAACGCGCCCGGTGACGCGCTCGGAGCGTTCAAAAGGGTCAAACGCGCCCCCGCAAGGCTAACCGAAGATAACCGCGCGAAAAACGTTACAACACCGTGAAAAACCGCCCGTAGGCGGGGTGTGGTTGGTATACCCAAAAACGGCTAATCAACCGCCGTACCCCGCGCCGAAAGTGCGCGAAAAATAACGAAAAGGAATGATTAAAATGTCCGAACACATATCATTGCCGTTGGCTTTAACGGCGGAGCAGTTCGCGAAACTGCCGGGAATTGGCATAAAGACCGCGCAAAGGCTTGCTTATCATATGCTGAACTTGCCTGAAGAGGAAGTATGCGCGTTTGCCGAAAATCTTGTGAAAGCGCGCAAAAGCGTACGGCTTTGCCGTTGCTGTCAGAATTTTACGGAGCGCGACATCTGCGAACTTTGCGCGAGCGACGAACGCCGAAA
Source organism: uncultured Clostridia bacterium (assembly GCA_947628655.1). GTDB lineage: Bacteria > Bacillota > Clostridia > Oscillospirales > Ruminococcaceae > CAG-115. The sequence continues at coordinate 45,871 of CANRAS010000016.1, read as the reverse complement.
AGATGTAATTTGCGTAGTGGAAAGCCCGAAAGACGTTTCCGCGTTTGAACGCGCGGGCGGTTATGACGGACTGTATCACGTTCTCCACGGACTGCTCTCGCCAATGGACGGAGTAACTGCGGAGGACATCAAGATAAAGGAACTTCTCTCACGGCTTACTAACGTATCGGAAGTGATAATGGCTACCAATCCCACGGTTGAGGGCGAGGCTACCGCAATGTATATCGGACGGCTGATAAAGCCTATGGGAATTAAAGTAACACGGCTTGCGTATGGACTGCCCGCAGGTTCGGCTTTGGAATTTGCCGATGATGTAACGCTCACAAAGGCGTTGGAGAATAGAAGTGAATTGTAAAACTCGCGAAATTCAGACAATAAGAATTGCCCCCGCATATGGGGGCAATTTTACGTTGTGATAACTAAAAAATGCGTTTGACTTGTGGCGGTAAGCTAATGCGGGATAAGGGAAAGGGGCGCGGGAATTGAGCCACGCCAAACGCACCTTTAAAGCGGTAAGGCTACTTTGGACGGCGGGCGCGGGGTGGCTTTGGGTCACCGCGCCCCCTTATCGCGGTGGGCGTTTTCTCGCGCCCCCACTTCGCCCCCGCAAGGGGGGCGAAGTCTGGGGCACTCGAAAACGCCACGGTTTGCCGTCTGAATTTTGCTGGCGCAAAATTCACCCCGCCTGTCGGCGGGGTCGTTTGGCTACGCCAAACGACGGCAAACCGTAAAGCGCCTGCGAACCCACTCTAGGTGAACGCGGTGAGCGGACTGCCACTGGCAGTCCGCTCACAATAACGTTGCTTTGTATGCAACCGTTCCGCGCACTTCGTGCGCTCCACTAGGCGCAAAGGGGACGCCCTCTATCCTTCTAGTAGCTAGAGATTAGATGCTAGTAGCTAGAGTGTGGATTAGCGTCTAAACCTTATCTTCTCTTAATCTCTAGCCTCTGATTTCTAGCCTCTAGTAGGTTAATCTCCTTTGTACTCGGAAAGTTCCACTTCTATGTCCACGTTCTTTTCGCGTCCGAGCGCGTTTATGCGCACTACCGTGACAGTCACGGTATCCCCAGGCTGTTTTTCGGAGAAGATGTTCTGAACGTCGTCGTCAAGCACGGACTTGCCGTCTATTTCGACTATCGTGTCGCCGACTGTCAGACCGCTTTGCGCTACGGGCAAATCCTCGTTTATTTCTTTAACTTGCCAGCCCGCGATGTCGCCGCGATAAGCCGCCGCCATTTCGTTTATTTCAAGGTAAGTTATGCCGAGTATCGCGCGCCCCGTAACGTAACCGTTGCGCACGAGGTCCTCGATAACATCTTTCGCCTCGTTTATCGTGATAGCGAAACCCATACTCTCCGCGTAGCTGTCAACGCGCTTTTCATTGACAATTCCGACGACTTCGCCGAACGAGTTGAACAGCGCGCCGCCCGAATTTCCGCTGTTTATCGGAGCGTCCGTCTGAATAGCCGTCAAACTGCGCTTGCTGTCCGATACTTGACGGTTAAGTCCCGAAATAATACCCTTTGAAACCGAACTTTGATACCCTAACGGATTTCCGATTGCAATAACGTCGTCGCCGAGCGACAGCTTGTCGGAATCTCCGAGTTTCGCCGCGGGAAGATTTTCCGCGTCGATTTTCAGCACCGCCAAATCTGTGTCTGCGTCCGTTCCGCAAAGTTCAGCCTCGTATGTCTGAGAATCTGTAATACCCGTTGTAATATCCGTCGAGAAAACTTTCACGGTATACCCCGTGCTGTCCTCGACAACGTGATTATTAGTAACGATATATCCGTCCTTTGAGATGATAATACCGCTTGCCGCGCCGACAGGCACCTTTGTCCCGCGGTTTTCAACATATGTTTCAATGTAAACGATACTGTCGCGGACGGCGTTCACGAGGTCGCGCGTGTACATATACGAACCGTCCGTTTTAAATTCCACATTGCTTGTGAGATTTTGCTGAGGAACGGTAACTCCGCTTTGCATTTCGTCAAGCGTCGGCGCGCTTGTATTAGTACTGCTTTCGCTCTTTTCGGGCTTGCTTGTAGAATTAGAAGTTACCGCCGTCGGCGCGAACGTCCGATTTGCAAGGTACGCCCCGCCAAAGCCCGCGCCGCTCCCGACGATGATAACGCCCGCGAGAACTGCGACTACTTTCGCGGTGGTATGCGGTCTGCGCTTTTTCGGAGGTTTAGCGGGCGGCGGCGCAGGCTCGGCGCTCCCGCTGTATCTTTGTACAGAACCGTTATTTTCATAGCCGTTCATATTCATACCGTTAAAATTATTGCCGTTAAAATCATTCATAACGATTTCCTTTCTGAAAACCATTTGCGCCGAATTATCCAAACACGCGATTTTGGGAAACTCCCGAAAATCTTTTAGAACACATCGGTGATTTATCTTACAATACGATTATAAAACCCCATTGTGAAAAAGCCGTGAAACAAATCTGACGAAAAAATTAAACTCGCACGATAAAATCAAGACCGCACGGTGTTATTCCCGCCCGTCGCTCTCTTTCACCGCCCTGTCCACCGCGAGCGCTAATGCACATTCAAGGCGCTTTCGCTGAAGTTCGCACGAGATTTTGTGCGGCGTACGGCAATCGCCCTCGTATATGTAGCTGTTTGCGTTGCACCCGCCCGAACAGTAAAATTTCGCCCAGCAGTCGCGACAGCCCTGCTTTGAATACAAATGCGTCTTAGCAAAATACGTCTTTATATCGTCGCTGAAACTCCCGTCCGCAAGATTTCCCATTTTCCACTTGTCGATCCCAACAAACTGATGACACGGGTAAATATCGCCGTGCGGATCTACCGCTACATAGTCGTTCCCGCACCCGCACCCGCGCAGGCGTTTTATAGCGCACGGACCTTGATCGAGGTCAACCATAAAGTGAAAGAAGTTGAATTTGTCCTCCGTGCGGTTCGCCATTATTTCACATAGCTTGTCGTATTCCTCGAAAATGCGCGGCAAATCGCTTTCGGTAATCGCATACGGCTCTTTTTCATCGGTAACGACGGGTTCTGCGGAAAGCTGTTCAAACCCCAGCTTCCGCATATGCAGAATGTCCTCCGTGAAATCGAGATTGTATTTCGTAAACGTCGCGCGGACGTAATAATCCGTTCTGCCGTGATTTTTCCTGCCCGCGACGAGTTTTTGGAACTTCGGCACGATAACGTCATACGCGCTTTTTCCGTTCAAGGTTTTGCGTATCCTGTCCGTGGTTTCGCGCCTGCCGTCGAGCGACAGCACGACGTTCACCATTTCGCGGTTAATGTAGTCGATTTTTTCATCGTCAAGCAATACGCCGTTTGTCGTTATCGTAAAGCGGAAGTTCTTGCCGTGCTGTTTTTCGATACTGCGCGCGTAGTTCACGGTTTCAACGACCGTGTCCCACGCCATAAGCGGTTCTCCGCCGAAAAAGTCGAGTTCTATGTTCTCGCGGTTGGCGGATTTTTCGATAAGGAAATCTATCGCTCTGCGCCCTATTTCGGGGGGCATTATAAGGCGTTCCCCGCCGAAATCCCCCGTCTGCGCGAAACAGTATTCGCACCGCAGATTGCAGTCGTGTGCGACATTCAGACACATCGACTTCACGGGGCTTTTCACCATAGTATCCGAGTACTTTTCATAATCGTCCTCCGCGAACAGTTCGCCGTCGTTATACAATGCGTACAGTTCCCCGTAAGCCTCACGCAGTTCGCCGTCCGAATACTTCGGCAGTTTCGCGCAAATACCGCCCGGCATTTCCTCCGTCATCGGAGGATTTAAAAAATCCAGCATATCAAACGCGCAGTCGTCCATAACGTGTACGGCGTTGCTGTCGCTGTCTATCACGATATTATACCCCAATTGCTTAAACTTATGAACCATAAATTATCCTCTCGCAGATTAAAAGGCTAGAGATTTACGGGCAAACGCTCGGTTTCTCTAACCTCTTATTTCTTATGCTTTTGATCGGCGCTTACTTTACGCTCTCGCACTTCTGGTTTGCGACCGTGCAGGAAGTCTTGCAAGCCGACTGGCAGGAACTTGTGCATTTCCCGCACCCGCCCTTTTCAGCAGACTTTTTCAAGTTCGCCTTATTGACAGTAACGATATGTTTCAACGAAAACACCTCTTTCAAATGTATTGCGAATATCGCTATTCTTTATTATAACATATCAAACGTTATTTTTCAAGGGGTTTTTTCATTATTTTCACTATTGCGCGGTTTTTTCTCCAAAAACGCCCTGCGCTCGACATATCCCATCATTTGGTTATGTGAAATAATGCAAAGCGCAACCCCGCACACCACCGCCGCTATAAGCATCAGCTTGTTTTCAAGAAAAATCCCGACAATCAGCGCGGCAAGCACGGCAATCATTTGCAAATCAAGCCGAAACGCGTGGTCGTGTTTCCACTTTTTAGCAAAATATTCCTTGCGTACCTCCAAGCCGAAAGCGCTTAACGCCAGCACGTCTTTTAGATTTTCCTCGGCGGCTGGTTTTGTTTCCGTTTCGTCAAGGCGTCTGCCGCTCAATATTTCATTTATGCTGACCCCATAGAACTCCGACAGTTCGCAGAGCATTTCCACGGGCGGCATATAGTTGCCGTTTTCCCAACGCGAGATTGTCTTGTTTGAAGTGCCGAGCTTTTGGGCGAGCTGTTCCTGCGTGAGCTTATTTTCGCGGCGAAGTTCTGCTAAAAATCTGCCGATTTTTACGGTATCCATAAGTATCACCTCAAGAATATTATACAAAAACCCCGCGAAAATGTACAGGACATAAAACGCGAACGGTGTTTCAAAACAAAAAGACGGCAGAAAACTGCCGTCTTAAATTCAGATTTCCTCGTCGATTGCGCCGCCGTTTTCCTCAACGCCGAAAACGTCGTTTCCGAACGCCGACGCGGTTTCCGAAGCGGGTTTGCTTTCAGGAGCCTTTTCGGTATCGGCGCTTTCGTCCTCAACCTCCATATCCTCGTCGAAGTCAAAATCCCAATCGTCGTCGATGTTGTCGTTATCCCAATCATCGTAGTAGTTTTCTTCGTTTTCCTTGTCGATTTTCTTTTTCGTGATATAAGTCGCCGCCGCAACGCCGCCCGCTACTGCAAGCGCACCTATCATCAAAATACCAAAAGCCTTCATAGACTGTACCTCCTTAGAGCCTTGATTGCTAAGCCTTAAAGACATTATACACCTTTCGGCAAGCAAATTCAAGCGTTATCGTTATTTTTGGTAATTATGCACAAACTCCCTACATATTTCCTGTAACATTCATCAAAATCGAAAGCGCGGCTATCGGCGCAGTTTCACAGCGGAGTATTCGCTTGCCGAGCGAAACGAGATGAAACCCCCACGCTGAAAGCTGTTCCGCTTCGGCGGGTTCAAACCCGCCCTCGCTTCCGATAACTATGTCCACATTGCGTTTAAACTCCCCGACCGCATTTTTAAGCGGAGTATCTGCACATTCATAAAACATTATGCCCGTATTTTCGGGAGAAATAAGCGTTTTCATCGCGGAAAATTCCACCGTTTCGCCGACGGTCGGGATAACTCCGCGCCCGCATTGCTTTGCCGCCTCGTATGCTATTTTTTGTAAGCGGGAACGTTTTTTCATAAGCGCGTTTTTATCGGGGCGCGAAACACAGCGCTTTGTTATAATCGGGATTATCTCGCCTGCGCCGCACTCCACAGCCTTTTGCACGATAAAATCCATCTTGTCGCCCTTCGGCAAGGCTTGAAACAACCGCACATAAATATTCGGTTCGGCGGGATTTTTCGAGCGTTCGAGTATCTTAAACTCACACTCCCCGCCCTGCGCCGAGCAAAGTTCGGCTAGAAAATCCGTTCCCGCGCCGTCGCAGAGGACAGCCGCGTCGCCCGCTTTCATTCGTAAAACCTGCGTTATGTGCTTTACGTCCTCGCCCGTGACAAACGCCGAATTTTCCGTGATATTCTCCGTGAAAAAGCGCGGATAGCGCCACCTTTCCAAAAAACCGCCTCCATTCGCGTAATTCAGCTTACGCCAAATTCCCCAACGCTCTCAAACAGCCGTTTGACGTTCGCGCGAAGTCCCGCGTGTTCGCGAAACTCCAGACCGCTGTCGTTTTTCAAAATCTCGTCCGACAATCTCTGCACGGTGTCAAGCACTTCCGCGTCGTCCGCAAGAACCGCGACTTTCATTGACGGCAGACCGCTCTGCTCGTTGCCGAAGAAGTTTCCCGGTCCGCGCAGGCGCAAGTCCGTGTCGGCTATTTTGTAACCGTTCGCCGTAGCTTTCATCGCGTTCATTCGTTCGCGGGTGTAGTCGCTCTTGCTGTCCGTCATCAGTATGCAGAAACTCTCGTCGTTTCCTCTGCCGACGCGCCCGCGCAGTTGGTGCAGTTGTGAAAGCCCGAACAGTTCCGCGTTCTCCACGAGCATAACAACGGCGTTCGGCACGTCAATCCCAACTTCAATTACCGTTGTGGAAATAAGAAGTTTCAGCTTGTTGTCGCGAAAATCGTTCATCACCGCGTCCTTGTCGGCTTGTTTCATTCGCCCGTAAAGAAGTCCCGTCGGTATGCCGTAAAACTCGTTTGACGTGAGTTTGTTGTAGTATTCAATTGCGCTTTTCCTGTCGCTTACATCGTTTTCGTCGGCGTCAACGCGCGGGCAGACGATAAACGCCTGCTTGCCCATAGCGATATATTTTTTTATGAAGTTGTAAACGCGCGTGTGAAAAGACGAATCCACGGCGTAGGTTTTCACGGGTATGCGCCCTTTCGGCATTTCGTTCACAACGGAAACGTCCAAATCGCCGTAGATGATAAGCGCGAGAGTTCGCGGAATGGGCGTTGCGGACATTGCGAGGATATGCGGAGCATTGCCCTTATCCGCTAACTTCCTGCGTTGCTGAACGCCGAAACGGTGCTGTTCATCGACGATAACAAGTCCCAAATTCGCGATGTCAACGCCCTTTTGAATAAGTGCGTGAGTTCCGATAAGCACGTTCACACCGCCGTTTTTCGCGTCCTCGCGGACGTGTTTTTTCTCCGCCGCGGTCATACTCCCCGACAGCACCGCGACCGTTATTCCGAGCGGTTCTAAAAACGCGCGGAACGTTTCGCCGTGCTGCTGAGCGAGTACTTCGGTAGGCGCCATAACGAGCGCGGAATACCCGTTTTTCGCCGCGAAATAAACCGCCGCCGCCGCGACCATAGTTTTCCCGCACCCAACGTCGCCCTGTACGAGCCTGTTCATAGGATACGCGCACTTCATATCCGTTATGCAGTCCGCAACCGCGCGCAACTGCGCGTTTGTCGGAGTAAACGGCAGGGATTTATAAAATTCCTCCATATCCACGTCCGACATTACCGCGCCCGACAGCGTATGCCCGCGGTTTTTCATCATCGAAAGACCGAGTTTCAGCGAGAGCAGTTCTTCAAACACCAAACGCTTTCGCGCCTCGTCAAATTCCGCACGGCTTTTCGGGAAATGTATCTTCCGCATAGCCTCGTCCGCGCCGATAAGTCCGTATCGGTTTGTAATGTAAGGGGGCAGAGTTTCCGCGCGTTTTACAACGGAAAGCGCGGTTTTCATATCTTTCATCACGGACGCGTTGGAAAGCCCGCGCGTCAGCGGGTATTTCGGATAAAGCCCGCCCGTATCCGCGGAAGTGTAAAACGAGCAGTTGATTTCGGGGTTAAACGGGTCGCCGTTTATCTTCCCCGAAAAAATGTACTCTCCCCCTATGCGGAGCTGTTCAAACGTGAACTTCATATTGAAGAAAACCGCCCACATCGAATAAACCCCGTCGCTTATCAGCGCGCGGTATACGAGAACGCGCCCGCCGTAGTTTGAGGGGTATTTCTTTTCCGTCACCCGCCCGCGCACGGCGCAGACCTCTCCCAGCTGAATTTCGTTTACTTTTTTCGGTTCAGACAGGTCGATATATCCGCGCGGGTAGTATTCCGTAAGCTGTTCAACGGTGTCAACGCCGAGTTTCTTGTACAAAACCGCCTTTTTGTCGCCTACGCCTTTAAGTTCTCTTATGTCCATTATAATTATTCCACGGAGATTATATAGTAGTATACGGGCTGACCGCCGTTTACGAGATTTACTTCCACATCGGAACTTACTTTCGAGCGCAGGAGTTCATAAGCCGCCGCCGCGTCCTCCTCCGCAACGTCCGAACCGTACATTACCGTAACAAAGCACGACGAGGAATTGATAAGGCGTTTTGTAAGTTTAACAAGCGCCTTTTCAAGGCTCTTTTCGGTGAACACGATTTTGCCGTTGTCCATAGCGAGAATATCGCCCTGCTTTATCTTGTGACCGTCGTATTCGCTGTCGCGCACCGCGAACGTAATCTGCCCGCTCCCAACGCGGTCGATAGCCTCCGTCATAGCGGCGCGGTTCGTTTTGAAATCGCCGTCGGGGTCATAGTTCATCATCGCGGAAATTCCCTGAGGAATTGTTCTTGTCTGCAAAACGCAGACGTTCCTGTCCGTAAGTTTCGCCGCCTGTTCGGACGCGAGTATTATGTTCTTGTTGTTCGGCAAAACGAATATATTCCGCGCGGGGGTCTGCTCAATTGCGTCAAGCAAATCTTCCGTAGACGGGTTCATCGTCTGACCGCCGCTTACTATCTGGTCCGCGCCCAAATCTTTGAACAGGTTCTGTATCCCGTCGCCCGCCGCGACCGCGACAAATCCCGTGTCCTTCGTAATAGCCGCAGGCGCTTTCTTGTTCTTCTGCTTTGCCCTGTCGGCTTTGATTACGTCGTTGTAAGTCTTGCGCATATTCTCTATAGTCACATTGTCGAGCGCGCCGAGTTTCAAGCCCTCTTCGAGAGCCTTTCCGGGGTGGTTCGTGTGAACGTGTACTTTTATAATCCCGTCGTCGTCAACGACAGACGCGTTCGCGCCTATCGTTTCAAGATACGCGCACAGCGCCGCCGTATCGCGCAATTCGGTATCCTTTCGCACGATAAATTCCGCGTTGTAGTTATAAAGCAATTGTTCTTCTGCCGCCGCCGCCGCAACGGGGGTATTCGGTTTCACTTCGTCCGCCGCCGCGATAATCTCGCCGCCCGACAGCACGGAATACATTCCCTCCAAAATAATGATATACCCCATACCGCCCGCGTCCACAACGCCCGCTTTTTTCAGAGCGGGGAGCAGTTCGGGAGTTTTCTCCAGCGACTTTTTCGCCTCGTCTATATACTCTTTAATGAAATCCGCCGCCGAAATATCCGTTTCGGCTATATCCTTTGTGTTCTCCCACGCCTCGCGCGAAACGGTAAGAATAGTACCCTCCGTGGGTTTCATAACGGATTTGTACGCCGCGTCAATGCCGAGTTTCAGAGCCGCCGACAAATCGCCCGCGCCCGCGCTCTCGCGCCCCGCAAGACCCTTTGAAAGCCCCCTGAACAGCAAGGATAAAATAACGCCCGAATTTCCCCTGGCGCCTCTGAGCATTGCGGACGCCGCTTTCTTTGCGACTTCGCCCGCCGTAGCGCCGTCGGGGGTCTGCGTAAGTTCCTCCAAAGCGTTCTTCGCGGTCATAGACATATTAGTTCCCGTATCGCCGTCAGGCACGGGGAAAACGTTCAGTTCGTCCACCCTAAGTCTTTCATTGTAAATATTGTTCGCTCCCGAAATAAGCGCGTCCCGCAGGAGTTTTCCAGAAATATTCATCTTCCATTTTCCCTTTCCGTCTTATACTCTTATTGAGTCAACATAAACGCTGACCTTTTCCACGGTAATCCCCGTGCTTTGCTCTATCGTGTAGCCCACCTTATTTATTATGGAGCGTATCACGGCGTTGATATTCACGCCGTACATCAGCGAAATGTGAAGTTCCGCCTGAAGTTTATCCTTGACGAACTTCACTTTTACGCCGCGCCTTAGCTGATTTTTTTTCGTTCTGAGCGAACTCAATGTTTCCTTTACGCCCGTAGGGTTCATAGAAACAACGCCGAAACATTTTGTCACAGTATTTCCGATAAGTTCGGTAAAATAGTTCGGCGAAATGGTTATCCTGCCGACGTGATTTTGCAATGTGACCATAATATCCTCCTTTATAAATTATTATCAGATTAATACCGCGAACGCGCCGAACACCGCCGACCCGCTCCCCGTAAGCTCCGCGCCGACCGCGCCGAGTTCCGAAAGGCGGTTTTCCATACGGCAAAACCCACCGCGCAGATTATGCGCCCGCTTGCTAAATCTCACGCACTCCCGCCGTAGTCGGACGGCACACCGCCGTGAAACATTCGGGGAAATTCCGCGCCGCGCTTACTGCCGTGCCTTCGTCCTCGAACGCGCCGAACACCGCCGACCCGCTCCCCGTAAGTTCCGCGCCGACCGCGCCGAGTTCCGAAAGGCGGTTTACGATGCGGTCAATTCTGTCATCGCTATACACTTCGCGGAAAATATTGTAGTATTCCGCACCGCCGCGAACGCGCGGGGGAATTTGCCGTCGGTCGTATTCGGCATACGCCGCGCCCGTCGCTAGTGAAAACGGCGGTTTTACTATCAGAAAGCACTTCGCGGGATATGGGGAAATATCGGTCATAACCTCGCCGATACCTCGGCACAGCTTTGTACCGCCCGTCATACAAAACGGCACGTCCGCGCCGATTTTCGCGCCGATTTGGAGCAAACCGTCCTCGCCGAACGGGTTTCCGTACAGCTTATTAAGCCCCGCGAGAACCGCCGCCGCGTCCGCACTTCCTCCGCCCAGACCCGCGCCGTGCGGTATTCTCTTGTCAATATTTATTGAAACTCCGCCGACTGTATTTAAATTCTCAAAAAACAGCCGCGCCGCCTTGTAACAGATGTTCCCCTCCCCGCTCGGTACAGTCGGGTCGGAACACTCGGCGGTTATCGCATTTTGAGAAAGTTCCACCGTCACGATGTCCGCAAGGTCAACGCTCTGCATAACCGTTTCGAGCAGATGATAGCCGTCGGCGCGTTTGCCCGTAATGTCAAGATACAGATTTATTTTCGCGAACGCCTGCAGTATCAATTCTTATGCTCCTCAAGAAACTCTCGTATTCTGCCCAAAGCGGTCGTGAGGTGCGACACGGAATACGCGTAGGAAACTCTTACATACCCCTCCCCGCTCTTTCCAAACGCCGAACCCGGCACTACCGCGACTTTCTTTTCGTAAATCAGCTTTTCGCAGAACTCCTCGCTTGTCATACCCGTGCTTTTTATGCACGGGAACACATAAAAAGCGCCCTCAGGCTCAAAGCACGAAAGCCCCATTTCGTTGAACCCGTTTACAACAAGCCGTCTGCGCATATCGTATTCCTCGACCATATGCCGAACATCGCCGCCGCATTTCTCAATAGCCGAAACAGCCGCGTATTGGCTTACCGTCGGACTTGACATAATACAATATTGGTGAAGTTTCAGCATCTGCTTTATTATCGGCACGGGACCCGCGACATAGCCTAACCGCCAGCCCGTCATAGCATACGCCTTTGAAAATCCGCTTATGACAAGCGTCCGTTCGCGCATACCGTCAAGTTCGGCAATTGAAACGTGCTTTTCGCCGTTGTACGTCATTTCCGCGTAAATTTCATCGCTTGCTATCATAATATCCGTGCCGCGCAGAACTTCGGCTATCTCCTCCAAATCTCCGCGCCGCATAACCGCGCCCGTCGGATTGTTGGGGTACGGGAGAATAAGCAGTTTTGTGCGCGGGGTTATGCTCTCTTTCAAAGCCCGCGCCGTCAGGCGGAATTTGTCCTCTTCTTTAGTAACGATAGGCACAGCCTTTCCGCCTACCGCCGTTGTTATCGGAGAGTAGCACACGAAACTCGGTTCGGGAACTAAAACCTCGTCGCCCTCGGTTATCATTGCGCGTATCGCGAGGTCGATAGCCTCCGAACCGCCGACCGTGACGATGATTTCGCTTTCGGGGTCGTATTCCGTGTGAATAAAGTCCTTTAAGTAACCGCTGACCGCTCTGCGCAGGGCGATAAGTCCGCTGTTCGCGGTGTAAGCGGTCTTGCCCTTTTCAAGTATGTTTATTGCCTCTTTTCGCGCCGCCCACGGGGTCTTGAAGTCAGGTTCGCCGACAGACAGCGAAATAACGCCGTCAACGTGCTGTGCGATGTCGAAGAACTTCCGTATCCCCGACGGCTGAATATCCCGTATCTTCTGCGGGATCACCTTGTCGTAGTCTATCACGGGGAAACCAGCCCCCTGTCGTCAAAGCTGTCCTCGCTGAAGATGTGACCCTTTTCCTTGTAACGGCGCAGGATAAAGTGCGTTGTCGTTGACAATACCCCGTCAAGCACGGCAAGGCGTTCAGATACGAACAGCGCGACATTGCGCAGGCTCGTACCGCTTATCGTGACGGAAAGGTCGTTAGCGCCCGAAAGCAAAAACACGCTGTCCACTTCTTCATACTCCATTATAGTATGCGCCAAATCGTCAAAACCGCAGTCCTTAACGGGAGTGATTTTCAGTTCGATTATCGCGGTTACGCCGTTCTCGTCGGCTTTTTCCTCGTTGATAATAGCGGAATATCCCATAATAATGCCGTTTTCTTCGAGTTCCTCAATAGCCTTTGCGACTTCGCTTTCATCACTTCCGAGCATAACCGCGATTTCCGCATTGGAAAGCCGCGCGTCCTGCCTTAATACGTCAAGCAGTTTCTTTTGGTTTATTGCGTCCATTTCGTTTCCCCCTTAAATCTTTATAAATATCGGCTCTTTGCGCTTGAATACGCATATTTCGTTAAATCCGCACCCGCGCAGAACCTCGTAGCATTTCTCGATGTCCTTTGCGATGTCGGCGGTCTGGTGCGCGTCAGAACCGACGGTAATCATTTTCCCGCCGAGTTCCCTGTAGCGGTTTATAAACGCGGCGTCGGGCATAGGACCGCCCAATCCGCGCCGAAAGCCCGATGAATTAACTTCAAGCGCGATGTCTTTTTTGACGATAGTTTCGAGAATTTTGTCAATGATAGTTTTATAAGTATCGAAAGCCGCGCGGGCGCGTTCCGTCTTGTCGGCGACCACTCCCGCAGGAGTATCAACGCTTGCGAAACGGAGCAGGAACGTCATATGCGCCAGCGACGAAAACTTTCCCCACTCGACAAGGTTCAGCATATCTTCCCAATACTCTATAATAACGCGCTTTCGGTCAAATTCGTTATCGGGTATCTTGCCCATATGTTCATAGTGACAGGTGCGGTGAACGCTCCCCAGCACGAAATCATAATTATGTTCGGCGAGTATCTCCTCGGCGGCGTGCAGGTTGTACATAGGCTGACCGATTTCAACACCGTAGTAAATGTTCATCTTGCCGTCATATTCGGCGGACAGCTTGTCGAAAGTCGGACGCGTTTTCGCGATAGCGGCGTAATAATCCCACTCTCCGTCGTGGAACTCGTCAAGTTCAACGTGGTCCGTCAGCGAAAAATGCGAAACGCCCAGCTCGAACGCCGTCCTCGCCATATCCTCAGGTTTTGCGGCGCTGTCCGAGGAAAGACAGCAGTGGTTGTGAATATCTACCAGATTTTCCATTAAATTCCACCCCGATAATTTTATTGTGACTTTTGTGCCAAACCGATGACTAGCCCAGATTAGTGACCTGCTAGTCCAAAGCCACGTTTATCCAGCCTCCAGCCTCTAATCTCTTCGCCCGCCGAGAGCGTCAGCCCATTCAGCCCCGCGCTCCCAACTAATTACTAACAACTAATCTCTATACAACTAATTGCACAAAATCTACAAGAGCATAACTCTACATTTATCATTTTAGCACAAATTTTTGAATTTGTCTAGAAATAGATTTACTTTTTTTAAAATTTTTAGTATAATAGAGTAGAAGATATAAAAAAACAACATTTGCGGGGTCAATTTTTATACAAAATGACCGCAGAACGGAGGAATTATGAGAGCGGTAGTAGCAGTAATCGGAAAAGACACGGTGGGAATACTTGCCAAAGTGAGCGGTATATGCGCCGAATACAAGGCGAACGTGATGGACGTGACGCAGACGATAATGCAGGATTTGTTCGCGATGACAATGCTGATAGAAATATCGGGGCTTACCGTGGAGTATATAGACTTCGCGGACAAGTTGGTAAAAGCGGGCGAAGAAATGGGCTTGCAAATCCACGTCATGCACGAGGATATTTTTAATTCGATGCATAGAATTTAAAGGTTGATTAAGTAGCTAGAGATTAGTTATTAGTAATTAGTTGGAGTGGCGCGGGGCTTTATAGTGTATTCCCCGCATAGTTGCTAGAGAATAGTTGTTAGTAATTAGTTGGGGTGTCATAGGACTTTAAGTGCTTTTCCCCGCCTACGGCGGGGAAAAGCACGGGAAAATTAAAGCAATGCCCGCATAGTTGCCAGAGAATAGTTGTTAGTAGTTAGTTGGGGTGGCGCGGGATTTTAACGTTACTCCGCGCAATTGTCAATAAATGGCAATAGATAATTAGCCTATAGGTGAGCGGGCAACGGCAAGGGTTCAAGTTCTTACCTCCTACCTCTAACCTCTTACTTCTAACCGCCCAGCCTCTGACCTCTAAATCTCCAGCCTCTAATAGAAGGAGTAAACAACGATGGTAAGTACAACGGACATTTTGGAAACTATAAAGATGATACAGGAGGAGAACCTCGATATTAGGACTATCACAATGGGGATTTCTCTGCTTGACTGCATAGACAGCGACGCCGACAGGGCTTGTGCGAAAATTTACGAGAAAATGATGCGCAAAGCGGAAAATCTCGTGAAAACAGGCGAGGATATTGAAAAACAGTACGGTATTCCGATTATCAACAAGCGGATTTCCGTAACGCCGATTGCGATTGTGTCCGCCGCGTCGGGCGAACCCCTGAAGTATGCGAGAGCGTTACAGCGCGTTGCCGAGGGTACGGGCGTGAACTATATCGGCGGGTATTCCGCGCTTGTTCACAAGGGCTTTTCCGCAGGCGACAAGGAACTTATCAAATCCATTCCGCAGGCGCTTGCCGAAACGAAAAACGTCTGCTCGTCCGTGAACATCGGCTCTACAAAGGCGGGTATAAATATGGACGCGGTGGCGATAATGGGGCGTATTATAAAGCAGGCAAGCGAGGTTACCAAAGACGACCATTGCTTTGGCGCGGCAAAGATTGTTGTATTCTGCAACGCGCCTGAGGACAACCCGTTTATGGCGGGAGCATTCCACGGCGTCGGCGAATACGATTGTGAAATAAACGTCGGCGTTTCGGGACCGGGAGTAGTCCGCGCGGCGCTTGCCAAGCACCCCGACGCGAATATAAGCGAGATTGCCGATGTTATCAAGAAAACCGCGTTCAAGATAACTCGTATGGGTCAGCTTGTCGGAACAGAGGCGTCAAAGCGGCTCGGCGTGCCTTTCGGGATAGTGGACTTGTCGCTCGCTCCCACGCCCGCTGTCGGCGATTCGGTAGCGCACATTCTTGAAGAAATCGGACTTGAAAGCTGCGGCGCACACGGCACGACGGCGTGTCTTGCTTTGCTCAATGACGCGGTAAAGAAAGGCGGCGTTATGGCGTCCTCGCACGTCGGCGGGCTTTCGGGCGCGTTTATCCCCGTGTCCGAGGACGCGGGAATGATAGACGCGGTAAACCGGGGTTCACTTTCTATAGAAAAATTAGAGGCGATGACGGCGGTATGCTCTGTTGGGCTTGATATGATAGTAGTCGCGGGGGATACTCCCGCGGAAACGATTTCCGCGATAATTGCTGACGAGGCGGCAATCGGTATGGTGAACTCCAAAACGACCGCCGTTCGTGTAATTCCCGCAATCGGTATGAAAGAGGGCGAAACGCTGGAATTTGGCGGATTGTTCGGCAGCGGACCCGTTATGCCCGTAAGCAGGTTCAGTTCGGCGAAGTTTATTTCGCGCGGAGGGAGAATACCTGCGCCGTTACAGAGTTTGAAGAATTGAGCGGTTAGAGGTAAGAAGTAAGAAGTAAGAGGTAAGAGGTAAGAAAACGGCGTAGCAGCCGTAACCGACCCCGCCGTAGGCAGCAAAAGTTTCGTCCACCTTTTCAAAGGTGGCGGGGTCACGGGGCAGAGCCCCGTGTCGCCGCGCAGCGGCGAAACCGACAGCCGCCGAAAGGCGGCTGTTATCAGTTACGAGGTGCAGCTTTTCCCGCGCCCGACCGAATTTCCCCCGTAAGGGGGAAAGAGGGAAGGCGCGAGGAAAAGCTGCCAAAGGCGCGTTGCGAACCTCAAGCCCAAAGCCACTTACCCGCATAACAAAGCCCGCGTTTTGCGCGGAGCGCAAAACAACGGCGCGCCAGCGCCGTTAATTCGCCGTCAGGCGAATTGCGGGCGTACGGGCAACAGCGCGTACACGGGCGGTAAGGGTGCGTTAATACGCGGGACGGCTACGGTACGCGGGATAAAGGCAAAGGGCGCTTGAATTGAGCCACGCCGAACCGCGCGGTAAAGAGGTTTCTCTAAACAAAAAATCAACCCCCGCCGTCGGCGGGGGCTTTAATTATTTAGTGTGTCAGCCTTTTGACTTAAAGACAATCTTTCCGCGCACGAAGTGCGCACCTAACACTGTTCACTGCGCATTATGCACTATAAACTGCGCGCCCGCGCTCTTACCTCTAACCTCCTACCTCTCCTCACCAATTCATTAAACCGTACCCCGCTATCCATTGGTAGGTGCGCGGGTAGGTTCGGGTTATGCAGATGTCGTCGCGGTTGCCCTCTATAGTGTATACGTTGTCGCCGTCCGTGCCGAGTACCAAACCGACGTGGTCTGCATCGCCGTCTAAGTTCCAGTCAAAGAAAATGCAGTCGGCGGGCGCAATGTCGGGGTAGTTGATGTCGCCCCATTGACCGCGCTCCTTGAACCATTCCGCACCCGTGTAACAGCCCGTAAAGAACGGCTCGTCCTTGCCGCCTTCGTTGTATATCCACGAAACAAATGCCGCGCACCATTCGATGTGAGTGTCAAAGCCGTACCATTCCCAATACTTCCTGCCGCCGATATTGCCGACTTGCTCTTTGGCGAGTTCCATAAGTTCCGGAGCGCCCGTGCGTCCTGTCGTAATAAGACTGCTGTATTGCTGAACAAACGCGGGAGCGTCGGTTATGTAAGTGTCAAGCCGCCACGCGCCGTTCTCGTTAATTGCCTTGAACAGCATATTGTTCGGCTGAGTGCCGCCGTCGGGTTTGCTTGTGTAGTAACGCCCGAACGTTATCTCGCTGTCGTTCGCCTCAATTATCGCGGCATACGTCGGTACGGAGAACGAATCGCCGTTGTTTTTGCGCAGGTGCTGGCTCTGAAAACAAAGTTTCTCGTTTATCACTTGAAAAACATCGCCGTAACCTCCCGCCTCCTGCGGGTGCATAAGCCGCCACGACTGGTCGGCGGTGTAGGTGCTGTCAAACAACTGCTGTACCTGCTCCACACTTGTGATGTATCCCGAACTGATAGGCACATAATCCTCTGCGGTATTTTCCGCGTATACCCAGCACTTGCCCTGCATTGCCGCGAAACAAAGTATGTTGCGCTCCAACAGGGTTTTCACTATATCTTCGGGCGTGCCTTCGGCGGGTTTTGCGGAGATTTCCGCGAAATTATCGAGCGCCTGCGACAGACTGCATATCGAGATGTTCGCGCTTTCGGGCTGTTCCAATGCGGGGTCGAGCGAAAACGAAAAGTGCGGACCCGACTGCGCAACGGACGTACTGACTGCCGAACTTGTGCTTGATGTCGAGGAACTTTGCGTTGATGTGCTTGAAAAAGTGCTTGTACTGCTTGTACTGCTCGTGCTGTTCACCGACTGCGCAGGCGTTGACTGCGCCGATGAAACGGGACGTTCGGTGTACGAACAGCCCGATAAAATCGCCGCCCAACACAGTACGGACAAGAAAATTGCGAGGAGTTTTGCGTGTTGTGTTTTCATTTGAGTTCTCCTTGAAAGTGTGATTATTGCAAACGCGAACGGCATCGGACGCGTCTGCGGTGCTTGAATTAATATGAAACAGCGCGGTATTCGGCGCGTTTACAAGCGTTTTAAAGAATACTTTTCGGTACGCCCTTTTCGTCATACTGCGTACTGATTTTCCTGTTCGCGTAGGCGTTTACCACGTTAGCCGCGAGGACTTTGGAATATTCGCCTTGTTCAAGCAAAATGCCGAATGCTATCTGCGGGTCGTCGGCGGGGTAAAATCCTATAAACGCAGAGTTGTATTCATCTTCGGAGGTCTGCGGAGTACCGCTCTTTGACGCTACCTTGCCCTTAAAGCCCAGATAATCGAACGTGTTTACAAAGCCCGCGCCCGCGACGTTAAAGCTAACCTGCGTATCCGCCATTAACTGCATACCCTCTTTAATCGCGTTCATATATTCTTCCATATTCGGCAGGTCGGAAAAATCCTCGGCGATGACGGGTTCTTTGTCATACAGCTTTTCGGAAAAATCATAATTGTAGACGGATTTTACAATATGCGGTTCGTATCTTACGCCCTTGTTCGCTATTGTCATTGCCTGAACTGCTAAGTGCATAGGAGTAAGCGCGGTTTCACACTGACCTATTCCCGCTTGTATGATGTTGCCCTCGTACCATTCGTAGCCCATTTCCTCAAAGTATTCAAGCGAACTCATATGCCCCGTCGCCATATCGAGTTCAAGTCCTAACGGTTCGCCGACGCCGTACATTTTCCCCCAATACGCGAGTTTATCTATGCCGATTCGGCGGGCGGTTTCATAGAAGAAAATATTGCACGAATACTGAAGTCCGACTTTTACGGGAATTGCGCCGTGCGCGCCAAGACAAGTGAACTTCCCGCCGTAATACGGGTAGTTGTGTCCGCAGGTGATTGTACTTGTCGGGGTAATCGCGCCCTCCGCCATACCCGCGGTCGCCGTTATTGTCTTGAATGTAGAACCGGGGCGGTATTCGCCGAACAGCGCGCGGTTAAGGAGCGGCGAACCGTCGCGGTAAAGAACTTCGTCATAGTCCTTTACCATATCGTTTATGTCATAAGTCGGGTAGCTGGCGCACGCAAGCACACCGCCCGTCTTTGTATCGAGTACGACTATAGCGCCCGCCTTGCACCCCTTGCCTAAGCCGGTGTAGTTTATCGCGGGAGTGAGGTATTCGGAATTAAGAAAATCTATGTGGTATTTCAAAGCGTCCTGTATCAGCTTTTGGAGTTCCCCGTCAATCGTCAGCATTACGGAGTTTCCCGCCTGCGGTTGTTTCGTGATTTCCTCTTTAATGCCCGTAACTTCACTGCTTTGCGTTATCGTGCGTTCGCCGCGCGTGCCGTGCAGAATATCTTCAAGAGCCTTTTCCGCGCCCTCGCGCCCGATTATGTCGTTTGCGTTGTATCCCTTATCTTTCAGTTCTTCGTACTGCTCTTCGGAAATCGCGCCGACAATTCCGCGTATATGGGGAGCGAGAGTGCCGTTTTCGTACTGCCGTTCCCAATTATCGCTGATTTCAACGCCCTCCAGAAATTGGTCGAGTTCTTTGAGTTCGTGAACCGCCTCTTCGCTTATATCGCTTGCCATAGTGAATTTGCTGTTGTATTCCGAAAACTGTTTCAGCGTCATTTCATAGCGCACGCCCGCGATATAACGGCGCATTTTTTCATCGTATTTTTTATCGTCGATGTTGTAATTCCTGCAAAGCCAGTACATACAATCCTCGGCGTTCGAGTAACCCGCGACGTTTATGATTTCTTTCATCTTCGCTATGTCCTCGTCTTTGCCCGCAAGAAAAGTATACGGCGCGTTTACGCTTATCGGGAGCGAATCGTTCCACTTGTCGCCGCTGTTCAAAAGCACGGTGACAACGCGGTAAATTATATCGTTCTCACTTCCCTTTTGAAGCGACGAATACTGAAAATTCAGCGCGTGCGATACCTTATTCACATTCAGCGGCAAGCCGTTCGCGTCAACTATTTGTCCGCGCGCCGCCTCGATTTCCTGAGTAGTGACCTTGATACTTTTCGTCATCTGCAAATACTTCGCGCCGTCCACTATCTGCGTCTGGAGAAGTTTCACCCCGCAGAAAAACGCCGCGACAATCACCAATGCCGCCATTACTATTGACCGTATCATACTTGAGAATTTGCCCATTTTGTTCACCTGTATTTAACTGACCTAAATTGCCTAGCGGTTCACAATCTCTTACCTCTTACTTCTAACTTCTAACCTCTGACAGCTTACTTCTAACTTCTTCCCTCTAACAGCTTTCTTCTATCAGTCCTCCGCGTTCTCCTGCTCTTCGGCATTCTGCGCGGATTCGGCAAGACGCTGTTGTTCTTTCGGACGGAGTTTGCGGACGATTAGAGTGACCAACGCATACACGGGTATCGACCAGAAAATCGCTCCTCCGTAGGCGGGGAGTATCAGCTTGCGGAACGAAATCGCGCTTTGCGTTCCCTCCCACACCCAATGCAGGAACACGAAGTCCAAAAGCGCCATTATAACGCAAGTTCCCGCGTTTAAAATCAAGTGACTGACGAATGTTTTCTTGACAAAAAAACGCGACAGCAGCGAGATGAAAACACACGCGCATAACAATAAAAGCGCCGAAAATCCCGCTACGGTCACGCCGTTTGCTATATCGAGCATAAGTCCGCACAGCGCGCCGAAAATCCCCGCGGCAAGGTCGCCCTCGTACATCGCGACCGACGTTGCAAGCGGAATTAAGAGTAAAGGACAGTAGTTCGGAATTATCGGGTTTCCTTCAATTGCAAAGAAGAATATCAGCGCCGCCGAATACAGCGCCCACCTCAAAAAACAGCGCACCGCCGCTTTTCGTGTTCTCGCTTTGTTAGTAAGACGCATTTTCATAATATTATTCGTCCTCTGTTTCAAACGGAATACCCTTGCCGTCAAAGTCTGTTATTACAAATACCGACGACACCGCTTTCACATCTTCCATCGGCTTTACAAGCGCGTGTTTCGTAAGTCCGTTCGGGTCGTCGTACACACCCGTCACCGTGCCGACGGGTATGTCCGCGGGGAACAGACCGCTTTTTCCCGATGTGAACACTATATCGCCGACTTTGATGTCCGCGTCTTTGATGATGTCGTTCATCAGGCAAAGTTCCTGCTCGGCTGACGATACATCGTTTTCGATAACGCCCGTGGTTTTCGTGCGGGTAGTATAAACGCCGACATTTACCTGCGGGCTGATTATTGTAGTCACCTGCGCGTAGTTGTCGGCTATCGACGTAATTCTGCCGACGAGTCCTTTGGACGTGATAACAGGGTCGTTGTACGAAAGCCCGCTGTTCTTTCCCTCTCTCAGAGTAAACCCGCCGTACAGGTCGTTTGCGTTTCGTGACGCGACGTCGCACGGCTCCGAAAACGCGAAGTCCTCGTTCTTCTTTTTGATTTCGAGCATTTCGCGAAGTCGGTCGTTTTCCTTTACGAGAGTGTCATAGTCCATTGTGTATTTGTACATTTCGGAGAGTTTAGCGAGCAGTTCATCGTTTTGCGCTTTGTACTTGTCGGCGTTTATCATCTTGTCGAAGAACCCGCCGACGCCGTCCGCTATTGCGTTCGCGGCTCTTACAAACGGGTATGTTATCGTATTGAGAATTTGCTGCGGCGTAGTCTGTTTGCCCGCCGAAACCGCGACCGCCACCATAAGCCCCAGCAGCAGCGCGGCGATACCCAACAGTATTTTAAATTTAACGCTGTGAAAAAATTCTCTCATAGTAAAAACCTTGATGCAAAATTAATTTCCGTGTGGTTCGGGGGCAATGCGTGTTAAACCGCGCCCTGCTCTCTAAATTCAACGCCTAATCCCCGCGCTCTTACAGGGCAATCCGCAAAGCGGATTGCTCGCTTACTTCTTACCTCTTATCTCTTACCTCTGAAACCTTGCCTTTAGTAAAGGACTTCATCTTCGCTGAGAACATCTTCCAGCTTGTCTATGTTTTCAAGCACCTTGCCCGTGCCGTCGGCTACGCAGTCGAGCGGGCGTTCGGCAATCTTAACGGGCATTCCCGTTTCCTCGTTTATCAGCTTATCCAGACCGCGCAGGAGCGCACCGCCGCCTGCGAGCATTATTCCCGTTTCGATAATGTCCGAAGCGAGTTCGGGCGGGCATTTTTCAAGCGTTGTCTTTATCGCCTCGATGACGTGCGAAAGCGGTTCGGAAAGCGCCTCGCGGATTTCTTCGGAGGTTATCGTAATGTTTTCGGGCAGACCGTTCAAGAGGTTGCGCCCTTTGATGTCCATAACGGGTTCGTTTTCATCGGTCTTGTATGCCGAACCAATTCCCGTCTTGATATTTTCGGCGGTACGTTCGCCGATTAGCAGATTGTACTTCTTCTTGATGTAGTTGATGATAGCATTGTCGAACTCGTCGCCCGCAACTCTGACGGAACGCGCCGTTACAATACCGCCGAGCGAAATAATAGCGACTTCGGACGTGCCGCCGCCGATGTCTACTATCATACTTCCCATAGGCTCCGCTACGGGAAGTCCCGCGCCGATTGCCGCCGCCATCGGCTCTTCTATTATCGAAACGCGCTTTGCGCCCGCCTGCTGAGCCGCCTCTTTTACGGCGCGGCGCTCTACTTCGGTAACTCCCGACGGTATGCAGATTATAACGCGCGCTTTGTTCTTGCCTTTGAGCGCTTTTTTGATAAATTGACTGAGCATAATGCTCGTCATATCAAAGTCCGCGATAACGCCGTCTTTAAGCGGTCTTACCGCGACGATAGAACCGGGGGTACGCCCGATAACGTCCTTAGCCTCCTGCCCCACATAGCGCACTTGACTTGCTTTCTTATCCACCGCGACGACCGATGGTTCGCGTATAATGATACCCTTTCCGCGCATATAAACCAGCGTATTCGCTGTTCCAAGGTCGATACCTATGTCTTTGCTCATTCCAAACATCGTCTTATTCCTCCGAAAAACGTTAATTATATAAAGCAAATAAAAATAAACACTCTATACCAAACTACATTATACCATTATTTTTACCAACTTTCAATGTAATATTTATCAGAATTTTTGACTGTATTTGCACGTTTTTTTAGATATTATTAACGTATTCGCCAAAAAACAGCGCGCCCGCGCAGGGGACGTGCTGTTTTTTTGTGATGTAACGCGAAATATACTTAAACCGCTTGGGGCGTGTGAAATGACGCAAATTGAATTAACGGCTGTACCGAGCAAATCAAACGCCGTGCGGTTTATTCCGGCTTAAAACTATTGAGGTCTGCGGAAACCGCAATGTACGCAAAATGAATTAGTTAAGACGTTCATATTTCCGCATTTGGGGCAATTCCAAGAGTTTTGCGCCACGGTCGGCGCAATGTATCCCCCGTTTGTGTTTTGGGCAGAAGATTGGCTATTGTAGGCTGAATTGCTGTTAAATCTTTCAAGAGCATCTTTGCAAGCCTTAATATTTTTCCCAATTTCAACAAACAAGCCCTGAATTGCGCATACAACCAAAACGAGTAAAACACATAAAAAGAAAACCAAAAATCCAAGCCCAACATTAGATTTTCCTATTGATATAGCCTCGCATATAGAAATCACAAAACCGACAATCATTTCAGCCCATACCAATCCCTCACATACTTTAGTAAACATTGCAATTCCCTCCAAAAAATAATTTTTCCAGCCGTAAAACAATTATAACATATTAATTCCAAATTGTCAATACTATATTAACTATTTTTAATAACTAGTATACTAACTTGTCATTGTTGATATAATAACTTAAAATAAAACAAGGTGATATAATATGGAAAAGAATTTTCAATACGGAGAACGGTTGAGGGAATTGCGCAAACAGCGCGGTCTGTCGCAGGAAGAAGTGGCGTTCCGCGCAAATATTACGCCGTCTTACTATGGACAAGTGGAGCGCGGAACGGCGAACCCTACGGTTTCAATGCTCGAAAAAATCTGCGCAGTAATGGATTTCACAATAAGCGATATATTTACTGAAACGAATACTAATCCGCTGAACTTCGACGCGGTTTCGATACAAATTCTTCAACAGCTCCACGGCAAAAGCGACCGCGAAAAGGAACTCGCGCTGTCATTGCTTAAAACCGCATTCAAACTTCGTGATGAGCGTGAGCGATAGCTAAGCCCTCGCCCGCTTAAAATACGCATTTCCCCGCCGTTCGGCGGGGAAATGTTTTAAAATTGCCCGCGCCCTCTCCCGCCGTAGGCGGGAGAGGGCACTATTACTATACAATATGCACTCTTAACTATAAACTGTCACAATGCCTTATAATATGCAAAAGAATATCGTTATCCTTACCTGTCATAAATCAATCTCCTGTCCCTTTCAACGGCGTTACGGAATTTTACTGTAAGCTCATCGTTTCTGTTTTTGTTGTAAAGCCCTCTTGTGGTTATTAAATCCAGCTTTTTTTGCAGTGCGTTTTCTATATCGTTGCATAAGCCGTTTAAGGTAAATAAACTTTTTATATTCTCCGCGTCAACAAGTAAGTCAACGTCGCTTTCTTCGGTAGCCTCCCCGCGGGCATACGACCCGAAAACGTACACCTTTGATATTCCGTACCGTTCGGCAATAGGACAAACGCGCTCGGCTATTTCTTCGATTTTGTATACGCACAAGGTAAGTCACTCCTTTCACGGCGGGGATTTATCTTTAATCCGATTATACCATACCTAATTGTAAAAGTCAAGGGAATTTTGTGACTTTCAGCATTTCCCCGCCGTTCGGCGGGGAAATGCTTTAAAATCACCTGCGCACCTCACACAATCGACTTGCGGTTGTAATCCGTAATATCACTTCCGAGCGTTTTGTACATCTCGGCTACCGCGTCGTGAGTTCGCAGTTCTTTAAGGCGAATGAGTTCCGCGTCCGTCATACCCACAAGTTCGATAAACTCGACAATGCCGTTCGGAGTGTTCAGAGTGTTTACAGACGGGTCGTTTATGCAGATAAAGCCCGTGATGTTCGATTTTGCGCGCGCGTCTATTCCCGTTTGCTGTCCCGTGTATATGTACTCGTTGTTTTGGAAAATATCACCGCTGTTGAACGAAATACGCGCTATCGCCTGCATTATACCGCAGATACACCGTATCTCGTTTTCCTCGTTTTCGTAATCGTCCTTTTTCAGCTTGAACGTGAGTTCGTAGCCGAAACCGCTGTACTCCTTATTCTCGCTTACCTTTTCGTAAAGTTCGGATAATCCGTAGCTTACGAAATGCCAGAAACCGCCGCCGTCGTAAACGCTTATTCCGTCGAGCGGGTCATTTCCACCCATTGCATAGCTGACAAGCGTGCCGTAGTGTTTGGGGTCTTTTTGGTCGGGGTAGATACGCTCAAACTCCGCTGTTATCGCGTCCCAGCCCGCGCTCGTGATTTTTTCGTCCGACATTGTAATTCTCCTTTAGTTTTATTTTCGGGGAAGTTTTAGTAGTGATTTTATTATAACATATTAATTCGGGAAGTGCAAGAGGGGGATTACAGTTTATAGTTTATAGTGCTGAGTGCATAGTAATTAAGCGTTTTCCTGTTCGCGTTCATCAGTTTATAGGTATAGGCGCATTTTGTCGTGGCGTTCAAGCCGTGAACCGTGGTGCGCGGTTGGTTTAATGCAACTGTATTGTGGGCGGACTGCGGGTGGCAGTCCGCTCACCGTGTCCGCCTAGAGCGGGTTCGCAGGCGCGTTACGGTTTGCCGTCGTTTGGCGTTAGCCAAACGCCCGCCGACAGGCGGG
This sequence comes from uncultured Clostridia bacterium, assembly GCA_947628655.1. GTDB lineage: Bacteria > Bacillota > Clostridia > Oscillospirales > Ruminococcaceae > CAG-115. The sequence goes on along the minus strand of CANRAS010000016.1, from coordinate 20,198 downwards.
GTGAATTTTGCGCCAGCAAAATTCAGACGGCAAACCGTGGCGTTTTCGAGTACACTCCGTAGGAGTGTATCGAGAAAACGCCCCCGCCCGATAAGGGTGCGAGGTGACCCAAAGCCACACTGCGCCCGCCGTCCAAATGCACCTATCTGCTTTAAAACGCGTTTGGCGCACGGTTCGGCGTGGCTCAATTCAAGCGCCCCTTACCCTTATCCCGCGTTAGTTCGCCGTCCCGCGTCAGACGCGCCTGCGCCGCCGCATACGCGCCTGTTGCCCGACCGCCCGCAATTCGCCTACGGCGAATTAACGGCGCTAACGCGCCGTTGTTTTGCGCTCCGCGCAAAACGCGGGCTATGTAACCGCCATAACGCGCCCCAAAACTTATGCAGTAAAATGCAGTTCACATTGATTTAAAATTACCTCAATTCGAGAAGAGCCGTTTTAATACGGAGCGGAGTTCGTTTCCCCGCCTGACTTCTCGACCCGTTACCATGGTATCGTTCGGAGGGAACGCGTCCTATTCCGACGAAAGACAGCGGTGCGGCACTTGGATGACACGGCGACGCGTAACGTGAGTGTGCAACCGCAGTAAACAGGTCTTTTACAATTGAATATTTTTAACGTGGCTTTTTTGTTTTATTATGTCGCGCTCCCCGCCTACGGCGGGGAGCGGGATAAGGGTAATATTTCTTTAAAGCGGTTAAGTGACTTTTGTTAATTAATCCCCGCCGTTGGCGGGGATTAGGTCTAACGTTGCTTTATAAGGGTAGGTAGCTTTGAGTTAGTGGTTCGCAACGCGCCCTTGGCAGCTTTTCCTCGCGCCCTTCCCTCTTTCCCCCTTGCGGGGGAAATTCGGTCGGGCGCGGGAAAAGTTGCACCTCGTAAGTGATAACAGCCGCCTTTCGGCGGCTGTTTGTTTCGCCGCTTCGCGGCGACCAGAGGGCTAAGGTTGACCGCTTGCGGTCAACTCCCCCTCTGGACTCCCGCAGCCTTTGAAAAGGCTGGCGAAACTTTCACAGCCTACGGCGAGGTCGGTTACGGGTGCTACGCCGCGTTCTAGCCTCTAGCCTCTAGCCTCTGACTTCCAGCCTCTAGCGGGGGATTTTTTCACTATAAGCAATAAACCTTACTTCATCGCCTCAACGAGCGCCTTTGTATCGCGCGCGATAAGAAGTTCTTCGTTCGTCGGAACTATCCACACTTCGACCTTGCTGTCGGGCGCGGAAATCTTCGTCAGCTTGCCGCGAACGCCCTTGTTCGCGTTATCGTCGAACTTAATGCCGAGATACTCCATATCGTGGCAAACGCCCGCGCGGAAGTCGTCGGAATTTTCGCCGATACCGCCCGTGAACAGAACAGCGTCAAGCCCGTTCATCGCCGCCGCGTATGAACCGATGTACTTCTTGACTTCGTACTGGAGCATACTGTCGGCTAAAGCGGCGCGCTCGTTGCCCGCCTGTGCCGCCTCCAAAACGTCGCGGTGGTCGTTTGAAACGCCCGATACGCCGAGCAGACCCGACTTCTTATTCATATAGTCGCTCATAGCGTTCGGGTCAAGTCCGAGTTTCTTTTCGAGGTAAGTCACCGCCGACGCGTCAACCGCGCCGCAGCGCGTTCCCATAAGAACGCCGTCGAGCGGAGTAAAGCCCATAGACGTATCAATCGACTTGCCGTGTTCTACCGCCGTTATCGAAGAACCGTTGCCGAGGTGACAGGAAACTATCTTCAGATCCTTAATATCCTTGCCCATTGCGTCAGCTAAAGCCTGCGAAACAAATCTGTGCGATGTTCCGTGAAAGCCGTATTTTCTCACATGGTATTTTTCATAGCACTCGTAAGGGAAACCGTACATAAACGCCTTTTCGGGCATTGTCTGATGAAACGCCGTGTCGAATACCACGACCTGCGGCGTGCTTTCGGAAATTACTTTCCTGCAGGCTCTGAGCGCTAACGCGTGCGGGTGATTATGCACGGGCGCGAGTTCGGACAGGTCGTCGATTTTTTGAATAACATCATCGGTCGCAAGCGTTGTTTTGTTGAACAGCTCCGCGCCCTGCACTACTCTGTGACCTACCGCCGAGATTTCGTCCATAGAACTTATAACAGCCGCGTCGCCCGTTGTCAGCACCTCTACGAGTTTTTCAAACGCCTCCGTGTGCGTCGGGAAATCCGCGTCCTCGTCTATCTTCTTCCCGTCGAACGTTGTGTGCTTGATATGTCCGCCGATACCTATTCTATCGCAGTTTCCTTTCGCGATAACGCTTTCGTCGTCCATATCGAGAAGCTGATACTTCAAAGAAGAACTTCCCGCGTTGATTACCAGAATTTTCATATTCTTACCCCTTTCAAAATAATAATATTACTATTATATTGTAAAACTTTTCCGCGAAAAAATCAAGGGGGTTTTGAAATTATTTTGCATATCCCGTCATATTCCGCGCTATTATACTTGATTTTATTGTGAAAAGGTGGTAAAATATAAGAAAAGCGAACGGCATTTGGGGGGATATTATGAAAACAGCGGCTATAATCGCGGAATACGACCCGTTCCACTACGGGCATAAATACTTGATTGACGAGGTACGAAAGGCGGGCGCAACGCACGTTCTCGCCGTTATGAGCGGGAGTTTTACTCAGCGCGGAGATACGGCGGTGTTCGACAAGTTCACTCGTGCAAAAACCGCGCTCGAAAACGGCGTTGACCTTGTTATAGAACTTCCCGCGCGGTATTCGCTGACTTCGGCGGCGGGATTTGCGCGGGGCGCTGTAGGGATAATAACCGCGCTGGGGTGTGTAGATATGCTCGCGTTCGGCAGTGAAAGCGGGGATCTGTCCGCGCTGAAAGAGGCGTCGGGCGCTATAGAATACGCGCTCCACAGCGACGAGTTTTCAAACTACATACGCGGGGGCTTGAGTTATCCTGCGGCACTTCAAAAGGCGGTGCTGAAATTCTACACCGACGACGTCGCGGAAGTGATGTCCTGCCCGAACAACACTCTCGCAATCGAGTATTTAAACGCGCTCGACAGTTTTGGGAGCAAGACAGAGCCGTTTACCGTGCGGCGGCGCGGGGCGGGTCACGACAGCGCCGACAGCGGAGAATTTATAAGCGGTTCGGCAATTCGCAAACTAATTGCAGAGGGTAAGGACTATTCGGCTTACGCGCCTGCGGTTTCAGCGCCGACAGCGGATATTTCACGTCTGGAACGCGCGATACTCGCCGCTCTGCGCGGACTTTCCGCAGATGATTTCTCGTGTATCGCGGACTGCGCCGGGGGACTTGGCGACAGGCTTTACAAGGCGGTACGCCACGGCACTTCTCTTTCGGGAATATACTTTATGGCAAAGACAAAGCGTTATACACTCGCGAGAATAAGGCGGGCGGTATTATGCGGCGCACTCGGAATATACAAGGAAACCTCCGCGCAGAAAAGCGCGTATATACGCATACTCGGAATGAACGGGCGCGGACGGGAGATACTCTCCTCGGCGAATTGCGCGCTCCCTGTTGACACTTCGCTGAAAGCGCTTTCGCGCACGTCCCGCGAGGCGCATAGGCAGGCGGAGGACGAGGCGCGGATCACGGATATTTACTCGCTCGCGTTTAAAGAACCTCTGCCGTGCGGCGTGGATTTTACATCTAAGCCCGTGATAATTGACTGAGTATAACCCGCGTTTCCAAGTGTATACTAAGGAGTACCAATGAACAAATTTGATGAACTGCGAAAACAATACCCCGTGTTTATTTATCATAGCTATGAACTCTGCGAAAAGTCGCTAGTGTTTCACTTTCAGACAGGCGAATTTCACTTCTATCCTAAGTGGGAATATCCGCGCGAATATTTTTCGGGGGAATATCCGCGCGAATATCTTGAAACGGCGGCGTTCTCGCTCGGTATGGCGGAACTCGTGTCCTACTGGAAATGCGCGTGCTGTCCGACTGTTGAGATACGGTGCGGAGGACTTTCGGAATATCAGAAAAGCTGGTGGAAAAAGCTGTATTATAACGGCTTGGGAGAGTTCTTTTACCGCAATGAAATTGACGTCAGCTTTGAGGAATTTATGACGATAAACGCTCCCGAACGCGCTCCCGTTGCCGAACAAAAAACGGAACTTCACGGCGCTCTTGTGCCTGTCGGCGGGGGAAAGGACAGCGCGGTGACAATCGAACTGCTGAAAAAAGCGGGCGAGGATATTACGCCGTACATCATAAACGCGCGGGGCGCAACGCTCGGATGTGTTGATGCGGCGGGGCTGCCGCGCGACAGCGCCGTGTGTCCGCGTCGGAGCATTGACAAAGCGTTGCTCGAACGCAACGCGGCGGGCTGGCTTAACGGACACACGCCGTTTTCGGCGGTCGTGGCGTTTTCGTCGCTGATGTTCGCGGTTATGCTTAATAAGCGTTATATAGTGCTGTCGAATGAAAGCAGTGCAAACGAAACGTATGTCGAGGGAAAAAACGTAAACCACCAATACAGCAAGTCCGCAGAATTTGAAAAAGATTTCCGCGAATACTGCTTATATACGTTCGGGAAATTCGGGAATATCCCCGAATATTTCAGCCTCCTGCGCCCGCTGTCCGAATGGCAGATTGCGCGGGAATTTGTAAAGTACCCGCAATATTTCAAGGTTTTCCAAAGCTGTAATCTGGGGTCTAAAACAGATACTTGGTGCTGTAACTGCGCGAAGTGTTTGTATGTGTACATTCTGCTCGCGGCGTTTCTTGACGATGACGTTCTGGGCGAAATCTTCGGGTGCAATATGCTCGAAAAAACAGAACTCACCGCCGAATTTGACGGGCTTGTGCTTGACGGAAAAGACAAGCCGTTTGAGTGCGTCGGAACAAAGGACGAGGTGCGCCTGTCGCTTTATATGGCGATGAAAAGGCGCGGGGAAAAACTGCCCGCATTGCTCGAACGATTTAACGCGCAGTTCAATGATTTTACACCGTGCGATTTGTCGAAGTTTTTCGACAAAAACAATTTCGTGCCCGCGCAATTTTTGAAGATAGTCGAGGATACTTTGCAATGAAGATAAGTGAACTTAAACCGATTTTTGAGAATAAACGCGCCGTGATTCTGGGCTTTGGGCGCGAGGGCAAGGTGTGGCTGGATATTCTTAAAAGGCTTGACGTCTGTGCGGAAATCGCCGTAGCGGATATGAACCCTCTGGAACTTGAAGATAACCGCCTTACGCCGATAAGCGGTGAACATTACCTCGAAGAATGTGCGGATTATGATATTATCCTGCAATCCCCCGGAGTAATCGTCAAAAACCGCCTGCCGAAAGAGGCGAAAGACAAGATACTCTCGCAGACGGAAACGCTTTTAATGCTGTCGCCGTGCCGAATAATCGGCGTTACGGGAACTAAGGGCAAATCCACGACTTCATCGCTTATCTACCACTTTTTGCAGGCGAATAAAATCCCGTCAATGTTAATCGGCAATATCGGCGTACCGCCCCTTCAGCGTGCGGAGGAAATGACTTCGGATATGACCGCCGTGTGCGAGATGAGCTGTCACCAGCTTGAATTTGTGAAACACTCGCCGAACATTGCCGTTTTGCTGAACATTTTCCCCGAACACCTTGACCACTATGAAAGTTTCGACGCTTACGCGAACGCCAAGCGCAACATAACGCGGTTTCAGAAAAGCGGAGATACGGCGTTTGTAAACGCTGAACTTCTTCCTGCGGACGGCGCGGGTGAAATGTATGCGTGCGCTTTCGGCGGGGAAAAATGCGACGTGTGGACGGACGGCAGTTCAATTTTCCTGTTCGGCGAGGAGATAACGCCCGACAGACTTCACACGGGGCTTTGCGGGAAACACAATCTTTACAATATAGCAATAGCCCTTGCGGTGTCGGTAAAGGCGGGGTGCGATTTAGACAAGTGCCTTGACGCTCTCGCGGACTTCAAAGGGCTTGAACACAGGCTCGAACGCGTCGCGGTAATAAACGGCGTTGAGTATATAAACGACAGCATTTCCACAGTTCCCGAAGCGGCGATTGCGGCGGTGAACGCATTTGACAGCGCGGACTGTCTGATTTTGGGCGGAATGGACAGAGGGATTTCTTATGATATTCTCGGAGAATTTCTGAACACGGGCGTTGTCGAAAACGTTATTCTTCTGCCCGACAGCGGAAAGCGGATAGGCAAACTTATCACGAACCGCGCGGTAAGCGTCATTCACGCTGATAATATGGAAAAAGCGGTGTCGCTCGCGGCGAAACTCGCAAAACAGCGCGTTATCCTGTCGCCCGCCTCGGCAAGCTACGGCTTTTACCGTAACTTCGAGGAACGCGGACGGCACTTTAAAGAACTTGTGCTGAAACTCGCGGAATAGCGTCCAATTCACCAAACTGTTTTTGTCGCATAGAATAAAAAAGGGTAAAACACACAGCCGCCCCGCAAGGTGGCTTTTGCCCTTAGAATAGCCGAGCGGACTGCGCTGACGAGCGTAACGGCGGCTGTTGAAATACCCAAAAGCGGGCTGTTTTGTACAGCCCGCGAAATTTTGTTTCAGATAAATGTATCGAAAAATCCTGTCGCTCCGAGAATACCCGCAAAGATCCCCGACAGCACCGCCGATATTATGTTTACAATAAACATTGCTCGGCTGAAACTTCTGCGCGGTTCGGGAATATCCGAGCCGAAACCCCAGACAAGATTTAGTACAAAACTGATAGGTCCTAAAAGCGAACACAGCACGATAATGCCGACCCACTGCGACGTTGAAAGCGTTTCCACGCCTCGCTGATACCCGCCGTAGGGGCTTATGCTGTTGTTCCCGCTGTTTCGATACTGCGGTTCGGCGTAGCCTGTTTGGGGGATTTCGTTGCTGATAATGCCGTTATCGGCGGGCGGTTTATCAAGGTTTACCGCGCTTTTCATCGGCTCTCCGCACATCGGACAGAACTTCACATCTCCGCTTACAAGAGAACCGCAGTTACCGCAAATTCTTTCCATAACATTACCTCCCGTTTAAGTGTTCGCGTCCGTGCGCGTTATCCATTGGCTCATACCCGCGCCCCAATCGTCGTTCGGACGTTCTTTAAACCCGAACGGCTTGTAAAACTCCTCTCTGCCCTTTGCGCTCATAAGATAGAGTATTATCGTTTCTCCGGGGAGCAATGTTGATTTCATATAATCCACGGTGCGCCGCATAAGTTCCTTTCCTATGCCCTTATGCTGATATTCGGGAATGACCATAACATCGGTTATGAAATTCGCGTAACTGCCGTCCGACAGCACACGTATCATTCCGATCGCCCGCCCGCTGTCGCGCACGGTCGTGATGTGAAACGCGTTGTTCAGCGCGTTTTGCGCAATTCTTTCCGACAGCACGATGAAATTCACCGCCCTGCGCATCGACATATATTCTTCGAGAGTGGGAGCCTCGTCTATGTATTCTATCGCCATATTCTTTTTCCTTTTGATTAAAATTATTATTTAAAAAATCGCCCCGCATAATTTATTGTGCGAGGGCGGTTTTTTATTACTGTTCGCTGTTATTGTCGTCTGTAGTTTCAGCAGGAGTTTCCTCCGATTTTTCGGCGGGAGTTTCTTCCGCTTTCTCAGCGGGAACTTCCGCAGGCTTTTCTTCGGAGGTTTTTTCCTCGGTCGGCGTTTCGTCGCCGTCAACGCTTATTTCGCCCGCCATCAGCTTATAGAACTGCGGACCGTCTATCTTCTCGTGTTTCATCAAGTACTGCGCACAGCGGTCGAGCAAATCGCGGTGGTTGTTCAGAATATCCTTTGACTTTTCGTAGGCGGTTTCGATTATCTCGCGTATCTCCGCGTCTATCTCGCTTGCGACGTTTTCGGAATAGTTCTTTCCCTGCGAATAATCGCGTCCCAGGAATACTTCGTGGTCGGCGTTTCCGTAGAGGATAGGTCCTAACTTTTCGGAGAAACCGTAGCGCGTTACCATATCGCGCGCGACGTTTGTTGCACGCTCAATATCGTTGGACGCGCCCGTGGAAATATCGTCAAGCACGAGTTTTTCCGCAACGCGCCCGCCGAGCAGGACGATGATTTCCTCCTCCATATACGTCTTTGAAACGAAACTTCTGTCCTTTTCGGGGAGGTGCATTGTAAAACCGCCCGCACTTCCGCGCGGAATGATAGTCACTTGATGAACTTTATCCTGCGACGGGCAGAAATAGGTCGTTATCGCGTGACCCGCCTCGTGGTATGCCGTGAGTTTCTTATCTTCGGGCGTAACGACGCGCGATTTCTTTTCGGGACCCGCGACTACTTTCACGGTAGCCTCTTCGATGTCGGCTTTCGTCACCGCCTTGCGGTTGTTTCTCGCGGCAAGCAGAGCCGCCTCGTTGACGAGGTTTTCCAGATCCGCGCCCGTAAATCCCGCGGTCGTCGCCGCGATCGTTTTAAGGTCAACATCGGGACCTATATTCTTGTTGCGCGTATGCACTTTCAAGATTTCCTCGCGCCCCTTTATATCGGGGTAGCTTACAACGACCTGTCTGTCGAAACGCCCCGGACGGAGCAATGCGGGGTCTAGTATATCACGGCGGTTTGTCGCCGCCATTACTATGATGTTTTCGTTTTCGGTAAAGCCGTCCATTTCCACGAGAAGTTGGTTCAGCGTCTGTTCGCGCTCGTCATGACCTCCGCCAAGACCCGCGCCGCGCTGACGTCCGACCGCGTCTATCTCGTCTATGAAGATTATAGACGGCGTATGCTTTTTCGCCTGGTCAAACAAATCTCTTACACGCGACGCGCCCACGCCGACGTACATTTCCACGAAATCGGAACCTGAAATCGAGAAGAACGGCGCTCCCGCCTCGCCCGCTACAGCTTTAGCGAGTAATGTTTTACCCGTTCCGGGAGGTCCTACGAGCAAAACGCCCTTTGGAACTCTCGCGCCTATTTCGCGGTACTTGCCTGGACTTTTTAAGAAGTCTACTATTTCTACCAATTCCTGTTTTTCCTCGTCCGCGCCCGCGACGTCGTTGAACGTCACTTTCTTGCCCGTCTGCTGGCGGACGTTCGCGCGGGAAAACGAGTTCATCTTCCCTCCGCCCGAAGTCTGGCGCATTATGATAAACGTGAAAATCACCATAACTCCGATAAGCAGAAGATACGGCAGGAAGTTCATAAGGAACGAATTGTCCGAGATTTTGATATAGTTTTCGACAAGCGGAGCCTCGGGGTTTTCCTCGTTATAGCGCACGCGGTACGTCGCCTGATGCCCCGACTTTGTATACCCGCTGTTTATATCGTTTAAGAACACGTTGACGTTCGGGACGGTGTAGGTCTTTACATCGTCGGCGTTATTCGGATTGCCGCCTTTAAGCACATACCGCAGAGTGCCGCGCCCCAAATCGAGTTCAAACGCGGATACGTTCAAATCGTCAAACTCCGTGATAACGTCCGAATAGGACGATGCCGTTTCCGTACTGCGGGAACCCGCCATATTTAAGACAGTCACCAGTCCGAATATAAGCAGTACCGCGACAAGAACGTAAATTATCACGCCGCCCATTTTGTTTTTCTTCATCTTTGCCACCTTTCCGGAAATTACTTATGTATTTTCTCACAACACTTTCCCTGTATTTTGTGATGTAATTTTTCTGTCAATTCCCGCTATAAACTCCGACATACGGCAGGTTTCTGAACTTGCCGTCGCAGTCAAAGCCAAAGCCGACAACAAACAGGTCGTCAATGACAAATCCCGTCAAGTCGGGGTCAAATTCCACGGCGCGCCGCGAGGGTTTATCAAGCAGGCACACCGTTTTGAGGGAGCGCGGGTTACATTCGCTCAGCGCGCGGTTTATCTCAGCCAAAGAACGTCCGCTGTCGCAGATGTCCTCGACAATAACCACGTCGCGCCCCGAAATATCGCCGATGTTCATAAGGTCTACTTCGACATTGCCCGTCGATTTCGTGCCGCTGTAGCTATGCGCGCGGATAAAGTCGATTTCAAGCGGGCATTTCACCGCGCGGACAAGGTCGGAAAAAAATATCGCCGCGCCGCGCAAAATGCACAAAAACAGCGGGTTTTTGTCCGCATATTCGGCGGTAAGTTCATCTCCGATTTGCTCAATACGCGCCCCTAGCTGTTCTCTCGTGAACAGCACGCTTTCGACTTCCCTCGGAACATACATTTGATATTTCCTCCCATACAAAATTTATTATAGCATATTATTCACAAAAATGCAATTGATTTTTGTGAATTTCTGCTGAAAATTTTTTGTGAACTTTTTTAGAAAAAATTCCCGTTATAAGGCGCGTTATTTTTTTCGATAATTCTGCTTGATTTCCTCAACAAAGCACACGCCTTTTCGTATCGTAAAAAACCTGTCGCGGCACGGATTGAAACGCGCCGAACGGCATTTGAGCAGTGAAACAGCGGTTTCAATGCGGAGCGCCGACGGCTCTATACCGCCTTGTCTTAGTATCTCGCGGACAACGCGCGACTTAACGGCGGGCGGGAGTTTCGCTATCTCGGCGGCGTTCCACCCGCGCCCCGTGCGCGTTTTTTCGAGCGCGTTTTCGGCAAGCGTTCCCAAAAACGCATTGTCGGCGCGGAGGTTTTCCGTCATTCTGCTGATGACCGAGAGGACGGACGGGTTGATTTCCGCAAGCGTCGGGAGAACGCGCAGGCGCAGTTTGTTGCGCGTATACTCCTCGGAAAGGTTCGTTTTGTCGGTGACAAAATCCTGCCCGCAGTCGGCGAGATAACGTTCGATTTCCTCGCGCGTACAGCGGATAAGCGGGCGCACCGCCTGCCGTTCACCCAGCTTTCGCACGGGCGGTATCCCGCAAAGTCCCGCAAGCCCCGTACCGCGCGTTAAATTAAGCAGGACGGTTTCGGCGCTGTCGTTTGCGGTGTGCGCGGTCGCGAGAACGCACCCCGCGCCGAAATGGGAAAGCGCGTTCTCAAAGAAATTATACCGCGCGTTACGCGCCGTCGTTTCAACGCTTTCGTGCTTTTTGGAAAGTGCGCGAACGTCGATTTTTTCGGCAAATATCGGGATATTAAGCCGTTCGCAGAGCGCACGGCAGAATTTCTCGTCGCTGTCCGACTCCTCTCCGCGCAAGCCGTGATTTAAGTGGCACGCGAAAACTTCTACGCCAAATTCGTCCTTTAGTTCACATAAAGCGAGCAACAGCGAAACGCTGTCCGCACCGCCCGACAAAGCCGCGCATACGGCGCGCGCTCCGCCGAACATACCGTATTCCGCTATCGTTTCGCGGACTTTTATAACAAAATCGTTCATCATGACTGCGGTGCGCCGCCGTTCGGCGTGTATGCGATTTCCGTGAACTTCGTGTATTCGCCGAGCCAGCCTAACTGCGTTGTACCCGTTTCGCCGTGGCGGTTTTTCGCTAAGATACATTCGCAGACGTTCTGCATCGGGTCGGCTTTGTCATAATAAGAGTTGCGGTAAAGAAAAAGCACAACGTCCGCGTCCTGTTCTATAGTACCCGAATCGCGCAGGTCGGACATCAGCGGGCGTTTGTCGGGACGCTTTTCCGTATCGCGCGACAACTGCGACAATACGATTACGGGAACATTCAGTTCTTTTGCCATTATTTTCAGCATACGCGTAATCTCCGATATTTCCGCAACGCGGTTGCCGTGATAATTCGCGACGGAATTCATAAGTTGCAAATAGTCTATGATAACAAGCCCCAAATTTTTCACGCGGCGCAGTTTTGCTTTTATCGCGGAAACGTTCGTACCCGGCGTATCGTCAATGTAAATATCGAGCGTCTGGAGCGCCTCGGTGACGCTCTTTATCTTCTCGAAATCCTCCATACCGTTTCTGCTGAGTTTACCCGTGCGCAAAACTTCTGTAGAAACCCTCCCCTCGCTTGCCATCATACGCGAAACAAGCTGTTCTTTCGACATTTCCAGACTGAAAATGCAAACGGATTTGTTTTTGTATTTGTTCGCGACATTCACCGCGATATTCAGCGCGAAAGACGTTTTTCCCATACCGGGGCGAGCCGCGAGGATAATAAGGTCGGAGCGGTTAAGTCCGTATATCTTGCGGTCGAGGTCGGAAAATCCCGTCGCAAGCCCCGACATAATCCCTTTTCCGCCGTTTTTTCCCGACTCCTCGACGAGCTTGCAGAACGCTTTCAGCTGGTCATACGCGATATTTGAAATAGGAACGAGCGTTTGGTTTTCCGTACCCTCGCGTATGCCGAATATCTTTTGCTCCGCGAAATCTACCGCGTCCTCCGCGTCCTCCGTACCGCTCGCGGCAACGTCGATTATATCCCGCGACGCTAAAATCAGACTGCGCAGGAGATATTTTTCTATGACAATAGCGGCGTATTTTGTAACGGAGCGCGTACTAGGTACGCCTTTCATAACGTCCACAAGATACGTTTTCGCGGCGTCCGCGTTTTCAAAAACGCCCTGCATAACGCACTCGTCTATGACCGTGACAATATCCGCTTTTTCTCCGCGCGTGAACAGCGTAAACACCGCTTGAAAAACACCGCGGTTTACATCGGCATAGAAATGTTCGGGGTGAAGAATGTTAATCACATCGCCCACAAGTTCGCTGTCGATAAGCAGAGCGCCTATAACCGAACGTTCCGCCTCAGGATTGCACGGAAGAGCAACTCCCGCAATATCGTAATCAGCCATTGTCCTCCTCCAAAAACATCGCCTGCAAATTATTCTTCGGGCGTTACTCTAACGGTAAACTTCGCCGAAATGCCCGCGTAAAGCCGTGCCGTCGCCGCAAAATCGCCGAACCCCTCGACTTTTACGCCTATCGTTATCTTCTTTTTGTCAACGTCAAGTCCCAAGGACTGCTTTATCGCCGTGCTTACTTCCTTTGCGGTGACGGTGCCGAAAAGTTTTCCGTTCTGTCCCGCTTTCGCCGTCAGCGGGACGGTCTTGCCGTCGAGCTTTTCCGCGATGTCCTTTGCGTTCGCCTTTTCAACGTCGATCTTGTGCTGTGCGCTGTCTTTTTGTCCTTGAAGTAAATTCAGATTAGCGTTTGTCGCCTCCTGCGCCAAGCCTTTCTTTATAAGGCAGTTGCGCGCGTAGCCGTCCTTTACCTCTTTTACCTCGCCTTTTTTGCCCGTACCCTGTACGTCTTGTAAAAGTATAACTTTCATAATATCCTCCGTATTTAATTATTATGTGTTAAGTTTATTTAAGCGTTCAATAATCTCCGCGCGGTATTCCGCGTGGCGGGGCATACCGCCCCCTAACCCGCCGAGTTTCGGGAACATCAGCTTAAAGTAATCCCCGTTTTTCATCGTGATATTACACTTGAAAGAACCGAGCCGCGCTTTTTTTATTTCGCATTTTTCAATGTCGGTGCAAGCGTAAACTTTGCCTATATCTTCAAGCAAAATATCGTCTGTCACATCGTTTTTAAAAACGCCGTCCTCGTTTTTTATCTCGCTTATGTCATAAAAGTAACTGTATTTTTCGCAGTTTGTGATAACGAGGAAATTCTCCGTTATTCCGACATAAACGTCATACCCCGAATATTTTTTCTTTCGCACGATTATTGTTTTTCCGTTTTCAAACGGAATTAATCTGTCGTGCATAAAGTCGCAGTTCGTGAAAACGACCGCCGCCGAGGTTTCGTTTGCGCCGGCGTGAATGCCCGCCCTCAGAGTTTCGCCGTTCGGGATATACTTTTCCAAAGCGGTTATCATATTCGTTTCGCTGAAAATCTCGGACATAAAATCCCCCATTATGTACTAAACAGACTGCAAATACTCGTCAATCGCGCCTTGAAGTTTTTTAATTGCCTCGTCTGCTGTCACGTCATAAAGCTGTGCGCCCGCCATTGTCTGGTGTCCGCCGCCGTCGTCCACTTTGTTGCCCATACTTTCCATGATAACTTGAACATTCACTTTTCCGAGCGACCGCGCGCTTATGCTCCAGCCGTTTTCGATAGGATAGACCGTAAACGACGCGTCCACGTTGCGGATATACAGCATTTCATCAGCCGCCTGCGAACACAGCACACGCAGTCCCGATGTGTTTTCTTCGATAAGCGCGATTGCACATCTGCCGCGGTAAATCTTCGCCGAGGAAACGATTTGCGAACGCTTTGTTTTGCTTTCGATAGACGTGTCAAAAAGTTTCTTTACGGCGATAGTATCCGCGCCCAATTTTTTAAGATACGCCGCCGCCTCGAACGTCGAAACGCCCGCGCGCATAACAAAATCGCGCGTATCAAGCGTTATTCCCGCGAGGAGAGCCTCCGCCTCCAGCGGTTTCAAGACAATATCTCCTCCTAAATACTGTATTATTTCAGTGACAAGTTCCGACGCGGAGGACGCGTTCGACTCCTGACAGCGCACCGCGAACTCGGTTATCGCGCCCGCGCTCAAACGGTGGTGGTCGATTATCGCGACGCGGTTTTTCTGCGCCATTTCGTAAAGTTCGGGGTCCTCCAATTTTTTCAGAATATGCGTATCGACGATAATCAGCACGGACTTTGGCGACAGCCATTGTTTCGCCTCGGCAGGCTCGATAAAAAGCGGGGTATCGTAATCCTCAAACCTGTCGAAAAGCGCTTTGGCGTTCGTCTTTGTTTCATCGCGGAAACGCGCGACGACATACGCGGGCTTTCCCATTCTGCGTATCGCGCTCGCAAGACCTATAGCCGCGCCCGCGCTGTCGAAGTCGCCGTAGCTGTGACCCATAATGTAAACCGTATCGGACGTTACAATAAGGTCTTTTATTTCCTCCGCGGCAAGGCGGATTTTTACTTTTCCCGTGCGCTCTTTTCCCTTTGACGCCGCGCCGAACGTATCAAATCCCGACGCGGTTTTTACAAGCGCCTGATCTCCTCCTCTGTCCAACGCCTTGTCGAGCATATCGCGGGCGTAGCGTTCGCTTTGCGAAAGCGACGACGCCATTGTGCCTACGCCTATCGACATTGTGACGTTCTGACGCTCCCGCACGATTATTTCGTGCATTTTGCTGATAATCGACATCTTGTCTTTTATCATTTCTTCTAAGTATCTGTGTTCAAGCAAAATCATAAACTTGTCGCCCGTTATCTTTTGCAGGACGGCGTGTTTATCCGCAAAATATTCCTCCATTATCTTATCTATCTCGATAGTGACCATCGCGCGGTCGCTTTCTTTCGCGCCCGAAAGAAGTTCCTCGTAGTTATCTACCATAGCTATCATAACGACGGGACGGCTCATATCGTAGGTTTCCTTTAACTGCTTGTAGTCCGTGTTTTCGCGGAAAATAAGCATTGTGATACATTCCGTACGGTCGGTTTTTTCCGGAACGAACGGCAGTTTGTCCGCCGAATGTTTGTCAAACGTAAAGTCATACGGCACGGAATACACCCGAAACCATTGTTCCTCAAAACGTATCTCTCTGCCCTCCGCGCCGAAAAGTTCAAGGGGCATATCCGTAACGCCGTCAATAGAAGTCATATCCTCTTCGGGCGTAAAGAATGTTTCGTTGAAACATTCGTTGCTCCAAATCACGGAACGTTCCGCGTCAACTATACATATGGGGAGCGGGAAACCTACAAGCGTCATTGAGTTCATACCGCGGATTTTTTCGGCAAGCCTGTCGAAATACCAGAACTCGCTTTGGCGTATCTGCAGCAGCTTTCCGAGCGTAATTCCCGAAACGACAAGAAACAGCGGAAGAGTTATCCAGAACACCAGCGCCTCGTTGCGGAAAACATATACGTCTAAGCCTATAAGCATAACAATAAGCGCGCATACCGCCAAAAACAGGACGTTTGATTTATAAAAATTCCGCACGTTTGCCACTCCTCCCGTTTCACGTTTTAAAATCTCTTAAACCTCCATTATGATAGGAAGTATCATCGGACTGCGCTTTGTGCGCTGATAGATAAACTCGGAAAGCGCGTCGCGCATTGCCGATTTTATGTTGCCCCACTCGCGGACGCCGCGTTCGCACAAATCGTTCATCACGTCGTTCATAAGCTGTTTTGCCTCGTCTAAGAGTTCCTCGCTCTCGCGGACGTACACGAACCCGCGCGACACTATATCGGGTCCTGCAAGCACCTTGCCCGTTTCGCGCTCGATTGTCGCGACGATTATCATAACGCCGTCCTCGGCTAAGTGTTTTCTGTCGCGGAGAACAACGCTCCCCACGTCGCCTATCCCTAAACCGTCCACCATAACCATACCGCTTGGCACGGTTCCCGTGAACTTCATATCAACGCCGTCCGTTTCAAGCACCTCGCCCAAATCCGCGACAAACGAATGATCGGCGGGGATACCCATACCCTCCGCGAGTTCCGCGTGCTTTTTCAGGTGCTTGTATTCGCCGTGTATCGGCACGAAAAACTTCGGCTTAGTAAGCGAAATCATCATCTTGAGTTCTTCCTGACAAGCGTGTCCCGAAACGTGGACTTCGTACATACTCTCGTAGATGACTTCCGCGCCCTGTTTCATAAGCTCGTTTACCACTCTCGTGACGAATTTTTCGTTTCCGGGAATGGGATTTGCCGAGATGATGATAAAATCGTTCGGCGTGATAGTCACCTGACGGTGGTCGCCGCTCGACATTCTTGACAGCGCGGACAGCGGTTCTCCCTGCGAACCCGTTGTCGCTATGACAAGTTCGTCGGGTTCGTATTTGTTCACGTCCTCTATATCAATCAGCGTACCGTCGGGAACTTTGATATAATTCAGTTCCACCGCTTTCGCTATGACGTTCGTCATACTTCTGCCCGAAACCGCGACGCGTCTGCCGTGTATTACAGCCTCGTCTATTATCTGCTGTATTCTATGGATATTGCTGGAGAACGTCGCGATGATTATTCGCTTGCCCTCCGCTCTCGTGAAAAGCCCCTTAAAACTCTCGCCGACGGAGCGTTCGCTTTTTGTGTAGCCGGGACGTTCAACGTTCGTGCTTTCGCTCATAAGCGCGAGAACGCCCTTGTTGCCGAGTTCCCCGAACCTTGCAAGGTCAATTATCCCGCCCTCTATAGGCGTATAGTCCACCTTGAAATCCCCCGTGTGTACGATAACGCCCGCGGGCGTGTGAATAGCCACGGCGCAGGAATCGGGTATCGAGTGATTGACGCGGATAAATTCAACGCTCATACACCCCATACGCACGTTTCGGCGCGGTTCGACCACGTTAAGACTTGCCGACGAAAGCAAGCCGTGTTCTTTCAGCTTGCCCTCGACAAGACCGAGCGTCAAGCGCGTCCCGTAAATCGGCGCGTTCACTTTCTTCAGCAGATACGGCAATGCGCCGATGTGATCCTCGTGACCGTGGGTTATGACAATACCGCGCAGTTTTTCCTTATTTTTTTCAAGATAAGTGAAATCGGGTACGACCAAATCCACGCCGAACATTTCTTCATCGGGGAACGCGACGCCGCAGTCCACGATGAACATATCGTTGGAACACTCGTAAACATACAGGTTTTTCCCTATCTCGTTCAAACCGCCCAGCGCGAAAAAACGCACGGGCGTACTTCGCCTTTCGCGCGGTTCGTTCGGCTCGCGCATTGTGCGCGGCGCTCTGCCGAGAACGGGCGATTTCTCGACGCGCGGGTTTTTCGACGGCACGAGCGGCGCGGTTCTCTTAAAACTCTTTGCCCCTATGTCGGTTTTCGCAAGCGGACGTTTCGCGTTCTGTCCGGCTTTGCGGTCGGACTGCCCCCGCCCGAAACTCTCGCTTTCTTTCATAAAGCTCTTATTAGACAATAATCCCATACAATTCCTTTCCGTCACGGAACCTTTCCGAAAAAGCGTATAAAAAGCCGTCGGAACTGCCGATTTGGTTTCCGTGTGCAACTATTCCTTTAAAACTAATGTATAAAATTCAGCCAAAACGCACGCCCGACGGATATAAAGCAAAAAAGTTGAGTTCTTATTTTACGGCAAATCACCCGTCCGAAGGGTAAGGCAGATATTTCCGCCGCCGCAAAACACATAGAATTGCCCTTTGGTGTCCAACATAAGGTCGGGACTGCGTTCGACAATATGACCTTGATTTATGTAAAAAGAAATTTCAGCGCAGAGCCGAACGCGCCGAAAACCGCGCCGACATTCGCCCCGCCGAAGTACGGCGAGGAAAATTGCTGAAATTTTATATATCGGCGTTTAATTTTCCAAAAACATACAAATACATATTAATTATTATACCTCATTTTATCAAAATTGTCAAGGGGTTTATTTCCGCAAATTGAAAATTCGGTCGCTCCAAGCGGCAAAAGATAATTTTACCTTGCAAACTTAAAATATCCGTCGATTATTTCAAATCATAATCGGCTCCTGCCGACAAAAAATATCATACGCCGAATGTTCGGCAAATTTCTTGAAAGGCTATGTTTTTTATTATGAAAAAATTACGATATAAAATTATGTCCGCCGTTTCGGCGGCGGTGACGGCTGTATTCTGCGCCGTGTTCGCTTATTATTACGCGGCTTTGCCGATAAGTCTGAATGTCGAGGCGGGCGCGCCCGTGACGGGTACGGGGTTTGCTCACGCCGCGCTGAAGACTGCGGAGGACGGCGCGGAGTATTTTTTGGGGAATATCCCGATAAAGCACACCGCTCTTTGCGAGCAGGAGCGGAGATATGTCGTTCCGTGCGGAGAGCCGTTCGGCGTTAAGGTGCTGTCGGACGGCGTTATTGTTGTTTCGGCAAAGGAGGGTTCTCCCGCGGACAAGGCGGGTCTTGAGGCGGGCGACGTTATAATCTCCGTGAACGGCAGAGAAGTGTTCACAAATGACGAACTTACGGACGCTATTACGCACTCAAACGGCAGTGCCGATATAGTTTTCAGGCGCGGCGAAAGTGAAAAGTGCGTAAGCGTTACGCCTGCAACGATAGACGGCGCGACCAAAATCGGCGCTTGGGTGCGCGACAGCGCGGCGGGTATAGGTACGCTTACGTTTATCGACCCCGAAACAGGAGATTTCGGCGGGCTGGGACACGCCGTAAGCGACGCGGACACGGGCTGTCCCGTTCCGCTGAAAGAGGGGCAAATAACGTCTGCCGAGATATACGACGTTGTTAAAGGCGAAAAAGGAAGTGCGGGAGAATTATGCGGCGCGGTTCTCGCGGGCAAAGAGATAGGCGAAGTCCGCGAAAACTCGCCTACGGGCATTTTCGGCGAATATCGCGGAGGTTTTGACGGCGAGGAAATGCCCGTGGCGTTCAGGCAGGAAGTCAAGACGGGCGCGGCGGTTCTGCTTACGACCGTTGACGGCACGGAACCGCGCGAATATTCCATTGAGATAGAGCGCATAAATCTCCCCGACCTTATGGGTTCTAAGGGTATGCTGATAAAAATTACCGACCCCGAACTAATCGAAAAAACAGGGGGCATTGTCCGCGGAATGAGCGGAAGTCCGATTATCCAGAACGGACGGCTCGCGGGCGCGGTAACCCATGTGCTGGTAAGCGACCCCACACGCGGATATGCGGTGTTCGCAGAAAGTATGCTGTCTGACAGTAACTAGAGAATAGTTATTAGTAATTAGTGGGTAATCCGCCGTTGGCGGATTACCCTATGGTGTCCGCCTGCGGCGGACAGAAAGATTGTCTTTAAGTCAAAACGTCCCGACAACGCGGTAGGGTTTGGCGTGGCTCAATTCGCGCGACCCGCGCCCTTATCCCGCGTACCCTTGCCGTCCCGCGTCAAACGCGCCTGCGCCGACCGTGTACGCGCCGTTGACCGACCGCCCGCAATTCGCCTGACGGCGAATTAACGGCGCTGTCGCGCCGTTGTTTTGCGCTTTGCGCAAAACGCGGGCTGGGCGACGTGGGTACGAACGGGGCGCGGTGCGGTTTGCCGTCGTTTGGCGTCAGCCAAACGACCCCGCCGTAGGCGGGGTGAAATTCGCGACAGCGAATTTCAGACGGCAAACCGCCGCGTTTTCGAGTGCGCCCGAAATTCTCCGCGCCCGTATGGGCGCGGAGAATAAGGGGGCGCGAGAAAACGCCCACCGCGATAAGGGGGGTGCGGTGACCCAAAGCCACCCTACGCCCGCCGTTCCAAACCGCCTAACCGCTTTAAAGGCGCGGTTGGCGTGGCT
Organism: uncultured Clostridia bacterium; assembly: GCA_947628655.1. Lineage (GTDB taxonomy): Bacteria > Bacillota > Clostridia > Oscillospirales > Ruminococcaceae > CAG-115. The sequence continues at coordinate 185 of CANRAS010000016.1, read as the reverse complement.
CAATTCACGCGACCCTTGCCCTTATCCCGAGTACCCTTGCCGTCCCGCGTCAAACGCGCCTGCGCCGACCGTGTACGCGCCGTTGACCGACCGCCCGCAATTCGCCTGACGGCGAATTAACGGCGCTGTCGCGCCGTTGTTTTGCGCTCCGCGCAAAACGCGGGCTGCATAACAGTTTACAGTGC
>CANRAS010000015.1 GCA_947628655.1 uncultured Clostridia bacterium | reverse complement strand
TTAAGACCCGTTACGTTTACATTCAGCTTGTTGTACGCGGTCATCGCGTTGATGTTGTGTTGTACTACCATTCCCTGTATAATATCCTCCTAAAAATCGCATAGCAATGCGGTTTGTGATTGTTTGGGAAGGCTTTTTAGAGGTCAGCAGGCACGGCGCGGGAAATGGCGATAAAGCGCATTGCAATGCGGGTTCAAGGGATTTTGGGCGATTGGCGGGCAGGAGCATTTTTTTGAAAAAAATCAAATTTTTTTGAAAAAACGAATTTCCCCCGCCGTCGGCGAGGGAAGTTAAAACGCTATATTTGGCTATGCAATGCGGTTTATAGGACTTTTGAGGTAAGGAAAACTCCCGACTTTACGCGCCGTATAATTTCCTTTGAATAATACAGAATGTGTCACGATTTTCAGCGAAAATATAACCCCCCTGCCCCACCGAACGGCGGGGCAGGTGAAAATATTATTCACTTTGAACTATGCACTGATGTCGGCGGTTTTCCTGCGCTTGATAACTTTCTGGCGTGAAAATTCCTCGCGTTCTTTTTCTTCAAGCGCGTTCGTGATAAAGTGGACCTGTTCTTGATAGCGGGGGATCATAATATTTTTAAGCGCGTTTGCACGTTTTTGCGTTTTCTTTATCGCGATTGCCAAACGGTAAATGCTGTTTTCCACTTCCGCTAACCGCACGGTTATCTCCTTTGCCTTATTAAAGCAGATGTACGCGTAGTCAAACGACGAGTTTGTGCTTGAAAGTTCATATACGGGGCGGTCGGCGGGGGCTATGTCGGCGGTAAGTTTGGGCAGTTCAACGCCCATAACACTGCGCACGGAGAGTTTCAGCGAATTTTCAAGCGGAATTGCCTGCGCTATCTTGTTTACAACGCCCAGCCTGATATTCGCGAACGCTAAAGCCTTGTACGCCTCGGAATATGTGCTTTCAATAGTCGAACGGAGTTCCTTTGCCTCGTCGGTCAGGGACACCATTTCGCGCACGAGTATATTGCGCTTTCTGTCCATAAGTTCATAGCCTAACTGCGCTTGCCTTAGCTGTCTTTTCGACTTTATCAGATTGCCCTTTGTAGGGAAAATTTGTTCTGCCATTTCAATGTCACCTGCCTATGTGAACAACACCGCGCACATAAAATCTACTTTTAAACAAACAACAGGCACACCCTGTTTGTTTGAGGGTAATCCGCAAAGCGGATTGCTCGACCAAACAGCAGGCATAGCCTGCTGTTTGAGGGTAATCCGCAAAGCGGATTACCCGCTTACCTCTAACATCTTACTTCTAGCCCCTAGCCTCTTCTATAAATCTCTCAGCGCGTTCGGGATTATATTTTTCTTCCAATAACTTTTCATCAATTCTGTCAAGCTCTGATTTGGGCAGACTGCACAACAAGTCCCAGCCTAGGTCGAGCGTTTCGTCCATTGTGCGGTTTTCGTCAAAGCCTTGATTTAAGAAGTTCTCTTCAAAAATGCGTCCGAACCGCAAATACGCGCGGTCGGTGTCGGATAATTCTTCCTCGCCGATAACGGACGCCAAACTGCGCGCGTCCTGAACCTTTGCATACGCCGCGAAAAGCTGATTGGAAACAGCCGCGTGGTCGGCGCGGGTATAGCCCTCGCCTATGCCGTCTTTCATAAGGCGCGACAGCGACAGCAGAACCGACAATCCGGGGTAAACGCCGCGCTGGTCAAGGTCGCGGTCGAACACTATCTGCCCCTCCGTGATGTACGCCGTAAGGTCGGGGATAGGGTGTGTGATGTCGTCGTTGGGCATTGTAAGTATCGGTATCTGTGTCACCGAACCCGTACTTCCCTCAATAACGCCCGCGCGTTCATAAAGCGACGCGAGATTGGAATAGAGGTAGCCGGGGTAGCCTTTTCTTCCGGGGATTTCTCCCTTAGAACTCGAAAACTCGCGCAATGCCTCGGCATAGCTTGTCATATCAGTCATAATAACAAGTATGTGCATATTCTTCTCAAACGCGAGATACTCCGCCGCCGTAAGCGCGCACATCGGGGTAAGCAGACGTTCGATAATAGGGTCGCTTGAAAGATTGAGGAACATACACACGCGTTCCGACGCGCCCGTTTCCTCAAAACTGCGGCGGAAATAGTCCGCTACGTCGTTCTGAACGCCCATTGCCGCGAATACTATTGCGAAATCTCCGCTCCCCTCGCCCGTCAGCTTAGCCTGTTTTACTATCTGTACGGCGAGTTTGTTGTGAGAAAGACCCGAACCCGAAAAGATAGGTAACTTCTGCCCTCTTATCAGCGTCATAAGCGCGTCTATTGAGGATATTCCCGTGTGGATATAATTCCTTGGGTACTTACGCGCTACGGGGTTTAACGGCTGACCGTTTACGTCGCCCATTTTTTCGGGGAATACCGCGCCCAGACCGTCGATAGGCTTTCCCGCGCCGTTGAATACGCGCCCCAGCATTTCTACTGCGAGCGGGATTTCAAGCGGTTTTCCCGAAAATACGGTGCGGGTATTTTCGAGGGAAATTCCTTTTGTACCCTCAAACACCTGCAAAACGGCTCTGTCGCCCGAAAGTTCTACAACGCGCCCTATGCGCTCCGTGCCGTCGTTCAGGCGAATACGCGCTATTTCATCGAACGACACGCCCGATACGCCCTCCAAAGCCACAAGAGGTCCGTTTATGTCTTTAAGTCCTACATACTGTAAACTCATATCCAACTCCATTAAACGGTTAAACCGCCGATTTTTTCATCTATTTCTTTTAAGTAATCATCAAACATTGACAGCTTGTCATTAGGAATATCATACTTCATCTTTATTGCCTTTTCAAATACTCCCGTTGCGAGAATATCCGACAGCATAACGCCGTTTTTCAGAGCGTCAAGCGATTTATGATAAATGCTCGTTATTACCCGCATCATCAGCATTTGCTTTTCAAGAGGAACGTATGTATCGTCCTTGTGGTAAGCGTTTTGCTGTAAAAATCCGACGCGCACTACCCTTGCGGTTTCAATAGCGAGTTTCTGGTCGTCGGGGAGAACGTCCGCGCCTATCAGTTTTACTATCTCCATAAGTTTCGTTTCCTCTTGGAGAATGTTCGATATTTCCTGACGCAGGGTCATAAAGTCGGGGCTTACGTTTTCCGTATAGAAATCGCTCAGTTCCTCGACGTATTCCGAATAACTCTGGTTCCAGTCAATGGCAGGATAGTGACGCGCATATGCAAGCGACTTGTCAAGCGCCCAGAAACAGCGCACAAAACGCTTTGTGTTCTGCGTTACAGGCTCCGAGAAGTCAGAACCCTGCGGAGATACCGCACCGATTATCGTAACACTGCCCTCCGTGCCGTTGAGGTTTTCGACATATCCCGCACGTTCGTAAAATTCGGAAAGTCGGCTCGGCAGATACGCGGGGAAACCCTCTTCGGCGGGCATTTCTTCCAGACGCCCCGAAATTTCACGCAGAGCCTCCGCCCAACGCGACGTAGAGTCCGCCATAATAGCTATATGATAACCCATATCGCGGTAGTATTCCGCAAGCGTAATTCCCGTGTAAATGCTCGCCTCACGCGCCGCGACAGGCATATTCGACGTGTTCGCGATAAGCACGGTTCTGTCGGTCAGCGGACGGTTGGACTTGGGGTCGATAAGTTCGCTGAACTCCTCCAAAACCTGCGTCATTTCGTTGCCGCGTTCGCCGCACCCTATGTATACGATAATATCCGCGTCGCACCACTTTGCGAGCTGGTGCTGAGTCATCGTCTTGCCCGTGCCGAAACCTCCGGGGATAGCCGCCGCGCCGCCCTTTGCTATCGGAATTATCGTGTCGATTATGCGCTGACCCGTGATAAGCGGGCGTTTTGCCGACAGGCGTTTCGCGATAGGACGCGCTCTCTTTATCGCCCATTTCTGCACCATTGTGAGCGGGATTTCCGTGCCGTCTGTAAGTTTCAGTTTGATTATCGTATCGTTTACCGTATACTGACCGTTTGGAGCAGTTTCGACAACCTCTCCGCTTACGTTCGGCGGTATCATACACTTATGGGTAATAAGCGCTGTTTCGGGGCAGGTGCAGTAAACATCGCCGCCGCTTAATTTATCGCCGGCTTTAACGGTGACTGTCACATCATACTTCTTTTCCGTATCGAGCGAGAAAAGCGCGTTGCCCTCCGCGATAAACGCCCCGTTTAACTTCGTCATATCGCGCAGAGGTCTTTCGATACCGTCAAAGATATTCGAGATTATCCCCGGACCGAGATTTGCGCACACGGGACTTCCCGTGCTTTCGATAGGTTCGCCTATCTTCAGCCCCGCCGTGTCCTCGTATACCTGTATCGTCGTGAATTTATCGGTAACTCCTATGACCTCGCCTATCAAACGTTTTTCACCGACATAGACCATTTCCAGCATAGAAAAGTCCTTTGTGTCGGCGGCTTTTACGACAGGTCCGTTTATTGAGTATATCGTGTTGTTCAATTCGTTCATTCCCTTCGTGGAATTATAGCCTAAGTTCAGGTTTGTCTGTGAACGCGCCGCGTTCGCTTTCGAGTGCGCTGTCAAGCGTGAAGTCGGCATACAGACCGTTTTGCTCGTCAAGCGCGCTGATACCGCCGATTATTATTGAAATCTCCTCGCGTACCTCGTGCGCTGTGAGTTTCTTCAGGCGTTCTGCGTCCTTTGGCGCGCAGAGTACGACAAAATCCCGTCCCAGCTCCTTGCCCGCCTTTGCAAGCGAACGCTTGAGATAATCGCTGTATTTATCAGACTGAGCGAAACCCGCGAGTTCGCCTTTAAGTTCCTCAAAAAAGCCGTCGATAAGTTCTTTTCTGTGTGCGCGAACCGCCTTTGTCGTTTGAAATCCGCAGCGGGAAAGTTCCTTTTTAAACTTCGTTTCATACGCGCTGCGCTCCGCGCGAACCTTTGACAGCGTGTCAGAAAGAGCCTGCTGTGCCTTGGCTTTTCCCGCCGCGCTCTTTCGCGAGCGGATTTCTTTCGCGCTTAAAGCTATTTCTTCATCAGCCTGTTTATCTATTGCCGTGCGAAACATCTCCGCTTTTTTAGCGTAAATTTCCTCAGGTTCCATAGTGACCCCCATTTGCTAATACGCTGTAGTTTTACAGCTTTACTCCGATAGCCTCTTCGATATATCTCGAAATAGACGCGCTTATACCGCTGTTTCCGTGGCGGTCGGGAATTTCCACTATAAGCGGACGGCGGCGGTTCAGCTTTATGTCGTAAACTTTATCATGGCAGAGTTGGACTAGTTTTTCCGTCATCAGAATTACCGCCGTGTCGCTGTCCTCGACAGCCTTGTCGAGTTCTTCTTCGACGTGCTGTTTGCTGTGCGCGACAACGCCGTCTATTCCCGCTATGCGCATACCCATTTGAGTATCAATATTATCGCTTATCAAAAAGAATTTCATAATCTTAAAAATCCTAAATCAACCGAACAGGATAAGTATAGATATAAGCAATCCGTAAATCGCAACGCCTTCGCCGAGCGCTACGAAAATCAGCGCCTTTGAGAAAGCCTTGTCGTTCTCGCTCACCGCGCCTATTGCGGCGGGAGCGGCGCCGCCTACGGCAACGCCCGTGCCTATCGAGCCAAGACCCGTGGACAGACCCGCACCTATGTACTTCAGTCCGTTGGAAATCCCCTCCGCGCTTGCGGCAGGGTCAGCGGACGCGGCGAACGCGCCTGTCAGCGGGAGCAATGTCGTTACGAGCAATACGCCGAAAAACGACGCTATATTTGTGATAACCGCGCGTTTTCTGTTTACGGGCTTTTTGTCATGTATGCGCTTTAAGCATATGAAAAGGGGCAGCATAATAGCCGCGACCGCAGCGAGCGGCATTAACAACACAACTACAGTATTCATTATAATTTCCTCCTAAAATCAAGTTTAAGAATCAAGTTTTATTTCAACGGGCTTGAAATCCTTGCCGTTGCCGTCGTAAAAACGACTGAATATTTCATAAAATTCAAGACGCAGTACCTGTATTCCTACAAGCAGTCCCTCAACGCCCATTACCACAATGTTGCCGATTATGTAGACTATAACGGTCTTTGCGGTGACGGGGGCATTTGAAGTCACTCCCGCAAGCTGTGACACGACGAGCATAAATCCCGCGTGCGACAGCACAAAACCGCCTACTCTTAAATACGACATCGTGTTTGACAGGAAACTGATTGCCGCCTCAAACAGTTCTATGAAATTTCCGATGATGAAACTGCCGATTTTAAACGGCTCTTCGGACTTTTTGTGGTCTACAAGGTTCATCAGCGGTTCTCTGAAGAATATCATCAAAGCGGGCAGAACGATAAGTCCGATAACGTACACCGCGTTCATAACGGGTATTCCGTACAAAAGCTGACACACAAGCCCCGTTACGAGCGACGCGTAAAGGACAATTCCGCACAAGCCGTTCACGCTGAAAACAGCCTCGCTTCGCTTGTTCGCCTTGAATTTAAGCACCATATTGAATATCATTGATATAAGTATCAACACAATGCCTATTGCGAGCGCGAACAGCAGGATAACGACCGCGACGTCGAAAATGCTTTCGGGGTGTTTGGAAATTCCCAAACCGCCGAACAGACTGCACACGCCGTTCCAGATGTTTTCGCGGTGGTAAATCGGCGGGATTATCGTTTCAATGCCGAATACAGAGCCGTAAATACACCCGCCCATCATCGAAAACAGCCCTATTCGCGTCATAATCGGCGCTAAACCGTTTTTCGTGAGTTTTGTAAGCAGAAGTCCTAAAAGCGTTACGACAAGTCCCTGTCCCACATCGCCGAACATCAGTCCGAACAGTATCATATATGTGACCGCGACATAAGGCGTCGGGTCGAACGCGCTGTAGCTCGGCAGTCCGTACATCTTCACGAACATCTCGAACGGGCGCACGAACCAATTATTTTTAAGCCGTACGGGAACGCTTTCGGACGCGCCTTTTTTCTCTATCGGTATCTCCAAGCACTGTATATACGGCGACGCTTTTTCAAGTTCGGCGCGCAGTTTTTTGCACTCGCGCGCGGGGCAAAATCCCGTGAACGAAAACTTTTCTGTAAGCACAATCGCGTTCTTGCGGAGTTCAAAACATTCCGACTTGTATTTCAGCTTGCACAAAACCGCGTTGAAATCGCCTTTAAGACTTTCCGCAAGGTCGGAAAGTTCCTTTTCGACAGCCTCTTTTTCAGCGGTTTCGGCGGCGATCATATCCGCTAACTTCTTGTCGGCGTTTTCAGCGTTGTCCTCAAGATAATCAGGCAGTTTCGTGCGCTCAAAGCCGAAAGAGTTCATCATCGAATCGGCAAATTCGGAGGCGTTTTTCGGCACTAGGTAAATTCCGTAAACATAATCCTCCGTGCGCTCGAACGGCACGAACACAAAGCACTTCGACGCGTAATATCCGAGTTTGGATTCGTTCTCCGCAGGCAGTCTGCCTATTCTCAGCTTTACATATTTAAGCGAGAACAAATCGTGGAAAGAAACGTCAAGCCCCACCAAATGGTGCAGGTAATTATCCGTCGTCTTGTGTTCCTCCAAAGTGCGGGAAACTTCCTCCAGCTTTTCGCTCAGGTCGTCATACTTCGCGCTGATACTTTCAAAATAGCCGTCAAAGTCCTCCGCCGTTTCATACGGAATTTTGCTGAAGTCGCAGTAAGCAGGCTCTATTTTCAAATTGACAGCCATATCGTGTATCTTAGAATATGTGCCTTGATACGGATTTTGCTCATTAAGGTTACGCAGCACCGAGCCGTTTGACGACATTTGGAACTCGCGGCTGCGGCAGCACGCCATAAGTGCGCCGTCAAGGTCGCCCACGGGACCTTCTATCGTCAGCAACGACATTTTTTCGATGCCCATAGTATCACCCCCATATATTTAATTTAGTATTATATTACCAGCATTTCGAGTATCGCGCTGCCGTCCAGATTGTAGCGCACACCCTCGATTATGGTCTTGACGTTTTTAAACTCCACGCTTAAAAGTTCCATAAACGCGAAATACACTACAGACGGATTTTGCGACAGGCGGAACTGCTTTTTCAGGTGGTCAAGGCTTATCCTTTCGGTCAGCAGTTCAAACGTCGCGGGTACGCTCTGCGAGTGCAGACCGTAACCGATTGCGTTGAGTTCCTCGGCTATTTTCGCGATGTCGTCCAATTGCGCCAAACGCTCGATAGTTTCGTCCGACAATCTGCGCTTGAACGGTATCAGCGCGTTCTTTGCGCTGTCTGTTCCCGCGCCGAAAAGGCGTGTGTATCTGTAGACCGTCACGGCGTTTCGCATATCAATAACGCCTAGGATAAGTCGCTTTAACTCCGTTTTCTCGCGCTTACTGCGGATTTTATTCGCGGATTTCAGCATATTCATATAATACCATGTGTATAGTTTCTGTTCGATATTACATATGTTCAAATCCCCTGTGCTTTCCGCCTCGACAAGCGCGGTGTGGATAATTTCATAATAAGGCGTGCCTTGCAGCAGCACGGCGACCTCCGCGAAATTCTTCGCAAGTCCCAAAGCCGCGAAGTCAATTCGGCTATGCTTTGTAAGGAGCATAGGCAGCGCCGCGATAAACTCGACCGTCGCGCCGCTTGCGACGCTTTGCAGAGCCGCCAGCAATTGCTCTATCTCCAACTCCATTATAATGAAGTCAAAAAACGCCCTGCTTTCGGAATGGTCGAAATTGTAGAACCGCTCGAAAATATCGAACATCGACCGTCTTATAACCTGTTCAAGCTGTCCGCGGTGAACCGTCTGCGGGTTGACGTTCGCAAGCGCGGTCTTGTAGCGTTCGGTCTGTTTCAGGTAAGCGCACACGTCCGCAACGCTTTCTTTCGCGGCAAGCTGAACATAGTCATCGCTTTTCAGCGATTTTCCGAACACCGCCCGCGTTTTCGCTATAACGGCGTTTTCGGCAAACGACATACTATCCCTCCGTTATCCGCGAGATTATCTCTGCTTTCCATTGCTCTTTATGCGCGTTGAACCGCTCGTCCAGCTTTTCGCACTCCTCGGCTATCGTCTTATCCGATTTGGAAAGCCGTTCATCTAATATTTTCTGCTGTTCTTTGCAAAATTCTTCCACTTTGGCGCGTTCGGCTGCAACGGTTTCCTCGAAAGCCTTTGACGATTTCTCGCCCGATTCGTCCGACAGCCGCCGCTCCTCCTCAACAGCCATTTCCACACGAGCGCTCGCGGATTTGTCCATATCTATTATCTGCTGCAAAATCTCCATTTTTGCACCTCCGTGCGAACTTTATTACATATTTAAATTATTAACCCACTTTAATTATAATAAAACTTTTTCCCCGTTTCGTCAACCGTAATTTTGAACAAAATAATTAAAAATTTTACTTTTCTTTGGGCAAATCTTACAACCCGCGAAAAAACTCCCCCGCCCTTTCGGACGGGGGAGCAGGTTATTCATTTCGCGTTTGTGAAATCAGTTCATTTCAGCGATAGCAGCCTGCGCAGCGGCAAGTCTTGCAATCGGAACGCGGAACGGTGAGCAGGAAACGTAAGTCAGCCCAATCTTGTGGCAGAACTCAACAGACGAGGGATCGCCGCCGTGCTCGCCGCAAATGCCGAAGTGCATTTCGGGACGAGTGGTCTTGCCGAGTTTTATAGCCATTTCCATCAGCTTGCCGACGCCTGTCTGGTCGAGTTTCGCAAACGGGTCGTTCTCGAATATCTTCGTGTCATAGTAAGCATTCAGGAACTTGCCTGCGTCATCACGAGAGAAACCGTATGTCATCTGCGTGAGGTCGTTTGTACCAAAGCAGAAGAACTCAGCCTCCTTGGCGATTTCATCAGCCGTAAGAGCGGCACGCGGAATTTCAATCATCGTACCTACTTCGTACTTCATATCGCTGCCCGCAGCCTTGATTTCCTCGTCGGCTACCGCAACAACGATGTTCTTAACGAATTTAAGTTCCTTAGCGTCGCCTACGAGCGGGATCATAATTTCGGGAACGAGGTTCCAGTCGGGGTGTGCTTTCTTCACGTTGATAGCAGCGCGGATAACCGCTCTTGTCTGCATCTTCGCGATTTCGGGATATGTTACCGCCAGACGGCAGCCGCGGTGACCCATCATCGGGTTGAACTCGTGGAGCGACGCGATAATGTTCTTTATCTGCTCTACGCTCTTGCCCTGTGCGTCAGCGAGTTTCTTGATGTCAGCCTCTTCTGTCGGAACGAACTCGTGCAGCGGCGGGTCGAGGAAACGAATGGTTACGGGATAACCCTCAAGTGCCTCGTAGAGTTTCTCGAAGTCGCCCTGCTGATACGGGAGTATCTTATCGAGAGCCTTTTCGCGCTCTTCAACGGTGTCCGCGCAAATCATCTCACGGAACGCCGCAATTCTGTCCTCTGCGAAGAACATATGCTCTGTACGGCAAAGACCGATACCCTCCGCGCCCAATTCGCGCGCTTTCTTTGCATCGGTCGGAGTGTCGGCGTTCGTGCGGACTTTAAGTCTTCTGTACTTGTCAGCCCACGCCATAATGCGTCCGAACTCGCCTGCGATAGTCGCGTCAACAGTCGGGATAATGCCGTCGTATATGTTGCCTGTAGAGCCGTCGATAGAAATCGGGTCGCCCTCGTGGTAGGTCTTGCCTGCAAGTGTGAACTTCTTGTTTGCCTCGTCCATAGCGATGTCGCCGCAGCCGGATACACAGCAAGTACCCATACCGCGCGCTACGACAGCCGCGTGAGAAGTCATACCGCCGCGAACCGTCAGAATACCCTGCGACGCTTTCATACCCGTGATGTCTTCGGGAGATGTTTCAAGACGGACAAGAACGACTTTCTCGCCTCTTGACTTCCATTCAACAGCATCCTCAGCGCTGAATACTATCTTACCGCAAGCAGCGCCGGGCGACGCGCCCAAGCCCTTGCCTACGGGCGTTGCAGCCTTTAAAGCCGCCGCGTCGAACTGCGGGTGGAGCAATGTGTCAAGGTTGCGCGGGTCAATCATAGATACCGCTTTCTTCTCGTCTATCATACCCTCGTCAACGAGGTCGCACGCGATTTTAAGAGCAGCCTGCGCGGTTCTCTTACCGTTGCGGCACTGGAGCATATAGAGTTTTCCGTTCTCAACCGTGAACTCCATATCCTGCATATCTCTGTAGTGATCTTCAAGAATACCGCATACCTTTACGAAATCATTGTATGCGTCGGGGAATTTGTCCGCCATCTGCGCTATCGGCATAGGAGTGCGCACGCCCGCAACAACGTCCTCGCCCTGCGCGTTGAACAAAAATTCGCCCATAAGTTTCTTCTCGCCCGTTGCGGGGTCGCGGGTGAACGCAACGCCTGTACCCGAATTGTCGTTCAGGTTGCCGAATACCATCGGCATTACGTTTACTGCTGTACCCCAGCTGTACGGAATATCGTTGTCGCGGCGATATACGTTCGCGCGGGGGTTGTCCCAAGAACGGAAAACCGCCTCGATAGCGAGTTTAAGCTGTTCTACGGGGTCGGACGGGAAGTCCGTGCCGAGCTGCTTTTTGTACTCCGCCTTGAACTGCGACGCGAGTTCTTTAAGGTCAGCGGCGGTAAGGTCAACGTCGAACTTTACGCCTTTCTTGGCTTTCATCTCGTCGATAAGCTGTTCAAAGTACTTCTTTCCGACTTCCATAACAACATCGGAGAACATCTGGATAAATCTTCTGTAAGAGTCGTAAACAAATCTTTCAAACTTAGGGTCGGGGTTGCCCGCTATCATAGCGGCAACAACTTCGTCGTTAAGACCGAGGTTCAAGATAGTATCCATCATACCGGGCATAGAAGCTCTCGCGCCTGAACGAACGGAAACCAGCAGCGGGTTCTTCAGGTCGCCGAACTTCTTGCCGTTTTCCTTTTCCATCCAAGCGACGCCCTCCATAGCCTGCGCCATAATTTCATCGTTTATCTTGCGTCCGTCCTCATAATACTGTGTACACGCCTCTGTCGTGATTGTAAAGCCCTGAGGTACGGGTAGACCTATCTCGGTCATTTCCGCGAGGTTTGCGCCCTTGCCGCCGAGCAGGTTGCGCATTGTCATATTACCTTCTTTAAAGGTATAGACCCATTTCTTTGCCATTGGATTGTTCCTCCTGTTAGTTAAAAATTAGAATACTTGAAGGCGGGCGTTGTCCGCTTTCAATCTCTAGATTTTATTATATCACATCTTTGAAAAAATTGCTAGTATTTTTAGAAATTTTTTTCAAAAATTTTGCAAAATATACAAAATCGGCGAAAATATGCCGAAAGCCCGCGCTGTTACGGCAGTTTATTCGGCTGTGCTGTGCGGAATTTCAGTTTCCCGACAGCAAAAAGAATGTTGATTTTTCGGGAAAAACGGCGGTTAGTTTTGTCTAACTTCACAAAAAAGGAAACGTTTTCCGACACGATTTGTGCAAAATCTACAAAAATCCGCAAATAAATTCTACAAGGAAATCATTCTCAAATCAAAGGTTTGTTATAGATTTTTGGACGAATGTATGTTATAATGTTAATGATATATTGTTGCGCATATATATTAGACAAGCCGAAGATTTATCCCTCGGAATACGGCTTTCCTGCGTGTTTATGCGCACAATAAAATAACATTAGGAGGCTATGATATGGCTTTTAAGAAAAGCGCTGTTCCCTTTGCGGGAACTCCCGAACAGGAGAAAAAGCTGCGCGCCGTGATTGAAGAACACAAAAGCGACCCCGGCGCACTTATGCCCATTCTCCAGAAAGCACAGGACATTTACGGCTATTTGCCTATCGAAGTGCAGACGATGATAGCGGACGCTATGGAAATTCCGCTTGAAAAGGTGTATGGCGTTGTAACGTTCTATGCGCAGTTTTCCATCAACCCCAAGGGCAAGTACAAGATTTCCGTTTGCCTTGGAACAGCTTGCTACGTCAAGGGTTCGGGCGACATTTACAACAAATTGCAGGAAAAGCTGGGTATCGGCGGCGGCGAAATTACTTCGGACGGAAAATTCTCGCTTGACGCTTGCCGCTGCATAGGCGCGTGCGGTTTGGCGCCCGTACTTACGGTCAACGAAGATGTATACGGCAGACTTACCGTTGACGATGTGGATAAGATACTGGAAAAATACAACTGATGATAAAGTTTGACTGCCGGACAGACAAGGCAGGTCAATCTATCCTAGTGAGGAGTTGAACTATGAACAGAATTAACACCATTGACGAGCTTAACGCTGTCAAAGCCAAAGCCGCGGAAGTCGTAAACGTCCGCGTAGACGGCAAGGACAACGGCGTTAAGGACGTACTGGTCTGCGGCGGTACGGGCTGTACTTCCAGCGGATCTATGAAAATCATCGAGAAACTCGAAGAAGAGGTAAAGGCGCAGGGTCTTGAAAACAAAGTCAACATTATAAAGACGGGCTGTTTCGGTCTTTGCGCACTCGGTCCTATTATGATAGTATACCCTGAGGGTACGTTCTATTCAAAGACCGAACTCGACCACATTCCCGAAATCGTGGAATCTCACCTTAAAAACGGCGTTCCCGTAAAGAAATATCTTTACGAAGAAACCGTTGACGGCGATACGATAAAGTCGCTGAACGACACTTCGTTCTATGCGCACCAGCACCGTGTAGCCCTCAGAAACTGCGGTCTTATCTCGCCCGAACATATTGAAGAGTACATAGCGCGCGACGGCTATCAGGCGCTTTATAAGGTACTTACCTCTATGTCGCAGGACGAGGTTATCGACGTTATGCTGAAATCGGGTCTGCGCGGACGCGGCGGCGCGGGATTTCCGACAGGACGCAAGTGGCAGTTCGCGAAAGCGTCTGTCAATGAACAGAAATACGTTTGCTGCAACGCCGACGAGGGCGACCCCGGCGCGTTTATGGATCGTTCCGTACTTGAGGGCGACCCGCACAGCGTAATCGAGGCTATGGCTATAGCAGGCTACACGATCGGCGCAAATCAAGGTTACATCTACGTCCGCGCGGAGTATCCCATTGCGGTTGAAAGACTTGAAATCGCTATCAAGCAGGCTGAAGAGGCAGGTATGCTCGGCGACAACATATTCGGCACGGGATTTTCGTTCCATCTGGGACTCAGACTTGGCGCGGGCGCGTTCGTCTGCGGAGAGGAAACCGCGCTGATGACTTCTATTGAGGGCAACCGCGGCGAGCCGCGCTGCCGTCCTCCGTTCCCCGCTGTAAAGGGTCTGTTCGGCAAGCCTACTATTCTTAACAACGTTGAAACCTACGCAAACGTTGCGCAGATTATCTTAAACGGTCCCGAATGGTTCGCGTCTATGGGTACCGAAAAGTCAAAGGGTACAAAGGTATTCGCACTCGGCGGCAAGATCCACAACACGGGACTTGTTGAAGTTCCTATGGGTACGACGCTGCGCACCGTTATCGAGGACATCGGCGGCGGTATCCCGAACGGCAAGAAGTTCAAGGCGGCGCAGACAGGCGGTCCGTCGGGCGGTTGTATTCCTCCCGAACATCTTGATATTCCGATAGACTATGACAACCTTATCTCGATAGGTTCTATGATGGGTTCGGGCGGACTTATCGTAATGGACGAGGACAACTGTATGGTCGATATTGCGAAGTTCTTCCTCGAATTTACGGTTGACGAGTCCTGCGGTAAATGTACTCCGTGCCGTATCGGTACAAAGAGAATGTATGAAATTCTCACGAAGATTACCGAGGGCAAGGCTACAATGGAAGACCTCGACAAACTGGAGAAACTGTGCTATTACATCAAGGACAACGCACTTTGCGGACTTGGTCAGACAGCGCCCAACCCCGTTTTGTCAACTCTGCGTTACTTCCGTGACGAATATATCGCCCACGTTAAGGACAAGAAATGCCCCGCAGGCATCTGCAAGGATCTGCTTGCATACAAGATTGACCCCGAAAAGTGCAAGGGCTGCTCGCTGTGCGCTAAGAAGTGTCCTGTGGGAGCAATCAGCGGCGAACTCAAGAGCCCGTTCACTATCGACACTAACAAGTGTATCAAGTGCGGCGTCTGCGCGTCTAACTGTAAGTTCGGCGCTATCAGCAAGTCGTAACGGGAAAGGAGAAATAAGATTATGGTTAATATTAAAATTAACGGTGTGGATTATTCCGTTCCCGATGGTTCTACCATTCTTGAGGCGGCTCGCATTGCGGGAATTAAAATACCCACGCTGTGTTATCTGAAAGACATCAACGCTATCGGCGCGTGCCGTATCTGCGTTGTTGAGGTAAAGGGCGCAAGAACGCTTGTCGCGGCTTGCGTATACCCCGTAAACGAGGGTATCGAGATATTCACGAATACCCCGAAAGTTATCGAGAGCAGAAAGACTACTCTTGAACTTATCGTCAGCAACCACAAGAAAGAATGTCTGTCCTGCCGCAGGAGCGGAAACTGTGAACTTCAGGCGCTCTGCAAGGAATACGGCATTGACGAGAACAAGTTCGCGGGTGCGAACCCCGAAGTTGAAATCGACGATTCTGCGGCGCATATGATACGCGACAACTCGAAATGTATTCTCTGCCGCCGCTGTGTTGCCGCCTGCGGAGTTACACAAGGCATCGGCGTAATCGGCGCGAACGAGCGCGGATTTGCTACGCAGATCGCGTCGCCGTTTGATATGACGCTTGCGGAAACCGCCTGCGTATCCTGCGGACAGTGCATTATCGCTTGTCCTACAGGCGCGCTCACCGAAAAGGACGACACGGATAAACTGCTGGAGGCTATTGCCGACCCGACAAAGACGGTCGTTGTTCAGCCCGCTCCCGCGGTTCGCGCGTCGCTCGGCGAGGCGTTCGGCTATCCTATCGGAACGAATGTCGAGGGCAAGATGTACGCGGCTTTGCGCAGACTCGGCTTTGACAAGGTATTCGACACGAACTTCTCGGCTGACCTTACGATTATGGAGGAGGCGCACGAGTTCCTCGACAGAGTACAAAACGGCGGCGTTCTTCCGATGATCACTTCCTGCTCACCCGGTTGGGTTCGCTACTGCGAGAACTACTTCCCCGAATTTATCCCGAATTTGTCTACCTGCAAATCTCCGCAGCAGATGTTCGGCGCGGTTGTAAAGACATATTACGCGGAGAAAATCGGCAAGAAACCCGAGGACGTTATTTCCGTATCCGTTATGCCGTGTACCGCGAAGAAATTCGAGAAGATCCGCAAGGATCAGTCGGCGGCGGGCGTGTTTGACGTTGATATTACGATCACAACGCGCGAACTTGCAAGACTTATCGAGAAAGCGGGCATAATGTTCTGTGACCTGCCCGACGAGAAACCCGATTCTCCGCTCGGTACATACACGGGTGCGGGCGCTATCTTCGGCGCTACGGGCGGCGTTATGGAGGCGGCTTTGCGTACCGCTGTCTGGAAACTTTCGGGCGAAAACAACGACGCGCCTATCGACTTCAAGGAAGTTCGCGGCGTTGAGGGCATTAAAGAGGCTACTTACACCGTCGGCGACAAGACCGTCAAGGTCGCTGTCGCAAGCGGACTTGCAAACGCTAAGGCTCTCCTCAAGAAAGTCAAGGCAGGCGAGGCGAATTACGACTTCATCGAGATTATGGCTTGTCCCGGCGGCTGCGTAAACGGCGGCGGACAGATAATCCAGCCCGCAAGCGTTCGCAACTTTACCGATATTCGCGCGGAACGTGCTAAGGTAATTTACAGCATCGACGCGAACTGCGCTCTGCGCCGTTCACACGAGAACCCCGACATTCAGACGCTTTACAAAGAGTACTTCGGCGAACCGAATTCACATAAGGCTCACGAAGTTCTTCATACAAGCTACAAGGCGGCTGAACTTTACAGATAAGCGTTAAAACAATATATTTTGTGCCGTGTGCCTAAAGCGCACGGCACTTTTTTGTGGATTTTTAACAAAATTTAAAAATTTAAAAAAATTTTTGCAAAAAAGTGTAATATTTTGATTTTTTTATAATCTTTATAGGTGAAGGGATAAATAATAATTCTCTGACAACTAATTACTCCCCGCGTATAGATACGAGAGCAGAACAATATTTCACCACAGGTTCTCTCCCATTACCGTACATTTGCGCTAATATCATCGTTGTTTTCTCCCAAAAAACAGGCAGGCGTTTCCGTTAAATCTTACAGGCAGACAGGCAAATTCACATCAAACTACCCTGCTCTCATATCTATACGCAGGTAGTAATTAGAGATTAGTTATTAGTATTATCCCTTAGTGTTGCGGTGCGCCGTTTATCGGCTACGGCAACATTAATCAGCTATTAATCGGGCTTTAGCTTTAGCAAACATTTCAGCATTACTTTTGTTTAATTCGGAGGAAAAATTATGATAGAGAAAAAATACATCGCCGTTGTCGGCTTGGCGGCTGCGGTACTCGCAGCCTCCAATTTGCTGAGATACGTCTACAACGGCACGGACGGGAAAACAGAAAGCGGGTACGAAACCGCAATCGCTCCAACCGACGAGATACCAAACGCCGACACCGTACCCGAAACCGAAAACACTTAACAGCCCGATTATGTTTACTCCCCTGCCTTATTAAGCGGGGGAGTGATTTTTATAAGCGCCCTCCCCGCCTATGGCGGGGAGGGCGCTTGCTGTAATCAGCCTTTAGTACTTGATTTTTTCCCACGAATTTGCTATAATAGAGTAAACGAGGTGATATAATGGACAACTACAACAACCTGATTGATATGGAGGATTACTCTGTAAAGCAATGGAACGAGATAATCGCGCTGGCGGAGGAAATCAAGGAGAGTCCCGAAGAATACGCCGACAAGTGCAAGGGGAAGATTATGGCTACCCTGTTCTACGAGCCGTCAACGCGTACTCAAATGAGCTTTCAGGCGGCTATGTTACGGTTGGGGGGAAGTCTTATAGGATTTGATAATCCCAGCAATTCTTCTGTCGCTAAGGGCGAAAACCTCAAGGATACAATTAAAATTGTAAGTACATATTCGGATATTCTTGTAATGCGCCACACTCAAGAGGGTTCGGCAAAGGCGGCGGCACTCTGCGCGGACTGCCACGTTATCAACGCGGGGGACGGCGGACATCTCCACCCGACGCAAACGCTCACCGACCTGCTTACTCTGAAATGCGAACTCGGCAGGCTGGACAACCTTACTGTCGGACTTTGCGGGGATTTGAAGTACGGGCGCACGGTACATTCGCTTGTAAAGGCGCTTTCGTGTTTTCACGGGAACAAATTCGTGCTTATTTCCACGCCCGCGCTGGCGTTGCCGGGATATATCAAAGACGTACTGAAAGGACGCGGCGCGGATTTCATTGAAGTAAACACAATAGACGAGGCGATAAAAGACCTTGATATGCTCTATATGACGCGTATTCAGCGCGAACGCTTTGACAGCGAGGACGAGTATCTTAAACAGAGCGGAGTTTACTGTCTTACAAAGGCGAAAATGGAATACGCGCGGCGCGATATGATAGTTATGCACCCGCTCCCGCGCGTAAACGAGATAGAAGTGGCGGTGGACGACGACCCGCGCGCCGCGTATTTCCGACAGGCGAATAACGGAATGTACGTCCGTATGGCGCTGATACTCTACACAATGACGCAAAAGCCGAAGGCAAAACCTCTGCTTACGGGAGAAATACACAACGACGTTATATGTTCCAACCCGAAGTGCATTACCCGTACAGAAAAGTATCTCCCGCACAGCTACATAAACCGCGGAGGGATTTTGGTGTGCGAGTATTGCGATGAGCGCATACTGCTTTAAGCGGGAACGTTGGAGAGGTTAAAGTTGCGCCCCCTCTCATATGAAATGCCACTATCCTCACGCGCTTATGGGGCGCAACTTTCGAGGTTAGAAGAAAGTGGCATTTGATAATGCAAACGCCCTCCCCGCCTACGGCGGGGAGGGCGCTGTTATTATTCGCATTGCGCTAAAAACTTTAAACTGTTATTACTCTTTATTCATCGCCTGCTCATACCGTGCAAACTCCGCGCTGAACTCGCCTAAACCTTGCGTAATCTGTCTTAATACGGGCGCGAAGTCCTGCATTTCGGCTTCGGGAGCCTCTGCGATAAGTTCCGTCATACCGTCGCCCGTGCTGTTCATTCCGAGTACTGCGCCGCGCTTTTTCGAGATAACGCTCATCACGTCGCCTTGTTTATCATCGGGCATACGAATGGTAAGGCTCTGTATCGGTTCGAGCAGGTAAGGTTCGGCTATCTTCATACAGTCCTTGAACGCCATTGACGCGGCGGTCTTGAACGCCATTTCGGAGCTGTCTACAGGGTGATAACTGCCGTCAAGCAGCGTTGCTTTAAGTCTTACAACGGGATAACCGCCCAGAGAGCCTTTCTCGCAGCTTTCCTGCAATCCCTTTTCAATAGCGGGGAAGTAGTTCTTCGGAACTGCGCCGCCGAATATTTTCTCCTCAAACTTCAGTTCCTCGCCGTCATACGGTTCAAATTCGATTTTAACGTGTCCGTACTGCCCGTGACCGCCCGACTGCTTTTTGTACTTGCTTTCAATCGTGACTTTCTTCCGTATCGCCTCGCGGTACGCCACTTTCGGCGCGGTTAGTTCTATGTCAATGCCGAACTTCGCTTTGAGTTTCGCCGCGGTAACATCGAGGTGCTGTTCGCCCAAACCGCCCAAAATACGCTCGTGCGTTTCGTGGTTGTGAACGTAAGCCAGCGTTTTGTCCTCTTCGAGCAGACGCTTTATCGCCGTGGACAGCTTGCCCTCGTCGCCGCCGCCCATAAGTTTCACTGCGCGGAAGTAATTCGCTTTCGGGAACTCTATCGGTTCGAGCGCGGAGAGGTCTGCGGGGTCGCAGAGCGTATCGCCCGTGCCTGCCTCCATTTTCGTTACCGCGCAGATGTCGCCCGTACTGACTTCTGATACTTCTTCCTGTTTCTTGCCTATTACCGTAACGAGCTTGCCGAAACGCAGTTCTGCTCCGCTTGTGGACACGGGAACGCTCTTTGCGGTCAGCTTGCCCTGAACAACTTTCACATAGCTGATTTTCCCGACAAACGGGTCGGCAACGGTTTTGAACACGATACCCTTGAACGGCTTTGTTTCGTCATACGCGACTTCTTTGCCGTCTATCTTTTCGAGTTTGCGTTCGTTCGGCGACGGGAGCATTTTCACAACTGCGTCGAGCAGCATATCCACGCCCGAAAGAGTGTCGTTCGCGCAGCAAACGACGGGCGTTATCGTGCCGTTCGCTATGCCGTCATGTATACCTTTTACAAGTTCATCGTGCGTAAATTCTTCCTCGTTGAAGAACTTATCCATAAACTCCTCGTTAGTTTCCGCGACAGCCTCTGCCATTGCCGCGCGAAGTCCTGCTATGCGGTTTTCGGACGCGGGCATTTCCACTTCGGCAGGAACGCCTTTTTTATCGTATTTATATGCTTTCATCGTAATCAGATTGATATACGCCTCGACAAATCCGTGCTTGTCATACGGCACGACTATCGGGCAGACCGAAGGTCCGAAAACCGTTTTCATCTGCGTAAATACCCGATAAAAGTCGCTGTTTTCCACTTCCATACAAGTAACCGCGAGCATACGCGCCTTGTTTTCCTTTTCGGCAAGCTGATACGCCTTGATTGTGCCGGGGCAAACTCCGTCTTTTCCGTTCACGGTGACTATCACGCTTTCTGCGGCGCGCATACCCTCGTACATACCGCCCACAAAGTCGAACTGACCGGGAGCGTCGATTACATTGATTTTCGTGTCAAGCCAAGTCATATTAGCTATTGACGCGTTTATTGAGATCTTGCGCTTTATCTCCTCCGCGTCAAAGTCGCATACCGTGTTGCCCTCCGCGGTGTTGCCCATTCTGTCGGTAAGCCCGCACTTGAACAGCATAGCCTCCGCCAGCGCGGTCTTTCCGCTCCCGCCGTGACCTGTCAAAACAACGTTCCTGATATTGTCCGCCGTGAATGTTTTCATCAAAGTGTACCTCCGTTAATATTCTCTTCGGGCGTATTTTACGCGCCCTTTTAACAATGGGAAATGAACAATTCGGCAAATTGAGTATCAGTATAATTGAGCATAGCCATTGCGTTATCATTATTATACAATAAATTCCCACAAATTGCAAGTCTTTTTAGTGAAATTTTTGGTAATTTTTCAGAAAAGGGTTGATTTTCAAGATTTAATATAGTATAATTATAGTGAGGTAATGTGGGCGCGGAAAGATTGTCCTTCTAGCAGCTAGAGAATAAAGGCTAGTTGCTAGTTTATAGAGTTGCGCCCTGCGGGCGCGGATTAGATTGTCTTTGGGTCAGAACGTTGTTCGCTTTACCGCGCGTTTGGGTGGCTCAATTCAAGCGCCCCGCGCCCTTATCCCGCATTAGTTTACCGTCCCGCGTATCAACGCGCCTGCGCTGTCCGTGTACGCACCGTTGCCCGACCGCCCGCAATTCGCCTGACGGCGAATTAACGGCGCTGTCGCGCCGTTGTTTTGCGCGTTGCGCAAAACGCGGGCTAGGTTCGCGGGGATTACGGCGTTGCTCGGCTGTCCGTGCGCTCTATCTTCAAACATTTTCAAACTGCGAAAAGGAGCAAAATATGCAAAATTTAAATTTACCGCGAATTGCTCAATGCCTTGCTTTGGGCGTTGCCGCGTCGGTTTTGCTTTGGGTGACGGTCTTATTTTTTCACCCCGTGATTTTGGCGGTCGCGGCGGTCGTTATGGCGGTTGCAACAGCAGGACTTCTGCAAACCGACACGGTTCGTGCGTGGGTACATAATTTGATAGCATATCTTCTCGGCTTAACGCTGTCGTTACTTGTCGAAAGAGGACTGAATTTCTTTCAGTTCTTGTATGCTCTTAAATTCCCCGACGCAGGAACGCCGTCCGTTTCCGAATGGTTCGGTGTAGTCGCTGTCGGGAAAATATACCTAGGCGCAAATTTGCTGGGCGCAGTGGGTTCGTTTGTTATGACCAAAAAGAGGCTGGAGAATAAAGGCTAGTAGCTGGTTTATAGAGTTGCGTCCTGTTTCGCTTTACCGCGCGGGCGTGGCTTACCCCGAAACAGCAACGCTTTAATTCAAAGACAATCCAATATGCGCGCGGAGCGCGCACCAAAACTAACAACTAATAACTATTCTCTAACAACTATTAGAGAAATCACATAAGGAAGTAATGTTATGATTTTTTTACCACAGCAAGTATCCGAAGCCTTGGACATTCTGGAGAACGCGGGCTTTGAGGCTTACGTCGTCGGGGAATGCGTCCGCGAAATGATTTTGGGGCGCTCTCCGCAGGATTTCGATATAGTGACGAGCGCGGGAATAAACGATATTCTGTTCGCGTTCCGCGATTACCGCATATCCGACGAGGGAATGTCAAAGGGCGAGATAATGGTAACTATTCTGGGAATGGTGATAGCGGTGTCGCCGTATCGGCGCGAGGTCGTCGGACAGCGCGTGATGTACGCTCCCGATTTGGAAACGGATTTGGCAAGGCGCGGTTTTACAATGAACGCTATGGCGTACTCTCCGAAAACGGGACTTATCGACCCTTACGACGGCAAGACTGCGCTTGTGGGCGGAGAAGTGAAGAAAGTCGTCGCAATAGGCGAGAATGTCACGGTAAACGTAAAAGTGAGCGGAGTTCCGACTGTACAGACCGTTTACGATATGACAAAGAGTTTCTCGATAGCGCCGTCACGTCTGCTTGAGGCTGTGCGGTACTGCGCCGAGGACGAATACGAGATAGAGGAGCAAACGCGAAACTGTATGCGGGCGAACCTCGCGTGCTTTGATTACGCCGACGCGGATTTACTGCGCGAGGAACTCCAGCGTATTGTTATGGGCAAATTCGCCGCGCGTGCTCTCGAAAAAAACGCCGATATATTATCGTATATTCTCCCCGAAATCGAACCCTGCATAACGTGCGGCCAACATTCCCCGCACCACGATTTTACGGTGTGGGTACATATCTGCAAGGCGGTCGGTTACGCTCTGCCTGAACCCGCTATCCGCTTTGCAATGCTGTTTCACGATTTGGGAAAACCCGACTGTATGTCGCTTGACAAAAACGGGCGCGGGCATTTCAAGGGTCACGGAGAGCGCTCCCGCTTACTCGCCGAGGGAATTATGCGCAGACTTAACTTCCCGAAAGCGTTCGCCGACGAGATAAGCTGGCTTGTCTATCATCACGACGTACCGATACCCGAGGACAGACGGGAACTGAAAGCGCTGATAAGAGAACTTGGCGCGCAGGACTTGAAAGAACTTCTCCAATGTGAAATAGCCGACAGCCGCGCCCGCAAGCCCGAAATAAACAACGAACCCGCGCCGCAGACCGTAACGCTCAGAAAATCGCTTGCCGACTTGAACGAGATAATCAATACAAACGAATGTTACGACATAAGTCAGCTTGCCGTAACGCGCCGCGAACTGCTTGACAGGAAACTCGCGCATAACGAAACCGAAGCGGATCAGCTTATGAACGCGCTGTTTGAGATAGTCCTCGACAAGCCGTCGTTCAACAATCGCCTTATGCTTATTGACATTGCCGAAAAGAGCAAGTCAAAGCTGGAGCAGATAGAGGCGGACAAGCGCCGTGCCGAGGAGGAACGCGCGGAACGCGAACGCGTAAAACGCGCCAAGGGCAGGCGCGGAGAATCCGTGTTCTCCAAGAAAAAGAAGTTATAGAAATTATGAAATGCTTTGCGAGTTTTCTGCGCCGGAGCCGATATGCGATTATCGCGGTATTAGTGACAGCGGCGGCGTTTTCGCTGTCAATGGCGCTTTACGGAATGGAATTTTCCGCTGTCGCTTATCCGCTTATCGTCTGCGGGGCGGTCTGCGCGGTAATGGGCGCTGTCGCGTTTTTTCGGTACAAGAGAAAATACAGCGCACTAAATCAGCTTTGCGGCGAGATTTTGATTTCCCTTGAAAATCTCCCCGACCCCGACGATGATAACGAGGAGCGTTATCAAGAGTTGCTCGAAACGCTGTTTCTCGAAAAAAACGTGCTGTCTGCCGCCGCCGACAAGCGCTATGACGATTTGACCGTGTACTTTTCTCTGTGGGCGCACCAGATAAAAACGCCGATAACGGCGCTCTCCCTTGCTTTGCAAAGCGCGGAGTTCTCCGAAAAGGACGAATTTTCGGAGTATCTTCAGCGGATAGAACAGTATGTTGAAATGGCGCTGTGTTATGTTCAGCTGGACAGCGACAACAGCGACCTTGTAATCCGCGAACATTCGCTTGACGATATTGTAAAGCAGGCGATACGCCGATTTTCAAAGCAGTTTATTCGCCGTAAATTAACGCTTGTGTACGAGCCGTCCGACATTACGGTACTTACCGACGAAAAACTCCTGCTTTTCGTTATCGAACAGCTTATCTCAAACGCGCTTAAATACACCCCGCGCGGAAGTATAGAAATCGCGCTTGAACCCGCCGACCCGCCCGTTCTTACAATCAGCGACACGGGTATCGGCATAGCGAGCGAGGACTTGCCCCGTATCTTCGAGCGCGGATTTACGGGCAGCAACGGCAGAACCGACAAACGCGCCACGGGCATAGGCTTGTATTTGTGCAAGCGCATTTGCGAGCGATTAGGCTATTCAATCGTTGCTTTGTCCAACAACAGCGGAACGCAGGTTCGGGTGACGCTTTGTCAACCGCACGTTGACACGCGGGAGTAGCTAGAGAATAGTTGAGTTATCCGCTACGCGGATAACCCTATAGTAATTAGTTCGCAATCCGCTTTGCGGATTGCTCAATGTGCGCGGGCTTGCGCCCGCGCGGTTTAGATTGTCTGCGGACTAATACGCCCCTGCGCCACGCGCAGGCGGTGTGGCTTTTGCCTAGTGTGTCAACCTCTTAACTCAAAGACAATCTTTCTGTCCGCCGTAGGCGGACACCGAAACTAACTACTAACAACTATTCTCTAGACAACTGCGCCCCCGCGCTCTCTTACCTCTTACAGAGTAATCCGCTTGCGGATTACTCGCTTACCTCTTACCTCTGTCTTACATTTTTGTTAGATTATTGTAATCCTTTTGTTATGGCTTTTTCTTTCGGAACGTGGTATAATTTAATTATCACTAAACGGAGGGAAAATATATGTCGTATCTTGAAGTACATGATTTGAAAAAAACTTATGTCGGCAGGTTCAGGGGGAACAAGGTCGAGGCGCTGAAAAGCGTTTCGTTTACTGCCGAACGCGGAGAGTTTATCGCGATTATGGGCGAAAGCGGTTCGGGAAAGACAACGCTCCTCAACATCTTAGCCGCGCTTGACCGCCCGACGGCGGGGAGCGTCGTGCTTGACGGGCTTGACCTTTGCAAGATAAAGGAAAGCGAAATCGCCGCGTTTCGGCGCGATAATCTGGGGTTCGTGTTTCAGGAATTTAACCTGCTCGATACGTTTTCAATACGCGATAATATTCTGCTCCCTTTGGTTCTGCGCGGGCAGAGATTTGACGAATTGGACGGTACTGTAACGCTTGTTGCAAAGGCATTGGGGATTTCCGATATTTTGAGCAAATTCCCGTATGAAGTGTCCGGCGGGCAAAAACAGCGCGCCGCGATTGCGCGGGCGATAATTACCGAGCCGAAAATTCTCCTCGCCGACGAACCGACGGGCGCGCTTGACAGCAAGTCCTCCGATGAATTACTTCGCCTGTTCGAGAGCATAAACCGCGCGGGGCAGACTATTCTAATGGTTACGCACTCGACGAAAGCCGCCGCGCACGCGTCAAGGGTTCTGTTTATCCGCGACGGCGCGGTGTTCCACCAGATTTACCGCGCCTCTACGTCCGTTGACGGTATGTACCGCAAAATCTCCGACGCGCTGACCGTTATGTCGTCAAAAGGCGGTGAGGAGTAATGGGGTTATATTCAAGGCTTGCCGTTACGGGAATACGCAAAAACGGCTCGGCTTATGTGCCGTTTATACTCACTTCGTCGCTGATGACCGCCGTGTTCTACATCATCACATTCTTGAGCGCTAACAAGATGCTCGTGAATATGGTCGGCGGCGGGGGTATGACGCTGATACTCAAATTCGGTATGATAGTTATGGGAATATTCTCGGCGATATTCTTATTCTATACAAACTCGTTTATAGTAAAACGCCGAAAGAAAGAGTTCGGCTTGTATAATATCCTCGGCTTGGGAAAGCGCCAGATAGCGCGGATACTCGTCCGCGAAACGTTTTTTGTGTATGTGGTGTCAATCGTATTGGGCTTGGGCGTGGGCATACTGTTTTCAAAACTCGGCGAAATGTTCGCGGTGAGAATGCTGCGCAGTAATGTGACATACTCGTTTTATGTGGACTTCACGGCGATAATCGCGGCGGTTATCCTGTTCGCGGTGATTTTCGTGATAATACTTCTTAATTCCCTGCGCCACCTGTTCTTTTCCCGTCCGATTGAACTTCTGCACTCGGAGAACACGGGCGAAAAACCTCCGCGAACGAATATACCCGCGGCTGTCATAGGTTTTATTTGCCTTGCCGTCGCATACTATATGGCAACACACATAAAAGAACCCGCTATGGCTATTGGGCTGTTCTTTATCGCGGTAATTCTCGTGATAATCGCGACTTATCTGCTGTTTATCGCGGGGAGCGTCGTGTTTTGCAGGACATTGCAGAAAAATAAGCGTTACTATTATAAAACCAAAAACTTCGTGTCGCTCTCGCAAATGGTATTCCGTATGCGCAAAAACGGCGCGGGGCTTGCGTCTATCTGTATTCTGTCAACTATGGTATTAGTTACGATTTCAAGCACGGTGTCGCTCTATGCGGCGATCCCCGACAACGTAAACGCGCTTTATCCGCACGACATCACCGTGACGATGTACGACGACGAAACCCGCAGAACAGACGAGTTCGTTGACATTATCAATGAAAGTGTGACGGGCTGGGGCTACACACCGCACAACACTTCGCTTAAACACTCGCTTGACATTACTTTGGACGTTATCCACCTCGTTATGGACGTTGACCTTATGAAAACGGATAACGATGACGCTTTCGAGATACAAGCGGACTACTCGTTTGTGCCGTTGTCCGAGGCTGACGAAAACATCAAGGCGCTTGATATTTCGCTCGGCGAAAACGAAGTCGCTATATTCGAGGCGGGCGACAAGCGAATTACCAAAAATCCGACGATTAAATTCGGCAATTTGGATCTTGCTTATCAAACGATAGACATAACGCCCGCAAGCGTTGAAGAAAAGGACTTTGACTTCACGACCAACTTAGACTTCGCGATAATCTACACGCGCGATTTGGATATGATTGCGAGATTATATAAGGAGCAGTACGACATTATAAATCCGTATAACGAAAAAGCCGAGCAGGACGCGAAAGAAGAGGCGGAGCGTCTGGGCTCGAACGTCTACGGCTGGTCTGAACATCAACTCGCATATTTCAAGGTAGAATACGGCTTTGACGTATCGGACGATATTAACGAGGTAAACGAGGTCTACGAGGGGCTTGAAAACCCGTACGGGTCATACGGGCAGGCGCGGCTTAAAGCGTTTGACGAAATGCACTCAAAGAGGATTTGGCACACCGACACAAAGGCGACGTTTGTTGATAATTACTACGGGATATACGGCGGACTGCTGTTTTTAGGGATACTGCTCGGCGGTGTGTTCGCGCTGTCGGCGGCGCTTATTATCTACTACAAGCAGATAAGCGAGGGTTTCGAGGACGCGGCGCGGTTTGAGATACTCCGAAAGGTCGGTATGACGCGCGGGGAAATCCGCACGGCGATAAATTCGCAGGTGCTGAAAGTGTTCTTTTTACCGCTTGTTACAGCGGGACTTCATATGCTGTTCGCTTTCCCGATGATAGCGAAAATGCTGAACATCTTCAATATGTACAATGTAAAGCTGTTCGCGCTCGTTACAATAATAAGCTACGTTATTTTCGCAGTAATGTATGTGCTGTTTTATGTCGGCACTTCTAAGAGTTATACGGCTATTGTTTTTAAGAGCAAGAAATAAGCGAATAGTAGCTAGAGAATAGCAGTTAGTAGTTAGCGGGTAATCCGCTTTGCGGATTACCCTATGGTGCGCACTTCGTGCGCGGATTAGATTGTCTTTTAGTTGTTTTGTTTAAGGTATTGCTATGAAGAAAAAGAAAGTTTTAAAAATCATCTTAATAGTTCTAGCAGGTATTGTTGCAATATGCCTAGCTTTCGCGGGGTTCTTTGCAATCAAGGGCGCTGTTCTTTGGAATAACGCGAAAAAGTCGCTTTCAATTGATACGGCGACGGCGAATATCCGCGCGGAGGACGGGTTTGTCGAATTTGACGAACTGCCGAAGTTTTACGTTGACGCGGTAATTTCCACGGAGGACAGGAAATTTTTCACCCACGGCGGTATAAACGTGAAATCCATGCTCCGCGCCGTGCTTTACGATTTAAAAAACAAGTCGCTCGAACAGGGCGGTTCGACGATAACCCAACAGCTTGCAAAGAACATCTGGTTTACGCAGGAAAAGAAGTTCGAGCGCAAATTCGCCGAAGTGTGGGCGGCGCTTGAACTCGAACGCGAATTAGATAAACAGGAAATATTTGAACTGTATGTGAACACCATCTACTTCGGGAGCGGTTATTACGGCATAAGCGCGGCGGCGCGGGGCTACTACGGAAAAGAGCCGTCCGAACTTTCGGATTATGAATGTGCAATGCTCGCGGGACTGCCGAACGCGCCGTCCGTTTACTCCCCCGATGAAAGCCCCGAACTTGCAAAGGAGCGTCTGGAGCAGGTTCTCGGCAGTATGCAGGCTAACGGCGTACTTACCGAAGAACAGGCGCAGGAAGTCGCGAAAAATCAACACGAACAGTCCGTGCTTGCATAAATCGGAAATATATGCGGTCGGTTTCAAAAAAAATCAAAAAACCACTTGACAAAGCAGGAATAACGTGGTATAATATTAGAGTTCGGATAAATACAGTGGCGTAAATTGTCTTTTGGACAAAATGCTTTTTACAATCAGTAATTTATTGTGGGATTTATACGCGCTGTTTCGTTTAGTTTGTGTTGGAGGAGGCGTTAATATGGCAGTTCCTAAGAGAAAAGTATCTCGCGCAAGACGCGATAAAAGACGTTCGGCGGTCTGGAAACTCGATGCTCCGAATTTCTCGCGCTGCAAAAATTGCGGCGAACTGAAACTCGCGCATAAGGTTTGCGGCAGCTGCGGTTATTATAACGGCAAAGTCGTTATCGCAAAAGAGGCGGATTGAGTTTGTTTACAAAATAACGGGCTTGGCTGTTTGCTGAGCCTGTTTTTTGTTAGGAGAATTTTATGAAAGATTTCGTCCATTTGAACGTTCACACGGTCTACAGCCTGCTGTGCGGGGCGTGCAGGATAAAGGAACTTGCCGAGAAAGCGAAGTCGCTGGGGCAAAGCGCGATAGCCGTCGCCGATAACGGCGCGCTTTACGGCGCTGTGGAGTTTTCCGACGCGTGCCGAGCGGTCGGCATAAAGCCGATAATCGGCAGTACCGTAACGGTCGCGGGAGATAAACCCGACGCGCCGTCGCGGCTTATTTTGCTGTGCAAAAACGCCGTCGGCTACAAAAACCTGTGCGCCGTCATTTCAAGTCAGAAAACCGAGAACGGCGCGGCGTTCATCTACAGGGAAACGCTTTCAAAAAACTGCGGTGGGCTTGTCGCGATAAGCTGTTTTGCGGACGGCGAGATAGCAAGGCTTGTGCGCGAGGGTTCTGCGGAACGCGCGGAAAACGCGCTTAAATACTACCGCGAACTGTTCGGCGAGGATTTTTACGTTGAAATCGCGTATCACAACATAGCCGAAGAACAAGCGGATATTGAACGCCTGCGGAAGTTCTCCGAAAAAACGGGAGCGGTGCTTGTTCCGACGAACAACGTTCACTTCACGGAAAAGAGCGAGTATAAAGTTCAGCGCGTTCTGTCCTGCATAGGGAAGAATATCAGAGCCTCCGACCCCGACCCCGACGCTCTGCCGAACGACAATTACCACCTTAAAAGCTATGACGAAATGCGCTTGATGTTTTCCGAAGAAGAACTTTCGAGGACGTGTGAAATAGCCGAAAAATGCGATTTTGACTTTGAGTTCGGCATAACGCGCCTGCCGAAGTTTACCGAAAACGGCGTTTCGGATAACAAGGCGTATCTTAAAAGCCTTTGCGAACAGGGTGCTTTAAAGCGTTACCCCGCGGTAACCCGCGAAATTTCCGAACGGATTTCCTATGAACTTTCCGTTATCGACAAAATGGGATTTACGGACTATTTCCTTATCGTGTGGGATTTTGTAAACTACGCGAAACAGCACGGCATTGCCGTAGGACCGGGGCGCGGAAGCGCGGCGGGCAGTCTTTGCGCGTACTGCTTAGGGATAACCGACACCGACCCTATTCGCTTTAGCCTGCTGTTCGAGCGGTTTTTAAACCCCGAACGCGTTTCTATGCCCGATATTGACATAGACTTCTGCGCCGAACGCCGTGATGAAGTTGTCGAGTATGTGAAACACCGCTACGGCGCGGACAGAGTGGCGCAGATAGTCGCGTTCGATACGATGAAAGCCCGCGCCGCTGTCCGTGACGCGGGGAGAGTTCTCCATGCCGATGAACGCAAGGTGGATACCACGGCGAACGCCCTCCCGCGCTTTGGCGACTCGTCTTTAAAGAACGAACTTGAAAACGGCGAACTGAAAGAATTGTACAAATCCGACGCGGAAATAAGACGGCTTGTTGACACGGCTCTGAGCATAGAGGGTCTGCCGCGCAATGTATCGGTTCACGCGCCGGGCGTACTGATAACGCGCGAACCCGTGTATTATTATGTTCCCGTGACGGCGGGAGAAACGTCCGTAGCGCAGTTCCCCGCGCCGCAGTTAGAACGGTTAGGACTTCTTAAAATGGACTTTCTGTCGCTTAAAAACCTCACGGTCATTCAGAAAACGTGCGCCGTTATCCGCAGGACGAACCCCGAATTTGACATAAACAACATTCCCGAAAACGACCCCGCCGTGTTTGATATGTTAGGGCGCGGAGGTACGGACGGCGTTTTTCAGTTCGAGTCGGCGGGAATAACCTCGCTTTTGACCCGCCTGAAACCGCGTTCGGTCGAGGATCTCGCGGCGGCGAACGCTCTTTACCGCCCCGGACCTATGGATTCTATCCCCGCATATCTTGAAAACCGCCGAAAGCCCCCCGAACAGATACCGTACAAGCACCCGCTTTTAAAGCCGATTTTGGAAGTCACTTACGGATGTATTGTCTATCAGGAGCAGGTAATGGAGATTTGCCGCGTCGTCGCGGGGTATTCATACGGCAGAGCGGATATTGTGCGCCGTGCAATGTCTAAGAAAAAGCGCGATGTTATGGACAAGGAACGCCGCGCGTTCGTCTATGGAAGTGAAACGAACGTCGGCGCGGTCAAAAACGGCGTTCACGAAGATACCGCGAACGCGATTTTTGACGAACTTGTAAAATTCGCGTCATACGCGTTCAACAAGTCACATTCGGCGGCATACGCGCTTATTGCGTATCAGACCGCATATTTGCGCTGTCACTTTTATCGTGATTATATGTGCGAGCTTATTACGAACGCTTTCGCGGACGGCGGTGTGTCGGGCAAACTTTCCGACCACCTCGCCGATTTGTCCGAGAACCACATTAAAATTCTCCCTCCCGATATAAACAAAAGCGACTTCGGTTTTCGGCAGGAAAACGGCAGTGTGCGGTTCGGTCTATGCGGAATACGCGGCGTCGGCGAATACTTTGCGCGGGCGATAATCTCCGAGCGCGAAAGCGGGGAATTTCTCACCGCCGCCGATTTTGCCGTGCGAATGGCGAAATACCGCAACACAAGGCGAATTACGGAGGCTCTTGCGCTCAGCGGAGCGTTCGGCTGTTTCCCGCAGAACAGGCGCACTTTATTTGAAAACGCAGGTGCGCTTGTCGATTACGGAACGAGCGAGGGGGAGCGCATTGAAAGCGGACAGCTTGACATTTTCGGCACGAGCGCCGAACCGCAAGGGTTCGCGTTCCGTGAAACGCCCGATTTCACCGCCGCGGAGCGCACGGAGCAGGAACGCGAGTTCTTAGGAATGTACATCTCCGCTCACCCCGCCGATGTTTACCTTGACCGCGCTCCCGAAAACTGTATGTACATCGCCGACGCGCTTTCCCTGCAAAACGGCGCGGTGGCGTCGATTGTCGCGCTCTGTACGTCCTCGCGGGCGTTCTCTGATAAAAAAGGCGAACTTATGGCGTTCGTCGAATTTGAGGACGTTTCGGGAAATATGGACGCTGTTGTTTTCTCGGATAAACTGAAAGCATACGGCAAACCGCGCGTTGGTCTTGTGTATGCCGTAAGCGGGCGCGTTTCGACGCGCGGCGGGAAACTTTCCTTACAGGCTGATACAATAACTCCCGCCGACAAACTTCCCGCAAAACCCCGCAGGCGTTTGTATGTAAAGCTGAACAGCGAAACCGACCCCCGCGCGGACGAAGTGAAAAAGGCGCTTTTCGCGTACTGCGGGACGAGCGAAGTTCTGATAAGTTTTGCCGACACCCGCAGGAGCCGAACCGTCCGAGGTTTGCGCGGTGTGAACATCTGCCCCCGGCTTATCGGCAGGCTAAAGCGCATTTGCGGGGAGGAGAATGTTCTGATAAAAGATTAGCCGATATTCCCGCGGGAGTATCGGCTGATTTTGTGTTTTCGCGTGAGTACATTATAATACGGTTTTTGCGGGAGTAACCGCCTGCCCCCTACCGCAGTTGAATGACAGAACCCGCGACCGCGATTACAAAGCAAATCAGAAATTCCCCCGCGTATTTTTTCAGCGGTGAATTGCCCATATACACGGTATTCCCCTGCGACAGCTTTAACAGCATACCCGACATTTCCGCTGAATACGCCGCGCCCGCTGTCACGGCGGCGGCGCAGATTACCGCCGACGGTATCGCCGTCGCCGAACCCGCCGCTATGCGAAGTACTCCGCCTGCCGCGCAGATATACGGCGCTGTCCACACAAGCAGGTCGCCGAACGCGAAAAATCCCAGCACAAACTCTCCTGCCAGCATTACCGCGCATAATCCCAACTGCCGGGCGAACCTCAAAAAAAACGTCCCGCCCATACTCTCCGCGACCGCACCCAGCGCGCTGTCCGAAAACCCGCTCCACAATATCCGCGCCCCCGCGAGCGCGCCGACAAACAGCGCCAATAACATAACGACCCGCGTTCCGTTTCGTTTAAGTTCAGGCGCACGGACGTGCGTGTTAGAATTCGGCAAATTTGACGGTTGAATGGCGGTTGATGCAGTTTCCACGAAAATTTGTCCTCCTTTCAGAAGTAAGAGGTAAGAACCTCGCCCGCGAGGTTTTCGCCTGCGGGTTATAGAGTTACATTAAGCGGAAAGTTAAACGCACTCTCTTACTCCTTACCTCTAACATCTTACCTCTTAAAGCGCTTGTCCAATCACTTTTAAAATATATGCAGACAAACCCGAAATAATTACTCTGAAAGCCCTTGACAAACTGCGCAATTAGAGGTAATATATAATAGTAAGTTATTTTTTTCTAAAAGGTGTTGCTTATGAAATATGACGTTGTTATTATAGGAGCGGGTCCTGCGGGGATATTTACGGCGATTGAAATGCTCCGCCGCGGTTCGCAGAAGAAAATACTGATTGTCGAAAAAGGCGCTGCGGTGGAGGAGCGTCATTGCCCCAAATCCAAAACGCAGAAGTGTATGAACTGCAAGCCTTATTGCCACATCACAACGGGATTTTCGGGCGCGGGAGCGTTTTCGGACGGGAAACTTTCGCTGTCCTGCGAAGTAGGCGGGTTACTCCCCGAACTTGTCGGCGAAAAAGTTGCGCAGGAAACAATAGACTATACGGATAAAATATACCTCGAATTTGGCGCGGATACCCGCGTGGAGGGCGTTTCAGAACCCGAAAAGATACGCGCTATACGCAAGAAAGCGATAAGCGCGAATTTAAAACTCGTGGACTGTCCTATCCGTCACTTAGGCACGGAAATGGCACAGCAGCTTTATACGCGCATTGAAAAGTATCTGCTCGAAAACGGCGTTGAGATTTTGTTCAGAAATTCCTGCCTTGATATAGTCATTGAAAACGGCGTTTGCAAGGGCGTAATCATAGCCGACGAACACGGCAGTGAACGGACGGTTGAGGCTTGCGAAACGGTAATCGCAACAGGCAGAAAGGGCGCTGACTGGTTACAGAAGATATGCGAAACTCACGAGATAGACCACCGTTCGGGTACGGTTGACATCGGCGTGCGCGTTGAGGTGCGCGGCGAGGTTATGGAAGAAGTGAACGCCGTGCTTTACGAATCGAAACTAATAGGCTATCCCGCGCCGTTTCGCAACAAGGTGCGCACGTTCTGCCAGAATCCCGGCGGATTTGTCGCGCAGGAGAACTACGACAACGGTCTTGCGGTCGTAAACGGACACTCGTTTAAGGGAATAAAAAGCGAAAACACGAACCTTGCTATTCTCTGTTCGCACAACTTTTCCGTGCCGTTCAATCAGCCGATTGCGTATGCGCAAAAAGTAGGCGAACTCTGCAATATGCTGGGCGCGGGGCATATATTGGTTCAGCGCTACGGCGATATTCTCGACGGCAAGCGGACTTGGGAAAAGGAACTGATGTTCTCGAACGTGAAACCCACTCTGCCCGACGCGGTAGCGGGCGACATCACCGCCGCCGTGCCGTACCGCACGATGACGAACATCATAAACTTTATAAAAGCGGTTGACATTGTTGTCCCCGGCTTTGCAAGCCATGAAACTCTGCTTTACTCGCCCGAACTGAAATTCTATTCCAACCGCATTAAAATGGACGAGCATTTCAACACAAACATCGCAGGCTTGCATTGTTTAGGCGACTCCAGCGGCTGGACGCGCGGACTGATGATGGCGTCGGTTATGGGCGTGCTGATGGGGAGAGAGTTGGCTGACGATTAAAGGGGAGTTGTCGCGCAGTTTATAGTTAAGAGTGTACAGTGCACAGTATAAAGTGCGCACTTCGTGCGCGGATTGGATTGTCTTTAGGTCGTTGCGTTGATACACCAAATAGCGTACTCCCCGCCTACGGCGGGGAGTACGCTTGTAAATTAAAATTGCCGTTCCCCGCCGCAGGCGGGGAACGGTCTTACTTTGCACTCAACACTATAAACTATAAACTGTTACGCCCCCCTACTTGATTTTTTTGGAAGATTATGTTATAATTAAAACTGTAAGTTTATGTTAAATCGAACTAAACACTTTTTGGTTCGCGCTTGGAAAGGAATTTTAAAATGGTAGTTCAACCGAAAGTAAGAGGATTTATTTGCACGACCGCTCACCCCGCAGGCTGTGAGGAACTCGTCAGACGGCAGATAGAGTATGTGAAGTCAAAGGGCAGAATAGACGGCGCAAAAAAAGTACTCGTTATCGGCGCGTCAATGGGTTACGGACTGGCGTCGCGCGTTTCGGCGGCGTTCGGCTGCGGCGCGGCGACTTTGGGCGTAATATTCGACAAACCCGCGTCGGGCAGTAAGACCGCTACGGCGGGCTGGTACAATACAAAGGCGTTTGAGAAATTTGCCGGGCAAGAGGGCTTGTACGCGAAAACGATAAACGGCGACGCGTATTCCGATGAAATAAAAGCCGAGGCAATAGACACGATAAAGCAGGATTTGGGAAAGGTTGACCTTGTGGTGTATTCCCTTGCCGCTCCGCGCAGAACCGTAGGCGATACGGTCTACAAAAGCGTTCTGAAAACAACGGGCGAGCCGTACACGAACAAGACGATTGACCTTAGAACCAACGAGATAACCGAAATCACCCTCGAACCCGCCACCGATGAAGAGATAGACGCTACCGTA
Source organism: uncultured Clostridia bacterium (assembly GCA_947628655.1). GTDB lineage: Bacteria > Bacillota > Clostridia > Oscillospirales > Ruminococcaceae > CAG-115. Next base: position 13,720 of record CANRAS010000015.1, on the reverse strand, counting down.
AAGGTAATGGGCGGCGAGGATTGGGAGATGTGGATAAACGCGCTGAAAAACGCTGATGTTCTCACCGAAAACGCGCTGACGATAGCGTACAGCTATATCGGTCCCGAAATCACACACCCGATGTATTTTAACGGTTCAATCGGCAGGGCAAAGGCTCACTTGCTCGCGACCTCTCACAAAATCACGGAAAACGGCGTAAAAGCGTATGTTTCGGTAAACAAAGCGCTTGTTACACAATCATCGTCCGCTATTCCGATAGTACCGCTTTATATTACGATACTGTACAAGGTGATGAAAGAAAAGGGCGTTCACGAGGGCTGCATAGAGCAAATGCAAAGGCTTTTCGCGAGGATTTACAGCAGTGATTTGAACCTTGACCAAGACGGACAGATACGCATGGACGATTTGGAAATGCGAGAGGACGTTCAGGCAGAGGTAACGAAAATCTGGAACGAGCTTACGACAGAGAACCTGAAACAGCTTGCCGATTTGGACGGGTATCAGAAAGACTTTATGGAGATATTCGGTTTCGGCGTTGACGGTGTTGATTATTCGGCGGATGTAAGTGTATAAGAATTAAGTTTCCCCCGCCGTATGCGGGGAAAGCAAAAAAATATTAAATCGCCCTCCCCGCTTACGGCGGTGAGGGCGCTGTTTAGTGTGTCAACGCATTGACCTAAAGACAATCCAATCTGCGCCCGCAGGGCGCACATTATACTGTACACTCAGCACTTTGCACTATAAACTGTTATCAGTACTGCCAAACCCGCCAATGCGTTCTCCGTCCGCGTCGTCGTCCTCGGTAATCCCATACTCCAAAAATATGCCCTGAACAAACCCCGCACCCGCCGCTATCTGTACGGTTTTTCCCTCGCGCGTATCGTTCGTCAGCTTTACCATAATATGCCCCTCGTTTTCCGCGTTGTAATAATCGCTGTCGATTATTCCGACCGTATTGTCAAGCTGAAGTCTGAACTTGAACCCCAGCCCGCTGCGCGGATACAGCGACAAGAACCAGCCGTCCTCTATCTTAACGCGTATTCCCGTAGGGATTTTCACGGTTTCGCCCGCCTTTAATGTGATTTCAAACGGCGCAAAGATGTCATACCCCGCTGAACCGCTTGTCGCGCGGCGCGGAAGTTTTATCGCATTGTAGACGCGTTCCGCATCATCGCCCGTGTACGCCTGCCTGAACTGATCTAGGCTTACCTTTTCAAATTTCGCTATTCGTTTCATATAGTCAAATCTTCCCTTTTTATCAATCCATCCAAAACAATTCCCGCTCGTGTTTCGCCGTGCGGTTCATTAGTGTTGCAATACTTTCGCGCGGTTCGGCGTTTTCGTAGCAAATCCTTACGGTCTGTTCAATTATAGGTGTGTCAACGCCGTGTTCGCGCGCGAGATTATACGCGGTCTTTGCGTTAATATAACCCTCGACCGTGCCTATCTGCGCAACTGCGTCTTTCGCCGACATTCCCTGCCCTATCAGCATTCCCGCGCGGTAATTCCGCGAGTGCTGCGAAGTGCAGGTAACAATAAGGTCGCCTATGCCCGCCATTCCCGTGAACGTTTTCCAATTCGCGCCGAGCGATACGCCAAGGCGCGTTATTTCGGTCATACCGCGCGTCATAATCGCGGCTAATGTGTTGTCGCCAAGTCCCATTCCGCGCGCTATTCCGCAGCTGAGCGCAATCGGATTTTTCAGCACACCGCCCAATTCACAGCCGATTATATCGTCGTTTATGTACATTCGATAACACTCGTTCGAGAGCGTTTTCACGAGAATGCCCGCCGTTTCTTCATCATAAGCCGCGCACACTTCGGCGGTCGGCATAAACCGCGCTATCTCCTCCGCGTGACAAGGTCCTGTTATCACGGCGACGCGGTTTTCGGGGAGTTCCTCGCGGATTATCTCAGAAAGCCGTCTGCCTGTCGTTTCCTCAAGACCCTTTGAGGCGTTCACGACAATCGTGTTTTTATCAACATACGGCTTTACCGCGCGAATTGCCTCGCGGTAGAATTTCGACGGTATGCACACTACGACAATATCCGCGCCCGAAACGCACTTCGGGTCGGTCGTGACCTGCAGTTCTTCGGGGAGTTTCACTCCGGGGAGCAAGCGTTTGTGTTCGCGCTCGCGCCGCAGGCTCTCCGCCTCGTCCTCGAACTTCGTCCACGCGGTCACCTCGTGTCCGTATTTTGTGTACAGTACGCCGAGCGCCGTACCGTATCCGCAACCTAAAATCGTTATCCTAGACATATCAACACTCCATTATATTTTATCGGATTTCTCCGAGTTTTTTCTTTGGTAATATAAGGCGGTTTGAGCGCCCGCGCAGCTGCCTGCGGGCGGGGTTTTAAAAATATCGCCCGCCTATCCCGCCGTCGGCGTGTAGATGTGATAAATCAGTATTTACGTTACTGTGTTTAGTTCCTGAATTATTTTTGAGTATGTTTTGTTCCAGTTTTCTTCGGGATCATTGATAATCATATATTTTACACTCAAGCCACGCAGTATTTCTGTTTCTCTGCGCTGACGTTCTTCCAGTGCTTTTATATAGCCGTCAAATCCCGTCAAATGTTCTGCTTTGCCATAAGCTCCGCTGCAATGATAGTCTATAACACCGTTCAGCCAATCCGTTCCACGTTCAGAAACAGTTTTTTCTATTGAATCTCTTATATTATTGTTATGAAGATAGACAATAAACGGATCCAGCGGTCTTATGATTTCACAGATGCTGTTGATATACTCTGACGACTTTTGAGTATCAAATCCGAAACGCATCATTGTTTCACACATTGGGTTTTGCAATAATACGCAGTTAAACACATATCGTTCATTCGGCTTGACCGCATCAATAAATTCTTTCCATTTGTCAAGCATTATGGGACTCTCAGTTTCCCAAGGCAGAAAATCATAAATCTTGTATTGTAAAAGCTTATCAAAAAGCTCACCGCTGAAATGTTTCAGAGAGATAATATATCCGTCGGGTCCGGAAACTGCAGCCTGTTTTATCAGCACCTGTTCTTCTGGTGAAAATCTACCAAATTCGCTTTGTTTTACAAAAGCATGAAATTCATAATCAGCCGGATGATCTCCGCTTCCTTCATCATAGAATTTTGCGCCAATACTATTTGCAATATGTTTTGAAGTTGTGCTTTTGCCCGAACAAGGTAAACCTTCCACTATTATAAGCCTGTGCATAACATCATACCTCCCTAAATTCTGATTTATCACGCCCACCCGCCGTCGGCGGGAGCGGAGCTAAAACCGGCTGTCCGCACCGATTTATTTAATTCTTAAATCGCGGGCGCTTTGTTGTGGCATAACTCCCGCGCTCGTCACACTCTGTCCGCTTTCTCGCCGAGTTTTTTCTCGCTGTGGGACAACAGCCTGCCGATATTCGCTTTGTGGCGGTAAATGATAAGCCCGCCGCAGAACGCCGCGATTATCGTATTGACAGCAGACGCGGGGTCGCTGTCCGCGAAAAATCCGAAAAGCGCGGCGCATACGCAGAAACTCGCCGAGGAGATAATGCTCCCCAGCGACACATATTTTGTTATTGCTGCGATTACAATAAACATTCCTAGCAGAATACACGCAATTCGCCAATCCAGAACGAATATCCCCGAAATCGCCGCAAGCACTCCTTTACCGCCCTTAAATCCGTAATACATCGGAAAGCAATGACCTACAATCGCCATAAACACAGCCATATATTCCGCCCACTTCATTTGAGAGGAAATATCGGCGGTGTTCACCCCGCCTATCCACAGAAAGCACAGGCGCACCGCCAGCACAGCCAATGCCGCCTTTGAAACATCGCCTATCAGCACGACAGCCGCGGAGGGCTTTCCAAGTACGCGCATAGTGTTGGTAAGTCCCGCGTTGCCGCTGCCGAGCGTGCGAATGTCCTTTCCTGTTTTCATTTTGCACACGATTATCGAAAAGTTAATTCCCGACATCAGATACGGCACACAAAGCATTATTATGTAACACAGCCACATCATTTTATAGTCCTCTTTTCTTTGAGTTTGGGCGGGGGTAACGCGCAAACATTTCCAGTAGCTAGAGATTAGAAACTAGTAGCTAGTATTGGTGCGCGCTCCGCGCGCGATTAGATTGTCTTTGGGTCAATACGCCCCTGCGCCGACCGTGGGGTCGGCGTTGCTCAATTCAAGCGACCCGCGCACTTATCCCGCGTTCATTTACCACCAAGCGTATTAACGCGCCCTTACCGCTCCAGCCTCTTACCTCTAGCCTCTAGTCTCTAAAAACTATTCCTCTTTAGCAACTGTTGCCTGTTCTTTGCCCTTGCCGAACTCCACGGGCTTGCCGTCTATTGTGGCGGAGAGGTTCTCGTTCCTGCTCCTGAGCACCGCGACAAGCACGGCGGGGTTCTCGTCCGCCGTAAACGGAAACGGCACGGTTTTACCGCCGCTAAGCGACAGGGAAAGCTTATTCCCCCGCAAATCGGCGGACAGCATATCATCATAGCGCACCGCTTTTATCCTGCGCTTTGCGAAATACACCAAATGCGACTTTAAAAACCAACGTCTTCCGAGCGGTTTCGCGGTTTCAAAGCCGTCTATTATCTCGCGGCGTTCGGGCTCGTCCATTTTTTTGAGCAAAATCCTGAACCTTGCGGGCGCGGTCAGCACGTCTAATGCCGACCACACCGCCAAAAGTCCGAGAAACACACTCACTATAACGGCGGGTATTCCGACATTCTCGCGGGAATATGTCCCGGTAAAAAGCATAACGCAAACACACACTGCGGCTATAGTGAAAAACCGCAGCACTATAGGATAATGCGCGCGATAGTACTCACGGACTATCAAACTCAAAACTTCATATCCTCGTCCCCGTCGTCCTCATCGCAGCAGCCGAAGTCGAGTTCAAGACCTCTGCCGATAATTACGCCGATAAGAAATCCTAATACCATTACGAGAATGGAAGTTAAGCACTTGCAGCCTTTACATTCGTTTTTCATAATTTACTCTCCTCTTTCTCTTACAGATAGTTTTATTGGTGTTTTATCAAGCCCGAACGTTTCCCTTATCTGATTTTCAATATAACGCTGATAAGAATAATGGAAAAGTTCGCGGTTGTTGCAGAAAACGACGAAGTTCGGCGGGGCGGCGGACGCCTGCGTCATATAGTAGAGTTTCAGACGTTTGCCCTTGTCGGACGGCGGCTGAACGCGCGATGTGGCGCAGCTTAACATATCGTTCAGCACGCCCGTTGAAATGCGCATACTATGTTGCCTATGAACTTCATCTATCATACCGAACAGCTTTTCTACGCGCTGTCCCGTCTTAGCGGAGATGAACAGAAACGGCGCGTAACTCATAAACGAAAAATCCGTTTCCAGCTTTTTTCTCATCTCATTCATTGTCTTATCGGTCTTATCCTCGACTGCGTCCCACTTATTCACCGCGATAACGCACGCTTTTCCCTTGTCGTGCGCATATCCCGCGACTTTGCTGTCCTGTTCGGTAAACCCGACTGTGGCGTCTATCATAACAACGCACACATCGGCGCGTTCTATTGCCATAAGCGCGCGCAGAACGCTGAAATGCTCGATATTCCCCGTAACTTTCGCCTTGCGGCGCATACCCGCGGTATCTATGAAGATATACTTCTTATCTCCGCGAATGACCTCGCTGTCCACCGCGTCGCGCGTTGTACCCGCAATGTCCGATACTATAGAGCGCTCCTCGCCCGTTATTAGATTTATAAGCGAAGATTTTCCGACGTTCGGCTTGCCGATAACCGCGACTTTTACTGCGTCCTCATCGGCAGGTTCGGCGGGTTCTGGCGGCATTTTACTGAACACCGCGTCGAGCAAATCGCCCGTTCCGTGACCGTGTACCGCCGAAACCGAAATCGGGTCGCCGAGTCCCAAATTGTAAAACTCGTAAAATTCGGGGAGGGGTTCGCCGATATGGTCGTCTTTATTCACCGCGAGAACGACAGGCTTTCCGCTTTTGGTGAGCATAGCGGCGACGTCCATATCATCGGCGGTAATTCCCGTTGTAATATCCGTGACGAAGATTATGCAGTCTGCGCTTTCAATCGCAAGCAGAGCCTGTTCACGCATCTGCGCTAAGATAACGTCATCGGACGCGGGTTCTATACCGCCCGTATCTATAAGCATAAATTCGCGGTTCAGCCACTCACAGCGGCTGTATATTCTGTCGCGGGTAACGCCGGGCGTATCATCGACTATCGAAAGGCGTTTACCGACCAGCTTATTGAACAGCGTTGACTTTCCGACATTCGGACGGCCGACTATTGCGACTAGCTGCATATTCTCACCTCTTTATCGTGTTCATAACTATACATTTTATATTATACCACGTTATTTGGGAAATTGCAAGGGGTTTGATGAAATTACTTATAAGGAGCAAGCAGAAGAAATAGTTAAGAGTACACGCATTATCCGCTTTTCGGAAAACGCTGATACAGTATACAGATAACAACCCCGCTCCCCGCCTACGGCGGTGAGCGGGGTGCAATCCGCTTTTCCGGCTTCTGACTTCTAATCTCTACCCTCCAGCAGGTAAACTTCATTCGGGCTGACTTGATATTCTTTCGTCATAATCGACCAATCGGTGATGTCGTTTACTGTAAACTCGCGTTCGTCGCCCGTGTGCAGGCCGCTTACGGCGAACGGCTCGTGCGTCAGACGCGCCGTGAATTTGTCGCCGTTTATGCCGACAAGTTCAAACCAGACGTGTTCCTTGTCGTAATCGTCCTTGCCGTCGTCGCGCTTTAGACCTATCTTTATGATTATCTTGCTGTTTTTATCGGCGAACGCTTTCTTTACATAGTCAAAGCGTTCCCGTGCAAGCGCCTGCATACGTTCGGTTTCCTTTGAACTGATAAAAAATATCGGACTGCCGCCGAATAAGCCGTTGTATTCGCGGAGTTTTGTGAGTTTTCCGAGGTGCATATCTTCCTCGGAATCATACAGGAAAATCGGGCTTGTTTTGGAATTGTGACCGTCCAGACGGTCGTTTTCACCGCCGAGCGTGAGATTTTTATATTCGCCGAGAGCGTCGGTCCACGAACGGCACGTTACTACAACGGGCGCTTGACTTTCTAAAACGCCGATAAACTCCGCGCTTTTGTACGGGTCGTAATCCTTGTCTTTCTCAAGCAACATACACGCATACGCCGACAGAAGTCCGCGGTGAGCGTAGGCGTTTTCCTTATCGGAATCAAGAATTTCAAGTTCGGTAACCCCGAACCTGCACAATCCGTGCGTATGTAACCAAATCGAGTTATCTTTCCCAGAAACCGCCTGTATCGTGAACAAATCGGTGAGCGGCGGGACGATTTCCGTCGTCGCGGCGAGTTTTAACCAACGCGGAGGGAACGCTGTTTCCGCGCTTTCGTCAACCAGACCGAGCGGTTCGGGCGCGAGTGCAAGCGCGAGTTTCAATTGCAAATGATAAGACTTCTGCGGTTCGCCGGGCAACAGCATTTGAATGTTCAGCGAATATTCTGCGTTCACTAATTTTTCGGCTTCATCGCGGGAGAACGTCCGCATTGTGTAAAGATACGCCTGGGGCAGTTCAAAACCGCGCTGAGTGAAAACCGCCTCGTAATCATTGCCGTCATATGTGAAGTTTACGAGCGTCGCGTCCTCTTTGTCGCTGTACTTTGTGAAGTTGACTTTTGCACCGTTTACTTTTCCGACCGCCTCGATGAAATCGTCGCTTGTCCATTTCCGACTAGGCTCGTCGGGAACGACCTGAAAGCACGACCATTTCTCCCAATAACCGAGCGGCTGTTCTGTTAGTTTTTTCTTTTTTCCAAACATATTGACCTCCGTTATCCGTATTTTTAATTAATTATAACACAAACGCAAGCACGAAGTATTTGAAAGGAGCGCAGTTCCTGTTTTGCGGCAGCAAAACAAAGTTTGTGTTTCAATTAGTCAATTTTATTATAACATACAAATCAAGTAATGTCAACATTCAGTTGAAACACCTGTATAAAAGCGCTACTATCCTGTTGAATATAAATTATCAGCAGGCACAAATATATTATAGCGGATTTTCCGCTAAAAGTCAATAGGTTTTTTCAAATATTGTATAATTAAACACGGGGGAATAACCAAATGACTGTACAATACAAAAGAATACGCGACCTCCGCGAGGACAGCGACTTAAAACAGCGCGAACTTGCCGACATTCTCGGCTGCAGTCAGCGCGTTTACAGCAACTACGAGCGCGGCGACCTTGATATACCAACGGAAGTGCTTATTAAACTCGCGAGGTTCTACGGCGTAAGCGTGGATTATATTCTGGGACTTACCGACAATAAAAATCCATATGAATAATCGGGCAATAGTTTATTGCCCGATTTTTTTGATAAGGGGTTACGCACCAAATAAACAATGCCCTCCCCCGCCGTAGACTGATTTTAACGCGCGTTTTCCCCGCTGTTGACGAGGAGTACGCTGTTTTATTCTCTGCTTTATGCCCGCACAAAGCCTTTTGCTTTTTCGGGGCAGACGCTTTCTATAAACTTGTACAGCATCATAAGCCGAAAGTCGGAGGTGCCGCTGATACAATTTTCAATGTCCTCGGTTTCGATGCGGTCGTTTAGTTTTAACTCCATATTCTTCACCGTGAAAACAATTTCAAGGCGGCGGTCGTAGCCGTAACGCGTAAATTGGGAAACTACCGTATAATAAACGCTGTCCATTTCGTTGTAATTCACCGTATATTTAAGCCAAAGCCATTTCCAGCGGATTTTTTCAGTATCGTATTCAACGGTAGTTTTTGCGCAGGACAGAAAAGCGACAATCAACACGACAGCCGCCATCAAACCGGCTGACAGCAACAGCGTCAGCGCCTTATTTTTAGCGTAGATATTGCCAAAGACGACAGTGGCGATTATCCAAAACAAAAACAGCGCGATTGTTATCGCTTTGACAAAATTCGGACTATGGGTTACTTCGATTTTTTTCATAAGTTCACCTCCGATTATTATAATTATACAACACTATTGCTGAATTGTCAACCATAGATTTCAAAAAGAAAGGGAAACATTTATGAGCAAAACCCCGCCTTTCGGCGGGGATGTTGCTTTTCTAATTATTACGCTGAAATATGTTTTTGCCACTCGTGCAGTTTTTCCAAAAACGCGCGGTATTCCTCCTTTTGCGTAATATTAACGGGAAATGTTCTGCTTATTTTTGTGTTATTTTCTTCGACTACAAATCTAATTATCTCGTTTTGCTTTTTATCGTACAGCCATACAAACTGCGTACTGCCGCCCGGTTTGCCGAGGGTTATTTTTCCTACGCTGCCGCGCGTTACAACAAAACTGCTTTTATAACTTATTTCTTTTTTCGTAATTTGCAATGGAACTATATATAATTTATCATCTGTAATTCCCAATGCGTAATATTCGCACGGACGCTTGTACCTTATTTCCTGATAAGCATAAATCGGCACATAATTTTCGCCTGTCGGTATAACCTCTTTCAGTATCTCCAGCACTCTAAAACGCTCTTTGCTGTTTACGCCTTTCTTAATGCCGACTGCGTCTTTTATAATTACCGACGCGATTATTCCTATAACTATTGCTCCCAAAACCGACAGCAGGAGTATTTCTGTAAAATCATTCATATTCAATCACCTGTCAAGCGGGATAGGGTCAGGATTTGCCAAAACACATTCAACTGCAATTTCCGTTAATCTGTATAAAGGTTCTCTGCCCGCGGACGAATTAATACTCTTTATTATCCGAACAGACTCGGCGGTGTTCTTTTCATTTGAGGAATGAATTTCCTGCAATAAATCGGTTAGCTTTAGGAGCATTTCTTTATATTCACCGCCCCAATTCCTGCCTCCGTTATCAAGCAGTTCGTGCGTTACCTTTCCGACAATACGAACGACCTCGCCTTGTACGGTCACTGCCTTTCCGCTTGCGGGAACGAGCATATTCCGCAGTTCACCGAACTGCTCTTGCCAATTATGGCTTTTTACGCATATTTTCCCGCTTTGAATTTCTCTTTCCGATACGGGCGCGACGCCTAATAATTTATACAGTTCGTTTAATGCCGAACCGCATTCGGTTTTGTTCTGATCAATCATCTCGGATTTAGAAAACTCAAACTGTTCTCCTATCCGTTTTACATATCCTGCTGTTTTATCCGTCGGCAAAACGCCCGCTTTAATCAGCATTCCCGCAATCTCAAGCACGGCGGGAATATCGGTGTTTGAACAATGCGAGAGCGCGGTATCGAGCAGAGTTTTCCCGTCAACATCTCCCTTGACATTTATGGACGCGTTAGCCTCCAACAAATTCTTCACCGCTTGCACGTTCAATGTCGAGCAAGCTCTTGCCAAAGCGTTTCCTCTAAAGATAACAGCCGTATAATTTATATCCGCGCCGTTATCCAAAAGGCATTTGAGATTGTCTTTATTATCGGCGTGAAAGCTGACCGCAGGGTATCCGAACCCGCAGTCAGCGTTTGCCTCTAACCCGTTATCAACCAAGAACTGAATATGGCAGGGTTTTAAATTGCTGTATGAAAAGGCGTTGCAGGTGGTTTTTCCTTTGTTTGCGGCAGTTATCTCGCATTTTTCAAAAACCTGTTTGAACTTCTCCATATCTCCGCTGTCGATTATATCGCTGAAATTGTCGGGCAATGTTTTTCGCTTTGACATTTTTGACTCCTTTTTTCTGTCCTATCTAGGGTGATTTTGATTTGGCAAGTTAATTATAACATATCGCGAACGGTTTGTCAAATTTTATCAAATAAGTAAAGCACATTCCCCTGCGCGCTCAGCCCGTTTTCGGTGAAGTCAACGAGGAGTTCGCCTAGGGCTGTTACATCGTAGTTTTTCATTCGCTTAACCTCTCTGATACCGTGCAAAGCGTGCAGTTCTGCGCTTTTATTTCGTTTGTCAAGCCGTACACGACGTTTGTCAAAACGTATTCACCGCCGTTTACAAAAACTTCAATCAAGTTCGGGTCTACGAAAATATCAAGGTGATTGCCGTCGTGAATTTCGGGGGTTCTAAAAACGCATTTTATTTCCGTGTGACCCGCGAAAACATTAGTGCGGTCGGCTGTCAGGCGGTTGTTTTCTCTTGACAAAACATAACCGCCGATGTTTATTTTATCGCCGTTTTTCATATCAGCGCTTATTTTGTAAACGCCGTTTTCCGCCTCGTTCGGAGAGGTGATTTTCCTTGTGAAAAGTCTGTCTGCGTTCGGGTGCGGGCGAAAATATATGCGCCCGTTTTTAACTTCGCAAACTCTTGGAATGGAAAACATACCGATACGGTTTTTGTCGAACGGTTCGGGCATTCTCGCCCATGCGATAACAACGCGGTTGCCGTCTTTATCAAGATTGCTCTGCGGAGCGTATAAGTCCTCGCCGTAATCGAATAATTGCAATTTGCCGGATATTTGCATTTCTCCCGTTTCCTCGCAAAAATCCGCAAACGTGCAGACAGTTACCGCGCTATAATGCGGTTCTTGCAGAACCCCCATCGGCGAAAAGACCGCAACGCCCTGCGCGTTTACCTTGAAATAATCGGGACATTCCCACATCCAGCCGACGCCCTGTTTCTCCGAATAATTCAGGTATTCCCAATTCACAAGGTCACGGCTTTTGTAGAAAAGAAAGCGCCCGCTTTGATTTACGGTACTTCCCAAAATCATATACCACGAGTTTTTTCCGCGCCAGACTTTTGGGTCGCGGGTGTGATTTTTTGAGCCGGCTGTTTCATCTTCAATCGGCGGGATAACCGTGAATTTCGCGTTGAAATTGTCAAAATCAACGCCGTTTTCGGAGATTAGCGAGAGCTGTGAGGCGGTGAAAATATCATCAAGGCAGGTGTTCACGTTTTCGGGGTTTTCGGTCGTGTAATCCGCGCCCGTGTAAAATAAGTGCAGACGTCCGTTATGCTCGACGGCGCTTCCCGAAAAGCACCCGCTGCGGTCGTGTTTTTTCGTCGGAAAGAGCGCAATATCCTTATGTTCCCAATGCACAAGGTCTCGGCTCACGGCGTGTCCCCAGTGCATTCTCCCCCAGCGCGCCGCATACGGGAAGCGCTGATAAAACAAGTGGTATTCGCCTCGGTAATAGATAAATCCGTTCGGGTCGTTAATCCAACCGCGCGGGGATTTTAGGTGCAGGGTGTCCATTCGTTGCCTCCGAATTATGTGTGATATTATATTATAATCATTTTATCACGCGGAGGAGGATTTGTCAATACCTTGGGGGCTTATAATCCCCCCGCCCAGCACAATATCTCTGTCATAGAACACCGCCGCTTGTCCTGCCGTTATTGCCCTTTGCGGAATATCGAAAGAAATATGCGCCCCGCCGTTGTTCGGGGTTACGGTTGCCCATTGTTCTTCCCCTCGATAGCGTATTTTAACCTTACAGCGCACGCTTTCCTTTGGAGTATGTCCGCTTATCCAATTTAATCCGCATACATCGGTTTCGGTATTGAACAGGCTTTCGCTTGTGCCAAGCACTACATTGCCGTTTTCGGGACAAAGCCGACACACATATAAAGGGTGAGGCGCGGATAGTCCAAGTCCTTTTCTTTGACCTATCGTGTAGCGGATAATTCCGTTGTGCCGTCCTAAAATATTTCCGCTTTGGTCAATGAAATTTCCTGCCTTTAGAGGGACGGCGGTGTTTTGTTCGATAAACTCTGCATAATCGCCGTTCGTAACAAAGCATATATCTTGACTGTCGCGTTTATTTGCATTGACAAAACCGTTTTGCAATGCAATTTTGCGCACTTCGGATTTTCGCAGATTTCCCAGCGGAAATAATGTATGCGACAGCATCTCCTGCGTTAGGAAATACAGAACATAACTCTGATCTTTAGTTTCGTCAAGCGCTTTTTTCAGCAGATAATGCCCGTTTTCTTTTTCTATTCTCGCGTAATGACCCGTAACTATTTTGTCACAATCAAGTATTTTTGCCCTGTCGAACAGCTTGTCGAATTTCATATAACGATTGCAGTCAATACACGGGTTCGGCGTAATGCCGTTTACATAAGAATTTACAAATTTCTCGATAATCTTTTCTTTAAAATCATCTATAAAATTCAAAACATAAAACGACATTCCGAGCATATAGGCTATTCTTCGCGCGTCCTCTGCGTCGGTCAGAGTACAGCACGAACGGGAATTTGTATCAACGCCGTCATAAAGTTTCATCATACAGCCGATACACTCGTATCCCATATCCTTTGTCAGCTTTGCCGCAACGGAGGAGTCCACACCGCCGCTCATTGCTATTAATGCTTTTTTCATTTCGGTAAATTTTGCTCAATAGCAATCGCAAGCTGATTTGGACAGGAGTTATCCCCTTTGCACGGAATACCCTTTAGCTTTTTCACAAGTTCTTCCGTGCGCCCGCCCTCGGCAGGCGCGCTAAACGGCATATACAGAATTTCCGACGCTTTGTTTAGCGACCCCGTTTCGGAGATTGTGATAATATAATGTAACTGCTGGATGGTCATAAATTCCCCCCACTTTTTTAAATAACTGTTTATTATTATAGCGCAAAGAGGCTTTGCCCCATACCAATATAATGCCCCCTTGAATTATACGGTTTATCCTGTTAAAGATATTGCGTTGTCCATATTATAGCGCAAAGAGGCTTTGCCCCATACCAATATAATGCCCCCTTGAATTATACGGTTTATCCTGTTAAAGATA
>CANRAS010000014.1 GCA_947628655.1 uncultured Clostridia bacterium | reverse complement strand
TAGTAGGAAACGGCGGCGAGGGAAAGTCGGTAATCGGCTCTGTTGTGGGAAAACTTTTCGGGAAGAATATGTACGGCGGGAGCGTTCACAAACTCGACGAGGACAAATTTTATATGGCGAATTTACTTAACAAGTGTTTACTGTTGGACGACGACGCGCAGATACGCGCGTTCTCGCAGACGGGAAATCTGAAAAAGCTGATAACCGCGAACCCGAACGTCCCGTTTGACTTGCAAAGGAAAGGCGAGCAGGGTTTTCAGGCGCCGTTGTTTACAAGAGTACTCGCGTTCGGCAACGGCACTCCGAAAGCGCTCTATGACCGCTCGGACGGCTTTTACAGACGTATGTTGATTTTGCAGACGAAACCGAAACCCGCCGACCGCAAAGATAACCCCAATCTCGCCGAGGAACTGTGCCGCGACCTGTCGGGGATTTTCAATCTCTGTGTGTTCGGACTTCAGAGCCTGTTGAAGTCGAATTACAAATTTGACGTAAGCGACAAGGCAAACGAAACGCGCAAATCCGCAATGCGCGAAAACAACAACGTCCTAGATTTCATCGACGAAGAAACAACAAGAGCGCCCGAACTGTCCGTAAGCTCCGTGAGCCTTTACAAGGCGTATTGCTATTGGTGCGACAGGAACGGTTTGACACCGCTTGCGAGAAACTCTTTTCTACAAGAGATGAAAGACCAAAGCGCTAAAATAGGTGCGGCATACACAACGTATATCCCCGATGAAAGCGGTCATAGGGTAAGAGGTTTTACAGGTATAGCTTTAAGTACTGTTGCCGGAGCGTAACAGAATTGGTGCAGACAATGGTGCAAACAAGGTGCAGACTTTGGTGCAGACATTTTAGCTTAACACCGCCGTTCGCACGCTTTTTTACTATTTATTATATTTTCTTATATGTTTTTATAAATACTATATGATATAAAATACAGAACGTAAAGCAGAAAAAAGTACTAAGGATTTTCGGTTTTTTGGCAAAGTCTGCACCAAAGCCCTATAAACGGCTCTGTTGTGCGATATTTTAACACGCAAGTCTGCACCAAACTCTGTACATCGGTCTGCACTAAACGCAAATCTGCACTAAAAACGCCCCGCCATCGGCAGGGATTACTTTGTAATATTTCGCGCAAATAATACAACCCGTAAAATAAAATTCACCGCCAAATTATGTAAAAATCCGCAGGAAAAAATTGTATAAACCCGCTTATAATAATCTCAAAAAATATGCAAACAATATAAACGCGTAAAACCATTTTGCGCAGTAAATTTGCAAAGGAGAAACCGATATGAATAAGAAAATTTCTGCGGCTTTGTTGACACTTGCGTGCTTTTCGGCACTCACCGTTTCGGCGTATGCGGACGGTCCTATCGGCAATGCGATTAACGGCATTGGCAGAGCAGGTGAAGATATAGCAAACGGCGTTGGAAGAGCGGTAGACGATACTGCTGAAGGTATAATGGGCATTACCCGCGAAACCTCCGGCGAAAGCACAACTACCTCTGACGACACCGCAACATCGGATAACGACACCTCTTCAGGCACAGGCAGCACAGTAACACCCGGCGACACCGACGGTTCCGGCGCAACAGGCAGCGGCACGGTAGGCGGCATTGCAGACGCCAACCCTCCTATGGGTGTAACTTACGGATTGACCGCGGGCACAGCTGTTTTGGCAGCTTTGGGCGTGGTTGTTTCCGCAGTTCGCAAGGACAAGAAGTAATTTCGGCAGGCAGGGCTATCCGCCGTCGGCGGATAACCCTGTTTTTGTGCAATGCGCTGAAAATTTGATGTTAAATATTATACATATTTTACAGCCTTTCACTAAAATTTAACACAAAAGCCCTTGAAAATCCGTTATAAATATGTTATAATAATAATCGGTAGTTGGTGGGTATGCAGGGGAATTGCACCACCTGCCGAATTTGTATGACATTCGGAGGAATTACTCAATGAAAATCAAATCTGTTTTGTCGGCTGTTGCCGCTTTAGCAGTATTTTCGTGTGCGTCGGTATGCGCGTTCGCGGACGATGGTTCTGATGTTGCTCCCATTTCTGAAGATACCGACACGGCGGACACCAACGGCGCAGACGGCGGGGCTGAGGAAACAACAAGCCAATCCACCGAGGCGCAGGACCCTATGGAGGGCAACCCCGTATCGGGCGTTGACGGTCTGGCGGCAGCGGCGGGCGTGGCTATGGTCGCAGGCGCGGCTTTGGTTATCTCGCGCAAGCACAATTGATTTTTTGCATTGTCAGGGAATTGACAATGCGGAGTGTTACAAGATGTACCTAACGGCGGTACGGACAGAAGTCCGTACCGTTTCGTTTTGTAAATCCGCGAGCCAAAATATTACAAAACTTAGGAGGACAGTATGAATATTACAGAAAGTATACAGTACATCGGGGTCGATGACCGCGAACTTGACCTTTTCGAGGGACAATATGACGTACCGAACGGTATGGCGTACAATTCTTACATCATCAAGGACGAGAAAATCGCCGTATTTGACACCGTGGACGAAAATTTCAGAGAGCAATGGGCAAGTAACCTTGAAACCGCGCTTGACGGCAGAACGCCCGATTATCTGATTGTTCAGCATATGGAACCCGACCATTCGGCGAATATCATTTATTTCGCGGAAAAGTATCCGAACGCGCAAATCGCCGCGTCCAAGCAGGCGTTTGTTATGATGAAACAGTTCTTCGGCACGGATTTTGCCGACCGTCAAATCGTTGTCGGCGACGGCTCGGCGCTCGAACTCGGAACGCATACGCTGAAATTTATCGCCGCTCCGATGGTTCATTGGCCCGAAGTAATAATGACGTATGACGAAACCGACAAGGCGCTGTTTTCGGCGGACGCTTTCGGAAAGTTCGGCGCGCGCGATACCGACGAGGATTGGGCTTGCGAGGCGCGGCGGTATTATTTCGGCATAGTCGGCAAATACGGTATGCAGGTGCAGAGCGTTCTGAAAAAAGTATCGGCTCTTGAAATAGAGCGCATACTCCCTCTGCACGGTCCGCTCCTTACCGAAAACCTGCCGTATTATATAGGACTTTACAACACATGGAGCAGTTACGGAGTTGAAAGCGACGGCGTGGTTATCGCGTATACGTCGGTTTACGGTCACACGAAAACGGCGGTAGAACTCCTTTCGGCGAAACTTGCCGAAAACGGCTGTCCGAAAGTCACCGTCACCGACCTTGCCCGTGACGATATGGCGGAGGCGGTAGAGGACGCGTTCCGCTACGGGAAGCTGGTTCTCGCGACTACCACCTACAATATGGACATATTCCCGTTTATGCGCGAGTTTATCGAACATCTGACGGAGCGCAATTATCAGAACCGTAAGATAGCGATTATTGAAAACGGCTCGTGGGCGCCGAACGC
Organism: uncultured Clostridia bacterium; assembly: GCA_947628655.1. GTDB lineage: Bacteria > Bacillota > Clostridia > Oscillospirales > Ruminococcaceae > CAG-115. The sequence continues at coordinate 47,272 of CANRAS010000014.1, read as the reverse complement.
CGCAAAGGTTATCAAGGGAATGTTCGACGGCAGTAACGGTTTGGATTTTGTCGATACGATAACGATACGTTCCGCTATGACCGACGAGAACAAGGCGCAGATAGACGCGCTTGCAAAGACGCTGGCGTAAAGAATTGACCATAGGGGTGTGAAACGGTTTATTTTCACGCAATGCCCTCTCATCAAAGTATTATCGAATGGTATAAGGGTACGGGCTTGCGCCCGTTTCTTGAACAGTTAAGCGACAGCGACAAGGCAGAATTTGAAAACGATGTTTTCGCGGAAACTCAAAAGTACTGCCCCGTGCAGAAAAACGGAGAAATAATATTCAGATTTCCGAGGTTATTTATAACAGCCGTAAAATAAAAAACCGCCCCCGTCCAATCGGACGGAGGCGCTCTTTGTTAATTTTTCTTCTTGCCCTTGTCGGAATTGTTCTTCCCGCCGGCTTTTTCGGCGCTCCCTTTTGCGGGCTCGCTTTTCTCCGCTTTAGGAGCGGGCTTTTTATCGTCTTTCTTTTCCTCTGCTTTTGCGGGTTCGGCTTTTTTCGGCTCGTCTTTTTTATTGGAATTATCGGGCGTTTCGGGTTTAGAGGATTTCGGCTTTTCGCCCGTCATTTCGGCGTAGAAATCCTGCGCGCCCTTTATCTCGTCCTCGTTCGGGTGGGATTTGTTCTTCCCGCCGAACAGCCGAAAACCGCCCGCAGCGTCCGCGCCAAGACAGCCGTATCTTCCGATTACCTCGCAGTTCTTGAAATGCGCCGTGCCCTCAAGTTCTTCGGAATAATCCGAGCGAATAGAAGGGGCGGTGTATAAGAAGAATATCTTCTTGTCGCGCGGCATCCAATTCGCGGCGAACGACGCAATGTCGCGGTAGAACCCGCCGTCCTCCACCTCCGACGCGAAACCCACAAGGTCGTATTCGGAAAGGTTTGCGGAGCGCGTCTGCGTAACGTCGATAAGCGTCACGGGAAATTTCTCCTCGATAGCCTTTACCAGCTTTAAAACGCTCTGCTGTCCTTTGGTTTCGTAACAAATAACTGTTTTCATTTCATTTTCCCCCTTAAAATAAGTCATATTCTTTTCCGCTGTCTTTGGTGCGGTTTTCGTGCTTTTCATAGTAACCGATAAGCTCCCCGCTGTCATTTCGCAGGGCTATCATATATACGTCCTCGTTATTTTTGCCGTTATGGAATGTAAAGACCCTGTTGTGTGAAACATCACACCTGAACCATTGGACAACGCGCCGTATTTTTTCATTTGACATATCGTTGTGGCAGTCGAAAATACTGCGCCCCGTCAAATCGCCGTGCTTTTTGTAACGCTCCCGCGCCGTCGGATTGAGGTAGAGTATTTTATTATCAACACCGCAGATAACGACGGGCATATTATCAGCGTCAACAATGCTTTTAAAGAATAGTGAAAGTTCCATAAATATCCCTCACATTCCGAGTATCGAAAACGAACCGCCGTCCGACAGGCTCTTTTCCGCCCACGCGGTTATCTCCGCGAACAGTTCCCACACCTCTCCGCCTACGTCCATTGCCTGCGAGAGCATACTCTCCCACAATTCGCGGGTGACTTCGTTCGCGCCAAAGCGGGCGAACTTCTGTCCGAACTCCTCAAACACGGGCTTGAACACGAGTTCATATAACTTCAAGTCGCTCATATAGTCGTCGCGCAGATACAGGCTCTCGTCGCTCCAGAACGTTTTGCCGTCCCATTTCCCGCGCGTAAATTCGTGATAGCACGTCCCGCGCCGTTCGTCGCTGTTTACAAAATAATTCATACAAACCTCTTAACCTACTGTTATTTTTCTAGCCTCGCAGTAAAACCGCTTGTCGTGCGCGTGTCCCATAGAAAACGTCTTTCTGGGCAATGCGCCGTCCTTGATTACGGTCGGGAACAGCTCTTCCTTTTTCATCGCGGGGAGCAAAAATCCGACGGTGTTCGGCGCTTTGCATAATTCCCTCACAACGTCCTCGCCGTGAATGTAGTCTATGCGCCCGCCGTTATTTTTAAGATATTCGTCAAGGAATGTCTGGAGCGTTCCGACTGTGAGGTTGGAAGTCGGCTTTGCAATGCCGAATTTTTGTTCGCGCCCGTTTATTATCGCCGTGAAATTCTGCACGCCGTTTTCGTTTTGAGAGAACCCCGCCGCGTTCATCTTTTCGAGCAAATCGTCGGTGTTAATATCATTCACAACGCGGTGTATAGCCTCAAATTCGAGGGCGGGGGAGTGCAGGTTCACTATCTCCGCTAATGCGTATCTCGCAAGTTCCGCGTCGGGGGAGTGCGCGCGCTTTTTCTGCTCGTAACATTCCTTTGCCGTCGCAAGCGAGTGGTTTCCGTCGCCCATAGCGAACAGCAGAGTGTCGGAGTTCTTTTCAAAAGTCCGCTGTGCAAGTTCGTCCAGCGCCTTTAAAACAGCGTTTGCGTTTTCCCCGTCAACGACCGCCCCCGCCAAATGCCCGCCGTTTTGCATAAGCGGGAAATCGTAAACGTCCGTAAGCTGCTTTTCAAGCAGAGGTTCGATAACCGTGTTTTCGGGGTCGTCAATAAGTATCATTATGTGCGGGAGTTCCAAAGGAGCGTTCATTCGTATCCTGACGCGCGGAGGTATCCTTTCCGCTACTGTAGCCTCCGTCGCGCGTACCTGCGAACTGCTCCCTTTATTGTAATCATACATCTCAAGGTCAATGCACCCGACAAGCCCCGCGCGCAGCCGTCCGTCCGCTTGTGTGCGCTTTGTGAGAACAAAGCAGTCCTTATATTCGGAGAATATCCCGCTCTCCAGATAATTCGTCATAGCCGAGTTTATCTTTTCAATGCGCTTTTCGCAGCCGTCGCTTTCAAGATAGACTTCGGGCAGGATTAAATCAAGCGTTGACGGAGCGTTTCCCACATAATCGCCGACCGCTTTCCAATAATCGGGTTCCCCCGTGTATTGGTCGCACGCGACAACCGACCACTTTTCCATATCAACTGCTCCAGCTTTCGGCAGGAGAATATCCGCCTTTGAAAATGCCGTCATAATCGTGTTTCCTTTCCGTAATAAGTTCAGTTTTTTATGATACCTGCCGCCCTGTAACATTCGAGCGGATACTCCCGCACGGGAACGTTCTTTTCCCGCGCGAGTTCCGCAAGGTGCAGGGTAAGACTGTCGTTCATATCCCGCAGAAGTATCACTTCGGGCGTTCTCCGCAGGAGTACGCGCGTTGCCTCGCCTATGCTCGGTTTTACGAGGTTCAAATCATCTGCGCCGAATTTTTCGGCAATGCGCCGTGTTTCTGAAAGTCCGCTGCCGTGGGGCGCGGTATGTTCGGCGGGGGAATACGGCGGGAGCGCGTCAAATTCCCGCTCGATAGCGTTTATAAACTCGTAAGTCCTGTCAAACGGCGATAGTTCGTTTAAATAAACCGCGCCGTGAAAATCGCCGTCGCCTGTCAAATCACCGCGCAGAACCGTCCGCGAAAACAGTCCCGACACAACGCCGTTCAGACACGAACACGGAATAAACACGTCCTCGCGCGTTCCGTAAATTTCGCACACATCGGCGGGGTCGGCGAGAACGGCGGGGCGGGGGTCTATTTCGGGGAAGTCTTTCATAGCCTCGGCAAGCTGGCGCGTAATCGCGCCCTTGCCTGTCCAGCCGTCAACGAATTGTATGTCCTTTGCGGAATGACGCGCGAGAATGTACTCGACAGCCGTTTTGTCTATTCCGCGCCCGCGTATTATCGACACCGAATAGTGCGCCGAATTTATCCCGTGAACGCGCTTTAGATAACGCTTTATCAGCACCCCGACAGGAGTTCCCGCGCGCGCCAATGACACGATAACGGCGTTTTTTCCGCGCAGAAGTAAAATCTGCTCCGCGACCGACCTCACCGCCTGCGCCGTCTGCCTGCGCCACACGTCCAACCCGCGCTTGTACAGCCTTATGTACTCCTCGGACGGCTCGTATTCCGCGGGGAGAAGTTCGCAGTAGTGAACGCCGTTATGCAGTTGCTTTTGCCGTTCTTCGGCGGACATCGGCGCGATTTTCCCGCTAATGTCCTTTAAAAGCAATATGCAGTCGTTTTCATCAAGCGATGTGCGCATACTCCGCGCCCGCCAGAAAACAACGCCCGTGCTTTCGCCTCCGCACGCTCCGCACAGCGTTTCGACCGCCGTGCTGTCAGCGCGTTTCGCGTCGGTTATTATTATCGTGAAATCGCACTTTACGCGGTTATATAGGTAAACCGTCCGCGTTTCGTCGTAAAGGCTTTGCAGGACACAGCGCGTTTTAATCGGGTAATTATCCGCATTTGACGGCAGAACGGGACTTCTCGTTACTCCGTGAACGCGCACGTCAAACCCCGCGTTCGCTAACATATTTCCCAGAACGACAGGGGGCAGGCAAAGTTCCTCCGTGCCGATTATCTCAACGCTTTTCGCGTTTTTCAGTATATCCGCGAAACTCTCGGTTATTCTTTTGCAAAGGCTTGTACATTCCTCGAAAAGTTTAGAGCAGAAAACGCCCGTGCGAATATCGTAAAGCGAATTAAGTTCGATTACCCGTTCGGGAGATTTTCGCGCCCGCTGTTCATCGCGCGAAAATTCGTTCGGAAATTCCGTTTCTTTTATGTTATCATAAACATATTTCGCGTGAATTGAAACGCCGATTTCCTCCAGATTGCGAACGCTCTCACGGCTTGCCGCGAACGCGTGAACGGTCATTTCGCAGGAATATGTTCCGCGCAGTTTTTCGACAAGCGACTTTACCGTGTTCCCCGTCGTCAGTTCATCGTCTATTATGAAAACGTGACCGAACTGTTTCGGGTCAATGTCGGGTCTTACGCATAATTTGTGCAAAGGCGCGTGGGAATGTACCTCCTCGAACGTGAAATAAGAAAAGTTATCGGGGAGTTCCTCGCGCGTAGTGCTGAGCAAAAAACAGCGCTCTCCGAGTTTAGACGCGGCATACGCGCCAATGCCTACGGCGGTTTCCGCGAAAACTATTGCAAGGCATTTCCCGCGCGGGTAAACCCTTTCCATCTCCTCGCCCATTTCCGCGCACAGCTTTGCCGTTTCGCGCGGGTCGGACGGATAGTGTTTCGACTGCTTTTTGTTTACTATCAAATAGTCGCGCAGGGGATTGCTGTCCCGCTTTGCAAGACTGAAAATCTCGTTCATTTTATCTCCGAATGTTTTTTATTTCGCCCTAGTGCGTTTCATACCAGCTTTTCCCGCATTTCGCGTCAACGATAAGCGGTACGGAAAGTTCCACCGCCGACTGCATTTCCTCTTTCAGTATTTTCACAGCCTTCTCCGCATTATCTTCGGGAGCCTCGACTATAAGTTCATCGTGTACCTGAAGAATAAGTTTTGCCTGCGGAAGTTCCCGTTTAAGTCTGTTGAAAACGCGTATCATCGCTATTTTTATGATGTCCGCCGCGGTTCCCTGTATCGGCGTATTCATCGCAATGCGTTTGCCTAAAGCCTGCACGACTTTATTGGAAGATAGTATTTCGGGAATGAACCGCCGTCTGCCGAACATCGTCACGGCGTAACCGTCCGCCTGCGCGGATTTTGTGATATTCTCCATATACGCCCGAACACCCGAAAAGTGGTTTAAATAATCGTCGATATACCGTTTCGCGTCGCCGACTGTCGTGCCGATGTCCTTTGCGAGTGAAAACGCGCCTATGCCGTAAACAATGCCGAAGTTCACCGCCTTTGCCTTGCGGCGCAGGTCGGGGTCGGACTGCCCCGCCGTTTTTCGGAAAACGCTTTCGGCGGTTTCCGCGTGAATATCGCGCCCCTCTTTAAACGTTTCTATCATCACTTTGTCGTTTGATAAAGAGGCGAGAACGCGCAGTTCTATCTGACTGTAGTCCGCGTCGCAAAGCACTTTTCCCGCGCCCGCTATAAGGAATTTCCGAAAGTTTCGTCCAAGTTCCGTGCGCACGGGAATATTCTGGATATTCGGCTCTGACGAACTTATGCGCCCCGTGCGTGTTTCGGTCTGCTTGAATGTCGTGTACATTCGCCCGTCGGACGAAACGGCGTTCTGAAGTCCCTTTACATAGGTGTTGTAAAGCTTTGTGAGTTTCCGAAAGTCAAGTATCGGCTGAATAATAGGGCTTTTGTCCAGCAGTTCCTCAAGCGTATCGGAATCGGTCGAATAGCCCGTTTTGCGCTTTTTCCCCGCAGGCAAAGCGAGTTCCTCAAAAAGCACGGCGGAAAGCTGTTTCGGACTTCCTATGTTAAATTCGTGTCCCGCGATATTCCACACTTCCTGTTCAAGTTTTGCTATTTGCGGGAGTATCTCCTCGCCGAACTTTTCAAGCCCCGCCGTATCAAGCGCTATTCCCTCGTGTTCCATAGACGCGAGGACTTCCGACAGCGGGATTTCGATTTCCCGCAATACTTTCAGCATACCCTGAGCGCAAATCTCGCCGTACAGTATCACATTCAGAGCCGTAAGCGATTTTGCGGGTTCGTTTTTGTCGTAGTCCACCGAATACTTCGCGCAGAGCCTTTCAATTCCGTAATCGGACGCGTTCACATCGAGAAGATACGCCGCCAACGTCATATCGAACGTGATGTTTTTCGGCTCTATACCGCGGGGAATACATTGAGAATAAAGTTCTTTGGCGTTCAGCGTGTGGAGCGGTTCACCGCTTTCGAGAACGGACTTCACATCGCCGTCAACGCGCTTGTTATCACGGAAAACGGCGATTTCACCGTCAATTATCAGAACGCTTAACGCGTCTTTATCATAAGGCACGTTATCCGCTGTCACCGTGCTTTTCGGCACGGGTTTCGGCGCGGTGATTTCCGCTTTCTTAGCCTTGACGTTTTCGAGTTCGAGTTTCTTTATTGCGGAGTTCATAGCGAGTTCCCGCAGAATACCGACAAGGGTTTCCTTGTCCCCGCCTTGCACCCTGTAGTCGTCAAAGTTTTCGGACACGGGCGCGGTAAGGCATATTTCGCCCAAAGTCCGCGACAGTTCCGCGCTTTCTTTGCCTTTTTCAAGTTTAGCAAGGACGCTTTTTGAAATTTCAAGCTCAGATAAATTATCGTAAATATACCCTATATTGTGATATTTCTGAATAAGTCCGAGCGCGGTTTTTTCGCCTATTCCCGCGACGCCGGGAATGTTGTCCGAGCTGTCGCCCATAAGCGCTTTAACTTCGAGCATTTCGCGCGGAGAAACGCCGTAAACCTCTTGTATTTTCGCGGGAGTATAGAACACGTCCTCTTTATTGGACGCCAACCGCACCGTCACTTTGTCGTTCACAAGCTGAAAGCTGTCGCGGTCGCCCGTCATTATAACACATTCCGCGCCCTGTTCGCGCGCGGCGCGGGAGAGCGTTCCTATAATATCGTCAGCCTCGTAGCCCTCTTTTTCGACAACGGCAATGCCCATTGCCCGCAGAATGTCCTTTATAACCGGCATTTGCGCGGCGAGTTCATCGGGCATTGCGTGGCGCGTTCCCTTATAATCGGCATACAGTTTGTGACGGAATGTCGGCGCTTTCAAATCAAACGCCGCGCATACGCGGTCGGGATTTTCCTCTTTTTGAAGTTTAAACCAGATATTCATAAACCCCGTAAGCGCGTTTGTGGGAACGCCGTTCGGACTTGTAAGCAGGCGGATCCCGTAAAATGCACGGTTCATTATACTGTTGCCGTCTATAAGCAGTAATTTCATAAAGCACCTCCTAAGGGTAATGCTGATTGTTATACACGAACGACTTAGAAGTCGCAGAAGTAAGAGGTAAGAGGTAAGAGGTAAGACAAGGTGCGCGCTCCGCGCGCAGAAAGATTGTCTGCGGGTCAAGGCGTTGATGCTAGGGGTTTAAAGCCACATTCTTACATCTTACCTCTAACCTCTTACAGCTTATCTCTTTCTCCCTCTCCGCATAGTATTTCTTTTAACTTATCGGAAAGTTCCTGCATTTCGGTTTTCTTAACGGGTTTCGGCGCGGGTTCTTCCTCCGCTTTTTGGATAGTGCTGAGAAGATTGGGCAGTAATGTGTAGTGTTCGCGCCGAATTGCCTGCGGGGGAAATTCATCTAAGAAGATTTTGCACTTCGCCGTCAGCAGGGAAACGACCGCCAAAATCGTCACAAAAACGGAAACCGCGCCGACCGCGAAAAACGGAGCGCCGTTTTTTGCAAGCGAACCCGTGATGAACATTGAAACGGCAAAAACCGCGTCGCCCGCGCACAAAAGCAGTTTAATAATCATCATATCCCCGACCGCGAGAAACGCAAGCGCCGACAGCACCGCCGAGCAAAGCGCGACAGCGATAATCCCCGCGCCCGCGTGCAGAACAGCCGAAAGTATTATGCAAACCGCCAATGCAAGGCAATGCGCGTAAAAGCATACGCGGACGACAAGGCGCAGTTTTCTGACCCGTAAGTCCCGCGCCCTTGCGAAATCCTCGTGAATACTTGCACCGTCCGTGAAAAAGTGCAGTAGTTTGCTTTGTAAATGTTCTGCCATATCGCGCTCCAAATTCCAGTGTACAGTTAATAATGCACAGTGAATAGTATAATGTGCGCACTTCGTGCGCGTATTGAGATTGTCTGCGGGTCAAGGCGTTGCAGGTGCGTTTTAACTAAAGGACAATCTTTTTGCGCGCGGAGCGCACCATAGAGTAATTGAGTAATCCGCGTTGCGGATTACCTTCAAAGCGGATTACTCGCTAACAACTAACAACTATTCTCTAGCTACTTAAACAACAATCTCCTCTAAAGCCTTAATCCACTCACCGACCACAGCATCCGAGGGCATCCGCCAATCTCCCCTTGGGGATAACGTAACCGAACCGACTTTTACGCCGTCGGGCAGACAGCTCCGCTTGAATTGCTGAGAGAAAAATCGGCGGTAAAACGTTTTCAGCCACTTTAAAATCGTCGGCGCGTCAAATTCGCCCGCAAACGCCGTCTGCGCTAACCTGTAGACTTTTTTCGGCGGGAAACCGCGCCTTATCGCGTTGTATAAGAAAAAGTCGTGCAGGTCATAAGGTCCTACCAAATCTTCGGTTATCTGCGAGATTTCCCCGTCCTTCGGCGGGATAAGTTCGGGAGATACGGGCGTGTTGTACACATCGGTGAGTACTTCGCAAAGTTCCGCGTTTTGGCACGACTGCGCGTAAAAGCTGACTATATGCCGTACAAGTGTTTTCGGCACGGAACTGTTTACGCCGTACATACTCATATGGTCGCCGTTGTACGTCGCCCAGCCCAGCGCGAGTTCCGAAAGGTCGCCCGTGCCTATCACCAAACCGCCGTCCTTGTTTGCTATGTCCATAAGCACCTTTGTCCGCTCGCGCGCCTGACCGTTCTCGTAGGTGACGGAGTGGTCGTTTTCGTCCTGACCGATGTCCGCGAAATGCTGACGGACGCTGTCCGTAATGTCGATTATGCGCAAATCCGTGCCGAGTATTCCGCACAGACGCTCCGCGTTCGAGCGAGTGCGCTTTGTCGTGCCGAAACACGGCATTGTCACCGTGATTATATCGCTCATCGGACGGTTTAGAAGTTTCATCGCGTCCACGCAAACAAGGAGCGCAAGACAGCTGTCAAGTCCTCCCGATATTCCAATAACAACGGTTTTGCACGCGGTGTGTTCTATGCGCTTTGCAAGACCGTGCGCCTGCATTGCGAGAATATCCCGGCAGCGCTTTGACTTTTCAATTTCATCGCACGGCACAAACGGCTTTGGTTCTGTTTTCCGTGTGAGCGCGGTCGGCTTTTTCTCCATCGAGAATTTAATATACCGCGCCCGCGCGTCGTCCATCGCTCTGAACGAAGTATTGTGCATACGTTCAAACGCGAGCATTTGAACGTCGATTTCCGTTATCGTAAGCCCGTTTGTGAAAAGTTCGCTTTCGGCTAGGACAGTTCCGTTTTCTGCTATCATTCTATGCCCGCCGAACACGAGATCCTGCGTGCTTTCGCCGTCGCCCGCGCTCGCGTAGACGTACCCGCAGATAAGCCGTGCCGACTGCCCCGTGACAAGACTTTTGCGGTAAGCGTCCTTGCCGATTGTTTCGTTTGACGCGGAAAGGTTCGCGATTATAACAGCCCCCGCAAGAGCAAGTTCTGTCGAGGGCGGTTCGGGCGACCACAGATCCTCGCACAATTCAACGCCGAACTTCAGTTCGGGAATATCCGCGCACTCGAAAACCAGTCCGTACCCGAACGGATATTGTTTCCCGAAAAGTTCAATAGTTCGGCTCTCGTAATCCGAAAGCGCGGAAAACTGACGCATTTCGTAAAACTCGTTGTAATTCGGCAAGTGCATTTTCGGAACAACTCCAAGCACCTCGCCGTTTTGGAACACGACAGCGCAGTTATAAAGCTTGCTGTTTTTCCCGTAAACGAGCGGACAGCCGACAGCGCAAAGCATATCCGACCCTGCCGAAGAAGTTACAATTCGCTCCAGAGCCTTAACAGCGCCGTCTTGCAGCGTCCGCTGATAAAACAAATCGTGGCAGGTGTAGCCCGTAACGCATAGTTCGGGGAACACGAGTATATTCACGCCCGCCCGCTTTGCCTCGTTCATCAAATCTATAACCGCGCCCGCGTTGTATTCGCAGTCCGCCACGCGGATTTTCGGCGTCCCCGCCGCTGTTTTTATAAATCCGTCAAACATAATTTTACCCTAACTCTAATTTTTATTTCTTACATATTATCCGCAAGCGGATAACGCGATAATTCTAAATTCTTACCGCTTATCAGACAGCAGGCGAAGTCTGCTGTTTGAGGGCAATCCGCGTAGCGGATTGCTCGACCTCTTACATCTTATATCTTACTTCTTACCTCTAAAAGGTCTACCCCTTTTTTCATAATCACTTTATATAATCCCGTTTCCGTATCCATATCGTTCAAGAACACCGCGTCATAATTCCAATTTGTTTTTTCGCCGATTATTTCGGTTACTCTGGACCTGTTCGCTTTTGTGTCCTCTTTTAATAATATCGCGGTGTCAAGGTCGCTTTTTATGTCCGCTCGCGTATCAATACTGCTCCCAAATATTTTGAGCTTAGCGCAGAGGTTTTTGATTTCCTCGTTATTCATCAGCTCTAAAACAATTCTTTGCTTCAGCGGGTGTATTCTCTCTAAAATTTTGCCGTACTTTTCACGCTGACCTTGCAGGGCGTTTATAATCGGGAAGTAAAAAATATGCTCATAACAATATTCGCGTTCTGTTTTAATATACAGTTTATCCATAATTTCACCTGCCGTCCCAATCTCACAATACTACATTATATTATTATACTACATTTCACCGCAAATTGCAAGTATTAATTCAAAATCCCCGTATTCTCCAAACGCCTTTGTGCATTTTCCACAAAAATCCCCGTCCAAATTTGACCTATCTGCGGTCGGCGCAAAAATTTCCCGAATAAAATTCGCAAACGTCGGGTAAAAGCAGTAAAACTATCTTGAAAAATTGCAGGAAATGGTTTATAATAAATACAGTATTTGTTTTTTATCGGCAAAGGAGGTAAAATATGGAGTTTATAAGCGAGCGCACCGCGTATACTATGATTTCGGATACAGTAGTTAAAGCGGGCGTTTCTTTGTTCAACGCGGTAAAATATATTTATATGATAGGCGATAAGGATTTTTATAACGTAAGCGTAAAGGATATTTTCAAAATCGCTCTGAAGAATATCACGGACACCGCCGCGCTCTATAATACGGGGATAAAACTCGATAAAGAGCGCTGCCGGGAGATGAACTCTCCCGAATATGAAAGGGTATTGTCGCTTATGGTATATTCGTTCGCGGTTCGCCTGCCCGAATTAAAAGACGTGAAAACCCCGTCGGGGTCGCTTAACGACAAGCAGATAAAGACCGTGTATGATATGGTGATTGCCAAAGGCGCGGGGAATTACGAGAATATCATCTCCGATGATTTCGAGGAAATACGCAGAATGGTGAAACTCGGCAAAGCCGTTCCCGCGTATGACGCGGAATGGTACAAAAGCTACATCTACAGTTATGTTCCCGCCCTCGCGTCCGTCAGCAACAGAAATATGTTCCTGCTGGGCAGTTGTGATATTCTGTTCACATTGTTCTACAGCGCATTGGAAGAAGAATTAGAGCGCCTTTTGAACAAGCTGTCAAGCCAGACAAATTAAATTTATGTTAATTATTTCAAGGAGGATATAAAATGAGCGAAGTAAGAGATGAAACATTATGGGAAAGCGGAAAGCGGAAAATCGAATGGGTAAAACGCAATATGCCTTTGTTAAATGGAATTGAAAAGGAGTTTTCCGAAAATCAGCCGTTTAAGGGGCTTAAAGTCGCGCTTTCCGTGCATTTGGAGGCAAAGACTGCATATTTGTGCAAAGTGCTTGCGGCGGGGGGCGCTGAGATGTACGTCACGGGTTCTAACCCGCTGTCCACGCAGGACGACGTAGCGGCGGCGCTCGTGCATGACGGACTGAACGTGTTCGCGTGGTACAACTCGACAGACGAGGAGTATCACCGCCATATCTCAAAGGTAATAGAAAACGCGCCGAATATCATAATAGACGACGGCGGCGACCTCGTGAATTTGATACACAGCGAACACCCCGAACTTATCCCGAACGTTTTAGGCGGGTGCGAGGAAACGACGACGGGCATTATCCGCCTGCTTGCGATGGACAAGGCAAAGGCGCTGAAATTCCCGATGGTACTCGTAAATGACGCGGACTGCAAGCATTTGTTTGACAACCGCTACGGCACGGGTCAGTCGGTTTGGGACGGAATAAACCGCACGACAAATCTTATTGTCGCGGGCAAACAGGTGGTGGTCGCGGGCTACGGCTGGTGCGGAAAGGGCGTTGCAATGCGCGCTAAAGGCTTGGGCGCGGAAGTTATCGTAACGGAAGTTGACCCGATAAAGGCAATGGAGGCGGTAATGGACGGCTTTAAGGTAATGCCGATGCGCGAGGCGGCGAAGATAGGCGATTTCTTCGTGACCGTCACGGGCTGCGCGGACGTTATCGGCGAGGAGGCGTTCAACAATATGAAAGACGGCGCGATTTGCTGCAACGCGGGACATTTTGACGTTGAGGTAAATATGGCGAAACTTCGCGAAATCGCCGAGAGTAGTTACCTTGCGCGCAATAACATAATGGGCTATAAACTCAAAAACGGGAAAACGGTATTCGTAATAGCGGAGGGTCGCCTTGTGAACCTCGCGGCGGGCGACGGTCACCCGGCGGAAATTATGGATATGAGTTTCGCTATTCAGGCGCTTTCCGCGGAATACATCGCAAAGAACGCCGAAACGCTGAAATCCCGCGAGTACAAAACGGTAAACGTTCCGAAAGAAATCGACCGCAAAGTCGCGGAGCGTAAACTCAAAGCGTGGGGCTTTGAGATAGACAAACTCACCCCCGAACAGGAGAAGTATCTGGGCAGTTGGGAAGTTTAATTCGCTTTCACGCAAATCAGATATGACAGAGCAGATATTGTTTTCCGACTTGGACGGAACGCTGATTTTTTCGGCAAAATATAAGCAAGCGGACGATATTGTTATCGAGCGCAAGGACGGCGGGGAAATCTCGTGTATTACAAAACGTCAAGCGGAATTATTCCCGCAGATTTCGCGGATAATCCCGATAACAACGCGCAGTATTGAGCAGTACCGCAGGATAGACTTCGCGCGGTTCGGATTTTGCCCTAAGTACGCGCTGTGCGATAACGGAGGTACTCTGCTGATTGACGGCGAGGAAAGCGCCGAATGGTCGGAGTGGTCTTGCGGGATTTACGAGAACTGCCGTGAGGAACTTGCGGAGTATCAAGCGTTCCTGGGACGCGACCCGTTCCGCTCGTTTGAAGTGCGCCTTGTAGACGGGCTGTTTTTGTTCACGAAAAGCGCCGACCCGCGCAAAACGCTTGATTTTCTCGGCGCGGGAACGCTCTGTGAATGTTTTTTCACGGGGCAGAAAGTCTATGTCGTGCCAAAGGCATTAAACAAAGGCGCGGCGGTGAAACGGCTCGCCGAAAAGCTGGGTATAACGCGCTTTGCGGCGGCGGGGAATTCCGCAATGGATATTTCTATGCTGAACGCCGCGCAGACCGCGGTATTCACGGACAATATCACGGCAGGCGAAGTAAAAGCGGAAAACAGGATAATCCGCCCGCGCGAACGCTTTTCACAGTTCGTGTGCGAGTTCGCTTTTACAACAATATAAAGGAGAGGATTTGCGCGTATTCCGAACATCAGGCGCAAATTTTGGGTATTATGTTCAACATTTTGGTAGTCGATGACCAGACGAATATTCGCAGACTTTACGAATATACGCTCGAAAAAAACGGCTATAGAGTATTCACCGCCGAAAACGGCGAACAGGCTTTAGAGGTTATCGCGGCGTCGCATATCGACCTTATGATACTTGATATTATGATGCCGAAACTCGACGGCTACGGCTGTTTAAAGGCTCTGCGCGAGGAGAACAACAACGTCCCCGTTCTGATGATAACGGCAAAGGACACTTCCGACGATATGAGAAAATCCTTTATGTTAGGCACGGACGATTTTATGGTGAAACCCGTTGACGAAATGGAAATGCTATTGCGGATAAAAGCCCTGCTCCGACGCAGTAAGATAAGCGAGGAACAGAGGCTTACGGTCGGCGGTACGGAACTGTTTTACGATTCGTTTACGGTAGTGCGTGACGGCGTTTCGACAGTCCTCCCGCGCAAGGAGTTTCAGATATTGTTTAAACTCCTGTCGTTTCCGGGAAAGACGTTCACGCGCAATAACCTTATGGAGGAGTTCTGGTCAATGGACACCGACAGCGAGGCGCGCACGGTAGACGTTCACATCAACCGCCTGCGCGAGCGCTTTAAAGATAACGATGATTTCAGCATTGAAACCGTGCGCGGGCTTGGGTACAAGGCGGTTAAGAAGAACGGGTAGAAGTTAGATGTAAGAAGTAAGAGGTAAGATTTGCGGGTCATCACGTTGACGAGTAACGTTTAGGCGTAGCAGCCGTGAACCGCCCCGCCGTAGGCAGCGAAAGTTTCGCCAGCCTTTTCTAAAGGCTGCGGGAGTCCAGAGGGCGGAGCCCTCTGGTCGCCGCCCGCAGGCGGCGAAATCCCCACGCTCAAGAGCTCCGAAAAGGGGTGAATTGCCCGCGTAGCGGGCAAGAGGGGAAAGCCCTGCGATAGAGGGCTTTCCCCTGCCACCTAGTGGAGCGCACGAAGTGCGCGGAACGGTCGCATTAAAGCAACCTTTCCGCGCGCGGAATGCCAGTGACATTCCGCGCGCCACAAGCCACGTTGGTGGTTTCGCGGGCGCGTTACCGTGCGTTTGGTCGTGGCTCAATTCAAGCGCCCCGCGCCCTTATCCAGCGCACCGCAACCGTCAGGCGTATTAACGCGCCTGCGCCGTTCGTGTACGCGCCGTTGCCCGACCGCCCGCATTCGCCTGCGGCGAATTAACGGCGCTGTCGCGCCGTTGTTTTGCGCGTTGCGCAAAACGCGGGCTATATAATAGTGCTGAGTTAAGAGTGCTGAGTGTATAGTATAAACAGAGTTGCGCGCTCCGCGCGCGGATTAGATTGTCTGCGGGTCAATACGCTGTTCGCCTTGCCGTGCGTTCGGCAAAATATCAGAAGTAAGAAGATGTTAGTGTTATGGAAATCAAGCAGTATACCGAAAAGTACCTTGCGGGAATGATAGAGATATGGAACGAGGTCGTTGAACAGGGGACGGCGTTTCCGCAGGAGGATTTGCTGGACGAGCGGACGGGCGCGGAGTTTTTCGCGGGGCAAAGCCGCGCGTCTGTCGCGGTTGACGGCGATACGGTCTGCGGACTGTACATACTCCACCCGAACAATGTCGGCAGGTGCGGACACATCGCGAATGCGAGTTACGCCGTGAGAGCAGACCTGCGCGGACGGCACATCGGCGAAATGCTCGTGCTTGACTGCATAGAGCAGGCGAGGAAAATCGGCTTTAAGATACTCCAGTTTAACGCGGTCGTAAAGACTAACACTCCCGCACGGCATTTGTATGAACGCTTGGGGTTTGTCGGGCTTGGCACGATACCGCGCGGTTTTCGGCTGAAATCGGGGGTATACGAGGACATTTGCCCGTATTATATTGAACTTTAAAATACGGGGAAAACTCCCTGTTATCCTGCATTAAAGGAATTAAAAATGCGAAACAAACAAAATCCTTTCAAGGTGGTAAACCGACTGGGAATGAAACTTACTATTCTGTCGGCTATCATCATTCTGGCGTCGGAAATATTGTCGTTTACCGCTACTATAGTAATCGGCTTTGTGTACGGCGGAACAAACAATACTATACAGGTTGTCGGCTCTATTATCGCAAGTTTTTTGATAGGTTCTCTGCTCGCGTTCGTCATAGGGAACACGGTATTAAAACCGCTTTCGGAACTTGTCAAGGCGACAAGGCGCGTTATCGGGGGCGATTTCAACATAACGCTCGAAATCGGCTGGACGGAGCGCCATACGATAAAAGAACTCCGCGAACTTATCAGCGGTTTCAACGAAATGACCGAAGAACTCCGCAATACGGAGATGTTCCGAAACGACTTCATCTCCAACTTCTCACACGAGTTCAAAACCCCGCTCGTATCAATACGCGGATTTGCGCGTCAGCTTTACGAGGGCGGGCTTACTCCCGAACAGCAGAAAGAGTTCTCGAAAATAATACTCGACGAAACCGAATATCTGTCCGTGCTTTCCCAAAATACTTTGCTTATGACGAACCTCGAAAACAGGGATATAGTCACGGAAAAGACGGAGTTTTCGCTTGACGAACAGCTCCGCGACTGTATGATACGCCTAGAGCCTCAATGGACGGAAAAGAACCTCGAAATTGATATGGATTTGGACGAGATAAAGTATTACCAAAACGAGCCGATGCTGGCGCACGTCTGGAACAACCTGTTCGATAACGCCGTGAAGTTCACGCCTGCGGGCGGGTTTATTCACGTTACATGCAAACGCCGTGACGGACTTATTGTTGTGACTGTAGAGGACAGCGGGTGCGGGATTTCAAGCGAGGCTCTGCCGTACATTTTCGATAAGTTCTATCAGGCGGATTATTCCCACGCGACTAAGGGCAACGGCTTAGGGCTGTCGCTCGTAAAGAAGATAACGGAACTTTGCGGGGGCGACATCGCGGTGACTTCCGAGCAGGGAAAAGGCACGATATTCACGGTGGAACTCCGCGATAACAGATAGGCTATTACACATTCGGAGATGATATTATGTCGTTTGAAATGAAGTCGTGGCGGTTAAATTCGATACTCGCCGCCGAAACAGTCGCAGGCAACGAGGTTTGCAGGGAAGTGACAAACGCGGGGAGCGCGGTTTACATTCTGGAAAAGCCGTTCTTCACGGGAATACGCCCCGACGACGGCACGTTAGAGTACATCGCGCAGACGTTCGACCCCGAATGTGAGAAAATGATATATCACGACAAATCCACAAACGAATATCTGGGGGTTAGAATACATCGGACGACAGCGGGAAAAGCTATGCATTTTTTCTCTGCGAAGATAAAGAAGATGAAAAGGCATAAGAGATAAGCTGTTAGATGTAAGAGGTAAGACAAGGTGCGCCCTGCGGGCGCGGAAAGATTGTCTGCGGGTCAAGACGTTGCTCGCATTATCGCGCGGTTTGGGTTGCTCAATTCCCGCGCCCCTGTAACAGTTTACAGTGCATAGTGCTGAGTGCATAGTATGAACAGGGTTGCGCCCTGTTTCGCTTTGCTGTCGGCGCATCGTGCGCCGACTTTGGGCGAAACGGTAGCGGCGTCCTGCCGCTACCTTGCGCGCGCGGATTAGATTGTCTGCGGGTCAAGACGTTGCTCGCATTATCGCGCGGTTTGGGTTGCTCAATTCCCGCGCCCCGCGCCCTTATCCCGCGTACCCTTACCGTCCCGCGTATAAACGCGCCTTTACCGCCCGTGCGCTCCTGCGCCCGACCGCCCGCAATTCGCCTGACGGCGAATTAACGGCGCTTACGCGCCGTTGTTTTGCGCTTCGCGCAAAACGCAGGCTAGGTTGCGCGGGTTACGGCGTTGTCCGCATTACCGCGCGTTCGGCGCGGGGTCAAAGCGTACCTAGCCTATAATTCACTAAAAATTAAAAAGGAGATATTACGATGAACGAAGTTTACGAAAAACTGAAAAAATGCTATGGCGCGGTCGAAAAGCGCGTTGATTTCAAGCCCGAACTCGCGCTTGTGCTAGGCAGCGGGCTTGGCGATTTCTGCGATACTATGGACGTAAAGGACGTTTTGCCGTATAACGAAATCGAGGGTTTCCCCGTAAGCACGGTCGCGGGGCATAAGGGGCAGTTCGTTTTCGGTTATTCGGACGGCGTTCCGATTGTCGCAATGCAGGGCAGAGTGCATTACTACGAGGGTTATCCCGTGCAGGACGTTGTACTTCCCACCCGCCTTATGCACCTTATGGGCGCGAAAACGCTGTTCCTTACGAACGCCGCGGGCGGTATAAACCCGTCGTTCCACGCGGGCGATTTTATGCTGATTTGCGACCACATCACGCTGTCCGTACCCTCTCCGCTTATCGGCGCGAATATTGAGGAACTCGGTACGCGTTTTCCCGATATGAGCGAAGTCTATAGCCGCCGCTTGCGCACGGTTATCGAGAACTCCGCC
Source organism: uncultured Clostridia bacterium (assembly GCA_947628655.1). GTDB lineage: Bacteria > Bacillota > Clostridia > Oscillospirales > Ruminococcaceae > CAG-115. Next base: position 28,606 of record CANRAS010000014.1, on the reverse strand, counting down.
GCCGCCGAGGGCGTTCCGCTCCGGCGCGGGGTTTACATTCAAACAACAGGACCGAACTACGAAACGCCCGCCGAAATCCGCGCTTACGGACGTTTGGGCGCGGACGCGGTGGGAATGTCAACCGCCGTCGAGGCAATAGCCGCGCGTCACTGCGGAATGGAAGTCTGCGGTATTTCCTGCATATCCAACCTCGCCGCGGGCATTTCCTCCAATCCCCTCAGCCATAAGGAAGTACAGGAAACAGCGGACAGAGCAGCCCCGTTGTTTAAGAAATTGGTTCGGAGGGCAATTAGCGAGATTGTTTCTAGAGGTTAGAAGTAAGAGGTAAGAGGTTAGATTTCAAAGTGCGCGGGCGTTGCCCGCGCATTTTAGATTGTCTTTAAGTCAGTACGCCCCCGCCTGTCGGCGGGGGTGTGTTGTGTTATTGCGTTTCTTCTGCCGTGGAAGGGGAATACTATGAAACCGCAAGACCCCGCGTTTATTGTGCAAACTCCACAAAATTATTCAACAGCCAATATATATATATATATATATAATGTCAACAAAAAATATCTTGACAATGTGAAAGTTTCGTGATATAATATTTTATGAAGTTTACTTTTGCATTGGGCAAGGGTACTATACATATTTTATAAGGAGTTTGGTTATGGTAGCGAGAAATGTTTTAAGAGTAATAGGCTGTATCGCCGGAGGTGCGGCGGCGCTTTGCGCGGTTATCTTCAGGATATTTTTGAAATCCAGTCCCGAAAACTGTATGACGATGTGCGTAATTGCACGTATCACGTCAATTGTGCTGTTCGCTCTGGCGGTAGTAATTGTGGTTTATGACTTGATTACAAAGTTCCCGATAACCTCGTCGCTTGCGGGACTTGGAATGTCGGCGCTCGGCTTTATCGGTCAGTTTTTAATAGCGCCCGCGTCAAACCTGCTTTCTCTGATGACGTTCCAACTGGCGCACGTTAAGCCGGACGGTTTGCACTATGATTCTTTCCAGCTTGAAATCGGCAGTTATTTAATTATTCTGGCAGGAGTTGCAACAATAAGCTATCACGCAAAGAATATGAAGAACGGAACTTGATATTAAACACCCCCGCCGTCGGCGGGGGTTGTTTTTGCGCTGCTAGTAACTAGAGAATAGAGGTTAGTAGCTAGTTTAGGTGTCCGCTCTCGCGGACGATTAGATTGTCTGCGGGTCAATGCGCGCCCCCGCCGTCGGCGAGGGTTGCTTTTCCCTAGGCGAGCAACGCCGTGACCCCGTTCACCTAGCCCGCGTTTTGCGCGGAGCGCAAAACAACGGCGCGACAGCGCCGTTAATTCGCCGACAGGCGAATTGCGGGCGGTCGGCAACAAGCGCGTACACGGGCGGTGCAGGCGCGTTTGACGCGGGACGGTTGCGGTGCGCGGGATAAGGGAATGGGGCGCGGGAATTGAGCCACGCCGAACCCTACCGCGTTGTCGGGGCGTATTGACTTAATGACAATCTTTCCGCGCCCGCAAGGGCGCACCTTGTCTAGCCTCTAGCCTCTGCGATGTTCCGCGTAAGCGGAACAAGCACCTCTAGCCTCTAGCCGTTCAACGCCGTGACCCAAATAACTAACTACTATTCTCTATTCTCTAGCAACTATGTGATAAATGACAAAAATTTTAAAAAAATTTCTAAATTCTATTGCAAAATGTAAAAAAATATGGTACAATAGAAAATGTAATATGCGGTGGAGTATGCGCAGATACCGCGCGGGGCAGTCTTGACTTGTCGGGGCTTTCCCCGCCCCGTATGCGGAAATCCGCGCGGTGCGCGAATAATCCCTGCTATAAACTAAGTTTTAGGAGGAATAAATCCAATGGCAAGAAAAAAGCTAACGATGGACGGTAACAACGCCGCGGGTCACGTTTCATACGCGTTTACCGATTTGGCGGCAATCTACCCCATCACACCGTCATCTGTAATGGCGGAGGTCACAGATTCATGGGCTACGGCAGGCAGAAAGAACATCTTCGGCGAGGAAGTTAAAGTCGTTGAAATGCAGTCCGAGGCAGGCGCGGCAGGCGCGGTTCACGGTTCGCTTTCCGCAGGTGCGCTCACTACTACATACACAGCGTCGCAAGGATTACTTCTCATGATCCCGAATATGTATAAAATCGCGGGCGAACTGCTCCCGAGCGTTATCCACGTTTCCGCCCGTGCGGTAGCGTCGCACGCGCTGTCTATCTTCGGCGACCACAGCGATATTTACGCTTGCCGTCAGACAGGCTATGCTATGCTCTGCTCGACTAACCCGCAGGAAGTTATGGATTTGGGCGCGGTCGCTCACCTTGCTACTATCAAGGGAAGAGTGCCTTTCCTGCACTTCTTTGACGGTTTCCGTACCTCTCACGAGATACAGAAAATCGAAGTCTGGGATTATGATACGCTCGCAAAAATGGTTGATTGGGATGCTATTCAGGCGTTCCGCAACAGAGCGCTCAACCCCGAACACCCCGTTCTCCACGGCACGGCGCAGAACCCCGACATCTTCTTCCAGGCGCGCGAGGCTTGCAATACCTACTATGACAACATTCCGAATGTAGTTACAGAATATATGGATAAAGTCAATGCCGAAATCGGCACGGATTATAAGCTGTTCAACTACTACGGCGCACCCGACGCGGAGGAAGTTATCGTCGCTATGGGTTCTGTCTGCGATACTATCGAGGAAACAATAGACTACCTCGCAAAGCAGGGCAGAAAAGTCGGTCTTGTAAAGGTTAGACTGTACAGACCGTTCGTTTCATCTGCGTTCGTTTCGGCTATCCCGTCCACAGTTAAGAAGATAAGCGTTCTCGACAGAACGAAAGAGCCGGGTTCAATCGGCGAGCCTTTGTATCTCGACGTCGTAGCGGCGCTCAAGACAGAGGGCAAGTTCACGGACGTTCCCGTATACACGGGACGTTACGGCTTGGGTTCCAAGGACTGCAACCCCGCACAGATTATCGCGGTTTACAACAATAAGGACAAGAAACGTTTCACAATCGGTATCGAGGACGATGTTACAAATCTGTCGCTGCCTATCACGGAAAATCCGAACACCACGCCCGAAGGCACAACCTGCTGCAAGTTCTGGGGTCTGGGTTCTGACGGTACTGTCGGCGCGAACAAGAACTCGATAAAGATTATCGGCGACCATACCGATATGTACGCGCAGGCATACTTCGCATACGACTCCAAGAAGTCGGGCGGCGTTACTATCTCTCACCTGAGATTTGGCAAGTCGCCGATAAAGTCCACATACTTTGTCAACAAGGCGAATTTCGTTGCGTGCCACAACCCGTCTTATATCGACAAGTATGATATGGTAGAAGATGTTATCCCCGGCGGTACGTTCTTACTTAACTGCCAGTGGAGCGTTGACGAACTCGACGAAAAACTCCCCGACGCGGTAAAGGGCTACATCGCAAACAACAACATCAAGTTCTATATCATCAACGCTATTAAGATAGCTAAGGAAATCGGTCTGGGCAACAGAACGAACACGGTTCTTCAGTCCGCGTTCTTCAAACTCGCGAACATCATTCCCGCAGACGACGCGGTGAAGTATATGAAAGAAAAGGCGCTCGCGTCGTTCGGCAAGAAGGGCGAGGACATCGTTAATATGAACTACGCCGCTATTGACCAGGGCGCAGGCGCAGTCGTTGAAGTCCCCGTTCCCGAAAGCTGGAAGTCGTGCAGCGGAACGCTCGCACAGCCTCACTTCGAGGGCGACGACAAGTTCCTTATCGACTTCGTAAACAATATTCAAGTACCCGTAAACGCACAGCGCGGCGACAAACTGCCCGTATCGACGTTCAAGGACATTGCGGACGGCACGTTCCCGCAGGGTTCTGCGGCGTTTGAAAAGCGCGGTATAGCCGTTGACGTTCCCGTATGGGTACCCGAAAACTGCATACAGTGCAACCAGTGCGCAATGGTCTGCCCGCACGCTGTTATCCGTCCGTTCGTTTACAGCGCTGACGAGGCGGCAAAACTCCCCGCAGGCACAGCAGTAAAGGACGCTGCGGGTATGCCCGGTATGAAGTTCACAATGGCGATTTCGACGCTCGACTGCACGGGCTGCGGCGTCTGCGCGAACATCTGCCCCGCAGGCACAAAGGACAAGAGCAAGAATGCGCTTGTTATGACGCCTATCGAGCAGGCAATGGATCAGCAGAAAGTATTCAATTATGCTGTTGCGAACGACAACGAGAACGCCGCGGCTGTAGAGAAGTTCAAGGATACCACGGTCAAGGGCGTACAGTTCAAGCAGCCGCTGCTTGAATTCTCCGGCGCGTGCGCGGGCTGCGGCGAAACACCGTATGCAAAACTCGTAACCCAGATTTGCGGCGACAGAATGTACATCGCGAACGCAACGGGCTGTTCGTCCATTTGGGCAGGCTCGGAGCCGTCCACACCGTACACGACGAACAAGGCGGGTCACGGTCCTGCATGGGCAAACTCCCTGTTCGAGGACAACGCGGAATTTGGTCTTGGTATGTTCTTAGCGCAGGATACTCTGAGAAACAGAGCGCAGACTTGCCTTAAAGTTCTCCGCGAAAAGGCAGAGGGCAAGGGCAATACCGAAGTAGTAGGTCTTATCGACAAGTACTTTGAAACCAAGGACGACGGCAAGGCTAACTTAGAGGCAACAACCGCTCTCGTAAACAAAATCGAGGCTTGCAACTGCGGAAACAAAGAGGCTGTTGACGTACTGAACCTCAAGAATTACCTCTCCAAGAAGAGCAACTGGATACTCGGCGGCGACGGCTGGGCATACGATATAGGCTACGGCGGACTTGACCATGTAATCGCGTCGGGCAAGAACGTTAATATACTCGTATTCGATACCGAAGTTTACTCCAACACGGGCGGTCAGGCGTCAAAGGCTACGAACATCGGCGCGGTAGCGCAGTTCGCGGCAGGCGGTAAGGACGTCAAGAAGAAAGACCTCGCGGGTATCGCGATGAGTTACGGTTACGTTTATGTAGCGCAAATCGCAATGGGCGCAGACCGCAACCAGTGCCTGAAAGCAATCGCGGAGGCGGAGGCATACGACGGACCGTCGCTTATCATAGCATACGCGCCTTGCATTAACCACGGTATCAAGGGCGGACTTACGATAGCTCAGCAGGTAGAGAAAGAGGCTGTTGAGGCGGGCTATTGGCACTTGTTCAGATTTAACCCCGCGCTCACGGACGAGGGCAAATCTCCGTTCATACTCGACAGCAAAGCGCCTACAGGCGACTACAAGGCGTTTATGATGAGAGAAGTTCGTTACAACTCGCTTATGCGTGCTAATCCCGACAGAGCGACCGTACTGTTTGACAAGGCAGTAGCGAACTCCAAGGCGAAGTACGACCACCTCGTTGAAATGCAGAAAGCATACAAAGAGGAGTTTGAGAAGTAATCACTTCGCAAATAAACCCAAAGCGCGGACGAAAGCCCGCGCTTTTTTTGTAAAAAACTCTTGACAAAATAATTTTTGTGTGATATAATAAATATGGAGATAGAGAAACGATAGCAGGTTTCATATAATCACCAAAAAATCATCCCCCGAGAGTTGGCTTCTCGGGGGACTTTTTTGGCACAAAGCGGGTGCCTAGGTATTGTGCGCCGGATTATTTGCCGTTTTTGTCAAATTTTAGCGAAAAAGCAATCCCCGCCGTAGGCGTGGGCAATTTTTCTTTTAACCCTCTCCCCGCCGTCGGCGGGGGAACGGTTATTTTATTTATATTATCATCATCGCGTCCCCAAATGAAAAGAACCTGTACTTCTCCTCAATCGCCGTTCGGTACGCCGCGAGCGTCTTTTCTCGCCCTAAAAACGCGCTTACAAGCATAATCAGCGTGCTTTCGGGGAGGTGAAAGTTGGTTATCAGCCCGTCAATGCATTTAAATTCGTAGCCGGGATAAATGAAAATCGACGTGTCGTCAACAGCTTTCCCGCTTTGCGCCGCGCTTTCAAGCGTCCTGCACGAAGTCGTACCGACCGCTATCACTCTGCCTCCGCGCTGTTTGCATAAGCGTATTTTTTCGGCGGTATCGCGGGGAATTGAATAGTGTTCCGTGTGCATTTTGTGGTCGAGTATATTGTCCTCTTTTACGGGTCTGAACGTCCCAAGCCCGACGTGTAATGTCACGAACGCCGTGTCAATGCCCTTTTCACGGCACTCGGCGAACTCCTTTTCCGTGAAGTGCAAGCCCGCGGTCGGGGCGGCGGCGGAGCCTGTTTCGCGGCAGTATATCGTGTTGTAGCGGTCTTTGTCCTTTAGTTTTTCGGTAATGTACGGCGGAAGCGGCATTTGCCCTATCCTGTCGAGAATATCGAAAAATTCGCCGTTGTATGAAAACCGCACAAGCCGATTTCCGCCGTCGAGCGTTTCAAGAATTTCCGCAGACAGCCCTTCGGGGAAATCCACAACGACCCCCGGTTTCAAACGCCTGCCTGGTCTTACCATCGTTTCCCACTCGTCAAGACCTCTGCGCTTTAGCAGTAAAAATTCGCACGGCACGCCCGTATCGCGCTTTTGCCCGAATATCCTCGCGGGGAATACTCGGCTGTCGTTCATCACAAGCAGGTCGCCCTTTTTCAGATATTTGCATATATTGTAGAAACGGTCGTGCGTAATCTCCCCGCTTTGCCTGTCCACTTTCATAAGCCGAGAACTGTCCCGAGGTTCGGCGGGGGTCTGCGCTATAAGTTCTTCGGGGAGGTCGTAGTAAAAGTCACTCTTTAGCATTTCTTAATCCTTTCAGTAGTTAGAGAATAGAGATTAGAGATTAGTTCGCAATCCGCTGTCGCGGATTGCTCTAGGTGCGCGCTACGCGCGCATATTAGATTGTCTTTAAGACAAAAGGTTGACACACTCGGTAAAAGCCACGCGCGAAGTCGCATAGCCCGCGTTTTGCGCAACGCGCAAAACAACGGCGCGACAGCGCCGTTAATTCGCCGTAGGCGAATTGCGGGCGGTCGGCAACAGGCGCGTACACGGTAGGCGCAGGCGCGTTTATACGTGTGGCGGTAAGCTAATGCTTGATAAGGGCAAGGGTCGCTTGAATTGAGCCACGCCGCCCCCACCGCGTTGGCGGGGCATATTGACCCGCAGACAATCTTTCCGCGCCCGCAAGGGCGCACTTTGAAATCTAGCCTCCGGCTTCTGTTTCTCCCGCGAAGCGGGAGAAACACTTCTAGCCTCTATTATACCACAACCGCCCAAGAATTGCAAGCTGTAACGCGAAATTCTAAAAAAACTGCCTAATACCCTTGACAAACGCATAAATATGTGTTAAAATATAGGAGAATTGATAGAGGTGCGGGATTGATTAGTAGCGCGCCGCAGGGTTCGCCCTGCGGGGGTATCCGCTTTTTCGGAAAAGCGCGGGCGAAAGGCAATTTCGCCGAGGAGTGTACGGACCGAAACGTGCATATCCGGTTGTACGTTGAATAAGCGTGCGACTGTCATCGACTTGCTTGATGGAGCGCTATCGAATATCTGCTCTGTAAAGCTATGCCGATGAAATGCTCATCGGTTTTTTGTTTTGAAAATATTTCCAATAAAGAAAGGAAGAACAGCTATGAAAGAGAAATACAATGTCGGCATAATCGGCGCTACGGGAATGGTAGGACAGCGTTTCGCAACGCTGCTCGAAAATCACCCGTGGTTTCATGTGACCGCGCTTGCGGCGTCGCCGCGTTCGGCGGGGAAAACGTATGAGGAGGCAGTAGGCGGGCGCTGGCTTATGGATACGCCAATGCCCGAAAGTATGAAGAATATCATCATCGACGACGCGACGGCGGACATCGACAAAATCGTCGCAAAGGTTGATTTCGTGTTCTGCGCGGTGGATATGAAAAAGGACGAGATAAAGGCGCTCGAAGAGCGTTACGCGAAAGCGGAGTGTCCTGTTATGTCAAACAACTCCGCGCATAGATTTACGCCCGATGTGCCTATGATTATCCCCGAAGTAAACCCCGAACACGCCGAGATAATCGGCGCGCAGAGAAAACGCTTGGGTACAAAGCGCGGTTTTATTTCCGTGAAGTCCAACTGCTCGATACAAAGCTATGTACCCGCGCTGTCGCCGCTTAGGAAGTTCGGCATAACGGAAGTTCTCGCGTGTACTTATCAGGCAATAAGCGGAGCGGGCAAGACGTTTGAAACGTGGCCCGAAATGGTCGATAACCTTATCCCGTTTATCGGCGGCGAGGAGGAAAAGTCCGAACAGGAACCGCTGAAAGTTTGGGGTCATATCGACGGCGCTGAAATCGTAAAGTGCGAAAAACCGCTTATCACAACGCAATGCCTGCGCGTACCCGTATCGAACGGTCACTTCGCGGCGGCTTTCGTAAGATTTGAAAACAAGCCGTCTATTGAGGAAATAAAGAAAATCTGGGCGGAGTACAAGGGCGAACCGCAGGCGCTGAACCTCCCGTCCGCTCCGCGTCAGTTCTTAAACTACTTTGAAGAGGACAATATGCCTCAGGCGAAACTCCATAGAAATCTTGAGGGCGGTATGGCAATCTCAATAGGCAGACTTCGCCCCGATACGCAGTATGACTATAAGTTCGTGTGCCTGTCGCACAACACTTTGCGCGGCGCGGCAGGCGGCGCGGTAGAAATGGCGGAATTACTCGCCGCAAAGGGCTATCTTGATTGATGTAAAGTTAAGAGCATTTGGGGGTTATTTATGAGCAGAACTATTTTCACGGGCTGTGCCACGGCAATCGCAACGCCGATGAACGCGGACGGCTCTGTAAACTATGAAGAATTTGGACGGCTTATTGATTTCCAGATAGAAAACGGTATAGACGGTATCGTTATCTGCGGAACAACGGGCGAAAGCGCCACGATGACCGACGAGGAACACCGCGAGGTTATCCGTTACGGAATAGAGCATATCGCGCACCGCGTACCCGTCATAGCGGGCGCGGGGAGCAACGACACTGCGTATGCTATTGAGCTTTCAAAAGAGGCTGAAAAAATGGGCGCGGACGCTCTTTTGCAGGTAACGCCGTATTACAACAAAGCGTCCCAGCGCGGTCTTGTAAAGCATTTCACGGCAATCGCGGACGCGGTAAACATACCGAATATCCTGTATAACGTTCCGTCGCGCACGGGCTGTAATATCGGCGTTGACGCTTACATAGAAATGTCAAAGCACCCGAACATCACCGCCGTAAAAGAGGCAAGCGGGAATATGTCCACGGTTATGGGAATATCCGCGTACACCGACCTTGATATTTATTCGGGAAACGACGACGAGGCTCTGTGCTGTCTGGCACTCGGAGGAAAGGGGCTTATTTCCGTAACGTCCAACGTCGCGCCGCGCGAAAAGCACGACGAGATAAAACTGTACCTTGACGGAAAACGCGAAGAGGCTCTCGAAATCGCGAAAAAGCTCCACGCGCTTGACAAGGCGCTGTTTATGGACGTGAACCCTATCCCCGTAAAACACGCGCTTAACATTATGGGCTTTAACGCGGGAGAATGCCGGCTTCCGCTCTGCTCTATGAGCGAGGAGAACACAGCGAAACTTAAAAGCGTAATGGAAACCTTGGGACTAGTCGGCGTTATCAAGTAAAAAAGAACGTGAAATAAAGGATTGATTAAAATGATAAATATAGCGATTACAGGCGCGTGCGGTCATATGGGGCGCGTTATCGCGGGGATAATAAATTCCCGCGCCGACTGCACGGTAACGGCGGGCATTGACAAAGAGGGCGAGCAGTACGGCGATTTTCCAATCGTGCGGAGCGTATTCGACTTGTCGGAAAAGCCCGATGTTATCATAGATTTCTCGCACCCGTCCGCGCTTTCGGACTTGTTAAATTACTGTAAGATGAACGCCGTCGCGCTCGTTATCGGAACGACGGGTTATTCCGATGAAGAAAAGTCGCAGATAACAGCCGCGTCCTCACAAATCCCCGTGTTCTTCACGTTCAATATGTCGCTCGGCATAAATCTGTTGGCGGAACTCGCGAGAAAAGCGGTTCAGACTTTGGGCGGTCAATTCGATGTTGAGATAGTCGAAAAGCACCACAACCGCAAGAAAGACGCGCCGTCGGGTACGGCTATTATGCTTGCCGAGGCGATTAACGAGGAATACCAGAACAGCAAGCATTATATCTACGACAGACATTCCGTGCGCCGTCCGCGCGACAGCGAGGAGATAGGGATACATTCCGTAAGAGGCGGTACGATAGTAGGCGAACACGAGATAATATTCGCGGGTCACGACGAAGTGATAACGCTGTCACATTCGGCGCAGTCAAGGGAAGTTTTCGCCGTGGGCGCAGTAAACGCGGGAGTATTTTTAAGCGGAAAGCCCGCGGGAATGTACACGATGAAAGACCTTATTAACAGCGCGGAATAATCTCGTTTCTGCAGAAAGGACAGATTGCTATGAAAATAGAAGTTGCGGAAAACGTGTCGGCGGTGTCGTTTAACAACGTACCGCTGAACAAGACTATAATGGAAGATACTCTGAAAATCGTAGCGGACGCGGGAGTGAACGTCGATATGATTTCAATGACCGCGCCGACGCAGGAGATTTTCAGCTTTGGGTTTACGATACTCGACGAGGATATGCCGAAACTTGTCGGCACGGTCGGCGAACTTAAAGCAAAGGGCTGTATTTCTCCGATGATAAACAGTGGGAACAGGAAAATCGTTATCAAAACGGGCGAGATGACCGAAACAATAGGCTTTGCCGCGAGGGTTTTCGAGATACTGAACCGCTTAGAGGCTATGATTTTGATGATAACGACGAGCGTTGATGAAATTTCCGTGCTTATCCGCGACGCGGACGCTGACGCGGTTGTAGACGCGTTTGAAAAGGAGTTCGGCGCATGATAAGCGCGGGGCTTAGATTTCTCTTAGAAAGCGCCGTGAGCGAACCCGCAGTATCAAGTGCGGAAAGCAGTTCGCCGACGCTCGGCGATGCGGTGGACGCAATTGTAGACAATCCTCAGGAAACGCTTTCGGCGCTCGGCGAGTTTTTTAAGAACTTAGGAAATGCGCTTGTCGGAATGTTGCCGAAGATAATATTCGCCGTTGTAGTGCTGATAATCGGCATTATAATCACAAAACTTGTGCTGTTCGGGCTGTCAAAGGGTCTGGGGAAAACAAAGCTGGACTTGACGGTCACGAAGTTCACGGCGCAGGTCGCGAAAATTGTTTTGTACACATTACTGCTGACAATAGTGCTTAGTATGCTCGGCATACCCGCGACGTCGGTAGTAACGGTAATAGGCACGGCGGGCGTCGCGATTGGTCTTGCTCTGCAAAGCGCGCTGTCAAACGTCGCGGGCGGGTTTCTGCTGATGATAAACAAGCCGTTCAAGATAGGCGATTATATCTCGACAAACGGGGTAGAGGGTACGGTGGCGCAGATTTCGATACTGTACACGCGCCTTGATTCGCTTACAAACCAGGCGATATTCATACCGAACGGTATGGCGGTAAACGCGACGATAATCAACAACAACACGAACGCCAACCGCCGTCTTGAAATGCTGTTTTCGATTTCCTACAACGACGATTTCGCAAAGGCAAAGGGAGTTATTGAAAGCGTTCTGAATAAGCACGACGGTATACTCCACGAAGAACCTCTCCTAGTCGTGATGAAAGAGCACAGCGCCAGCGCGATAGTGATACTTGTCCGTGCGTGGTGCCGAACGCCCGAATATTGGGACGTATATTTTGACTTAAACGAAAAGGTTCGCAAAGCGTTTATTGATAACGGGATTGAAATTCCGTTCGAGCAGATGGACGTACATATCAAGGAGAGGTAAGATGTAAGAGGCAAGCGTGCGCTAGGGCGCAGTTGTCTAGAGAATAGTTGTTAGCGAATAATCCGCTTTGCGGATTACCCTGCTAGTTTAGGTGCGCGCCTAAAGTTGCGCCCCCTATCATATGAAATGCCACTATCCACACGAGCTTATGGGGCGCAACTTTTGCGCGCGGAAAGATTGTCCTTTAATTAATACGCCCCGCCAACGGCGGTGAGGTCAGGCGTGGCTCAATTCAAGCGCCCCTTGCTCTTATCCCGCAACAGTTTACCGTCCCGCGTCAAACGCGCCTGCACCGCCCGTGCCGAGCCGTTGCCCGACCGCCCGCAATTCGCCTGACGGCGAATTAACGGCGCTGTCGCGCCGTTGTTTTGCGCTCCGCGCAAAACGCGGGCTACATAACACAAGCGCCCCGCCGATGGCGGGGCGTATTAATTAAAGGACAATCTTTCTGTCCGCCGTAGGCGGACACATTAGGGTAATCCGCAAAGCGGATTACTCGCTAACTACTAACTACTATTCTCTAGCTACTAAAAGCGCCCGCTTACCGATTGACTTCGACCAACTTCCTTGCAAAGTCGTCTGCCGGTATCGGTTTAGAATAATAGAACCCCTGCGCCGCGTCGCACCCGCAATGGCTCAAAAACAGCGCTTGCTCGACATTTTCAACGCCCTCCGCTATAATGTCAAGCCCTATGTCCCGCGACATCATTATCGTGTGTTCGATTATCTTCCGTCCGCGCGTTGATTCCATAAATTCATCGAGGAAACTCTTGTCTATCTTCAGCACGTCAAACGGAGTGTTTTTCAGCATATTAAGCGAGGAATACCCCGAACCGAAATCGTCCATAAGCATTTTGAACCCCGCGTCTTTCATCTTCTTTACAACGTCCTGCACGCCTACGCTGTCAAGGGATTCGGTTATTTCAAGTTCCAGCATCGACAGCGGAATTTTGTGCTTTTCAACAAGGCTTAACAGCATTGCCGTAACGTCGAACGAATGAACATACTCCCTTGAAATATTAACCGAAACGGGTACGGGCTTTATGCCGTTGTCGAGCCAACTGCGGATATATTTGCACGCCTTGTCCCAGATAAACGTGTCGAGTTTGATTATAAAGCCGTTTTCTTCAAACACGGGAATGAAGTCCGCGGGGGAAACCATTCCTTTTGTCGGGTGAAGCCACCGCGCCAACGCCTCCGCGCCGATTATTCTGCCCGTGCTTATTGAATACTTCGGCTGTAGATACATCGTAAACTCGCCGTTTGCGAGCGCCTTTTGCATATCGTCCTCAATCGACTTCTTCTTTTTGAGGGTAGACTTCATTTCTCCGCTGAAGAAGTTGATGTTCTGCAATGCGTTGCCCTTTATCAGCTGGCGGGCGAGTGACGCGTTATCGCCGTGCGCGCGGGTATGGAGCGTTCTGTCCTCGACAATACACACGCCGAACACGAACCTGTATTTCATTCCTTTGTAACCCGACAGCATATTTTCAATTTTCGTGATGAATTTCAGCAGATACGCCTTGTTTTCAAACGTCGTGACTATCATAAAAACATCGGCGGTAAGACGGCAGAACGGCTGTTCCTCCGTGCAGATTAACGCTAACGTATCGTTAATGAACTGTAAAAGTTCATCGCCGACTTCAACGCCGTAGGTTTCGTTTATCAGCTTAAACCGCTCCACATCGAACTGAATAAACGCTATCTCCTTATCGGGGTTATCGTCGATTACTTTTTTGCACCGCGCCGAATAAAGTTTCGGGTTCTTATCCGAAGAGAACATTTTCAGCACATCGCGGTTGAAGATTTCAAGCTGGGAATACGGGCGCAAATCGTAGTGAATATCGGTGATTTTCCCTTGCTCATCGCGCAGGAAAAGCGCGTACAGGTGGCACAAAGCGAAACCCGCGCTGTCGGGGAGTTTCACGGAAATATCCACGGCAAGCGAGTTTTTATCCGTACCCTTTTTTATACCGTCCTTTATCTGTCCGCTGAACACGGCAAGCGCGGACAGCGAACTCTCGTCCACCGCTCCGCTTTCGGCAAAATATTTCAGCGGGTCGCCGTTCAGTTCGGGGAACACTTTCCCGCTCAGCTGAAAGCAAGCGTTATCCGCGACCGAATAATAGAAGTGGTAAGAACCCTCGTCACACTCCACCATTTGCGCGAGGCGCGTTTTGTATTTGTCGTCCATTGAAATCACCACCTATCAGAGGTAAGAAATAAGAGGTAAGAGGTAAGATTATAGAGTGTCCGCCTACGGCGGACAATTTTGATTGTCTTTAAGTCAAGACGTTGTTCGCTTTACCGCGCGTTTTGGCGTGGTTCAGGTCAAGCGACCCTTGCCCTTATCCCGCGCGACATTACCGTCCCGCGTATTAACGCGCCTTTACCGCCCGTGCCGAGCCGTTGCCCGACCGCCCGCAATTCGCCTAACGGCGAATTAACGGCGCTAACGCGCCGTTGTTTTGCGCGTTGCGCAAAACGCGGGCTAGGCTACCAGAGGCTAGAGATTAGAGACTAGTAGCTAGTTTTTGTGTGCGCTCCGCGCACAATTCAGATTGTCTTTAAGTCAAGACGTTGATTGTATCGGTTTTCCCCGCGCTGTTGGCGGGGATAATTTCGTCTTATATACTATGCTTATAATACAATTATACTATAATTTTTAAAATATGTCAAGACATTTTGTGAAATTTTTACAGAAAAAAGTTTTACGGGGGAATGTGGATTTGGGGAGTTTAGGAGAAAATATTTTTATTATATATTGCAATTTCTGCGCATTTGTGGTATGATTATTTAAGAGGGTTAAACTCACTAAAAATAGGACGGGAGTAAGATTATGCCGAAAATTGCTGACATCAACAAAATACTGATAATAGGTTCGGGACCGATTATCATAGGACAGGCGTGCGAGTTCGACTATTCGGGAACGCAGGCTTGCAAGGCTTTGAAAAAATTGGGGTATGAAATAGTTCTCGTGAACTCCAACCCCGCGACGATAATGACCGACCCCGACGTGGCGGATATAACGTACATCGAACCGCTGAACGCCGAAAGACTTACTCAAATAATCGAAAAGGAACGCCCCGACGCGCTTTTGCCGAACCTCGGCGGGCAGAGCGGACTTAATCTCTGTTCGGAGCTTTCCAAAATGGGAGTTCTCGAAAAGTACGGCGTTCGTGTAATCGGCGTACAGGTGGACGCTATCGAGCGCGGAGAGGACAGAATAGAATTTAAGCACACAATGGAAAAACTCGGCATAGAAATGCCGAGAAGTGAAGTGGCGTACTCCGTGGAGGAGGCGCTGGAAATCGCCTCGAAACTGCATTACCCCGTGGTTTTGCGCCCCGCTTATACTATGGGCGGAGCAGGCGGAGGGCTTGTTTCCACTCCCGAAGAACTGAAAATCGTCTGCGCGAGAGGATTGCAGGCGTCGCTTGTAGGACAGGTGCTTGTTGAGGAATCGATAGCGGGCTGGGAGGAATTGGAACTTGAAGTCGTACGCGACGCAGACGACAACGTTATCACGGTCTGCTTTATCGAGAATATCGACCCTATCGGCGTTCACACGGGCGACAGCTTTTGCAGTGCGCCAATGCTTACGATAAGCGAGGGCGTTCAGAAGATTTTGCAGGAATATTCCTACAGAATAGTAAAGGCTATAGAAGTAATCGGCGGGTGCAACTGCCAGTTCGCGCACGACCCCGTGACGGGAAGAATAGTAGTAATCGAAATCAACCCGCGCACTTCGCGTTCCTCGGCGCTCGCGTCAAAGGCTACGGGTTTCCCGATAGCGCTTGTGTCGGCAATGCTCGCGTGCGGACTTCGGCTGTCCGAAATTCCGTGCGGGAAGTACGGCACGCTTGACAAATACGTCCCCGACGGCGATTATGTCGTAATAAAGTTCGCGCGGTGGGCGTTTGAGAAATTCAAGGGCGCGCAGGACAAACTCGGCACACAAATGCGGGCTGTAGGCGAGGTTATGTCTATAGGCAAGACGTACAAAGAGGCGTTCCAAAAGGCTATACGTTCGCTAGAAACGGGACGTTACGGGTTAGGTTTCGCGAAAGACTTCCACGAGAAAACAAAGGAAGAATTGCTCGACAAACTCAAATACCCGTCCTCGGAACGGCAGTTTATCATCTACGAGGCACTTCGCAAAGGCGCGACGGTCGAGGAGATATACGATTTAACGAAAATCAAGCATTGGTTCTTGGAGCAGATGAAAGAACTGATAGCGGAGGAAGAAACGCTTTCGGCGAACCGCGGGCAAATCCCCGACAAGAAGGCTATGCTCAAAGCAAAGCGCGACGGTTTCTCGGATAAGTATTTAGCGCAGATAATCGGCGTATCGGAACAGAGCATACGCGAAAAGCGCCTTGAATACGGCATAAACGAGGCGTGGGAGGGCGTTCATGTAAGCGGTACGGAAAACTCGGCATATTATTACTCAACGTATAATCTTGACGAGGACAAAAGCCCCGTCAGCACGGACAAGCCGAAGATTATGATTTTGGGCGGCGGTCCTAACAGGATAGGGCAGGGAATAGAGTTTGACTACTGCTGTGTTCACGCGGCGCTCGCGCTGAAGTCTTTGGGCTTTGAGAGCATAATCGTAAACTGCAACCCCGAAACGGTTTCCACGGATTACGACACGTCGGACAAACTGTATTTTGAACCGCTTACGCTTGAAGATGTGCTTGCCATTCACGAAAAGGAAAAACCGCTCGGTGTTATCGCGCAGTTCGGCGGGCAGACGCCTTTAAATCTCGCGGCGGAACTTAAAAAGAACGGCGTAAATATCTTGGGAACAACTCCCGAAACGATTGACCTTGCGGAGGACCGCGACCATTTCCGCGCGATGATGGAAAAACTAGGCATACCTATGCCCGAAAGCGGAATGGCGGTGAACGTTTCCGATGCTCTGAAAATCGCCAATAAGATAGGCTATCCCGTTATGGTGCGTCCGTCGTATGTTCTGGGCGGGCGCGGAATGGAAGTCGTTCACGACGACGAGATGATGAAGATTTATATGAACGCGGCGGTGGGCGTTACTCCCGACAGACCGATACTGATAGACCGTTTTCTGAACCACGCGACCGAATGTGAGGCGGACGCGATTTCGGACGGCGAACATTGTTTTGTTCCCGCGGTTATGGAGCATATAGAACTCGCGGGTATTCACAGCGGCGACTCCGCTTGCATACTTCCCGCGAAGAACATTTCCGAAAAGAACATTGCGGTTATCAAGGAATACACCCGCAGAATTGCCGTGGAAATGGGCGTTGTCGGGCTTATGAATATGCAGTACGCTATAGAGAACGACACGGTTTACGTTCTTGAGGCGAACCCGCGCGCGTCGCGCACCGTACCGCTTGTATCTAAGGTGTGCAGTATAAATATGGTGAAGATTGCCACCGAGATAATGACCTCGCAGTTCACGAAAAAGCCGTCGCCCGTACCCGAATTGCACGACCGTGCTATTCCGCATTACGGCGTAAAAGAGGCGGTGTTCCCGTTCAATATGTTCCAGGAGGTTGACCCCGTATTGGGTCCCGAAATGCGCTCTACGGGCGAGGTGCTGGGACTGTCGCAGAGTTTCGGCGAGGCTTACTACAAGGCGCAGGAGGCAACTCAGACGCGCCTGCCGTTAGAGGGTACGGTATTGCTCTCCGTATGCGACCGCGACAAGCCCGAACTCGTTGAGATAGCGCAGGAGTTTGAGAAGTTAGGGTTCAAGATACTTTCGACGGGCAAGAGTTTCGAGATGATAACGCAAGCGGGAGTTAAAGCCGAGAAGGTTCTGAAACTCTACGAGGGCAAGCCGAACATTGCCGACAAGATAGCGAACGGCGAAATTCAGCTTATCATCAACACTCCCGCAGGCAAGACGAGCATAAACGACGACAGCTACATTCGCAAAGCCGCGATAAAGCACCGTGTACCGTACATCACGACAATGGCGGCGGCGAAAGCAAGCGCAGAGGGGATTAAGGCGATTAAGAACAACACGCATTTAGGAGTTAAGCCGTTGCAGGAGTTCCATAAAGAGATTAAATGAGTATTTTCTCGCAGTTTATAGTTAAGAGTACACGCATTATCCGCTTTGCGGAAAACGCTGTGCAAAGTAATTGTGTCCGCTCTCGCGGACGATTAGATTGTATTTAAATTAATACGCCCCGCCGTCGGCGGGGCGCTTTTGTTATGTAGCCCGCGTTTTGCGCGGAGCGCAAAACAACGGCGCGACAGCGCCGTTAATTCGCCGTCAGGCGAATTGCGGGCGGTCGGGCAACGGCTCGGCACGGGCGGTGCAGGCGCGTTTGACGCAGGACGGTAAACATTGCGGGATAAGAGCAAGGGGCGCTTGAATTGAGCCACGCCAGACCGCACCGCCGTTGGCGGGGCGTATTGACTTTAATTACAATCTAAATTGCCCGCCAAAGGCGGGCAACATCGAGCAATCCGCGACAGCGGATTGCGAACTAGCTACTAACTACTATTCTCTAGCTGCTATCAGAATTTCTTCTTCCATGCAGAGGGTATCGCCAAAATCATCAACGGCAGGCACTCCAGCCGTCCTAACAGCATATCCAAGGACAGCACTATTTTGGAAAGGTCGGAAAAGAACGCGAAGTTTTCCATAGGTCCTACTTTGTTAAGCCCCGGTCCGATGTTGTTGAAACAAGCCGTCACGGACGTGAACGTCGTCGTGAAATCGTGGTCGTCAAGCGCAACTAAGAGCGTCGATACCATAATAAGGAAAATGTAAATTCCAAGGTATGTATGTACTCCGTGTACCGTGTCCGTGTCCATTGCCTTGTCCTCGCTCGTGACTAAGTTCACGGATTTCGGGTGAAGTAATTTCTTGATGTATTTTCCCGTGTTCTTGAACACGATAATCAGTCTTTGAACTTTAAAACCTCCGCCCGTAGAACCCGCCGACGCGCCGATAAACATTAGCAAAACAAGTATAGTCTGCGAAAAATCGGGCCATAGGTTGAAGTCCGCCGTGGCAAATCCCGTCGTCGTCATAATCGACGCGACTTGAAACGCCGCGTAACGCAGACTTTGCCCCGCCGTGTGATATATCGGCAAAATGTTCGCGCCGATAAACAGCGTCGCTGCCGCGAATATAATGAAGTAAACCCGCAGTTCAAGGTTCTTGAACGCGTCCTTAAAACGGCGTATCAGCAGTAGATAGAATATGTTGAAGTTCACACCGAACAGCATCATCATAACAGTTATTACAATGTCAATATACGCGGAGTTATAATACGCGATACCCGCGTTTTTAATGCCGAAACCGCCCGTGCCTGCTGTTCCCATTGCATGGCATACGCTGTCAAACAACGGCATACCGCCCGCGCACAGAAGTATTACGGTAAGAATTGTCAAAGCGCCGTATATCGAGTACATATAAACGGCGGTGTTCTTGCCCTTTGGAACGAGTTTCCCGACCTGCGGTCCGGGACATTCCGCACGCATAAGGTACATACTGTCCTTTGACGACGGAAACACGGCAAGCGCGAGTACGAGTATACCCATACCGCCTATCCAATGCGTAAAACTGCGCCAGAACAGCATACCGTGAGATAAACCCTCGACATTTGAAAGAATTGTCGAACCCGTGGTAGTAAAGCCCGAAATACTCTCAAACACCGCGTCCACAAAGTGCGGTATCTCTCCGCTTATGAAAAACGGCATAGCCCCCGCGACAGGGAACACGAGCCACAAAAGCCCAACGATTACTAAACTTTCTTTTGTGTACATATCATCGGATTTCGGCTTTGAGAATATCATCGGCAGGGAAAGCACGGCAAGACCCGCCCCGACGATAACGAAAGACAGCGCCGCCTTGTATTCGCCGTACATCAGACTAACCGCGAACGGCAGTAAAAAAATCAGCGACCCCGCGAGGGTCATTTTAGACAAATACCGAAAGACTAATGTCTTGTTCATAAAGTCACCTTTCGAGTTTTAAAATGTTTCTCCCGTTTTTTCAGAAATCATCTGCTTAATTCTGTCGCTTATGAAAAAGCCGTTGTTCTCCATTTTTTTCAAAACAGGCATAACTTCGGAAATAATTCCGTTTTGTTTAGCTTTAATTAGAACGCCGATTGTTCCTGTAAGGGGCAGACCAAGAAATTCTGCTGTTTTGCGTGCAGTCATATCGTCAATTATAACAAGGTCGGCTCGAGGTGTTTGTTGTGCCAATATCATTACTTCAATCTCTCCCGAATGAAGACGGGAACGGTACATAGCGTAATCCTCGCGGTTTTCAATTGACTGCACTTCAATCCAATTCTCCGCAACAGAAAGCGTCTTGCTTGCTGTGTCCTGTTTTGCCGTAACTTCATTGTAAACCGATACGGGAATGATGATTTTGCCATACATTTTACGAAGAATATCAAGTTCTCCTATATTTCCCAAAGCCAAAATCGGCGTAGAGTTGACAACCACCCTAAGCATTAGAAATATCCCTCTCCAGCTCGGAAATATCCTCAAAATCAAAAACGCTTACTTTGTTTTCAGCCAGAAAGCGTATGAAATCGGATTTTGGCATTTCTGCGATTTGAGCGCAGTAGCCTAAAGAAATTCCCAATTTTGTATAATAATACAGCGCCGCGGCTTTGCGAACGCAGGACGCGGACGCCTCTTTGCTTTGGTGAGCGTCAAACAACACCGCGTCAGGGACGTTCACCTCAAATTTATACGTCATAATGCGTTCATCTCCTTTTACTAATCACTATTCACAAGGCATTTCCCCCGCCCACGGCAGGGAAACCCCGCAAATAAACCCGTTTATTCCCCCGCAACGGCGGTGCAATCCGCGCTTTACCCCGCGAAACGCCCAAAACCAACTGCTAATCTCTATTCTCTATTAACTGTCAAGTATATCCTGTATATCCGCAAACCTTTCCTCTTTGGAAACAACTACGACGCTGTCGCCGACTTCTATTGTCGTTTCGCCGTCGGGGATTATTACTTCACGTTTCCTTACTACGGAGCAAATCAGCGTGTTGCGCTTGATTTTCAGTTCTTTAAGCGGAATACCGACAAGTCCGCGGATGGGTTCTTTTACACGGAACTCCACCGCCTCGACGCGGTTGTTTACTATGTGATACAGAGATTCTATGTTGCTGTCGGTGCTGTCTATACTGCGGACATAGCCGAGTACCGTCGAAGTCGTGAGGTTTTTCGGCGAGATTATGCAGTCAAGCCCGATTTGACTTGCAAGCCCGACATAGCTTTCGCGGTTCACTTTTGTGACGACTTTGGCGTTTGAGTTGTTTTTAGCATAAAGCGACATAATGATGTTTTCCTCGTCAATGCCCGTTATCGCGACAAACGCGTCCGCGTCGCGCAGACCCTCCTCGACAAGCGCGTCCTGATCCGTGCCGTCCGCGTTGATAACGGCGGCTTTCGGGAACAGCTCAGCGAGCATTTTACACCGTTCAAGGTCTTTTTCTATAATCTTAACGTGCATACCCATTGACATCAGATGCAATGTCAGATAATAGCAAATTCTGCCGCCGCCGACTATCATAACGGATTTTACCTTATCTTTAATAGAACCGATTGCTTTAAAGAACTGTTCAATTTCCTGGTGCGAGGCGGTAATGCTTATTTTGTCGCCCGCGCGCAGGATAAAATCGCCGCTCGGTATGAATATATCGTCATCGCGCTGAACTGCCGCGACAAGGAACTTTATCTTCGTGCGCTTGTAGATTTCTTTCAGCGAGCAGTCCAGTATCGGGGAATTATCGGGGAGATTATACTCCACAAGTTCCATTCTGCCCTTTTCAAACACTTCGACGTTCGCCGCTTCGGGAGTGGTAAGTACGCGCAGTATTTCATCAGCGGAAACGCCCTCGGGGTTTATAATCATCGACAGCCCCAAATCTTCCCTTATAAAATCTATCTGTTTAAAGTATTCGGGACTGCGCACTCTCGCGATAGTCCGTTTAGCGCCGAGTTTCTTTGCGATAAGACAGCACAGCAGGTTCACCTCGTCATAGTGAGTAGCCGCGATGACCATTTCCGATTTGCCTACGTTAGCGTCGGACTGCGTACTCTTATCAATGCCGTTGCCTTGTATACACATAACGTCCTCGGTATTCTGCGTTTTTTCGAGCGCGGCGGCGTTTATATCAATGACCGTCACGTCGTGACCCTCGTTTGAGAGCATAGACGCAAGATTACTTCCGACCTTGCCGTTTCCGATAATAACTGTTTTCATAGATACACCTTCTGAATTAAGTATATTAAACATTATAGCACGTTTTTATGCGAATGTCAAGTAGAGAGTAGAGAATAGAGATTAGCAGCTGGTTATTGGGTCAGGGCGTTGACCGACTAGAAGTAAGAGGGAAGAAGTAAGAGGTAAGATCTGCGGGTCAGAACACCCCTGCGCCGTGCGCGGCGATTGGCGTGGCTCAATTCAAGCGTCCCTTTCCCTTATCCCGCATTAGCTTGCCGTCCCGCGTATTAACGCGCCTGCGCCGACCGTGTACGCGCCTTTGCCCGTCCGCCCGCAATTCGCCTATCGGCGAATTAACGGCGCTGTCGCGCCGTTGTTTTGCGCTCCGCGCAAAACGCGGGCTAGGGGATAGTGTTATTATACAGTTAACAGTATTGAGTGTTGAGTATGAATAGAGTGGCGGGCTTGCGCCCGCATAAAGATTGTCTTTAAATTAAAACATTTAAAAACTTGTTATAGAGCAGACCCGCCGTAGGCGGAGGAACTCTTACCTCTAACACTTCTAGTTGACAATTTGTCAACTTTGTGCTATAATATAGAAAACGTAATATCTTTAACAGGATAAAGTGTATATTTCAAAGGGGCGTAATATTGGTTTGGGACAAAGCCTCTTTGTGCTATAATATTCTCTAAAGGAGCAAAATTTCTCCAACCTCTGAAAGGGTTTAACTTTATGAAAACGATAAACTCAACCCCGAAAGCCGACGGCTTTCGTATGCCTGCCGAATGGGAGCAACATCAAGGGTGCGTTATGATTTTCCCCGAACGCGCCGATTCGTGGCAGTACGGCGGTTACGCCGCACGCAGGGCGTTCTGCGAAGTCGCGGGCGCTATCGCTCAAAGCGAAAGCGTTACCGTGTGCGCGTCCGATAATCAATACGAAAACGCCCGCCGTATGATGCCCGACAGCGTACGCGTTGTGGAAATGAGTTCCAATGACGCGTGGGCTAGGGATTACGCGCCGACATTCGTCACAAACGGTTCTGAGATACGCGGTATAAACTGGGGCTTTAACGCGTGGGGCGGGCTTGTTGACGGCTTGTATTTCCCGTGGGATAAGGACAACAAAATGGCGATGAAACTCTGCGATTTGTTTAATACGGATATGTACGATTTCGGGAGTTTTATCCTTGAGGGCGGGTCAATTCACGTTGACGGCGAGGGTACTTGTATTACTACCGAGGCTTGCCTGCTGAGCGCGGGGCGCAATCCCGATTTATCGAAAACAGAAATCGAAAACTATCTTCGCGAATGTCTTAACGTAAACAAGATAATCTGGCTTAAAAACGGCATTTTCTGCGATGAAACCAATCAGCACGTCGATAATATCTGCGCGTTTGTAAAGCCCGCCGAAGTCGTGCTTGCGTGGACTGACGACCAAAACGACCCGCAGTATGAATACTCGCGCTCGTGTCTGGAAATCCTCGAAAACTCAACGGACGCGCGCGGACGGTGGATAACCGTCCACAAACTGCGCCTGCCTGCGCCCGTTACGATAACCGCTGAAGAATGTGCGGGACTTGACACGATGAACTTCAAGCCGACGCGCATCCCCGGTGAACGCCTTGCCGCGTCCTATGTGAACTTCTACATCTCCAACGGCGCGGTAATAATGCCGTTCTTCGGCGACCCTGCCGATATTCCCGCGCGAGATCTGCTCGCGGAACTGTTCCCCGAACGAAAAATAATTCCCATTATGGCAAGGGATATATTGATAGGCGGGGGAAATATACATTGCATTACACAACAGATACCCTTGTAGTTGCCAGCGGGCAATCCGCTTTGCGGATTGCTCTAAGGTGCGCACTTCGTGCGCGTTTAGATTGTCATTAAGTCAATTCGCCCCGCCGTCGGCGCGGTAAATTTCCCATATTATTAAGGAGTAAAGATGAACAAAATTAAAATAGCAGTAGTACAATTAGGAGTTCCCGATGAACGTGATTTGGCGGTGGATAAAGCGGAGCGATTGGTGCGAAAGGCGGCGGGAATGGGCGCGAATATCGTACTGCTCCCCGAACTGTTCCAAACGCCGTATTTCTGTCAGGAACGCCGTTACGAGCATTACGAACTTGCGCTTTCTGCGGACAAGGACCCCGCGGTTTTGCGTTTTACGGAAATTACCCGCGAACTCTCGCTTGTTATGCCGATAAGTTTTTACGAACGCGATGTAAATTCGTTCTATAACAGCATAGCTATGCTTGACAGCGGCGAACTGCTCGGCATTTACAGAAAGACGCACATTCCCGACGACCACTTCTATCAAGAGAAGTTTTACTTTTCGCCTGGAGATACGGGCTTTAAGGTTTGGGAAACGCGGTTTGGAAAAATCGGCGTTGGGATATGCTGGGACCAATGGTTTCCCGAATCTGCGAGATGTATGACGCTTATGGGCGCGGAACTTCTGCTTTATCCCACGGCAATAGGCAGTGAGCCGATTATCGAGTGCGACAGTATGCCGCATTGGCGGCGGTGTATGCAAGGTCACGCGGCGGCGAATATCGTACCCGTAGCCGCGGCGAACCGCGTCGGTACAGAGCGCATAACCCCCGATGACAGCAACGCGGGGCAGTCGAGCGAACTCACGTTCTACGGTTCGAGTTTCATCACGGATTGTTACGGGGAAATATTGGAAACCTGCGACCGCACTTCCGACGATGTAATTATCAGTGAGTTTGACTTGGACAAATGCCGTTCGGCAAGGCAGGAGTGGGGAGTTTTCCGCGACCGCCGACCTGAGATGTACGGGATAATCAGCGGGAAAAACTGTTAGAAGTAAGATGTAAGATTTTTCCGCTATAGGTATTATAACACGCGTACTCCCCGCCGACGGCGGGGAGTACGCGGTTTTAGTTAGTGTGTCAACGCTGTAACACGCGGGCAACCTAGCCCGCGTTTTGCGCGGAGCGCAAAACAACGGCGCGTAAGCGCCGTTAATTCGCCGCAGGCGAATTGCGGGCGGTTGGGCAACGGCGCGGTACGGGCGGTAAAGGCGCGTTAATACGCTTGGCGGTAAGCTAATGCAGGATAAGGGAAAGGAACGCTTGAATTGAACCACGCAAAAACGCGCAATAAACAGAAATACCCCGCCACAGGCGGGGCGCTTGTAAATTAAAATTGCCGTTCCCCCGCCTACGGCGGGGGAACAGCTTACTATGCGCTGTTTGCTCTTAACTATAAACTGTTAAATCAACCTTTTTTCCCGTTCGCCTGCCTTACCATATCTTCCACCACGATGTCGTAAATCTCGCCTAAGGTTCGGCAGTATTCGAGGACAAGCCACGGCTCGTTTGTGTGGAAATGCAGTTTCGCAGTCGTTACCCCGCTGTCGTCCTCGTCGGCGATTACAAGCAGACTGTCACCCTTGAAGTGCGTGCGAATGTACTCGTCAAGCTCGTCCTCCACATCTCCCGTTGGTTCGTCAACGTCCAAAAGCAGTTGTGTGTCGTATCTGAATTCTATCTCTTCCATTTTACTTCTCCCATTTCATTGAAATATCGAACGCCGTTACGCTGTGCGTAAGCGCGCCCAAACTGATTATATCAACGCCCGTTTCGGCAACGGCGCGGATATTTTCAAGAGTAACGTTCCCCGAAGCCTCGGTCTTTGCCCTGCCGTTTATAAATTCGCAGGCGCGTTTCATCTCGTCCGTGGTCATATTGTCAAGCATAATGACGTTCACACCGCAGTCCACAGCCTCTTTCACTTCGTCCATACTGCGCGTTTCCACTTCTATTTGGAGCATATGCCCCGCCTTTTCGCGGAGCGCGTTCACAGCGCCCGTTATTGAACCGTAAGCGTCGATGTGGTTGTCTTTGAGCATAGCCGCGTCCGTGAGATTATAGCGGTGGTTGCGCCCGCCGCCGACTGTCACGGCGTATTTTTGGAGCGGTCTGAGCCCCGGCAGGGTTTTCCTCGTGTCGGCTATTGACGCGCCCGTGCCTGCGACTGCGTCAACGCATTTCCTCGTGTATGTCGCAATTCCGCTCATATGCTGAATAAGATTTAGCGCGGTGCGCTCCGCTTTCAGCATAGAACGCGTACTGCCGTTTATTTCGGCTATTCTGTCACCGTTTTTGATGAACTCGCCGTCTTTTTTGAGAAACTTCACGTCGATTTCCGGGTCAAGCAATGTGAACACCCGCGCCGCGACTTCCGCTCCGCACAGAACGCCGTCCGCTTTTGCGGCGAAATACGCCGCCGAACGGCTCTCTTCGGGAATAAGCAAGTCGGTAGTGCTGTCGATGTAGTTTATATCTTCCCGCAATGCGGTTTTTATTATATCATCGACGTAGAATTTTAGTAATTGCATTTTACACGCTCCTTCTGCTAGTAGCTAGAGAATAGCCGAGTTCCGCTACGCGGATAACCCTCTAGTAGCTAGTTTTGGTGTCCGCTTCGCGGACGATTAGATTGTCTTTAGGTCAAGACGTTGTTCGCGTTATCGTGGGGTTTGGGTGGCTCAATTCAAACGTCCCTGTAACAGTTTACAGTTAATAGTGCTGAGTGTGCAGTACGAACAGAGTTGCGCGCTCCGCGCGCAGATTAGATTGTCTGCGGGTCACGGCGTTGTTCGCGTTACCGTGCGTTTGGGTTGCTCAATTCAAGCGACCTTTTCCCTTATCCTGCGCTAGTTTATCGCCAAGCGTATTAACGCGCCCTTACCGCCCGTACCGCGCTTGTGGGCGACCGCCCGCAATTCGCCTGACGGCGAATTAACGGCGCTAACGCGCCGTTGTTTTGCGCTACGCGCAAAACGCGGGCTAGGGGCGCACGTGGTTGCTTTGGTTCACGGCGTTGCGCTCCCTGCCTAGTTCTCCTCTTCCGCACGCCTGTCCATAACTTCTTTCAGTATAATGTAAGCGCAGGTAACAACGGACTTGGTTTCTACAAATTCGGGCGTAATCGCGTACCCGCCGTTTGAAAGCTCGTCCATAAGCTCCGTTATGCGTTTAAGTCCCTTTTCAGCCTCGTCATAGTTCGGGTGAACGAAATACGCTTTCTGCATAATATGCCGAACCTCTTTGCGTATCCCGTGCGGAAGTTCTTTGCCGTCGGGAGAGGACATCGGGTATTCCTCGTCGCCCAATTTATCGTCAATTTGGCGCGCGTTAATATCCTCGGCAATCAGCCGTGAGAATACGAGCGCCTCCAACAGCGAGTTGCTTGCAAGTCTGTTCGCCCCGTGAACTCCCGTGTGCGAACACTCGCCCGCCGCGTAAAGACCGGGAATGTTTGTCGCGCCCTTGCCGTCAACGTTTATCCCGCCCATAAGATAGTGCTGGCACGGGTAAATCGGAATAGGCTCTTTCGTCATATCATAGCCCATTTCAAGGACTTTGTTGTATATCATCGGAAAGCGGCTGCGAACAAAATCCGCGTCCTTGTGCGAAATATCGAGCCAAAACTCGTCCGAACCCGTCGCTTTCTGCTCCTCGATTATGCAGTTTGACACGACGTCGCGGGGTGCTAACTCCTTTCGTTCGGGTTCGTAGCGCGGCATAAAGCGCTCCTTGTGACAGTTCAGAAGATACGCGCCCTCGCCGCGCACCGCCTCCGAAATAAGGAAACATTCGCGGTTCTTTTTGTCGGCGAACGCGGTCGGGTGGAACTGAATATAGCTTAAATTCCTTATTTCCGCGCCCAAATTGTACGCCAACTGTATGCCGTCGCCCGTAGCTATCGCGGAGTTTGTCGTGTAATCGTAAACGCGCCCTATACCGCCCGTTGCGAGAATAACGGCGCTTGTGCAGTAATATTCGTGACGGCGTTCGCCGCCCTCGACATTGTTTGTGATAACGTCCGCGAAGAACGTACCGTCGGCGCGTTCCAGACGGCAAAGCACGGAGTTGTTGATAACGGTGACGTTCGTGAGTTTCTGAACCTGCTCGATAAGCGAGGTTTCTATTTCAAAACCCGTCGTGTCCTTGTGGTGGGCGATGCGCCTGCGCGAGTGTCCGCCCTCCAGCGTAAGCGCAAGCGAGCCGTCCGCGTTGCGGTCGAAATCAACGCCGTATTTCTCAACAAGCCGTTCAACGTCTTTCGGACCTTGCTCTACGAGAATTTTCACGTTGTCGAGGTTGTTTTTGTACTGCCCAGCGATAAGCGTATCCTTGATGTGCAGTTCATAATCGTCGTTCTTGCTGTCCATGACCGCCGCAACGCCGCCCTGCGCCAAAGCGGAATTGCAGAGCGTAAGTTCCCGCTTTGAAAGCATAAGGATATTAAGCGAGGGGTCGAGGTTAAGCGCGGCGTAAATCCCGCTTATCCCCGTACCGACAATCATAACGTCAAATCTTTTGAATTTCATAATAAAACTCCTTATTTTTAGTTCGGCTAAAATCCGCAGACCGCTTGACAAACCGCGGTTATTCTGTTATAATATCCTGGCGGGATTGATTTTTAACAAATCCCCGCTAATTTCTTAGTTCTTACATCTTACATCTAATCTCTCGTTTCTAACAGCCTAGCCCGCAGTTTTGCGCTCCGCGCAAAACAACGGCGCGAAAGCGCCGTTAATTCGCCGTCAGGCGAATTGCGGGCGG
>CANRAS010000013.1 GCA_947628655.1 uncultured Clostridia bacterium | reverse complement strand
CTTGTTGTACGCGGTCATCGCGTTGATGTTGTGTTGTACTACCATTCCCTGTATAATATCCTCCTAAAAATCGCATAACAGCGCGGTTTGTGGAAGTTTTGAAAGCGTTTTTTCGGGTCGGCAAATTCGCCGCGGAAAACCGCGAAAAAGCGCATTGCAATGCGGGTTCAAGGGTGTTTCAAGCGATTGGCGGGCAGGAGCATTTTTTTTGAAAAAAATCAATTTTTTTTGAAAAAACGAATTTCCCCCGCCGACGGCGGGGGAAGTTGATGTGTCATAGTTGGCTCTGCAATGCGGTTTGTGAGGTGTGAAAGGTTTGAAAAATAGGCTGTATTACACGCCGTATAATTTCCCAAAGAAATAACAAAACGGCTTGCGATTTTGAGCGAAAAACAACGCCCGCCCCGCATACGGCAGAGCGGTTTACGGCTCGTTCGTTCCAACGTGACGATTAGCGCAGGGGCGTATTGACTTAAAGACAATCTAAATTGCCCGCCAACGGCGGGCAATTTAGGGTAATCCGCAAACCGGATTACCCGCTAACTACTAATTACTATTCTCTAGTTACTAAATTACGGCTCAGTACCGCAAATTTTCGCTCCGTTAATCAAAACCGCCAATCTCTCCGCGTTCCCCGCCGACCAATCGTTCCCCGCGTCAATCTCCGACCAATCGGACGCGTAAATCCTAAGCTGGAGCGTCAGCGTATCGCCGACGGCGAGAGTACCGCCCGTGAACGTCAACGCGCATTTTGTATCGCACTTTTCGCCCGACATCGCCGAAAACGCGCCCTTGACGCTGCTTGTCACCGCCGTGTAACTGCTCCCCGTTGTCGCCGCGTAGTCGCACGCGCATTGCAGAGTTTTGCCGTCGGCGGTCAGGAAGTAGTCTATCTCCAACGCGGAAAGTTCTATCGGCGCGCCCGTGTTGTTCGCCACGTCAATCGTCATTCCGATTGAGGAAACGCGTCCGCTCCCTTGCTGTGAAAGCGAGATTTTCAGCCCGTCCTTTTCGGCGGACGGCGTTTGAGGAGTTTGCGGAGTTTGTGAAGTTTGCGGTTGTGAACTCGTTTGACTGCTTGAACTTGAACTCGGAGTAACAGGCGCACCGCCTGCTGAACTTCCGTTCGGCTCTTTGCCGAATACGAGTTTTTCGCCCTCGTACAAAGCAGTGCTTTCCGCGCGTACTAAATCAGAGCCGTTTGTGCCGATAAGTTCGGCATAGGACGGATCGTTTTCCGCATTCCAGCCGTCAGCCGACATACGGAACTGGACTTCCTTTTTATAAGCGCTCTGCCCGCCGGGGTAAATAAGCGCGTCGGAGAAATCAATGCTTACATAGTAAATGTTGTTATCTTTATCCCATTCGTAAATACCGCCGAACTGTGCGCCGTCGTTGTAATTGAAGTTCACGCTGACAGCGGACGGGTCGGAAACCTCGGACAAGTCAACGAAATAGCGAAGTTCAAGGTTTTTGCCCACTCTTGCGGGCCAGCCCGATTTGTTGTAAACAAGCGCCTTTATCTCCGTGAAACCGTCGCCCGCCGCGTTTATCTTATACTCTGCATACATTTCCTCGCCGACAGGCTCTACCGCGCCGAAATCTTTCAGCGTCTGCCCGCCGTACTTCTTGTACATTTTTGCAAGACCGCCCGTAAATCCCGCGTTGTAGTCGCACGCGACTTCGTTTTTATTGTAGTCGCTTACGGTATCCGTGTAGCCGTCCGACGCGTCGGGACCGCCTACTAATGCGCCGAAAAGCGTATGACGATGTTGTTCGGGTTCGTTCATATTATCCGCCCACGAGCCTTGAGCCGTGCGGTGGTGAGGGTGTTCGGGCGGGTTTTCGCCGAAACCCACTACATAACTGCGCCCCGAACTTCCGAGAGCATAATTCATCTGATTTTCAAAGAACTCCGTATACTTCTCCGCCTTGTCGCTTGAACAAGCGCCGCTTTCTGCATAAGACTGTGCAAGCATCGCGGCTGTGGTTGCATATCTCAAACTTCCCCATTGGTCAAGCCACGCCAAGCCTTTCGGCGAGTAGGTGATACCGCCCGTGCCGCTCCACCAGTCAAGGCTTTCTTCAAGCTGCGGACTGCTCTCGCCCGTGAGTTTAGCAATAAGACACAATGCACCTAAACCCTTGTCGTCCCAGCAGAGCGTCCAATGCGGGTCGATGTTGCATTGAGCAATATATTCTTTCGCCTTGCTAAGCCATTCGCCGTCGCCTGTCGCGATATTCAGCCACGCCGCCGCCCATGCGAGTTCGTCGTTCCAACCGCTCCACGAATTGTAAAATCCGTTCGCCGCCGTATATCCCGCGTCGCTTTTCGTGCTTTCGGCGAACGCATACAGTTGTTTCGCATGCGTAAGGCAAAGTTCGGCGTAGTCCGCGTCTATGTCCTTGTAGACCGCCGCGCACGCCGCGAGAGCCGCCGCCGCCTCGCCCGCCACGGTAGAGCCGGGCGCGCTTTTATCGACTTTAAAAGACGGACGGTTCATCTGCATTACCTCGCACGGTCCCCACCACGAGTGGTCGGCGTTGCCGTCGCCTACTTGGTAATAATACACGTCGGGTTCGGGGTGGCATTTTATCAGATAATCGCAGATCCACTTGATGTTTCCGAGCGCATATTCAAGCTGTCCGCTTTTTTCGTATGCGTCCTTATCATCGTAAACGCTCCACGCGAGCATTGTCGCGGTGTACGCCATAGGCAGGTTGAACTTCACGTTGTCGCCCGCGTCATACAGTCCGCCCGTAAGGTCAAGACCCGCGTCCGCGCCGTCGGAAAGTCCGCTGTCGCCGCGCCAGTTTGTGCGAAGTGTGCTTTCGTCAAGGTCGCCGCTGCGCTGAAGTTCGTAAAACAGCAAAGATTTTTGAAGAGCCTCGCCGTAATTGAAAGCGCCCGTACCCTCTTCGCCCTCGTATCCGCTCCCCGTCATCGAAAGCCCCTCGCCGCCCGAAAAGCCTCCGCCCGATGTATTTCCCTGCAGTGACGAGGTTTCGCCCTGCGAGGTCGAACCGTCCGCGCCGTCGGAACTTGTCACGGCTTGCGAACTCGTTGTCGAGCCGTCGGTTCCGCTCTCGGAGGAATTTGACGTTTCGTTTTTTGAACAGCCTGTTGTGAGAATTAACGCACAAGCAAGGAACGCCGCCGCAATTCTTGATTTTAATTTCATAATCTTCTCCAATCTCAAAATAAATCTCTCAAAATAAATCCGATATAAATTTGCGTTCTTTCACAAAGCGAGGGAAAGAACGCAAGAAACTTATTTCTGGCTTAAACGCCTTACATACGTCTGCGCGATGAAGTGTATCTTATCGTACTTTACATCGTTGCTTTCGCTGACTGTCTTAAAGAAATTGAACACCTTGCTGTTCGAAGTCTGCGACGCTACGCGCCGCGCTACATATTCGTGCGCCGCGGAAAGTTCGGGGCTTTCCATTATCGCTATAGAAAAATCCACAAAGCGTTTCGGGTCTTTAAACTGCAGGAAACTGCACGCCGTTATTATGCTTGAATAGAAATTCGGCGATACGATTAATTTCCCGTTGCACTCAACTTCTCCTCTTAGCAGGCAATTTAACTGTTCATCGGTGAGTTCGTCAATAGCATACGCGCTCTCGACCATTTCGCAGTCGGGCATTTGCTCCGCACGTTCAAGAACAGAACGCGGCATTGCGTTGTTGTTTATCGACTTTCTGCGGGTGGTGAGCAGTTTCGCCGCCATGATATTGAAGTGAGGAGGTTTAAATTCGGTTCTGCTTTCTATCAATTGTTTAAGTACATCGCGCGGGAACGCATAAAGCGGTATCTTGACGGACGGACTTCTGAAACCCGTAATGCCGTTTATTCCCGCGTTGTCAATGCCGTCGTCGGGATTTTCGGCGGGAGTTTGCTCCGCGTCAAGCTGTTCCGCGGCGTTCGGCGCTTCGGGGTCAACCTCGCCTGCGGGCGGTGCCGAAACAGTCGGGCGCGGTTTGCGCTCAACATACGGCTCTGTTATCTTCTCAATAACCGCGCACCTGAACGGAATATTGTTTTCCACGCAGAACACCGAACCGTGGTGTCCTTTCAAAAGCGCGGAATAAAGTCCCGAAACGTGATATGCTATTCCCTGTACGCGGCGCGTTTTTACCTGCTCGTCAATTCCCACCTTAACGCGCGGCGCGAAATAATCCATAGGCTGGGTAGGGAGCAGAAAGCACGGTCTGTATTCTCTGTCGCCTATCGCGCGGTTATGTTCCGCTGTTCCGTGAACTTCGTGGGAAATATTATACGCGCCCCAATAAAAGTTTCCGTTGCCGTCGGTCGGGTAGTAATCCGAATAGTAGACCGTGTAAACGCCGTCCCCCAAAAGCCCGAAAACGTCGCGCAGTCCCGAACCCAGCGATTCGCCGTTGTTCAGTCTGTTAAAGGAATTTGTCAGCGCGTCGTTTATCTTAATGTCATACCCTTGAAAACCGGGGCTGAACGACACGAGCTTGTCGCTTTGCTTGTTCGCACGGCTCGGACAAATAAGGTTTAATACGGGGTCGCTGCCGATATAGAACATTCTGAGGCGCGCGCTCAGATTTCCCGATTGTTCAACGCAGCCCATACTGCACGTTCCGATGATACAACTGCCGTCCTTGACGGTTACGAGAAGAGCGCTTTTGCCGTCGAAATCCACGGTTTCTGTTTTTATGTCAACGCTCAAATTTACTCACTTCCCTTAAATCGTGATATGCCGTTTGCACGGCGTTCGCCTTAAAACGTTATCTCTGTTCGAGATTAAGCGCCATTATATCGGCAATTCCGCCTACATATTTTTTATCAAAGGCTCTTTTCGGAATAAACGCTATGGGCATATTGTTTTTATAGATAATAAACATCTTATCGGATTCGATAAAGTAATCCACTTCCGACCACGGGACAAGATCCCTGCTTTCGTAAACGCAGCTTTCACAAGCGGCAAAGCCTTGCCTGCATACAACAAACGTGATTTCCTTACGCGCGGCGCAGTCCGCCTCGGCTATTGACCGAAACCGCGCTCTCGCTATTGCCTGCGTGACGATATGCACGAGCAATGCGGTAATAGCGCCCGCCGCCGCCGAAATCGGCACGAAATAAAGCCAGTTTGTGCGGGTTATTCCCACGGCGAGATGAATACCGCCCAATGTCAGCAGCATTACCATAAGTCCGATAAGCCACAATATTTTTACGAGTTTGAAATTCAACAGCATTATGAAAGACGCGGCGGTGTCGCCCTCGTCAAGCACGTCCTCGCCGACGTATGTTTCTTTTCCGGGGTTCAGTTCCAGATACGAGGACTTCAGCGGGAAAAGTCTCCGCGCGTGCTGATAGTCGAAATGATAATCTTTGATTTTACATTCAATCAAAGCTATTGCACGCAACAAGTCGTCGTCGCTTGTGAACATATTATTTTTCACGGAATACTTCCCGCCGACGGTATCGAACGTGATTTCCTTTGATATAACCGCAACGGAGCGTATCATATCCCAACTGTAAACAACGGGAGGTTCGGGACCCATCTCGTATATCGCAAACACATTGCCGATTATGTAAGTAATTCCCCTTTCGCCGTCCATGGCGCTTACGGGTTTAAGGTCACAAAAAGCCAAAACCGCACCTCTTTTCAAATCCCGCGGTGAATTGCACCCGCGCGTTTTATTTGTCGGAGAGTATATTTTGGAAAGATATTTACATCTTGCAATTTGAAATATGCGCTCCGTTTATGGTAATATGTATTTATTATAACATATTTATGGGAGAATTGCAAGGGTTTTTGAGTAATAGTTTGAAAATTTAGCGTAATTGTTTGAAATTTTTTAGTATAAGGCGGGGTATTTTTCGCTGAAAATCGCGACACGTTCTGTATTATTCAAAGGAAATTATACGGCGCGTAAAGTCGGGAGTTTTCCTTACCTCAAAAGCCCTATAAACCGCATTGCATAGCCAAATATAGCGTTTTAACTTCCCTCGCCGACGGCGGGGAAAATTCGTTTTTTCAAAAAAATTTGATTTTTTTCAAAAAAATGCTCTTGCCCGCCAATCGCTTGAAACGCCCTTGAACCCGCATTGCAATGCGCTTTATCGCCATTTTACGCACCGTGCCTGCCGACCTCTAAAAAGCCTTCCCAAACAATCACAAACCGCATTGCTATGCGATTTTTAGGAGGATATTATACAGGGAATGGTAGTACAACACAACATCAACGCGATGACCGCGTACAACAAGCTGAATGTAAACGTAACGGGTCTGAAAAAGAGTTCTGAGAAACTCGCGTCGGGTTACAGAATTAACCGCGCAGGCGACGACGCGGCGGGTCTGGCAGTATCCGAGAAGATGAGAAGTCAGATTAAGGGTCTTAATCAGGCGGTTCGCAACGCGCAGGACGGTATCAATATGATACAGACATTCGAGGGCGCGGCTACGAACACTCACGAGATACTTCAAAGAATGAAAGTTCTCGCAGAGGAGTCCGCTACGGGTACTTATGACAACACGACTGACCGTGACGCTCTCCAGCTCGAATTTGACCAGCTGAACGACGAACTTAACCAGATAGCTGATACAGACTTCAACGGTCGTGTAGCACTTAACGGCGGTCAAATGGCTGACGGTACATTCATCAACAACTCCGCTATTACCGCAGGCAAACCTCACGTTGCAACTAATGATGTTGCTGACGACACAGCGCCTTTTACTTACAAAGGTTCTGTAAGAGGCACAGTAGATTTCGCTGCAAACGGCAACATAATCGTAGACGGCGTAAATCTTACTTTAAAAGCTGGTAAAATGCAAAAAGCTGACGGTACTGACGGTGCTTTTGAAGTTACTACTGGCGATGCAGTGACAAAATACGAAACCACCACACCCGTTAAAGTTACAGACGGTGCAATTGCTGAAGGTGTAATTAAAGCCACTACTACTTATCAAGGTAATGAAGATACAACAAGCATTACGATATACGGAAAAACGTATTCTGTTGACTGGGCAAACAAGAAATTGTACGACGCTGACGGCGCAGAAGTAGCAGCTGATAAAGTGGGTTTGACAAAACTTACTGTCGATGGCACTAAGTATACCGTGCAAGTTGAACAAACTTATACATATGATGCTACACTTAAAGGCTTTAAAGACGCTGGCAATAACTATGTTGGAAATATAGATATTGCTCAAGGCGTATCTGTTTCTGACGCTTTCCAGCACGGCAGACGTAACCTTACTTACTCCGATAGCATTACGCTCCAGACGGGCGCACGCTCAAAGGACGCTGTTGACTTCACATTTGCGTACACAACAAGCGGTATAGGCGACCTCAATTCCGACCTCGACATCTCCGCGCGTGGCTTGGGTACTGCACAGCTTTCTCTTGTAACTGCTGAAAAGGCAAACGAGGCTATCGACCACATTGATAACGCGATTAATAAGGTTTCAATGGTTCGCGCTACATTCGGTTCAATCCAGAACCGCTTGGAGTACAAGATCGATAACCTCACCACGACATCTACCAACCTGCAGGAAGCAGAGTCCAACATCCGCGACACCGATATGGCTAACGAGATGATGAACTACACGAAGTACAGCATTCTCCAGCAGGCGGCGCAGTCTATGCTCGCACAGGCAAATCAGCAACCGCAGAGCATACTCCAGCTCCTCGGCTAATACCGATTGTTGGCAGAGATTGCTTGAACAAACAAAACTTTCCCCCTCGAAAGAGGGGGAATTTTTGTAACTTTGCCTTTATAACAAACTATC
The DNA here is from genome assembly GCA_947628655.1 of uncultured Clostridia bacterium. Classification (GTDB taxonomy): domain Bacteria; phylum Bacillota; class Clostridia; order Oscillospirales; family Ruminococcaceae; genus CAG-115. The sequence continues at coordinate 45,960 of CANRAS010000013.1, read as the reverse complement.
CGCGTTTCTTTTTCGCCTGTCTGCACGCGTCACATTCGGCGCAGTTGCACCCGCACGAGGATTTGCCCGAACGGCGTTCCCGAATGCGCTGTACTATAATAAGCACTACTATTGCCAAGACGATTAAGCCGACTATCAGCGAACCGCCGTACTGCTGAAAAAATTCTAACATAACGCTCCCTCCGTCACACTTTCAGCGTTTTCTTTTTCGATAACTTCACGTTTTCGCGGTAAGGACGTGCAAGCATATAGACTATAAACGCGAATACCGCAAGCGCGAATATCAGCCCTAACACGTTCACATTGCCCGTAAACAGCAAGCCGAACTGATATATCATAAGCGATACCGCATACGCGAAACAGCATTGATAGCCTATCGCGAACCATGTCCACTTTGCCGAGTTCATCTCGCGGCGAATTGCTCCGATTGCGGCAAAGCACGGCGCGCACAACAGGTTGAACACAAGGAAACTGTACCCCGCAAGCGAGGTCATCGCCACAAAGTCAAGCACACCGAATACGCCTACAACCTCTTCCTTTGCGACAAGTCCCATAATCGTAGCGACTGCCGCCGTCGGTTCGCCAAAACCAAGCGGAGCGAATATCCAGCATATCGCCGAGCCTATCTTTCCGAGTATGGAGTTCGCAAGTTCCATTTCCGTGCTGAACCCGAACACGCCGTCTGTCCAGCCGAACGAACTGCCTGCCCAGATAAAGATTGACGAAAGCAGAATGATTGTACCCGCTTTTTTGATAAAACTGCTTCCGCGTTCCCACATAGAACGCATTACATTGCCGAATGTCGGCAGATGATACGCGGGAAGTTCCATAACGAACGGCGCGGGATCGCCCGCGAACATTTTCGTCTTTTTCAGCATAATTCCCGAAACGATAATTGCCGCCACTCCGATAAAGTACGCCGAGGGCGCAAGCCACCACGCGCCGTGGAACAGCGCCGCCGCGATAAGCGCGATTATCGGCATTTTCGCGCCGCACGGAATAAACGTTGTCGTCATAATCGTCATACGGCGGTCGCGTTCGTTTTCAATCGTGCGCGACGCCATAACTCCCGGAACGCCGCACCCCGAACCGATAAGCATTGGAATAAAACTCTTTCCCGATAATCCAAAGCGGCGGAAAATTCTGTCCATAACGAACGCCACGCGCGCCATATATCCGCAAGCCTCAAGAAACGCAAGGAAGATAAACAGCACAAGCATTTGCGGAACAAATCCAAGCACCGCGCCGACGCCGCCTATAATTCCGTCCACGATAAGACGTTTTAACCATTCCACGCAGTTTATATTGTCAAGACCCGTTTCGACAAGCACGGGTATACCCGGTACCCAAACGCCGTAATCGGCGGGGTCGATTGTGTCGTTCATCGTTTCGACAGCGGGGTCTACAATGCCGCTTATGTCGTAACCGCACGCGGCAAGTTCTTCGCCGTAAGAGCCGTAAGCCTCGTCAAAATCCGCGAACGCGCCGCCGTCTATCGCGTCAAGAATTTCAGCCGCGCCGATAACGTCAGCGTCAACAGCCTGCTCTACAGTCGCTTTTACTTCATCGGTAAAGATGTTCTCCGCCGCGAAATTGTCCTGCGCCTGCTCGTATTGTGCAGAACCGTTTCCGAACAAATGCCAGCCGTCGCCGAAAAGCCCGTCGTTCGTCCAGTCGGTAAGCAGAGTTCCGACGGACGTCCACGAGATGTAGTAAACTATAATCATCACGACGGCGAAAATCGGCAGAGCCAAAAACCTGTTCGTGATTATCCTGTCTATCTTGTCGGAAATCGTAAGCCCGCCTTTTTTCTTTTTCTTGAAACATTCCTTGATAAGTTCGGCTATGTAGATATAGCGTTCATTCGTGATAATGCTTTCCGCGTCGTCGTCCATTTCCTTTTCGCAGTCTGCTATGTCGTTTTCGATATGCGAAAGCGTATCTTCGGGTATATTCAGCTTTTCGAGTACTTTCCCGTCACGCTCGAATATCTTGACGGCGTACCAGCGCTGTTGTTCGGCGGGTAGGTCGTGCAGGAACGCCTCCTCGATATGCGCAAGCGCGTGTTCCACACAACCGCAAAACGAGTGCTGAGGTATCATCTTCTCACCGCTTTGCGCGGTTTTCACCGCCAAATCCGCGGTTTCTTTAATTCCCGTGCCTTTAAGCGCGGATATTTCGCAGACAGCGCACCCCAAACGTTTTGAAAGCTGTTCCGTGTTAATCGTATCGCCGTTCTTTCTTACAACGTCTATCATATTCACGGCGCAAATCATCGGTATGCCGAGTTCCGCTAACTGCGTTGTAAGATAGAGGTTGCGTTCAAGGTTTGTGCCGTCAATGATGTTAAGTATCGCGTCGGGGCGTTCGTCTATAAGATAATTCCGCGCGACGACTTCTTCGGGCGTATAGGGCGACAGCGAGTAAATCCCCGGCAAGTCCGTTATTATCACGTTTTTGTCGCTTTTCAGTCTGCCCTCTTTCTTTTCAACGGTAACTCCCGGCCAGTTCCCGACAAACTGGTTTGAACCCGTCAGCAGGTTGAACAGCGTAGTTTTCCCGCAGTTCGGATTTCCCGCAAGCGCAATTTTGATTTCCATTGTTTTCTCCTTTGGTAACGTTCACAAGGCTTACAGCCGTTACCGCGGCAGGATTTGCAAGCCCGTTTTTAATCTCGTTTTAATATTCGCGGAGCATTTCAACACGCCGTTATACGCAACTAACCGCGTTATACTAAACTAACCACACCCGCGAAAAAGACGTGATTTCCGTTACACGTCTATTTTTTCCGCGTCCGCTTTGCGCAGAGAAAGTTCGTAACCGCGCACGGTGACTTCAATAGGGTCGCCGAGCGGCGCTACTTTTCTCACCGTCACATCTACGCCCTTTGTAAGTCCCATATCCATAAGTCTGCGCTTTACAGCGCCCTCGCCGTTAAGGCGTTTTACGGTGACGGTTTCGCCGATTTTCGCGTCACGCAATGTTGCCATAATCATCAACTCCTTATACTAATAATATGTACAGGCAAGCGGCAGTATTCCTTAAACCATAACGCGCTTTGCCATGTCCTTTGAAACCGCGACGCGCGAACCTTTTACGTTTACTATCACGTTCCCGCTGAGTTCCGACACGATAGTCACCGTCCCGCCGACAACAAACCCCAGACTTTCGAGAAAGCGTTTTGTATCGGAATTACCGCCGATTTTCCGTATCATAAGTTCATCACCTACATTTGCAAGCGTCATAGGCATCATAGTATCTCCTCCCACTGTTAGTTTTGACTAATGTGATTAGTCACCTCTAACAGAATACATTATATTACGTTTCCGCAAAAAAGTCAACGTGTTTTTTCTGCAAATAAGTTAGTTTTAACTAATTTTTAGTTATTGTTACAAATTCTTCCTATTTTGCCCTTGTTGATTTGTGCAGAACATACAAGTGCATTAATCCGCGTACAAAAATTCCCCCTCAATCGAGGGGGAAAGTTTTGTTTGTTTAAGCGCCTGCCAACAATCGGTATTAGCCGAGGAGCTGGAGTATGCTCTGCGGTTGCTGATTTGCCTGTGCGAGCATAGACTGCGCCGCCTGCTGAAGTATGCTGTACTTCGTGTAGTTCATCATCTCGTTAGCCATATCGGTATCGCGGATGTTGGACTCAGCCTCTTGCAGGTTCGTCGAAGTAGTAGTCAAGTTGTCGATCTTGTACTCCAAGCGGTTCTGGATTGAACCGAATGTAGCGCGAACCATTGATACCTTGTTGATAGCGTTATCAATATGGTCGATAGCCTCGTTTGCCTTTTCAGCGGTTACGAGGGTAAGCTGATTTGTGCCAAGACCGCGAGAAGAAATGTCAAGGTCTGCGTTCAAGTCACCAATACCAGATGACGCATAAGAGAACGTAAAGTCAACAGCGTCCTTTGAACGTGCGCCTGTCTGGAGCGTAATACTGTCGGAGAATGTGAGGTTACGTCTGCCGTGTTCAAATGCGTTAGGTACGGAAACACCGTCGGAAATTTCAACTTTACCGAATACTTCTGTGCCATTACCGATTTTTACTGTTCCATCTTCGCCAATTTTGTATTCTGTTGTAACCTTAATATTGCCGTCTGTAACTTCAAACGTCGGACCATTAGTCCACAAGTTTTTAGTGACTTCTTTTCCGTCACTATCACGGAGTTTAAACTGGTCAGCATCGCCTGTGCGGTCAATTGTAAAGGTTCTACCGTAAATTGTAATCTGGTCGTCGTTGTCAGTTACCTTTAATGTTGTTTCAGCCTTAATTGTCGCGTCCGTATCGAATATAACGCCTTTAGCACCATTCGCTGCTTTTGTAACAAGCCCCTTGACTGTGTATACGGTGCTACCAACAGTTAATTTACCGTCAGTATCGCCACCTTCAGCCGTGCCACCTTTAACGCGAATGCTATAACCGTCAACGTTGATTATACCGTTGCCGCTTGCGTCTACATAACCGTTTACGCCCGCTTTGTAAGCCATAGCAGAGGAGGGGTCAGTAACATCATTTGTAGCTACATAAGGCTTGCCAGAAACAGAGTTTGCGTTTGCCGCTGTTGAACCGTCGGACATCTTGCCGCCGTTAAGCGCTACGCGACCGTTAAAGTCTGTATCAGCAATCTGATTGAGTTCGTCGTTCAGCTGGTCAAATTCGAGCTGGAGAGCGTCACGGTCAGTCGTGTTGTCGTAAGTACCCGTAGCGGACTCCTCTGCGAGAACTTTCATTCTTTGAAGTATCTCGTGTGTGTTCGTAGCCGCGCCCTCGAATGTCTGTATCATATTGATACCGTCCTGCGCGTTGCGAACCGCCTGATTAAGACCCTTAATCTGACTTCTCATCTTCTCGGATACTGCCAGACCCGCCGCGTCGTCGCCTGCGCGGTTAATTCTGTAACCCGACGCGAGTTTCTCAGAACTCTTTTTCAGACCCGTTACGTTTACATTCAGCTTGTTGTACGCGGTCATCGCGTTGATGTTGTGTTGTACTACCATTCCCTGTATAATATCCTCCTAAAAATCGCATAGCAATGCGGTTTGTGATTGTTAGGGAAGGCTTTTTAGAGATCGGCAGGCGCGGTGCGGAAAATGGCGATAAAGCGCATTGCAATGCGGGTTCAAGGGCGTTTCAAGCGATTGGCGGGCAGGAGCATTTTTTTGAAAAAAATCAATTTTTTTTGAAAAAACGAATTTCCCCCGCCGTCGGCGGGGGAAGTTAAAACGCTATATTTGGCTATGCAATGCGGTTTGTGAGCGATTTAAGGCAAGGAAAACGCGCAATAATACATACCGTATAATTCGTCAATGAAATTACAAAACGTTCCTTAATTCTAACCGCAAAATCCTGTTGCTTTCAAACGATTACTTACTCTGCACTATAAATTGATATAAGCCGTTTTCAGAAATATTCCAAAAAACCCTTGACAAAATCGACAGTATGTTGTACAATGTATATAGTTATGGAAATAAAATTTTTATGAGGAGGAAATTATGGCACTTATAAACGTAATGGAGACGATTGTTGACGAAAAGCTGGCTGCTATGCTCAAAGACGAGGACTGTTGTCAATGCGAACGCTGTCTTGAGGATATGAAAGCTATGGCTCTCAATCAACTTCCCGCAAAGTATGTCAGCACCCACAACGGAGAGCTTTTTTCAAAGCTGAATTCGCTTATGCGTCAAAACTCCATTGATATAAACGTGGCTGTTTCCTATGCGATAAAGACGGTATCCGAGCGCCCGTCGCACGATAAAGCAGAGATAAAATAAGCGTCCCGCTGTTTAACAGTTTATCCGCTTTATGGAAAACGCTGTGAATAATAATCAGTTCCCCTGCATTTGGCGGGGGATTTTCTGTATTTATGCGGATTTGGTAAAAACTACTTGACAATTCTTGTGCGGTGTGGTATAATAATTTTGCGACATAATAGAATAAAATCCTATAATCAGGTGAACACTTTTACTACGGTAAAAGTGCGTGCTCTTAGTGTGTCCGTGATTATAGGATAACGTCTATTGTGTCGCAGCAATGTGAGCTATGCATTTTTCAGTGCGTGGCTACGGCTGCGCACTTTTTGTTTTTGCGGGAAAATTTGCGCGGTACTACATCACATTCCGCAAAAGAACATGGAGGTACAAGAGCATGAAAAAGAAATTTTTGGCAGTGGTTCTTGCGGGGGCTATCACATGTTTAGCAACCTGCGGAAGTTCGTTTGCGACCGCGCCGACCCAAGAGGACGAGCAAACGACACAAACCCAAGAAGATAATGGGCTTATAAAACTTGTAACGGCTGAATTGCCCGATGATTATGTAAATCCGATGATTTTGGTTGAGGGCGCAGGTGTTGTCAGCACGAATTGTGAAGACTTTGATTCGAGCGAAAACAGCTATGCTGATGAAGACGCCAATTTGGATGTTGATTTCAACGGTTTGGGTTATATCAGCAAGGAAGATATAAAGAATTTCCAAGAAACAGGCGAACTCACGTTCAGCAACCTTAAAGCCGATTTTGATACTGCTGGGCTTCAATGGGGAATGTGCCACGGTGAAAACGGCTACATTCAGCTTGTAAAGTCTGAAAAACAAATGGTTGAAAACGCATACGGCGCGGAGGAAGAACAAGATGTTATTACATACAGAGGTTTGTATAAAATTGAGGACAATGAAATAAAACATCTTTTCGACCTTGACAATTTCTGGACAATGACTGACGAAAACGGTGTTTCCGTTGGATTAAAAACAGTCATGGATAAAGCTACTGTCACCGTTGAGGGCGGCGGGACAAATAACATCGATTTTGTTTCCCAATATATAATGGTGATTACTCAGCCTGACGGAACAAGAAAAGAAACTGTTTTAGCGCAGGCAGATGATTTTGACAGAAATTTGACAATCAAAAAAGGGCAAGAAATTACTTTTGACGAGTATTGGTCTAGCAATTTTTATCCTACAAGTAATGCTATTATTGTTCGGAGCGATGATGGTCCTGTTGCTTTCTGTTATAATCAAATGGCAATTGATAGTTTTCAAAGTTTTGGTTATTATCGCCAAAATTCTATTGTAGAAGTAAATAAAGACGGCACGGGATATAAAGAAATTCATTTTTCTGATAATGGCGTTATTGACTGGATAAGAATGTATGCAAACGGTGATATAGTGTGGACGGACTATCACCCTCCGGGCGGCGGTACCACAACATTTCATAGATACAAAGCACTTACTGGTGAAATCGAGGACTACGGGTGCGACACAAAACCTGTAGGTCAAACCGAAAGAGTTCACTATGGTTGGTTTGACAATCCTAATGTTAATTGGGAATCGGACGTTAGATATTCTTATGACAACTATTTGATAGTAGCTTTAACGGCAACTGATGATTTCGACAATGTAAATGTTGATGGATATGCCTTGTTTAACGGTCTTTCCGATTTCATAAATTGGCAGAGCAAAACATATTATGACAAACTGACCCTTGAAAGTGATGACACCGCAAAGGTGATTAGATTTGAAAACGACGGCAAAGAAGGGTTCATGAACTTAGACGGCACCATTATTGCAACATTTGATAAAGCGTCGCATTTCACTTATAAGTATGCAGGCGTAATTAAAGACGGCAAAGCCTACCTTGTTGACGATGACATGAACACCGTTTCCGAAACAGTTGACGCTGACAAAATCAGCGCAGTAAGCGATGAACTTTTCCTTATAACAAAGGACGGCAAGAGCAGTTTTGTTACATTCACCGATAAGGCGACAAGCAAGCCTAGCAGTTCGAGCGGGTCAAGTTCCGGCAGTTCTTCCAACACCGCAACAATTGTTGATTACTCCGATGACAAACTCGGCTTTGCGGCGACAGCAGAAGTAGGCGTTCTCCCTGATGACGCAATTTTGACAGTAACGGCAATCACCGATGAAAACACCGACACCCAACTCGTTTATGATATTTGTTTCAAGGACATAGACGGCAAGGAAGTTCAGCCCGACGGCACGGTAACGATTAAAATCCCCGTTCCCGAAAAGTTCAAGGACGCTGAAAAAGTTTATGTTTACCGCGCAGAAACTGACGGCACTTACACCGATATGAAAGCGAAAGTTGAAAGCGGTTTTGTAGTATTTACAACAAATCACTTCAGCAAATATATTGTAACTACCGAAGTACTTACTAAAACAGAAACTCCCGCTCCCGAAACTCCTAAGCCCACAGACACTACCCCCGCCGACACCACAACGAACCCGCCGACAGGCGTTGCGGTTGGACTTGTTCCCGTAATTCTCGCAGGCGCAGTCGTAATTGTATCGGCTAAAAAGAGAAAGTAATTCCACCCAATAAAACAAACAGCCCGCCAACGGCGGGTTGTTTTGTTTATACACCGCAGTCGGCGGGAATTGCGTATTACTCCTCAATATACACGCGTTTCATAACAACATCTTCGAGCGGTCTGTCGTTGTAGTCCGTTTCTGCCTCGGCGATTTCGTCAACCGCGTCCATACCGTCAACCACCCTGCCGAACGCGGCGTACTGCCCGTCGAGGTGCGGAGCGTCCCATTGAACGATAAAGAACTGACTTGACGCGGAGTTCATATCTCTTGAACGCGCCATTGAAATTACCCCGCGAACGTGCTGAATATCATTCGGTACGCCGTTTGCGGAGAACTCGCCCTTTATCTTGTTGTCCGAACCGCCCGTTCCCGTACCCTTAGGGTCGCCGCCTTGTATCATAAAACCGCTTATTACTCTATGGAAAATAAGCCCGTCATAAAACCCGTCCTTTACGAGTTTCGTGAAATTCTCCACGGTTATCGGAGCTTTTTCGGGATAAAGCTCCAGCTTGATTTTCTTCCCGTTTTCGAGTTCAATTACTACCATATTTTTCTCCTTTTCGTTTTTGTTAAAGACAAGTTTATTATTTACGCCGTCTACGGCGGGGGGAACGCATTCAACAGTCAGCGCCGTTAACCGAATAAATAACAACCCCCGTTGATTGAATTTCTTGTTCAATCCGAGAACCCTTTTCAATATGCGAAACGTCCAGAACGTCAACGGGCAAATTTACGCGCCGCCTTATTTCTTCGGCAAACCCGACAAATCGCAGTCCGTGCAGATTACTGTCCACGAGCAAATCCAAATCGCTTTTTTCGTCAGCGGTCTGTTTCGCATATGAACCGAACAGCACCGCGCGGGCAATGCCGTAATCCCGAAACACGGGCGTCAGCTTTGTTATTAATTCGGCTACGTTTTGCAAAACGCGCACTCCTTTCTTGTTATCCGTTTACAGTTCGTAGAATATTGCGCGGGGATTGAACGTTTTCACCTTGTAAAGGCGGGTTTCCGCTTTCCCCCGCCTACGGCGGGGGAAAGCGCAGGGAAGTTAATGCGCCTACAGCGGGGGAAACGCGCCTGCCACTCTCTTACTTCTTACAGGGCAATTCGCAAAGCGAATTGCTCGCTTACCTCTTACTTCTTTCTTCAGTCCGCCCCTAATTCATAAGCGCGCTTAGTGCAAGCCTCGCATGCGTTTATCACCGTTTCGGTGAGCCTGCCGTTGTAGAGTTCCTGAAGTCCCGCGAGTGTTGTGCCGCCGGGGGAACTTACTTGCTTTATCAGTTCGTCAACGGTCATTCCGCTTTCTGTCAGCATTTTCGCCGCGCCCGCAAGGGTCTGCGCGAACAGTCTGAGCGCCGCTTTCTCGTCAATGCCTGCTTTTTCGGCGTACTGAACAAAGCCTTTCGCATACAGATAAATAAACGCGGGCGAACTGCTGTTTATCGCGATTATTTCTTTCATCTTGTTTATCGGGATAACCTCGGACATTCCGCAGGAATTTATTATCTTCCGCGCGAACTCGAACTCCTCGTCCGAAACGTTATCGGCGCGGCTCATCGCCGACGCTCCGCACCCCAACATCATCGGAGTGTTCGGCATTACCAAAACGACTTTCGCATTAGCAAACGTCCGCTTTTGTATATATTCAGCGGAAATTCCCGCGCAGATTGAAATAATCACGAGATTTTCTCTGTTCGTGCTTTTGATTTCGGCGAGTACGGAATCCAACTGCTGAGGTTTCACGGCAAGCAGTAAAAAGTCGCATTTGTTGGCAATTTCCATAATACTTGACGCGGGAGTAGCGCCGTACAGGTTCAAGTCCACGAGTTTTTCGGGACTGCTGTCGTAAGCGAAAACCGCCGTGTTGCCGAGTTTCCCGTTTATTCCCTTGATAATAGCGCCGCCCATATTTCCGACGCCTATAAATCCGAGTTTGTTCATTGCAATAAGCTCCTTATAGTGTATATTTTTAGTTGCCGTTAGTACTGACAACTTTTTGTTTTGAAATGCGCGTTCTGCCTTTGCCTGTTATTGGTTTAAAGTTTACAATGCAAAGTGAATAGTATTTGCGCGGGGATTGAAACGTTTTCGCCTTGCAAAGTTGGTTTTCCGCATTCCCCCGCCGTAGGCGGGGGAATGCGCAGGAAAGTTGATGCGCCTACGGCGGGGAAACACGCAGGGGATAGGTTGTGTTTACAGTGCCGTAAAATCGGCGTAACAGCAACGCAATGACTTAAAGACAATCTAATCCGCGCCCGCAAGGGCGCACAAAAACTAATCTCTAATCTCTATTCTCTAACAACTACTCGCCTAACTCGCTTTCCGAACCTTAAATACCCTATTGTAAGCAGTAAGTATAATCGGCAGTACCGCAATCAGCAGTACGCAGTCAACAGGGCATTGTATCGCGTTTTTGATAAGGCGTGCGGGGTATTTCGCTATCGTCGGTTCGTAGAGGAACATTCCCGCCTCCATCGAGTTTGACGCGATTTGCGCGAGCGGGGTGAGTATCAGATTGCAGATGATAACCACCGTGACTTTCGCGAAAATTATCCGCAGTATCTGCTTTATGTCGCCTTTTGCAGCGAACTTCCCGTCCGCGCAGGGTCTGATATGCAGTCCGTACAGGAAAATTCCGTATATCATCGCGCCGATTGCCTCAACAAGCGTGAACAGCGGGTTGAACGCGCTCATCTGCTGGGAAATCATAAGCCCTACTATGTCGGTAACAGTTCCCGCGAGAAACGCGACAACAGGTCCGAACAACATTCCGATTGACGCTAAAGCGAGAAACGCGAACGTGATTTTTAAATCCTTCGTCACATTAATAGTAACGCTTTTCAGCACTAAATCCAACGCTATCAGTATAGCCGTAACGCATAGACAGCGCAGGCTTTTAAGTTCTAAAGCCGATTTTTTGAAGTTAGCAAAAAAAGTCATAATCATTCCTCCCGTGACTTTTTCGCTATACAAGCGGAATAAATATGACTTTATTCTATTATGTACAGCGAGATGCGAAAACCGCATCGCAAGCCCGAAGTCGCTCAAAGGCGACATCGAGTGCTTTTCGTCCGCCCGACAACTCTCCGTTCGGTCGGCACTTAACGCGCGATTTTCTACTCTGTTTTATTTATTTTTTGCAATTATTTGCAGAATATTTGCAATTTAGAAAATCAGAAGTTTATTTCATTGCAAATTCTGTAAAGGCGCTCGTTGAACGGCTTTTTCATTGAAAGAGCCTCTTGAATATCAACATCGTAAACCTTGCCGTCTTTCATACCGACAACGCGGTTTCCTATGCCCTTTTCTAGGAGTTCAACAGCGTAATAGCCCATTTCGGACGCTATTACTCTGTCGCGGACGGTAGGCGCGCCGCCTCTTTGAACGTGACCTAAAATAGTAGCCCGCGACTCAATGCCCGTTTCAGCCTCAACGCGTCTTGCGATTTCTTCCGTATGTCCTACGCCCTCGGCTACGACTATTATAATCTGTTTCTTGCCCGCCGCGCGCACTTCCTTAATGCGCTTGATAACGGCGTTCATATCGAACTCGATTTCGGGTACGAGAACAGCGGTCGCTCCGCACGAAAGTCCCGTATTTACCGCGATATGCCCCGCGTGTCTGCCCATTACCTCGACTACCGCACATCTTTCGTGAGAATGTGACGTATCGCGAAGTTTGTCTATCATTTCCACAACGGTATTCATTGCCGTATCATAGCCTATTGTGTATTCGGAGCATTGAATGTCGTTGTCAATAGTTCCGGGAATACCTACGCACGGAACGCCCGCCTTTGACAGATCCGCCGCGCCCCTGAACGAGCCGTCGCCGCCTATTACGACTATTCCGCACATATTGTTCTCTTTGCAGATGTCCGCCGCTTTTACGACGTTTTCCCACTCCTTAAATTCAAGACACCGTGCGGTGTATATCATCGTACCGCCGCGCTGGATTATGTCGCTTACCGCGGCAACGTCCAGCGGCACCATATCTCCGTGGAGCAATCCGTTGTACCCTCTGCGGATACCGATTACCTCAAAGCCCTTTGAAATAGCTGTTCTTGTGACCGCCCTTACCGCCGCGTTCATACCGGGCGCGTCGCCGCCGCTTGTCAATACGCCGATTTTTTTCTTTTCCATATGTCATTACTCCTTATTTCGGAAGTTAGATTTAGAGTGAAACCCTCTAATACCTCGTATATATTTTACACCAAAACAATTGATTTCGTCAAGCGATTTTTGCGCGGATAATCAACTAGGGGGAATTAATGGTGGAAAGTTTACAAAAATTTATGTTGTAGCTTTGGTGTTTTTGTGCAGAATTAACATTCAGTTGTTTAGAGAATAGTTGTTAGTAGTTAGTTGGGTGTTTGGGTCACGGCGTTGAACGACAAGAGGCTAGACAAGGTGCGCCCTGCGGGCGCGGAAAGATTGTCTTTGGGTCAATACGCCCCGCCGACGGCGGGGCGGTGTGTTATATAGCCCGCGTTTTGCGCAAAGCGCAAAACTGCACCGCGACAGCGGTGCAAATTCGCCGTAGGCGAATTGCGGGCGGTCGGGCAAAGGCGCGTACACGGCGCCGCAGGCGCGTTTGACGCGGGACGGTAAGCTAATGCGGGATAAGGGAAAAGGGTGCTTGAATTGAGCCACGCCGAACGCGCCTTTAAAGCGGTTAGGAGCATTGGGACGGCGGGGGCGGTGTGGCTTTGGGTCATAACGCTCCCTTATCGGGTGGGCGTTTTCTCGATACACTCCTACGGAGTGTACTCGAAAACGCGGCGGTTTGCCGTCTGAAATTCGCTGTCGCGAATTTCACCCCGCCTGTCGGCGGGGTCGTTTGGCTAACGCCAAACGACGGCAAACCGCAAGCGCGCCTGCGGTGTGGTATCACACGGCGTACTCCCGCCGTAGGTGGAGGATTTTCACATAGCGTTCTCCCCCGCCGACGGCGTGAAAACGGCATATATTAAGTAACTGCCGAAAAAATCAATGATAATTCCTCAATAATTGTTAAATTTCCTTATTGATTTACTTAAACAAAAGATATATAATAATATAGGCAGAAACGCGGGAATTTGCATTATCTTACTTCTTACAGGGCAATTCGCAAAGCGAATTGCTCGCTTACCTCTCCCGCATTAACTTATAATTACCAACATTCTTTAACAGCTAAAGGTGGCTTTAGAAATTGGAAACATACGAAATCTTCAAGGACTTAGCGATAATAATAATCGCGGCGAAACTGTTCGGGCTGGTCGCGAAAAAGCTGAAAGCGCCGCAGGTCGTCGGACAAATAGCGGCGGGTCTGCTGATAGGTCCGGGGCTTTTGGGATGGGTCGGGCAGTCGGAACTTATCGCGATGATGGCGGAAATCGGCGTTGTATTGCTGATGTTCTCCGCAGGTCTTGAAACTAACCTCAAGGAACTTGTGAAAACAGGTCCCGTCGCGCTGTCTATCGCGTGCGCGGGCGTTATCGTACCGCTTGTTATGGGCTGGGCGCTGTACGGCTGTTTCTTCGGGTTCGCGCCGTTCGGCTCTGAGGAGTTCTTCAGGGGCGTATTCATCGGCACGATTATGACCGCCACTTCCGTAAGCATAACCGTCCAGACGCTCCGCGAACTTGGACATTTAAAAGGCAAAGTCGGCACGGTGATAGTATCCTCGGCTATAATCGACGATGTTTTGGGGATAATCCTGCTGACGTTCGTTATCGGCTTTAAATCCGCCGATGTAAAGCCCGCCGAGGTCGTATTGAAAACCGTGTTGTTTATCGTATTCAGCATTGCCGTAGGTTTTGGCGTTTACTTGCTGTTTAAACTCCTGGACAAGCACTCGTTTCACCACCGCCGAATACCGATTTTCGGACTTGCGCTCTGTTTCGGTATGGCATACGCCGCCGAACATTTCTTCGGAATTGCCGATATTACGGGCGCATACGTCGCGGGCATAATCTTATGTAACCTGCGCGACGCGGAATACATCGCGGGTAAAATGGACATTTCAAGCTATATGCTGTTCGGACCCGTATTTTTCGCGTCTATAGGACTTAAAACCAGCTTTGACGGCTTCACGGCGCAGCTTTTGTGGTTCTCGCTGGCGTTCGCGCTTGTTGCGATGATTGCAAAGGTAATAGGCTGCGGACTTATGGCAAAGGCGTGGAAATTCAGCACAAAGGATTCGCTGAAATGCGGCGTCGGTATGATGACGCGCGGTGAAGTGGCGCTGATAGTCGCGCAAAAAGGTTTGGCGGTGGGAATGGTCGAGCCGAAGTACTTCACGTCGGTTATCCTGCTGATACTTCTCTCGTCCGTCACCGCGCCGATATTGCTGAAAATACTCTACAAAGGCGAGGACAAACCCGACCACGTTTCGCTTGACGGAGAACATTCCGACCTCGATGAAACCGATGAAGTTGTCGCCGAGGATGTGTAAACAGTTTAAAGTTAACGCATTAACCGTTTCGCGGAAAACGCTGTGCAAAGCGCACAGTAAAGGCTTTCTCCCGCGCCTGCGGCGGGGGAGAAAGCTATGCGAAAATACCCCGCCTATGGCGGGGAGTACGCATTGGATACCACACCGCAGGCGAACAACGCCTTGACTTAAATACAATCTAATAAGCGCCCGCAAGGGCGCAACTCTATCTATACTATGCACTCAACACTTTCAACTATAAACTGACAACCCCCCGCGGGTCACGCGGGGGGCGATATTTATTCAATTGTATATAACTTCGGTATTACATTGGACCGTTCTCCTTGTTAAAATTTGTGGTTAGAGCAAATTTTATCGGACATCGGACTTAACCTCCTGCTAGAATTTTCCTGCCTTAATAATTAACTCGCACATCTCGACCACCACTTTCATTATGGCTTATCTATGTAAACGCGTTAAGCGGAAAACATCAATCATCTTCAATTTAATGGTATGCACCGAAGTATCAAGTGACACTTTAGCTAAACGGAAGATATTGATACCGAAAATCTGCGGAGTGAACGTAACCGTGCGGTTTAAAATCAAGTTTAAGCACTTTACATCAACGGATTTTGCACTTTTGAAAGCTCATCAACTTTCGTGCAAATCATCGTCCTAAAATTCACCTCAGCGGTAAGCGTTCGGCGACCCCGCAGACGATTTCAAAGAAGGTTCAATTTCCATCGGAATTCGCCTGCCTTTCGTTTGAGATTTAATCTTCCAGGAAACTCAACAACCCATCGGACTGCTCCTTTTCATTCGGAAAACCTGCGCTTTTATTTTCGCGCACCTATTAAGTTTGAGTTGAAACTTAACTTTCCATCGGACCTTTCTCCTTGTGAAGATATTCGGAAGAGCGTTTCCCGTACCGACCTCTCGGCTTGACTTCGGGTTTCTCTTTCCTTAAATATATAATACCACAAACTTTCGTCAAAGTCAATAGAAATTTTTAAATTTCTTGTTGTGAATTTGTATATATTTTCAAACGCTTTTTTGGGTAAAGTAATGATTATACGGCGAAATAGCGGAATTTGGCTTGTTTTTGAAAAATTACCTCTTGACAACGGCGCGGGAATATTGTACAATATATTCAAGCGTTGTTCTGTTTTTCGGGACAAATCTCACGCTGTAAAGGAGCGTTTTGAATGGGCGAAAGCGAGAACGCTTATCTTGACGAGGAAGAGGGCATTATCGAACTTGAGGACGAGGACGGAAACGTTTCGCGCTTTGAGTTTGTTGACCGCGCCGAAATGGACGGTACTGTATATTACGCGTTAATTCCCGAAGATTACGACGAGGACGGCGACGGAAACGCCGAATTTGTCGTGCTGAAAGAAGTAAAGCAAGACGGCGAGGAAATGCTTGCCACCGTGGACGACGACAGCGAGTACGAGCGCGTCGGCGAGATGTTCCTCAAACGCTTTTCCGAACTTGCGAAAGAGGTATACGACGAAGATTTGGAAGAACTTGACGGCGCGGGCGAGGAATAATCGTATTCAGCCGACAGAAAATAAAGTCAACATCTAAAAATTTACTGCCTTGACGGCGTATGTGCGCAGTTTATGATCCGAACACTTTTTTAAAGGGATTTCGGCTCCGACGGCGGATTGCAGACCTCCGGTGAACGAAAGTTCACCGTCGGCGGGAGCGCGAAACCGTTGGGCGATTTTACCCACCCTGCATACAGCGGGTTTTATAATGCGCCCTACTGCAAGGCGGTAAACTTTTAGTTGTTTAGTAGTTAGAGAATAGTTGTTAGCGAATAATCCGCCGTTGGCGGATTACCCTGTTAGTTCTTGGGGTCAAAGCGTTGACCGATTAGAGGTAAGAACGCCGAATTATAGCAAAAACAAATTGCGGTTTCCCCGCCTACGGCGGGAGAACAAACAATAAAAAAGCGCCCTTGGTAAGCAGGGCGTATAATTTTAGGTAAGGTGTGTTTAATGGTTTACACGATAGAGGAAATTTGCGAACGTATTCGGGGCGTGGCAAAGCGATACGACATTCCGAAGATATATTTGTTCGGCGCATATGCGCGGGGCGAGGCTACGGAGGATAGCGACGTCGATTTGTTGATTGACGCGCGGAACGTACACGGGCTGAAGTACTTCGGACTTTGGGAGGATTTGGAAGAGGCTCTGGAAAAAGACGTAGACTTGCTGACGCTGGCACAGTTGGAAAAGAACCGCAGTATTCCGCTGAACAAGCGTTTTGCCGAAGAAGTCGAGTTGGATAAAAGGGTGATATACGAATGATAACATCATCAGAAAGAGATTTGAACATTATTTCCCATATGTTGGAATATTGTAAACAAATTGACGCGTGTTTGTCTTTCTTCGGCAAGGACAAAGATGTTTTTGAAAGTAATTTCATATTATTATAATGCTGTAAGTATGGCTGAACTTCAAATCGGAGAACTGACGGGACATTTAAGCGATGAATTTAAGGAAAAGCATAACACTGAAATTCCGTGGAAAGATATGCGCGCAATGAGAAATCGCTTTGCGCACGAATACATAGGAATGGACAAATCTTTTGTATGGGAAGTTGTGGTAAACGACATTCCGGTTTTGAAAGCGTTTTGTGAAAAACAACTTGCGGATTCCCCGCCGTCAGCGGGGAACGGTTAATAAAAAACGTCCCTGCGCAGCAGCGCAGGGACGTTTTAATTTTAAAGACAATCTTTCCGCGCGGGCGCAAGCCCGCGCACCCAAACAGACAGCAGGCAAAGCCTGCTGTTTGAGGGTAATCCGCCAATTGCGGATTACCCGTCTAGCTTCCAGCCTCTGCGTAGTTCCCGCAAAGCGGGAACACGCCCCTCTAGCCTCTTGCATCAACTAACTACTAACAACTAATCTCTAATCTCTACTTGACAAATAAAACAACGTATGATATAATTATTATATATAGGTGTTTATCTTATTCCCGAAAGGAGTAAAGCAAGTTCGCGTCTTTCGCGTTCTTGCGCTTGTGTTATGAAGAAGATACTTATTGTTGATGATTCCGAGATGAACCGTTCGATGCTTTCCGAAATGCTTGAAAGAGAGTATCTCGTGTTTGAGGCTGAAAACGGAAAAGACGCGGTGAGTATGCTTAGCAGGTACGATACCGAAATAGACCTCGTACTGCTTGATATTGTCATGCCCGAAATGGACGGGCTGGACGTTCTGAAAGCTATGAAGAAAAACGGCTGGCTTACTGATATTCCCGTTATTATGATAAGTTCCGAGATGAACCCAGAAGTTATTCATCAGGCTTATGAACTTGGCGCGACGGATTTCATAACACGTCCGTTTGATATTTATGTAGTTCAGCGCCGCTGTCGGAATATGATTAATCTGTATTCCAAACAGAAAAACCTCGCGGGAATGGTCGCCGACCAGTATTTTGAGCGCGAAAAGGATTCCCGTCTTATGATAAATATTCTCGCGCATATCGTTGAGTACCGCAACAGCGAGTGCGGAATGCACGTTATTTACGTTCAGAATTACACGGATATTCTCCTGCACGAACTTATTAAGATAACCGATAAATACGACCTTGACGAAACGAAGATTTCTCTTATTATAAAAACCGCCGCACTTCACGATGTCGGCAAGATTTGTATTCCCGAAGAAATATTAAATAAGCCCGGCAGGCTCACCGACGAGGAGTTCAAGATAATGAAATCCCATTCGGCGGTAGGTTCACAAATGCTCGCGGATTTGCCGTTCCATAAGGACGAACCGCTTGTAAAAATGGCGTATGACATCGCGCGCTGGCACCACGAGCGCTGGGACGGCAGAGGTTATCCCGATGGGCTTGTCGGCGACGAAGTGCCTATCTCGGCGCAGGTCGTGGCGCTTGCGGACGTATATGACGCTCTTACTGCGGAGCGCTGCTATAAAAAGGCGTTCTCGCACGCTACCGCTCTTGAAATGATAACCAAAGGCGAATGCGGTCAGTTCAACCCGCTTTTGATAACTTGCCTTAACAATGCCGCAGAGCAAATTCGCCTTGTAAAAGAGGGCAACCAAGGCGGTAATATGGATTACGATGTAAGAGAGTTTGCGCGCGATTTGCTGAAGAACGAGTCGCTCTACTCCTCCGACAGGCTGCTGCATTTGCTTGAATATGAAAAGATGAAGAACCGTTTCTTTGAGGGAATTTCGGGGAGCTGTTCTTTTGAGTACACGATGAACGCGAAAATGCTCACGCTGTCGCCCACCGCGGCAAAGGCTCTGGGACTTCCCGAAACGCTTATGGATCCCGTTCATAACGAAACGTTTATAAAGATATTCGGCAAGGAGAAACTCCACGATTTAAACGCAAAATTCAGAGCATTGCCGCCCGATAATCCGATAGTGCAGTTTTGCTTTTATGTTGTCGAGGAAAAGAAACCAAATTCCGATGAAGTTGTCCGCACGTTCAGAATATGCGACCCTGCGGACGGCGAGGTGAAATTCCCCGAAAACGCACAAGTTACCGAATATAAGCTGATATGCAGGGCGGCGTTCACAGTAGCCGAACCTCAGCGTTACACGGGCGTAATAGGAAAACTCGTTCCCGCACAGCGGGAGTACGATATTATGAAAGGAGTGGACATAAGTGACTTTGCGTGAATGTTATGAAAGCATAGGTTCGGATTTTTCCGCGGCGGTAACGCGTATGTGCGGGAGAGAGGAAATGCTTTTGAAGTTTGTGAAGAAATTCACGAGTGACCCGTCCTACTCCTCGCTTGTGAGTTCATTTGAAAGCGGAGATGTGGCGACCGCGTTCCGAATGGCGCATACTTTAAAGGGAGTTTGCCTTAATCTGGGACTTGACAAACTAAGGCAGTCCGCGTCCGATTTGACCGAGGCGCTCAGAAATGCGCAGAGTACTTCGGAAGTGCAGGCAGAACTTTATAATAAGGTAAAGCAGGATTACGAGATGACGGAAAAGGCGATTAGCCTATTAGATTAATGATAGAGAATAGTTGTTAGTAGTTAGTTCTTTGGGTCATAGCGTTGACCGAATAGAGGTAAGCGAGCAATCCGCTTTGTGGATTGCCCTGTAAGACCGCGTAATTATTGCGCTGACGCGCTTGGTAAAGAAACGCCCCCGCTGCGGCGGGGGCGCTGTTACAAAAGCCCGCGTTTTGCGCGGAGCGCAAAACAACGGCGCGACAGCGCCGTTAATTCGCCGTAGGCGAATTGCGGGCGGTCGGCAACAGGCGCGTGTACGGCGGAGCAGGCGCGTTAATACGCGGGGCGGTAAATTAACGCGCGATAAGGGCGCGGGTCGCGCGAATTGAGCCACGCCGAACGCTACGGACGGCGCAGGGGCGCATTGACCCAAATACAATCTAAATCGCGCGCGTAGCGCGCACCAAAACTAACTACTAATAACTATTCTCTAGCTGCTTGACCCCTCATCACCCAACCCTATTCAAAGCAACCGAAAGGAGCAAATTATGTTAAAGCATATTGTAATGTGGAAATTTAAGGAAAACGAACACGAGAATATGTTGATTTTCCGCGACCGTCTGTTGTCGCTTAAAGGGAAAATACCGCAAATTCGTTCAATGGAAGTCGGGATAAACATAAACCCGTCCGAGCGGAGTTATGACGCGGTTCTGACAGCGGAGTTCGACAGCCTTGACGACCTGAACGCTTACAGCACAAACCCGCTCCACGTTGAGGTGTCGGAGTTCTGCAAGACGATACGCACGGTGTCCGCAAGCGTGGATTATGAATTTTAACCGCGTTACGCACAATTTCCCGCCCGTTTATGATAAAAACTCCACGGTGCTGATTTTGGGAACAATGCCGTCGCCGAAATCGCGCGCGGCGGGATTTTATTATATGCACCCGCAAAATCGTTTTTGGAGAACGCTTTCAGCGGTACTTGAAGAGCCGTTTTTTCAGTCAATCGAAGAACGCAGGCTGATGTGCCTGCGCCGCGGAATTGCGCTTTGGGACGTTCTCGCGGAGTGTGAAATCAGCGGAGCGTCCGACAGTTCGATAAAAAACGCCGTGCCGAACGATATTCGCGGTCTGCTCGCCGAATGTCCGATAAACGCGGTGTTCACGACGGGCAAAAAGGCGCACGAACTCTACGCGCGGTTTTTCCCCGATTTAATAAACGACGTGTGCTTGCCCTCGCCCAGCCCCGCGAACAGGGCGGTTAGCGACAGCGAATTGATTAAAGCGTATAGGATTATAAACAGTATTTAGAGGCAGATGTAAAACGTTTTTTCCCCGCCTACGGCGGGAAAAAAACTAATCTCTAGCTGCTTAAAAGGAGTATTAACTATGAATTATCGGGACAATCTAAAAAAACTATTATCCCTAGAGTACAATTGCTCCGAAACGGATATTGACAGCGGAGCGAACATAATAACATCGTCCGCAGGCAGGAGCGGGCGCAAATACCGCGAAAGCGACGGTTTTTTCTCAATGGCAAGCACGGGCAAGGGCTGTCTTGTCACCGCCGATGAAAGGTTCTTGCCGTTCGTGCGGGAACTTTCAAAGGACTGCGACGGGATTTCTCTGTTCGAGTTTGAAAAGCTGAACGCCATAGCGCAGGAACTTTCGCGCTATGGCTGCGAATTGAACGGCGCAGGTCCGCACCATATGTTCCTGCCGTGTGAAGTACCCGCGCTTTCGCAGAAATTCCCGCTGAAACGTCTGGAGTTCCCCGAATTTAAGCAATACTACGGCGACAAGCGGTTTCCTGACATTCTTTGTGATGAATATACGGACGAGCGCCCCGATGTGCTTGTCCTCGCGGCAATGGACGGCGATGTTATTATGGGAATGGCGGGCGCGTCGCGCGACTTTTCGGGAACGCCGAACTGGTTACAGATAGGCGTTGACGTTCTTCCCGAATACAGGGGCAAGGGAATGGGTTCGTTTCTTGTGAACGAAATTACAAAGCTGATACAGCAAAGCGGAGATATTCCGTTTTACGGCACGTCGCCCGCGAACATCGCGTCGCAGAACACCGCGCTGAAGTGCGGTTATCGTCCCGTGTGGACAGAAATATCCGCCGTGAAAAAACAGCCCCCCGCCGAACCCGAAAAGTTCTCCGAACACGAAACGTGGGTAGACGAAATGAAACAGGAGTTAGAGGACTATATTGAGGAGCAAGGGATATATATTAGACAGTAAGCTAGATAACAGAGGCTAGAGGCTAGATTTTAGAGTGTCCGCTCTCGCGGACGATTAGATTGTCTTTGGGTCAATACGCCCCGCCGACGGCGGGGCGTTGTGTCATATAGCCCGCGTTTTGCGCGGAGCGCAAAACAACGGCGCGTAAGCGCCGTTAATTCGCCGATAGGCGAATTGCGGGCGGTCGGGCAACGGCGCGTACACGGTCGGCGCAGGCACGTTTATACGCGGGACGGTAAGCTAACGCAGGATAAGGGAAAGGGTCGCTTGAATTGAGCCACACCGAACCCCACCGCGTTGTTGGGTCGGTTTGACTTAAAGACAATCTAATCTGTCCGCCGTAGGCTGCGGCAGGATGCCGCACCGTTTCGCCCAGAGCGTCGGCACGATGCCGACGCAAAAAAGCGAAACAGGGGGGCACGCAAAACTAACTACTAATAACTATTCTCTAACTACTACCCCATCAACGCATTAACCACAGCACATACCACAACCCCGCACACCGTCGGCAAAACCGCGCCGACTACCGCCCACCGCCAGCTCCCTGTTTCCTTTTTAATCGTCAGCAACGACGTTGAACACGGGAAGTGCATCAGCGTGAAGATGATTACGCAAACGGCGGTTGTCGCTGTCCAGCCGTTCGCGGTGAAAAGCGTGAACATCTGCGCGGGCGCAAGTTCCGAAAGCGAACCTAATTGCATATACGCCATAACAGCAAGCGGTATTACTATCTCGTTCGCAGGAAGTCCGAGGATAAACGCCGTGAGGATTACTCCGTCAAGTCCGATAAACCGCGCGAACGGGTCGAGAAATCCCGTTATGTGGGAAAGCAATGTCGCGCCGCCCGCCGAAACGTTCGCGAGTATCCAGATGACCGCGCCTGCGGGCGCGGCAACAGCGGCGGCTCTGCCCAGGACGAATATCGTTCTGTCTATCAGAGAATGTACGAGAATTTTCCCGAACTGCGGTTTGCGAAACGGCGGAAGTTCCAGCGTAAACGAGGACGGCTCGCCTTTAAGCAGAGTACACGACAGCAGTTTCGACACCCCGAATGTCGCAAATATCCCTAAGAGTATGACAAGCGTCAGGACAAGCGCAGATAATACGCTCCCCAAAAGCCCGCCCGCGCTTACGAAAAACAGCGAGATTATTGTAATAATCATCGGAAACCGCCCGTTGCACGGCACGAAAACGTTCGTCAGCATTGCGATTATGCGTTCGCGCCTGCTGTCGATTATCCGACACCCGACAATTCCCGCCGCGTTGCACCCAAAGCCCATACACATCGTAAGCGCCTGCTTTCCGCAAGCCTTGCATTTTGCGAACGGTCTGTCAAGATTGTATGCCACGCGCGGCAGATAGCCCAAATCTTCAAGCAATGTGAACAGCGGAAAGAAAATAGCCATAGGCGGCAGCATAACCGACACGACCCACGCGAGAACGCGGTAAGCGCCGTCTACAAGCACACCCGAAAGCCATTCGGGAGCGCGTATAAATGCCATAAAGTCAGACAGCCTGTCGCCTATCCAGAACAGCCCGCTCCCTAACAGTTCGGACGGATAATTCGCGCCGACAATCGTTATCCAGAAAACGCACATCAGCATAAGTATCATTATCGGATAGCCGAAAGCCTTGCTTGTAAGTATCCCGTCCGCTTTGGAAACTCGCCGTTTCCCGCACTTCACGGCGTTTTTACAAGCGTTTTCGGCGTTTTCGAGTATGCAGGAAACAATGTGGTCTTTAAGCGTATCGGGCGTTATCCCGTTCTCGGAAAGCATTGCCGCGGCGCTGTCAATCGCTTGTGAAAGTTCGCGGTTATCGGCAATTTTCGCGCCCGCATTCTCTTCGATTTTTTCTTTGAGAGAAACATCATTGTCGATAAGCGCAAGCGCGGCGCGGCGCGGGGGAACGCCGCATTTCAGATAATCTCGGCAAATCGGCTCTAAAAGTTCAACAGCGTCCTCAATCGGCTTTATGTAGCGGAGAACGGGCGGGTTTACAGAAATTTCACCCGCGCAAAGTTCGTCAAGGCGTTCCGTAAGCACGGCAAGCGTTCGCTTGTTGTGCGCGTTCGTGCCGACAACAGGCACTCCGAGATTTTTTTCGAGCCGTTCCAAATCAACGGAAATCCCGCGCCGCGCCGCCTCGTCAAGCAGATTTACACACACTATCGTTTTAGGACAGATTTCCATTATCTGGAGCGCGAGGTTCAAACTGCGTTCAAGGCAAGTGGCGTCGCACACGACAACAGCCGCGTCGGGCGCGTTAAAGCAGATATAATTCCGTGCCGCCTCCTCTTCCGCAGAATGTGCTAACAGAGAGTATGTTCCCGGTAAATCTGCTATAGTGTAGGAATATCGCGTTGTTTCAAACCGTCCCACCGCCACGGAAACGGTTTTCCCCGCCCAGTTTCCCGTGTGCTGGCGCAGTCCCGTAAGCGCGTTGAATACCGTGCTTTTCCCGACGTTCGGATTTCCGCAGAGCGCGATAGTTGCGGTAGTGGTTAGAGAATAGTTGCTAGTAGTTAGTCTTTGCGAACCTTTTGCGCACGGTTTTGAGCAGTGTGCGCAGTTTTGGTGAATATCCCCCGCGAATTTCATTCAATCACTCCTCACAATTACGCTTTTGCTGTCTACAGCGCGAATTGCGATCACCGCGCCGCGGATAAGGTACGCCGACGGGTCGCCCATCGGACTGCGCCCGACACATTCCACCAATGCGCCGCCGCATAGTCCAATATCGAGAAAGCGGCGGCGCATTGCGCCCGCAGTTTTCAGTTCCAAAACTTCCGCTTGCTGTCCGACGTTTATTTTATCTAAAGAGCAAATGCTCATAATATCACCTACTTGTTAATTGCAGCCCGCCGCGTTTGAAGTCACCCTAGCCCGCAAGTTTTGCGCAACGCGCAAAACAACGGCGCGCAAGCGCCGTTAATTCGCCGACAGGCGAATTGCGGGCGGTCGGCAACAGGCGCGTACACGGACGGCGCAGGCGCGTTAATACGCGGGACGGTAAGCTAATGCAGGATAAGGGAAAGGGTCGCGCGAATTGAGCCACGCCAAACGCCACGGACGGCGCAGGTGCGCCTTGACCCGCAGACAATCTAATCCCGCGCCCGCAGGGCGCAACTCTATTCATACTGTGCACTATGCACTCTTAACTGTAAACTGTTATAGGGTCGCTTGACCTGAACCACCTAAACCGCGCGCTAAAGCGAACAACGCATTGACTTAAAGACAATCTTTCCGCGCCCGCAGGGCGCACCAAAACTAACAACTATTCTCTATTCTCTAACAAACTACTCTACAGTTTAACAACCCCAAACAAACTGTCAACTATCTCCCAATTCGGTATATAGCAGCGGTTTATAGTCCAATAGGAAACTCCCGCGAGGTCAAATTCATCGACAAGCCGAAGTTTCGCGTCAATGCTTTTCGCGTCGTCAAACCATACAACGTGCCGCACTCCTCTGTCCGTATAGTAGAAATACGGCGTTTGTGATTTTTCGTCATAGAAAATTTCGGAGTTATTTTTCACCGCGAGGTCAAGCGCCGCCGTAAACCCGATACTTGCCGCCGCCGTGCCGCGCGTATACGGCAATGTCCAGTCATAGCCGTAGTTCGGCATACCCATAAGTATTTTTGGGGACGGAATTTCCGTCGTCGCGTATCTTAACACCTTTCGCACTTCCTCTATCGGCTGAACGCTCATCGGCGCGGAATAGGTGTAGCCCCACTCGTAGGTCATAATTATCACATAATCCGCCGCCTCGCCCTGAACCCTGTAATCGTGCGATTCGTAGAGAATACCCGGCTGGTCGGCGCGGTATTTCGGCGCGACGGCGGTTATAAGCGTATATCCGCCCGCGTGCAGTCTGCTTGAAAGTTCCAAAAGGAACGCGTTGTAGATTTCGCGGTCGTCGGGGGAGATGTATTCCATATCGAGATTAACTCCCGCATAGCCTTTTCGTTCAAGTTCCGTGAGAATAGACGCGATAAGGCGCTCGCGTGCGTCGGGGGAGGCGAGTATCTGCGAGAGCACTTCGGTCGAAAAACTGCCGTCATAGATGTTAGTCACCACCATAAACGGCAAAACGGAGTTTTTCTCCGCCTGTTCGATAAGTCTGTCGTCCGACGGCGGGATAATATCGCCCGTTGGAGTTACCGAATACGAAAACGGCGATAAAAACGTGAGAAACGGCATAGAGCAGACAAGCGCGCTGTCCGTAATATGCGGGTAAGCATATCCGTTTATGACTGCGGGACGTTTAGGAATGTCGTCCGTTATCGGAATATTTATGATTTCGCCCTCATAAAGTGCTATCGGATTAACATTCGGGTTCGCCGCGAGCAGAGTATCCAGCGGCACTCCAAATTCCTGCGACAGCGAATACAGCGTCTGCCCTTTCTCTATAACGTGCCGAATTACGTCCGACATTATAATAAGGTGCTGTCCCACGACAAGCATATTCGGGTATCTTAGCGCGTTGTCCGCGATAATGCGGCTTGTCGGTATTCCAAAGCGTCTTGAAAGCGACGTAAGGTCATCGCCCGCCTCAACAGTATAAATAAACATAATCGTTTGCTCCTTTCAGCGTGTTAAACATTCAAAGCTATTTCCCGCCGCGCACCGATGATGTGAAAGCCCGCCGCGTCGGCATAGTTATATGTCGAAAGTTTGCGGTTTCGCGCATTTACCGAATGTGCGCAGACAAATATGTTTTCGGGAGTTGCAGGCTCGAATATTGCCGAAACAAATACCGTGTGATAATACCGCCCCTCGCGGTTGATAAGCTGAATAATATCGGCGCGGCGAAGTTCGGACAGCGGAACCTGCTCCCCGTAAACGCCCGTACCGCGGTTTGTAAGCAGAAATTCCCTCAAAAAGTTCACACCCGTCCACGCGGGCGCACGGTCGTTGGAGTTTATGTAATACCAACCGTTTTCCTGCGAGTAATTCATCACACCGCACCCCGCGTACAGGCATTGCGATATATAATTCGTGCAGTCGCCGCCAATGTCCTCAAAGTCATAGAACCGCGGATTTCGCGCGAACGCCCAATTTAACGCGTATCTTACCGCCGCGCGGCGGTCATAGTCGCTCTCGATAAGCATAACATCATCTCCTTTGTGCAGTATATGCGGGCGCAAACAGTTCGGTGATTTGCACAAATACAGAAAATGTTATTGACAGTTTTATTCTTTCGTGCTATAATATAGTTGTTTAGAGAATAGAGATTAGAGATTAGTTTTGAACGCGGCTTTAACCAAGAGCGTCAACGCAACAATTCAAAGACAATCCGACTTGTGCGCGGAGCGCACACAAAAACTAATTACTAATTACTATTCTCTGGCTACTAGCCGCTCTTCTCCGGCTACTATCCGCAAAGGAGGTTTTAAACATTGGACAATCTCAACAAGGATATATACATAATAATCTCGCATACTCCCTCCGTCGTATCGCGGATAATCAGCCAGTTTACGCATACCTCTTATAACCATGTTTCGGTAAGCCTTGACGCGGAACTCAACCGAATGTTCTCGTTCGGCAGACGGTATAAGTACTTCCCGTGGATAGGCGGGTTTGTGCAGGAATCGCTCACTTCGGGAACAATGGGCAGATTTACCGAAACAGAGGCGATAATTCTCAAAAAGCACATAGATGAAGAGGCATATGACGATATAGCGAATAAATTAAGCGATATGCTAGAACATAAATATTCATACAGATATGATACGTTAGGGCTTTTTATGGCGATTTTCGGGAAGTCGATAAAGCGCGAGAAATATTGCTACTGCTCGGAGTTTTTGAGGAGATTGCTCGTAGAATGCGGGGTTGAGAAAAGCGAAACGTTTAAAGACATCGTGCGCCCGCTTGATTTTATGAACCTTGACGCTACAAGCGAAGTGTTTCGCGGAAAACTCCACGAGTACCCGCGCAAGGCGCTGAGCGAAAAGCAAAAGACGGCGGTAACTAATTGGAATTAAGAGGATAACACCCGCGGACAGGTTTCGCGGGTTCTTTTTTGCAATGGGGGTTGACAAGTTGCTGAAATTGCGCTATAATATATAGATGTAGTAGTTTGCATTGATTGGAAAGGTTTGGTAATTATTATGAAAAAAGCAATATCTGTTTTAACAGCGGGATTATTAGCGGTAACGCTCTGCGCGTGCAGTAACGGCGGTAACTCCGCGTCGGACGGCACTTCCGCGCAGACAAGCACATCAAACGGCAACACCGCGACGGAAAGCAGTTCCGCGACGACAAGCGCAATAGACAGCAGACCCGCGCTCGACATAAGCGATACGACGGGCTACGAATACCCCGACAACCGCGCGGGCGATATTATGATGGAGATACTGAACACGGGCGAATGGTCGATGATGGAACTTCAGCACAACGGCACGGAAACAGACGCGGAAACTTTGAGCTGGCTCTACCCTAATCTGGACGTTTCCGTTTTCGAGGAATACTGCTTAGCGTCCACGGCAATGAGCGCGAACCTTTACAAGGTCGTTGTCGCAAAGCCCGCCGACGGGAAAACGGAGGACGCGCAAAAGTCCGTTGACGCGTATTACGACTATATCAAAAACGACCCGAACGCCCTTGCTTATCCGTCGTTTGAAGAAAGCGTTGCGGGTACCGTAAAGGGTCAGACCGACGACGGTTATTTATACGTTATCGTAAATACAGACGGCGCGAAAATACAGGACGCTGTTAAATAATAAAAGATTTTTATTTCTGATGTGAAAGGACAAAAAATCATGAAGTGGATGGGATTAAATGAACTTCGCGAGAGTTATCTGTCGTTTTTCGAGAGCAAAGGACACCTGAGAATGTCCAGCTTTCCGCTCGTACCCCCGCCCGACGATAACTCCATTCTGCTGATAAACGCGGGTATGACGCCGCTTAAAAAGTACTTTCAGGGAATAGAAGAACCTCCGCGCCGCCGCGTTACGACGTGCCAGAAGTGCATAAGAACACCCGATATTGAAAACGTAGGTCACACGGCGCGCCACGGCACATATTTTGAAATGCTCGGCAACTTTTCGTTCGGCGATTATTTCAAGCACGAGGCAATCGCGTGGGCGTGGGAGTACCTCACAAAGGTGCTTGAAATCCCCGCGGACAGGCTCTGGGTGACGATTTACGAGCAGGACGACGAGGCGGGCGACATTTGGGCAAACGAAATCGGCGTACCGCGCGACAGGATAATAAAACTCGGCAAAGCGGACAACTTCTGGGAACACGGCAGCGGACCCTGCGGACCGTGCAGCGAGATACACTTCGACCGCGGCGAAAAGTACGGACCGCTCAATTCGTTTGAGGAGGCTGAGGAGAACGACCGTATAATCGAGATATGGAACAACGTTTTCACACAGTTCGACAACGACGGCAACGGAAATTACACTCAGCTTGCGACAAAGAACATAGACACGGGAATGGGTCTGGAGCGCTTAGCGTGCGTTATGCAGGGCGTAGATAACCTGTTTGAAGTCGATACTGTAAAGAACATTATGGGCAGGATTTGCTCGATTGTCGGCGTAAATTATCACGACGACGATAAAAAAGACGTATCTATCCGCGTTATTACCGACCATATCCGCTCCACGACGTTTATGGCAGGCGACGGAATACTCCCGTCAAACGAGGGCAGAGGTTACGTTCTGCGCAGACTTCTCCGCAGAGCGGCACGTCACGGCAGACTGCTCGGTTATCACAAGCCGTTTTTGTATGAAGTCTGCGATACCGTGATTGATGAAAACCTGTCTGCATATCCCGAACTCGCCGACAACCGCGCGTATATTAAAAAGGTAATCCAGACGGAAGAGGAGAGTTTCGCAAAGACGATAGACAACGGCTCCGCTATCCTTGACGAGATGATAGAGGAACTTCAGAAAAACGGCAAGACAACGCTTTCGGGCGAGAATGTTTTCAAACTCCACGACACATACGGCTTTCCGCTTGACCTCACAAAGGAAATCCTCGCCGAAAAGGGTCTTACGGCAGACGAGGAAGGATTTGCCGAATGTATGAAGATACAAAAGGACACAGCCCGCGCGAACAAGAAATTGGGCGGCGGCTGGGATAACGCGAAGAACACAGAACTCGACAAGTTCACAACGGAGTTTGTCGGCTATGATACGCTGTCGACCGACGCGAAAATCCTCGCGATAACGAAAGACGGCGATATAACAGAGTTCTGCGGCGTAGGCGATGAAGTCGGAATAGTACTCGACAAAACGCCGTTCTATGCGGAAATGGGCGGTCAAGTCGGCGATAAGGGAACTATCGCCAAAGACGGCGCTGTTATCGAAGTAGAGGACACGCAAAAACTCGGCGGCGGTCAGTTCATCTGCAAGGGCAAAGTCACAAAAGGCGGTTTCGAGCAGGGCGAGAACGTTACGGCAGCAGTAAACGCCGAACTTCGTATGGCAACACAGCGCAACCACACCTGCTGTCATATT
Source organism: uncultured Clostridia bacterium (assembly GCA_947628655.1). Lineage (GTDB taxonomy): Bacteria > Bacillota > Clostridia > Oscillospirales > Ruminococcaceae > CAG-115. Next base: position 15,552 of record CANRAS010000013.1, on the reverse strand, counting down.
CTTCAGGCGGGTCTGCGCAAGGTTCTGGGCGAACACGTTCACCAGTGCGGTTCGTATGTAGACCCGTATCAATGCCGTTTCGACTTCAGCCACTTCAGCGCGGTGACTGACGAGGAACTTCAAAAAGTCGAGAATTATGTAAACAGCGTTATTATGGCGGGCGTTCCCGTCGTGACGGAAGTTCTCCCTATAGAGCAGGCGCGCAAAAAAGGCGCAATGGCGCTTTTCGGAGAGAAATACGGCGATGAAGTAAGAGTAGTATCGGTAGGCGATTATTCAACGGAATTCTGCGGCGGTACTCACCTTAAAAATTCCGCGCAGGCGGGACTGTTCAAGATTTGCTTTGAAACGTCCGTCGCAAGCGGAGTAAGACGTATTCAAGCGGTCACGGGTATGGCGGTTATGGGTATGCTCTATGATTATAAGGAAACGCTTGATAAAACCTGCGCCGCGCTTAAAGCCCAAAGCGCAAACGACCTTGTACGCAGAGCAGAAAGCGTTATGACGGAACTCCGCGAAAAGGAAAGCAAACTTGAGGCAATGCAGCAGGCGGCGGCAAATTCACAGCTTGATAATCTCGAAGAACAGGAAATAAACGGCGTAAAGCTGATAACTGCGGCGTTTGACGGCACGGGCGCGGACGGACTGCGCAAGGTCGGCGACGCTGTCGCGGATAAATACGACTGCTTTATAGCGGTTCTCGCAGGCACAGCGGACGGCAAGTCGAATATCCTTTGCAAATGCTCCAAAAACGCGATTGCAAAGGGCGCGAACGCGGGAACGATAGTCCGCGAAACGGCGGCGGCAGTCGGCGGAAAGGGCGGCGGAAAGCCCGACCAGGCTATGGCGGGTATTCCCGACGCGTCAAAAATACCACAGGCGTTAAAGGCGGTTTACGATATTACCGCCAAGTATGTAAAATAAGTTAGGATTATGAAAAAACTCTTATCATTCGTAATGTTGACGGCGGTGCTTATGCTCACCGCGTGCAAAAAAGACGGCGGGGAAAGCAACAGCAAGATTTCCGCTGAGGATTTCTACGAGCGCGTATACAACAGTTCGCTTAGTTACTATGTAAGCTGCGGGAGTATGTCCGACGGTATTCCCGACGTAGGGGGAGTGAAAGACCCGTCAAGCGGGGAATTTCTCCTCCAGCGCCTGCCTCAGGCTGTCGCGGAAGATGAAACGGGCAGGGCAAAACCGCTCGTCGATGAAATCTTAGCCGAGGACGATTTGGAAACGCGCTTTGAACTCACGGAAGAACTCCTGCTTATAATCTGCAAGACCGATGAAATCCAGGATACGAGCGACCTTTACAGCGCGAAAGAATTAAAAGTCGTCCGCACGTTTTGGGGAACGGACAGCGATGTAGAACCGCCCGAAACCGAGGAGCAGGCGGAATTTCTTTCAAAGGCGTTCCGCAACATCGCCGAGCGCTACGCGTTCGCGATTATCCATAGTTCCGTGTCCGAGGAAATCTCGTATATCAAGGGCAACAAGGACGCGAGCGGTAATACTGTGCCGTATACGGGGCTGTTTTTTGAAAAAATGTACGGCGGTTTCGGCGGGGAAGTAACGGAAAAGACTTTCCGCGACTGCTGTCTTGCGCTGTGCAATTACGAAAAAAATTCGGACAAGAGTTTTCGCATAACAAGCGACCTGCGCGCGGCTGTCGAGGAGAAATATTACAGCACCTCCGACCGTGACAAAGCACGGAGCGTTCTTGAAATCATTGATGAAACCGCCTACGGCGCAGAACGCGGTACGGACGGCGCAGAAGAACTCACGGGAACGGACGGGCTTGATATGCTGTTCGGGCAAGGCAGTGCGGATACCCTGAACGGCGGTGCGGGCAACGACTGGCTCTTAGGGGGCGACGGCGATGATACGCTTGACGGCGGGGCGGGAAACGACTGCCTGCAAGGCAACGCGGGAAACGATACCTATGTTTTCGCCAAGGACAGCGGAAACGATATAATCACCGACCTTGACGGCGAAAACACCATTCGCTTTGACGGGCTTACTCCCGATATGATAAGCGTTTCGGCGGTAGAAGTCAAGAACTTTGAAAACGATGTGCAGGTTAAAATAGTCGGCGCTGATGATACGCTGACGATTAGAAATTTTAAGGCAAGCGAGATCTGCCGTAATTTTACGCTTGATTTTGACGGCGCCAAGATGCCGATAAACGACCCGAACAGCCCGTTTTCGGCGGTGCTTTAATAACGTTTTGGAGGTTAATATGGATTGTTTGTTCTGTAGGATAATCGCGGGGGAAATCCCGTCAACAAAGGTTTATGAAGATGATAAGATACTCGCGTTTCGCGATATTGCGCCGAAAGCGCCCGTGCATATACTCGTAATCCCGAAACAGCACATCGGCGGTGCGGACGAGGTAAACGCTGAAAACTGCGCGGTAATTTCCCACATCTTCACGAAAATAGCCGAGATAGCGAAAAGCGAGGGCTTAAAAGACGGCTACCGCGTTGTGTCCAACGTAGGACAGCACGGCTGTCAGAGCGTCCGCCACCTGCATTTCCACATATTGGGCGGAAAACAGCTCTCCGAAGATATGGTATGAAACTATCGGAATATCAGCTAAACGCGGATTTAAAGGCGGGGAAACTCGCGCGGATATATGTTCTTTACGGCGAGGAGGATTTTCTTATCCGCACATATACCGACAGGATAATTAACCTCGCTGTTCCTCAGGACGCTCGCGAGATGAATTTTGTTAAATATTCGCTCGTGCCGGGAGCGGACGAAACCTCGCGAGGCGACCGCCCGCCGAGCGTTGAAGAACTTTCGGACGTCGTTTTAAGTATGCCGTTCTTTTCGGAACGCAAGTGTATTCTGCTTAAAAATTTCGACCCCGATATGCTCTCAAAGGACGAATTTTCCGATTACCTCGCGATGTTTTCGGATATTCCCGAAACAAGCGCAGTGATAATCACGCGCGAGAACACGGAGGACGACCCGAAACGCTTTAAGGAAAAAATCGACAAGGCGAAGATGAAAAAACTTCTGGAAACCGCCGATAAATTCGGTGTGGTGTGCGAACTCCAAAAACTCCCCGCGCCGAAACTTATGGGTATGGCGATAACGAAATGCTCCCGCGCGGGCTGTACGCTGTCCGAAGAAAACGCCGCGTACCTTGCCGACTGCGTAGGCGGTTCGCTGTCACTTCTCCAGACGGAAATCGAAAAGCTGTGCGAATACCGACAAAGCGGTGAAATCACCGCCGCCGACATCGACGCGCTTGTGCCGAAACGCATTGAGATAAACATTTATAAGCTCGCCGATGAACTGATAGCAGGCAGAGTAGGGAACGCGCTGGAAATTCTCGGCGCGCTGTTCGCAAAGCGCGTTGAGCCTGTGATTATAATGGCGACGCTTTCGGGGCATTTTGTGGATTTATACCGCGCTAAACTCGGCGCTGAAGCGAAGAAATCCGCTGTCGATACCGCAAACGCGTTTAACTACGGGCGCAGAGCGTTCGTTATGAAAAACGCATACCAGACGGTCAAATACCGCTCGAAAGAATACCTCGGCGGTTGTCTTGAGGTGCTTTACCGTGCAAATAAGCTGATGAACTCTTCAAAGGAAGATAAACAGCTTATTATAGAGCGGGCTGTAGTTGAAATCAGCGCAATGGGGCGATAGCTTATGATAAAGATAAAGCAGGCGGTCATAGTCGAGGGGAAGTACGATAAAATTCGGCTTTCCAACATCATAGACGCGCTTATAATCCCGGTTCACGGGTTTTCGGTATATCGCGACAAGGAAACCGCCGCGCTTATAAAAACGCTCGCGGATACCGTGGGCATTGTGATTTTAACCGACAGCGACAGCGCGGGTTTTCAGATACGAAACAAGATAAAAGATTTAGCGCGCGGGGGAGATGTCACGCACGTTTATATCCCCGACATCGCGGGCAAGGAGCGCCGAAAGCAAGCACCGTCAAAAGAGGGGCTTTTGGGCGTCGAGGGCATTTCCGACGAGATACTTTTAGATGCATTCAGCAAAGCGGGCGTTACAGCGGAGAAATCGCAGGAGAAATCCGACCCGATAACGAAAGCAGATTTGTTTGATTTAGGGCTTGTCGGCGCGGATAATTCCGCGCAGAAACGCGCGGTTCTTCAAGCAAAGCTGGGTTTGCCCCGCCGTCTTTCGGCGAATATGCTCTTAGAAATTCTGAACGTCCGTTACACGAAAGAACGTTTTTTAGAGGAAGTGAAATAATGGTATTTTCGGGACTTACGTTTATGTTAGCGTTTTTGCCTATAATACTGATACTATACTATATTGTGCCGAAAAAGGGTAAGAATATCGTTATTCTGATAAGCGGACTTCTCTTTTATTCATGGGGAGAGCCGCTTTATGTGCTTGTGATGATACTCAGCACGTTCATTGACTACACGGCGGGCAGAATAATGGATAAATACGACGACAAGCCGAAAGCGCGCCGCGCGTGCCTGCTCGTTTCTATTATAATGAACCTGAGTTTGCTCGGAATATTCAAGTATTCGGATTTTCTGATAAATTCGATAAACGGCTGGTTCGGCACGGGGATAGCAAACCCGTTTGTAAGTTTGTATAACGCGATTTTCGAGAAGTTCACGGGCAAAATCGACCGCCTGCCTATGCCGATAGGAATAAGTTTCTTCACATTCCAGTCGATGAGTTACACTATCGACCTCTACCGCCGAAAAATCCGCGTCCAGAAAAGCGCGGTGAACTTTATGGCGTTCGTAACGCTGTTCCCGCAAATCGTCGCAGGTCCTATCGTCCGCTACGAGGACGTTCAAAACGAACTTGACGAACGCGCGATAACAGAACCGATGGTAGGCGAAGGCATTTCGCGCTTTATAACGGGCTTGGGAAAGAAAGTGCTGATAGCGGACAACATTGGTGCGCTATGGGACAGCGTAAAGGCATTAGACCCGTCCGCGCTGTCGGTTTCGACCGCATGGCTCGGCATACTCGCGTTTACATTTCAAATCTACTTCGATTTTTCGGGTTATTCCGATATGGCTATCGGTTTGGGGAAGATGATGGGATTTAATTTCCCCGAAAACTTCAACTACCCGTATATGTCCAAAAGCATAAGCGAATTTTGGCGCCGCTGGCATATGACTTTAGGCGGTTGGTTCAAGTCCTATGTCTATTTCCCGCTTGGCGGTTCGAGAAAAGGACTTCCGCGCACGGTGATAAATCTGCTTATCGTGTGGACGATTACGGGAATTTGGCACGGCGCGTCGTGGAACTTTATGATATGGGGCGCGTATTTCGGCGTTTTGATAGTCCTCGAAAAGCTGTTCCTCGGAAAGTTCCTCGAAAAAATCCCCGCGTTTTTCAGCTGGCTTTACACATTCGTCTTGGTAGTCTTAGGCTGGGTGATGTTCGACATAGTACCCGCGGGAACGGTCGATTTCGGCGAGGTTTTCTCACGGATATTCGGCTATATCGGCGCGATGTTCGGCGCGAACGGCGTGTTTGCCGACAATTTCACCGCGAATGCCGTTGTAAACTACGGCACGATCTTCGCGCTCGCTATTTTGGGAAGTTCAGACGTAATACGGCGTTTGTGCGGATTTATCAAGGAAAAAGCGCCGAAATGGACGCTTTACGGCTACCCCGTGATACAAACGGCGGTGCTTGTAGTAAGCATAGCGTTTATAACCACGTCAAGCTATCACCCGTTCTTGTATTTTAATTTCTAAAGGAGGACAGGCGTTGAAAGAATTTAAATTCACCCCGCACAAGCTGATGATAATATTATTTGCGCTCGTTTTGTGCGGAACTTCTCTCGCGACGGTCGTTCTTCCGAAAAAAGACAAGAGCGAGAACGAAAACAGAACATTAGCCTCGTTCCCTACGCTTGTCAACACGGCGAAACTCGACAGCGCGAAAAATCTCGCCGATGTTTTCGGTTCGGTCAAGTGGAAGTACTTAAACGACCGCACGGGCAACGCGTTCAAGGACGATTTTGAAACGTACCTGTCCGACCACCTCGCGGGGCGCGAAAGCTGGGTAAAGTTCTCGAATAATATCCAAAGACTGTCGGGCAAGCAGGAGATAAACGGCGTTTATACGTTCGACGGCAGAATGATACAGACGTTCAAGACCTACGACAGACAGACCGTCGATAATTCGCTGAACGCGATAAACGCGTTCGCGGAGCGTTTCCCCGAAAAGCAGATGTATATGATGCTCACCCCGACGGCGCAGGAGTTCTGTATGAACAAAATACCGTCCTACGAGGGCTTGGCGTCGGAGAAGTCGTTTATTGACGAATGTTATAAAAAACTCCAAAACGTGAACACAATCGACTGCTACAGTTTTCTCGCGGGAAGTGCCGACGAGTACATCTACTACCGCACCGACCACCATTGGACGAGTTACGGCGCATACCGCGCGTATCAGTCGGCGGCGAACAGCCTAGGGTATGCGGCGTACGGCTATAAGGATTTCAACATAGAAACCGTGAGCAGTGATTTCAGAGGAACGCTCTACAGCCGAACGCTCGACGACAAAATCGCCCCCGACAGCATAGAATATTTCACACTTGCGAAAAACGAACCCGCCGTGAAACTCACGCGAATAGACGGCACGGACGTTACGGAATACGACAGCCTGTATATGCGCGAATACCTTGACGAAAAGGACAAGTATTCGAGCTTTACGGGGAGCAATGCGCCGATAGTGACTATAGACACGAACGTTGACAACGGCAAAACGCTCCTTATCGTAAAGGACAGCTACGCGCACGCGCTTGTGCCGTTTTTGTCGAAACACTACAGCAAGATAACAATGGTCGATATGCGCTATATCCACACGGATTTAAACGCCGTTATAGATTTCGAGAATTATTCGCAGGTGCTGTTTATGTTCAATGTAATCTCGTTTGCGGAGGACACGAGCATTCCCGCGCTGGGGCTTACAAAATGACGCGCGAACTTCGCTTTGACGTAACGCCCGCCGAAAACGGCGAAACAGCGGGCGCGTTCCTGAAAGCGCGCGGGTTTTCGCGGAAACTCCTGTCCTCGCTTAAAGCAAGCGGGGGAATAAAGAGAAACGGCGAAATCCTGCGCACGGTTGACGCGCTGAATGCGGGAGATACCGTCACCGTTACGCTGACGGACAGCGGGACTGTTATCCCAAACCCCGATGTAAAGGCGGAAATCGCGTTCCAAAACGCCGATGTAATCGTATTCAATAAGCCTGCGGGAGTTCCCGTTCACCCGTCCATTCTCCACTATAACGACACTTTGGGAAACCTGTACGCCGCGCTTTGCCCGAACAGCGCATTCCGACCGATACATAGGCTCGACAAGGACACGTCGGGGCTTGTCGCGTGCGCGAAGAACAGACTAGCGGCGGCGGTACTCGCCGAGAATGTCGGGAAAACGTATTATGCGATAGTTGACGGCGAAATAACGCGCGGCGGCGAGATAAACGCCCCGATAGGCAGAGCCGACGGCAGTATAATCAAGCGCGAGATACGGCAGGACGGACAGCGCGCCGTCACGAGATACACCCCAATCCTCACGAAAAACGGCAAAACATTGCTTGAAATAACGCTTTTAACAGGCAGAACGCACCAAATCCGCGTTCATATGGCAAGTATCGGATACCCGCTGACGGGCGACGAACTCTACGGAGGAAACCGCGACGAGATAAAACGCCAAGCCCTGCATTGCGGGAAAATGCTGTTAGAAATAAACGGGGAGAGGATAGCCTTGAACGCGGAATTGCCCGATGATATGCGGAATTTACTTTATTAACACCCGCGCAAAAAGTAAGAAGTAAGACCTGCGGGTCAAGGCGCTGACGCCCTTGGTCGGTGCAGGTGCGCTTTAATTTAAAGACAATCTTTCCGTCCGCCGTAGGCGGACACCTTGTCTTACCTCTTACCTCTGTTTATTCCCGCGCAGCGGGAATAAACACTTCTTACTTCTGCGAGCGCAGTAAATCTCCCTCCTCTAGTTGCAAAATGTATAAAAAATCAAAAAATTTCTGTCATTTTTTTAGAAAATTTACAATAGTACTTGATTTATTTGAAAGAATATAGTATAATAATATTCGGATAACTATGCAATGGTTGGTTGCAGGAATTAAATGATAAGGGTTTGATGCGTTTGATTTTCGGGAGCAAGGTGATTAAAGTCGAGGTGTTGGACGAACGCGGCAAATTGCTGATAACATCGGAAAAGGGCTTTACGGTCCCGTCCGATATGTCCGACGAGGACGCTATCATAATGATTAAAGGCAGGGGCTTGCCCGAACTTGAGCGGAATATGATAGTTTCGGTGATAACCACGTCCAAAAACTCCGACAGATTTAAATACACGGGCGCTGTTTCGGTATCTACCGACACACAGTTGAATATAAAGGTATTGAGGAACAACGATACACAGCTTTTGCAGGAGCGGCGCAGGTATTTTAAGATTAAGATAAACGAAAACGGGCGCGCGCTGTTTTATGTGCGCGACGAGAAAACAATAAGATTTGACGAGCCTATACAGGTTGCGATAAAGGATATAAACGTCGGCGGGATTTTCTTCTCCTGCCCCGATTATGAATTTATAATCGGCGATTTGATATGCTTTGATATTTACCTCTCGCAGGAATACGAGATGAATATGGCGGCGTATGTGCTGAGGGTTCAGCGCGGCGCGGACGGACAGATAGCGGGCTACGGGTGCGAGTTCCACGGTCTTACGGCGGCGCAGGAGGACGCTATCGGGCGGTACATCTTAAAACAGCAGTCGGATCAGCGCGCAAAAGAGGGCGCGAAAGAAGAAAAAATCTAGGGTTTACATATTTTGTAAATATTTTTCGCAGAGCGGGAAATATGCTCTTGCGGTTTAAATATCAGCTAGGGGGTTGAATGATGAAAAAATCAAGTATGAAGTTTGGACTTATCGCCGTGCTGCTAATCTTTGCGATAGTCCCCGTTCTTGTTCTCGGATTTGTGGGAACGTTCTCCGTAATCAAGTATTCGGATAACGTAAGAATGGGCGAACTTACGGACGTGTCCTTGTCGAAAGCGGGCGTTGTGAACACCGTTTTCGAGAGCTATCAGGCAAAGGCTGCGGGTCTTTCCAAAATGGAGGACGTGATTTCGAGCGCGAAAGCGGGCAGCAAAGACGCTGAAAGCGCGCTGAAAGCTGTGTCTGACAACAGCGGCGACATCTATGACGCGCTGATACTCGACAGCAACGGAACGGTTGTCGCGTCCTCTTCGGGCAAAATCACGGGTACATTTGAGAATTTCAGCGCGGATAATATGCCCGCAGTGTCGGGTATCCTGTCGTGGGAGAAATACGGCTTTGATACATTCTTCGTATCGCGCGAAATATACGCCAACCCCGACGAGAAAACGGGCGGTCTGCTGGGCTATGTTTGCCTTGTAATTTCTCCCGAGGCGGAGAACAGCAGTCTGTTCAAGGCTCTGTCGGGCGAATACCTCGACGGCAACGCGAACCTCGTGCTTGTGGATTCCGAGGGCAGTGCGCTGAACTTTGACGGAAACGGCAAGGTTATGAAATCCGCAGAGGTGGATTCTGCGTTCGTGTCCGACGCAAAGGACTTGTTCTCTAAGGTTGAAACGATAACCGACGAAAAGGCGGCGTCTGCTAACGTATACACAAAGAAGAGCGGTAAGTACGCATACGCGGCGGGTTCTGTTCCGAACGTTCCGTCGTGGAGATGGGTAGGCGTTGCGGACGCGGGAAGTTTCTCGTCGTTCGCGTCCAGAACGAACATCGTCGTTTGGATAGTCGTTATCATCTCCGCGCTCCTCGCGTCGGCAGCCAGCTTTATTATCGTCAACAGATTTGTCGGCAATATGCATAGTATGCTCAAGAAGATGAACAACATAAACTTCGAGGACAGCTTATCATCTATGCGCTTTGACGTAAAGGGCGACAAGAGCGAACTCGGCACAATCCAGAGTACGTTCAACGAGTTCCTCGACGAGGTAGACCTCAACAGCCAGCGTTACCGCACTATCGCGAGCCTGTCCGATAATATGCTTTTCGAGTGGGATTTCCACAAGGAGAGTATGTACGTTTCGGATAACCTGCTTGCGAAATTCGACATCGACCCCACGAGAGCGGCGCTTGCGAACGGAAGATTTTTGGATTCTCTTATGAACGAAGAGGACGCGGACAAATACAAGCGCGATATAAACACGCTTTTAAAGAATAAGTCCAAGATGAACTATGAATACCAAATGCGCACTAAGGCGGGCGCGACGATTTGGGTATCGGTTTCCGCTACCTGCATTACCGACCGTCTGAATGAACCGCTGCGCGTTATCGGCGTTGTATCCGATATTGATAACGAGAAGAAAATGGAAATGCAGCTTTCCGAACGCGCAAGTTTCGACTTCCTGTCACAGCTTTACAACAGAAGTACGTTCATCAGTATGCTTACGAAAGAGCTTGAACACAGAGGTCCGAATAAGATAGCGACAATGTTTATAGACGTCGATGACTTCAAGTTCATTAACGACCGTTACGGTCACGCGATAGGCGACGAGGTTATCCGCTACGTTGCCGATACGATACGCAAGAAAGTAGACGACCGCGGCGGTTTCGCGGGACGTTTCGGCGGCGACGAGTTTGTGCTTTGCTTTACAAATCAAGAGGACATAGCGAACGCGGAGCAGATAGCTATGGATATAATCGACGACCTGTATTTGGGTCATACTACCGAATCGGGTATGCTGATAAACGTCCGCGCGTCTATCGGTATCTCCTACTGTCCCGACCACACGGAAGATGTCAACGAACTGCTGTCGTTCTCTGATACGGCGATGTACTTTGTAAAGAAGAACGGCAAGACGAACTATCACGTTTACGTTCCCGAAGACAGCGAATCGGGCGAGTATATAAACCCCGAAGGTTATTGATACTTTAAGCGTAAGGACTGCGGGCGGCGGCGTAACATAAGATTAAAGCCTGTTTTGGCATTACGCTTTGTGCGGACAATTGCCGAACAGGCTTACACCGTGTATAACAGCGCATTTTATTGAAAAAAATAGCGGAGGGATTGTTTTGGCGAAAGTAATTGCTGTAACTAATCAAAAAGGCGGCGTTGGAAAGACCACTACTTGCTGTTCGGTCTGCGGCGAACTCGTAAAGCGCGGTTATAAAGTGCTTGCTATAGACCTTGACCCGCAGGGGAATATGAGTTTCAGCCTGGGCATAGAAAGCGACGACAAGTTCACGATATACGACGTTATGAAAGGCAACTGCGAAATATCCGACGCGGTGATAAACGGCGAAGTGTGCGACGTTGTGCCGTCGAATATCCTGCTGTCGGGTCTGGAACTTGAAATGACGGGCGTTGGGCGCGAATACGTCCTGCGAGAGCAGATTTCTGCGATTTCCAAGAAGTACGACTATATAATTCTCGACACGCCCCCCGCGCTTTCCGTGCTGACGATTAACGCGTATACCGCGTCCGATGAACTCGTTATACCTATGCTCTGCGAGATATTGTCACTTCAGGGCATAGCGCAGTTAAAGCAGACTATTTTCGCGGTAAAGCGTTACTACAATAAATCCCTTTGTGTGCGCGGGATTTTGCTTAACAAATACAACCCGCATTACACGCTTACAAAGGACGTTGAGGACATAGCGCAGGTCATAGCCGAGCAACTCGGCACGACGATTTTCAAGACGAAAATAAGCGCGTCGGTAGCTATAGCCGAAGCGCCCGCGCACGGAGAGAGCATTATCACATACAGTCCCAAAAGCAAATCCGCCGCCGAATTCAGGGCGTTCGTGGACGAGCTTATCCAACCGCACAAAAAGAAGGCGAAATAAATAATGACAAGCAGAACACGCAAATCCGCCGCCAAATCCTCTGAGCGAAAAAAGAAACCCGCAGTTCACAAGGCAAAACCTGCGGTAAAATCGAAACCCGCGGTTAAAGCCAAAGCTAAGCAGGAAAAGACGGCTGAAATTAAACTTGAGCGCACAAACAAGACCCCGCAGGTTATGCGTTTAATTGAGCAGAACAACTCCGCAAACCCCGTGATTTTGGCGGGCAAAAGCCGAATACCGCGCCAGCTGAGCGGGCGGGAACCGCTCTCGCGTATGCTTAAACGCGAACTCGGCGAGGAGTTCCACGACGTGGAAGGCACGGTCGTTGTGAATTTAACACAGCTTGCGATTGAATACGCCGCGCCTGAAATACTCGACCGTTTCAACGCGTGCAGTTGTGATAAGTGCGTAGAGGAGTTCTCCCGTATCATCATTCCCCGCGTACCTATGCGCTTTGCACGAATAAAGAAAGCGTCACAGCACCGAGGTTCGCGCGAACTCACGGAGCGTATCGAACCCGTCCGCAGGATAGTGCTGTCGGAAATGATAAAAGAGCTTATCGGAAATAAAAAACGGTGCTTTCACGATGAAGAGGAGCAGGAAACAGAACAGAACAGCGAAAATGAATAATCGGGAGAAGAATTATGGCAGTTGATATTGGAATAGATTTAGGAACGGCAAACATCATTATAACGGTGGCGGGAAAAGGCATAGTTTTAAACGAACCGTCGGTTGTCGCATACGACCGCAAGAAAAAAGCGGTAGTCGCGGTCGGAAGCGAGGCTTACAAAATGATAGGCAGAACGCCCGAATACATCGTCGCGGTGCGCCCGCTTAAAGACGGAGTTATCTCCGACAACGATATGACGCAGGCGATGATAAAGGAGTTCATCAGTATGGTGAACGAGGGTATGATGGCAAGACCGCGCGTTATTCTTTGTGTACCGAGTTCGGTAACGGACGTAGAGCGCAGAGCCGTAGTTGAGGCGGCGCTGTCGGCGGGCGCGCGAAAGGTGTTCCTTATAGAAGAACCGATTGCCGCGCTTTTGGGCGCGGGCGTTGATATATCAAAACCGAACGGCACAATGGTCGTGGACATAGGCGGCGGCACTTCCGATGTGGCGATAGCGTCGTTTAACGGCATTGTACAGTCGCGTTCCGTGAAAATGGCGGGGAATAAGTTTGACGCCGCCGTTATCCGAATGGTTACGCAGAAATACAAGATTTTGATAGGCGAAAAAACCGCAGAGAAAGCTAAGATAGAGATAGCGAACGTCTTTAACCCGAATGGTTCAAAGAAGATGACCGTGCGCGGTCGGCACTTGCTGAAAGGTCTGCCCGAAAGTCTGGAGATTACCGATTATGATATGTACGACGCTCTCCACGACAACGCAATGGAGATAGTCGAGCAGATAAAGCTGGTTCTTGAAAGCACCCCGCCCGAACTTGTCGGCGATATACTCAGCAACGGTATTCTGCTTACGGGCGGCGGCGCGATGTTGGGCGGTCTTGCGGAACTGATTACAGACAGGGTAGGCGCGCCGTGCTATGTAGCGGAGAACCCGATAGAGTGCGTAGCCAGGGGCGTTGACATTGCGTTTACGATGTCCGATGAACTGTTAGACGGATTTGAACAGGTGCAGTTGTATAATTTTAAGTGATTAGATAATAGAGGTAATGGTAAGAAGTAAGAGGTAAGAGCGCCCCGCTCTTGCAGTTTATAGTTAACAGTGCACGCATTATCCGCTTCGCGGAAAACGCTGTGCACAGTATTTGGTGTCCGCTCTCGCGGACGATTAGATTGTCTTTGAATTAATACGCCCCGCCGTCGGCGGGGTGTAATTTACACACTTTGTGAGTTTACACAGTTTACTACACACTTTTTTTACACACTTTGACGGGGCGAATTTCGCATTAGACCGCCGTTTACACACTTTTGCCCTAAAAAATCCAAATTCCTTATACGTTTTTTCTGTTTTTAAACATTTTCTGCGTTTTTGTGTGTTTTATAAAAATGTTCTTAGAATATATAAAAATATAAAAAAACTGTGTAAACGGCTTTGTTAAGCCAAATAAACTGTGTAAAAAAGTGTGTAAAGAGTGTGTAGCAAAGTGTGTAAGAGTTAAACTCCGTGTATCAAATGCGATAACCTTTAGACCCGCAGGTTTTACATCTTACCTCTTACCTCTTACCTCTAGAAGCAACGCCTTGACCCAATTACTAACTACTAAAGGGTTATCCGCGCAGCGGATAATCCGGCTATTCTCTAGCAACTAAAAGGAGTAGTGCCTATGGATTTACCATTCCAGATAACCGAAATATTAGAACGCCTGGAACTAACAGGGTTCTCCGCGTTCGTTGTCGGCGGGTGCGTGCGCGATTTTCTAATGGGTCTTTCCCCACACGATTTTGACATCACGACAAGCGCAACTCCCGCGGAAACAAAACGCGTATTCGCCGATTGCCGAGTAGTCGAAACGGGCATAAAGCACGGCACGGTCACGGTGCTTTATAAGGGGATTTCTACGGAGATAACGACGTTTCGTGTGGACGGCGGGTATTCGGACGGCAGACACCCCGACAGCGTAGTGTTTTCGCGCGACATAACCGATGATTTGTCGCGGCGCGATTTTACGATGAACGGCATAGCCTACTCCCCGAAACGCGGCTTTATAGACCCGTTCGGCGGGGAGAATGACATAAAACGCGGCGTTATCCGCGCAATAGGCGACGCGGACAAGCGGTTTTCGGAGGACGCGCTCCGCGTACTTCGCGCGGTGAGGTTTTCGTCGGTGTTGAGCTTTGAGATTGAGGAGCAGACTGCGCGGGCAATTCGCGCTCACGAGGGCGATTTGCGGAAAGTTTCCGTCGAGAGAATTTTAGCGGAACTTAAACGCCTGCTTTGCGGACGTGACGTAAAGCGCGTTTTGCTCGAATATTCGTCGCTGTTTGCGAAGATTATCCCGCCGTTGGGAGAGGAAATCGGCTTTGAGCAAGGCTCAAAATACCACGACCGAACGCTTTATGAACATACCGCCGCCGCCGTTGAAAATTCCCCGCCAACCGAAGAAATGCGCTTTGCAATGCTGTTTCACGACCTCGGCAAAGTGAAGTGCAAAACGACCGATGAAAACGGCGAGTGTCACTATTACGGTCACGCGGAAATCAGCGCGGAGCTTTGCGACGAGATTATGCGCGGTTTAAAATGCGACAACTCCCTGCGCGAACGCGTCGTGAGAATAGTTCGCTATCACGATATTCCCGTTGACACTGAGCGGAAATATATACGGCGGCAGCTTGCAAAGCACGGCGCGGAGGAGTTCGAGGACATAATGAATGCGCATATCGCCGACGACAGCGCGAAAGCCGACTTTTGCCGCGAACGAATACCGAAGATACAAGAGGTAATAAAAATCGCGCGGGAAATCGCCGCCGAACAGCCGTGCCTGTCGGCGCGTGCGCTTGCAATAACGGGCGAGGACTTAAAGCCGTATGTCCCGCCGTCCCCGCTTATGGGCGAGATTTTGTCGCAGCTGCTTTCCGAAGTTGTCGATGAAAAGATACCCAACGAGAAAGCAGCGCTGCTGGAACGGGCGAGAGGGATTTTAGAGGAGCGTATACAAAAGTAAATACACCCGCCGTAAATCTGCTATAATTAAGGTGCTTATCACAAGATAAGCACCAATTTTTATTTACGGAGGGCAAATTATG
>CANRAS010000012.1 GCA_947628655.1 uncultured Clostridia bacterium | reverse complement strand
TATTCTTTTGGTGCAAAGTCCAGTTGCTTGTTCGCATTGTTATGCGGGTTTTTAAGTATTTTTACATTTTACCGCCGTAGGCGGGGCGTACTGTATTCCCTAGTGTGTCAACCTCTTGACTTAAAGGTCTTACCTCTTACATCTTACTTCTAACCTCTACCTACCATTCCACTCCCGGATTTTTCTCAATCATAAAGATGTCTTTGTAAACCAAAAGGCACACTTCCTGATTAACGGCGATATTCCTTTCGGTACTGCCGAGTTGGTACATTATAAAACGTTTGCCTTGCGGAGTATCCACCAGGATTTTTGCCACCTGCGCGGGGCGTCCGTTTATCCGAATATTGTCGTCGAAATAGCCGTAAAATGTTCCCGTGATGTGTTTCCCCTTACGTTTCAGAACTATGTATCTGTAAACTTTCTTTAAGACTACGACCGCCGCGGCTATGCCTATCAGCAGGAACGGTATGCACATCAACACGACCATCGGCGTGTCCTCTCCTGCTAAGCCTTTGATTGCTATGTTCATCGCCATTACCCCGCCTATCGTAAACATCACGGCGAATATCAGCGGGAACGCAACTTGAAAGAACCCCACCGTCGCCTCTTTACAGTTTATTTCGGGGTATTCCATATACGCCTCGTCGGTCTTTACGTTCGTAACGCTCCCGCAGTACGGGCATATTTCGGACGTTATCACCGCTCCGCAGTTTACACAAGTATACTGTTTTGTCTTTTCCATAATGCAATTCCTTTCCGTAAATCTGCGTTACATATTCCGAGAGTGTCAGCGCAATGACCAGCAGGTCTTACGTCTTACATCGAAAGTTGCGCCACATAAGCGCGTGCGGATAGAGGAATATTTTAAGCGGGCGGCGCAACTTGAAAGTTGCGCCACAAAAGCTAGTGTGGATAGAGAAATTTGTTAAGCGGGTGGCGCAACTTGAAAGTTGCGCCACAAAAGCTAGTGTGGATAGAGAAATTTGTTAAGCGGGTGGCGCAACTTTAACATCTTATCGCTTACTTCTCCGCGTTTTCTACTTGGTCAAGGTCGTGCGCCTTTGCTTTCTCAAAAAGTTCATCGACCTGCGCTCTGTCAACCTTTGTCGCTAAAGATACAACGATAATCGCGACCAACGCAAGAGCGAACGCGGGCAGGAGCGAATAAACGCCCGTGTTCTTGAGAACTTCGACGCTCTCCCAGATTATGACCGCCGCGCCGCCCGTGATAATTCCCGCGACCGCGCCCGGCATCGTCATTCGTTTCCAGAAAAGCGACAACAGCATAACGGGTCCGAACGCCGCGCCTAAACCTGCCCACGCGTACGATACCAAACCCATAACCGTGCTGTTTTCGTCAAGCGCTATTAGGTACGCGATAACCGCCACTACGAGAACCGTACCGCGGGAAATCCACATCAGCGTCTTTTCCGACGCGTCTTTCTTGAAAATCTTGAACATATCGTTCGTCACCGCCGAGGACGTTACGAGAAGCTGAGAATCCGCAGTACTCATTATCGCGGCGAGTATCGCCGACAGGATAACCCCGACTATAAGCGACGGCAAAAGCGAACTCGATAAGAACATAAATATCTTCTCGCTTTCGCCCAATGCGTTAAATTCCGCGAGAAGTTCGGCGTTCTGCGGGTCGTGGAGGAATATCATTCCAAGACCGCCGACAAGCACCGCCGCCGCGAGCGTCACGAACACCCAAATTGTCGCGATAAGGCGGGATTTCTTTATCATATCGCTGTTCTTTATCGCCATAAAGCGCACTAAGATATGGGGCATACCGAAATATCCAAGTCCCCACGCAAGCCCCGAAACGATTGTCGTTACCGCCAAAGAGCCGTCGGGAGCGCGTACAAAACTCCAGTAATAGTCCGTTATCTGACTTCCGCAAATCAGCGTATCTTCGGACAGCGCGTTCTGAAACGCCGCGCCGAGGTCGGGTACTCTTGCGACTACCACGATAGGCACAACAACGAGCGCCGCGAACATCAGCATACCTTGAATAAGGTCAGTCCAGCAGACCGCCAGAAATCCGCCTAAAAACGTATAGGAAATTATTACAAGCGCGCCGATAGTAAGCGACTGTATGTAATTCGTGCCGAAAACAAAGCCGAACAGCTTTGCACCGCCGTTAAACGCAGACGCGGTGTATATAAGGAAGAAAAAGAAGATTATCACCGCGCATACGAGGCGCACGACGGGGGATTTCGTAAAGAAACGCTTTTGAAGATATTCGGGAATGGTGATAGCGTCGCCCGCCGCGTAACTCATCTTGCGCAGACGCTTTGCGACGATAAGCCAGTTTAGATAAGTGCCGACAAACAGCCCTATTGCTACCCAGCTTTGGGTCATACCGCCGACTAAAACCGAACCCGGCAGACCCATAAGGAGCCATCCGCTCATATCGGACGCCTGCGCGGAAATCGCGGTCGTCCAACTGCCGAGCTGTCTTCCGCCCAAGAAATAATCCTTTGTGCCTTTGGCTTTCAAAAAGCCCCAAATACCGATTGCCAGAATAATCACCGCATACAAGACGAACGCAATGATCGTGTAAACATTGAACTTCATTCTGTTCTCCTTTTCATAAAATTACCTATTAAAACAGGGGGGATTTGTAAACGCCCTGTTCCGTGTAGTTTAAAAGCGTCTGCCGAGCGTTTTCAACTTCGCTTTCGTACGTTATGCCGAACCACCTGCTGTCGGTCGGAATGTCAAGGCATTTAAAGCCGTTTTCCGTTATTTCACGGCTTACACATTCGGCTATAGTAAGTTCGGACTTCGCGTCGTCCGCAGGCAAACCGTTGTAGAAATCGCACAGATTTCGCTCCAAAATCGGCATAAACTCCGCTTTAAATCCCCACATACTCATTGACGTTGTGTCAAGGTCGTTTAAAACGCGCTCCGCGCTTTTGAATTTCCCGCGGATAACGCCGTCCGCGCCGCGCTTTATCTCTTTGGTTTCCTCTACAAGCGTTAAGAAATGCTCGGAATTTGTACGGCAGATCCCGCGGTTTACCGTGCCGTTTTCGGACAGCGTATTCTTCAGCAGAAAATCCACGGAACACGCGGAACAAACGGGATTTTTCAGAAAATCGCCGAGCTGCTTAAAAGCCCCGGCGCCGTAAAAATCATCGGCATTGATTACCGCGAACGCGCCGTCAATTACGTCCTTACAGCACCAGAGCGCCTGCGCCGTTCCCCACGGCTTTGACCGCGTTGGGAAATCCCCGCTCCGCACGGGAATATTGTCGGGAGATTGGAAAACGTATTCGGTTTTCACAAGCCTTTCCGCTCTCGCGCCTATCGTGCTTTTAAACATCTGCTCTATATCCCGCCGAATGATGAACACCACGCGCGAAAAGCCGTTTTGGAGCGCGTCGTGAACAGAGTAGTCGATAAGCAGTTCACCGCTCGGTCCTAAAGGTTCAAGCTGTTTTATCCTGTCGCCGAAACGGCTTCCCATTCCCGCCGCGAGTACAATTAACGTAAGTTCAGCCATAGTATACTCCCCTATTGATAATGTCTTTTTCGAGTTTTCCTGTTGTATTCAAATAACGCTTATTTCAGGCTTTCAAGCGACGCGAGGATTTTCTTCATCTTCTCCTCCGCTTTCGCGAGTTTTGCGCGTTCGTTTTCTATCTGATTTGCGGGGGCTTTTGACAAAAAGCCTTGATTGTTTAGTTTAGCGGACAGAAAATCTATGTCTTTCTGCGCGGATTTGCGCTCCTTTTCAAGGCGGGCTGTTTCCTTTTCCTTGTCAACGAGTTCGCCCATCGGAATAAACACGCGCGCCGAATCCGTTACGACGGTTATCATACCGTCCGTGCTTTCGGCTTTTTCGCATACGGTAAATTCCCCCGCGCCCGCGAGTTTTTCAAAGAACGGCTCGGCGCTCCCGTAAAGCGCGGTAAAGCGCGTTTCAACTATCATCGTGACTTTCTTGGACGGCGGGACGTTCATTTCATTCCGCTGAACGCGAACCCCGCGTATGCTGTCGACAACGCGCGAGAAATCCTCTTTTTCCTGCGGGAAACTTAGTTTCTCGTCGTATTCGCACCACCGTGTCATCATAATGCTCTCTTCCTCGCCGTGAGGGAGCGACTGCCAAATCTCCTCCGTCACGAACGGCACAAACGGGTGGAGCGTCTTTAAAATCCCGCGCATTACGAACACGAGGACATTCTGCGCGGCGCGGGCGGTATCTCCGCCTGCGGATATACGCGGTTTTGTGAGTTCAATATACCAGTCGCAGAATATATCCCATGTGAAGTCGTAAACGTTCTGCACGGCAACGCCGAGTTCGTAAGCGTTGAGGTTCGCTGTAACGTTCTTTATCATATCGTTGAAAAGCGACAGCACCCACTTATCTTCTATCGTCAGAGTATCGGGGAGAACGGGCTTTTCCAAATCGTCGGGCAAATTCATCAGGATATAGCGCGAGGCGTTCCACAGCTTGTTTATGAAGTTGCGGGAGTTTGTGACCTTTGTTTCCGACCAGCGCATATCATTGCCCGGAGCGTTTCCCGTGACGAGCGTCAGACGCAAAGCGTCCGCGCCGTATTTGTCGATTATCTCAAGCGGGTCAACGCCGTTTCCTAAGGATTTGGACATCTTGCGCCCCTGCTCGTCGCGGACAAGTCCGTGAATAAGCACATCGGTGAACGGCTTTTGCCCTGTGTGTTCCAGCCCCGAAAAAATCATTCTCGACACCCAGAACGTGATTATATCGTACCCCGTAACGAGCGTATTCGTCGGATAGAAGTATTTGTAATCCTCGGTTTCGTCGGGCCAGCCCAACGTTGAGAAAGGCCACAATGCCGATGAAAACCATGTGTCGAGCGTGTCCTCGTCCTGCTTTACGGGCGCATCGCACTTCGGGCATTTGTCGATGTTATCAAGGGTAATTTCCGTGTGACCGCATTCCTTGTTTTGGCAATAGAACGCGGGTATGCGGTGTCCCCACCAAATTTGGCGGGAAATGCACCAGTCGCGGATATTCTCCATCCAGAAAAGATAGCTGTTTTCAAAGCGTTTCGGGATATAGCGCAGTTCTCCGCTCTTTACAACGTCTATAGCGGGCTTTGCAAGGTCTTTCATCTTGACGAACCATTGAAGTGACGCGGTAGGTTCTACGGTAGTTCCGCACCGCTGACAAGTGCCGACATTGTGCTTATGCGGTTCGGTTTTCACGAGAAGTCCCGCCGTTTCCAAATCCGCAACAATCGCCTTTCGCGCCTCGTACCTGTCCATTCCCGCGTACTTTCCGCCTATGCCGTCCATAATCGTCGCGTCGTCGTTCATCATATGGATAACGGGCAAATCGTGGCGCTTTCCTACTTCAAAGTCGTTCGGGTCGTGCGCGGGGGTTATCTTTACACAGCCCGTGCCGAATTCCATATCGACATATTCATCGGCGACAACGGGTATCTCCCTGTCTGTAAGCGGGAGTTTCAGCATTTTGCCGACTATTGTTTTATAGCGTTCGTCCTTTGGATTTACGGCAACGGCGCTGTCGCCCAAAAGAGTTTCGGGACGCGTCGTCGCGATTTCCACAAAACCGCTCCCGTCCGCTAAAGGATAGTTTATGTGCCAGAAAAAGCCGTCCTGTTCTTCATATTCGGTTTCAATATCGGAAATGGAAGTCTTGCAGTTCGGACACCAGTTGATTATGCGCTCTCCGCGGTAAATAAGACCCTTGCGGTACAGATCCGTGAACACTTTCCCGACGGCTTTTGAACAGCCCTCGTCCATTGTGAAACGGTCACGGCTCCAATCGCAGGAAGTACCCATTTTGCGCTGTTGTTTCTTTATCGTACCGCCGTATTTGTCGTTCCATTCCCATGCGCGTTTCATAAAGCCGTCGCGCCCTAAGTCGTATTTTGTAATACCCTCTTCTTTCATCGCGGACACGATTTTCGCCTCGGTCGCAAGCGCGGCGTGGTCGGTTCCCGGAAGCCACAATGCGGAATAACCCTCCATTCTCTTAAAACGGATAATTATGTCCTGCAATGTGCAGTCAAGCGCGTGTCCCATATGCAGCTGCCCCGTGATGTTCGGCGGGGGCATTACTATTGTGAACGGCTTTTTTTCGGGGTCGCGCTCGGCTTTAAAAAAACCGCTCTCCTCCCAATATTTATAAAGCCTGTCCTCAAACTCTTTCGGAGAGTATGTTTTATCGAGTTCTTTTTTCATTTATTTTGTCCTCTTTCCTTGATTGTATTGATAACTCTCGCTTTGAGAGCAATATTCGCGTTTCTGACACAGCGCGCCGTGACATCCACGGCGTATCCGCCGTAATAACGGTGAATATGCGGTTGTTTCCTGCCGTCAGCGTAAATTATGGACTTCGTTTCGACAAGTTTAAATTTCCCTAAGTCGTTTTCTATGAAAACAGGCTCTTTTTTCTTAAACCCAAACACAGCTAGTCCTTTCCGCGCAGTTTTTCAATAACGCTCTCGTCGGGAGTAACGAACAGCGTTTTATTGTTCGTAAAAATAACCATTCCCGGCTTTGCGCCCGCGGGCTTTTTAACGAACTTTACCGCCGTGAAGTCTACGGGTACGTTCTGCGACGTCCGCGCTTTTGAATGGTATACCGCAAGCATACCCGCCTCGAAAATCGTTTTCTCCGTCGGTTCAGCGCCGTTTGTGCGGATTATAACGTGCGAACCCGCAATATCCTTGACGTGAAGCCAGATGTCCTGCGCGTTTGCCGTTTTGAGGGTCAATAAATCGTTTTGCTTGTTGTTTCTGCCGACTAATATCTCAAAACCGTCGCTTGACAAGTATTTAAGCGGTTCGGCGAGTTTTTTCGGTCTTACGGCGGTTCGCGCTCCGCGAAGATAACCCTGCTCGGTAAGTTCCGCGCGTATCTCGGCAAGCTCGCTGTCGGTGCGGGCGCGTTCAATGCTGTCGAGAACGCTGTCAAGATACGCGGTTTCGCCGTTTCCCTCTTTTATCAGCACCGTTAGTTTGCGTTCGGCGGTGTCGAGTTTTCGGTATTCGCGGTAGTATTTCTGCGCGTTCTGCGCGGGAGTAAGGCGCGCGTCAAGCGCGATTTCCCGCTGTCCTCCGCTGTAGAAATCATCAAGAATACACTTCGTCATTCCCTTTTCAAGGCGGTAGATATTCGCGTTTATTAAATCTCCCGCAATGCGGAGTTCCTCGCGCTTTGCGCAGTCGGAAAGTTCTTTCTTTTGGAGTTCGACGCGGCGCAGAGCGCGTTCATACGCGGAATTTACGGTTCTGTAAAGTTCCCGCGACTTCTGCTTTGCGCGTTCGCGCACCGCCGACGCGCCGTAAAATTCATCGAGCAGAGCGCACGGGCTTTGAAATTCCACGGTTTTATACAAACCGCCGTATTGGTGAATTTCTATAAACGAAAAGTCCTTATACTTCCCCGTTTCATCGGTCAGAATACAATATCTTCCCGCGCCTTGCAGAGCGGATTTCGCCGTTTCGAGAAATTCGAGAACGCGCGTTCTTTCGCTCTCGCCCAATTCCCCGACAACCGCGTCAACATCGCCCGCCGAGTAAAACGCGCACTCCCGCGCGAATATCGGCGCAATTCCCTCCAGAACGGACTGCAGAGCCTTTGCAAGGCGCTGTTCGGCGTACTCCCCGCCGAAAACCGCAGAAAGCACGTCAGAAGTTTCAGCGTCCGTAAGGCAAAGCCTCGGTATGCGCGGCGGGGTTTCATACGGTATGTTCGGCAGGATACGCCGACCCGTGAAATTCTCGTCCCCGCCGTCGGTTATGCGCTTTATGCTGTCAACCACACGACCTCCGCGCAGTAAAATGATGTTGGAATACCGTCCCAAAATCTCGACAGCGAGCGTGTTAAGTACCCTGTCGCCTATCTCGTTTACGCACTCGAAGTCGAAATACAGTACGCGTTCCAAGCCGTCCTGCCGTATCGCGGACAGCCGTCCGCCGTTTAAATGCTTTCGCAGAAGTGTGCAGAACAGCGGAGGTGCGGACGGGTTTTCAAACTCCTGCTCCGTCAAATGTACCCGCGCCGACGTGCCGCCCGCGGAAAACGCGAGTTTTTTCGCGCCCTTGTCCGCGCCCCCTAACATTCGCAGACTAACCACGATTTCCTCTTTAGAGGGCTGAAAAATTTTATCCACCCTAGCGCCGATTAGAGTGTTAAGTTCCCGCTTTACGCAATGCAGAAAAGCACCGTCCAATGACATCTTTATATTCTCCCGTTTTTGTCCGCCGAAGGCGGACAAAAAACTAACTACTGCTTACTAATCTCTAGCAACTATACGCGCAGGGGTCGCATTCGCTCTCCGCACTAAATACGGGTACTTGAGGAAACTGTAATGTAACTATCTTGGCTAACGCGTGCGCCGCCGATTTTTCTGTTCCGAAATGCCCCGCGTCTATCAGCGTAAGCCCGCAGTTTTCAGCCTCTATCCAGTAATTGTGCTTTATATCGCCCGAAATAACCGCGTCAATATGCTGTTCTCTCGCAGCCTGCATAACAGCGCCGTCTATTCCCCCGCCGCAGCAGACCGCTATGCGGGAAAGCTGTTTTTTCTCCGCGCCGTGTGCGCTGTATTTTACGCATTGCAGGTCAAGTTTCGCCTTGCAATGCTCGGCTAAACCCTTAGGCACGAACGGGAGCGGAGGTTCGCACACCGCGCCGAAACCCCTGTCAAGCGCGCCCAGACTCTCGAACTCCAACAGTTCCACCAAAGCCGCGTTTACGCCGTTTTCCGCAATGTCAAAATTCGTGTGCATTGCAATCGCGCAAATGCCGTTTTGAATAAGCGCCGATACGGGGTGCCACGGTTCTATTTTTTTTAAGCCCCCGAAAATCACGGGATGATGTGATATTATAAGGTTCGCGCCCTTGCCGCACGCCTCTTTTATTACCGCGTGAGTAATGTCAACACAACAGCAAACGCCCGTGACTTCGCGGGTTTCATCGCCTGTCAGCAAACCAACGTTGTCAAAATCTTCTGCCGTGTTCAATGGGGCGATTGTATTTAAATAATCCAATACATCTTTTACTGTCATATTTCTTCTGCCTTTGTCAAAATTTTTTCCGCAAGTTCGCGCAGTTTCACGGCTTTATCTGTCAAATCCGCCGATTTTTCCATTCCCGCCGCGTTTTTTAAAAGTTTATGCGCGGTCATCTTCAGGTAACGCGGGTCGGTGTTCTTGCCGACAAGCGCGAAAATCTCGTCTATACGGAAACGCTTGCCCGTAAACTTCACGAGCATTACCGTGTACACATGACCGCCGTCCTCGGCGCCTTTCTCCTCGACAATCTCAAAGCCTTGACCGCAAAGAAATCGGCGCAGGTAATCAGCCTTTGTCATCGGCTGAAGAATGAACCTCGTGTCCCCGTTCAGAAACCGACAGCCTCCGATTATCTGCGCGATAAGCTCCCCGCCCATTCCGCAGATTATAACATCATCGGCAAAATCTATTTCGCAAAGCCCGTCCGACTTCACTACTCTGACATTAGAAACGCCCTGTTTCTCAACGGTCTTTCGCGCCGAACAGAGCGGACCGTCCCGCACGTCGGACGCGATAACCGACTTTGAGATGTTTTTCGCCAAAAAACAGGCAAGCTGTGCATGGTCGCAGCCGACGTCAACGGCGATTTTCCCATTACGGCAGAACCCCGCCGCCGCCGATAATCTTTCATCAAGCGTAATTGACTGCGGTTTTGAAAGTTCGGGAGAACCGCTCAATTCTTATTGCCGAGCGCGGCGTTCAGCTTGTTTACGATGTCGTTTACGTCAACGCCGTGAACCGAGCAAGCCTGTCCGACGCTCTCGCCGCGCGCCGACGGACAGCCTAAGCAATGCATACCCATTGCAAGGAAAATCGGAGCGGCAGCCTCGCCGTTAAAATCGAGAATATCGCCTATAATAGTATCAGCAGTTACTTTCATAATAAAACTTCCTTTCTTTATCGGGCTTTTTCAAAACCCTATACTTATTTATTATAGCACAATTGCACGGAATTGTCAAGTACCGTGAAAGAGGATGAAAGAACGTATTCGGTTTACGCTCTCTTTGAGTTATTATGCTGATGTTCCCGAAAAAAATACCCGCCTTAGCAGGCGGGTATTACTGACTATTAACCTCTAAACTTTACGGCGCGTAAACAACTAGCTACTAATTACTATTCTCTAACTGCTTTTCGCCCCCGTCGGGGGCGAACAACCGCTAACCTCTAAGGCGCTTAAACAACTAATTACTAACAACTATTCTCTAACAACTATATGTACTTGCTTATGCCCTCAAGAATTAACGACCAAATGAAGAAAATCTCCCAATAGAAAATCGGTTCGGACATTATCAGGACGGCGCGTTCTATCGGGAAAAGCGGGGTTGACGAAATCTTTTTTATCCTGACGAACACCGCATAACCGTTTGCTATCGCCATACCCAGCGAGTAGATATTGCCGAACGGAATTATTTGAATAATAGCGCCCGCCGCCGCGACTGCGAGAACGGTCAAAAGGCGTTCGCGCAAAAATTGTTCCGTGTGAACGCGCTTTGTCATCGTTAAAATCGCCGACACAACGCCGCCTGCCAATACCGCCGACAAACAGATAACGGTATCAACGACAGCCGGAGAGTTAAAAAGATCCGCAAAATCAGCGCCCGTGAACACCCCCGGTACAACGCGTGCAAGCCCCCACAATACGCATATAATCGGAAATACAAGCGATTTTATAAGTTCGTTGTTGTCAAATTTTTCCATAATGTCAACTCCTATTAATGCTATGATTTTATTGTAACATAATTTATATATAAAGTCAAGACCCGCCGTGGAGAGTTACGGCAAAACGTAACACGACTTTAAAATCCCATAGGTGGACACGGTGAGCGGACTGCCACTGGCAGTCCGCTCACAATACAGTTGCTTTAGTACAACCGTTCCGCGCACTTCGTGCGCTCCACTAGGCGCAAGGGGGACGCCCTCTATCGCAGGGCGTCCCCCTCTGCCCGCTGCGCGGGCATTCACCCCCTTGCGGAGCCCTTGAGCGTGGGGAATTTCGCCGTCTGCGGACGGCGACACGGGGGCTCTGCCCCCGTGACCCCCGCAGCCTTTGAAAAGGCTGGCGAAACTTTCGCTTGCCTACGGCGGAGTGGTTGACGGTTGCTATTTTCCAACGTTGCGACAGGTGCAGGGGCGCATTAATTCAAAGACAATCTTTCCGCGCCAAAAGTTGCGCCCCATAAGGAAGTACGGATAGTGGCATTTCCTATGATAGGGGGCGCAACTTTAGGGGCTGCACCAAAACTAACTACTAACAACTATTCTCTAATAACTCCCCCGCATATCCTTGTCCACCTACGCATATAGTGTTAAAAAAGGGGATGTTCTAAATGGGAAAGCTGAAAGCAAGTATTATTTTCGCAATCGCACTGGTGTGCGTTTTTCTGACAGGCTCAAGCACGGGCGCGGGGAGTTTTCTGCGCGGCGCGGCGGTTTGGGGCGCGGGCGGTGATTTCAATGACGTGAGCGGACAACCCGAACACGATACTTCGGCGCAGAGTTCGGCGGGGAGCGTAACAAGCACGGCGCAGAGCAGTTCAAGCGTTTCGGCTGTTCCGCACAGCACTTCGCAGGCGGGCGCGGAGAGTTCCGCTGCCGAAACTCCGAACGAACCGCCTGTTGAAACGGCGCGCGGGAATATTATCGTAAAAAACCGCGCCGACAATACAGATGACACGGATTACTCACAATTCACAAACAAAAGCGGGATTATCAGCCGATTTAACTTCGGATATTTCGATGACCCTAATATCATTACGCTTTCAAGCGGTGCGCAGATACGCAACTACACGGACGAGGAGAACGATGTCTTAGCGCACTCCGCCGAAGAACTTCCCGATTTGGGCGAAGTTGACCTAAACGAACCTGCGGTGCTGATTTATCACACCCACACGACCGAGAGTTTTATGCCGTTTGGCGATACATACGACCCCGATTACCCGATAAGCACAACGGACAGCGCGCGCAATATGACGGCGGTCGGCGACGCGTTATGTGAGGCGCTGGCAAAACGCGGGATTTCCTGCGTTCACGACTGCACGGTACACGACAGCCCGATGTTTACGGGCGCGTATTACCGCTCCGCGGATACGCTTTTAGAAAATCTGGAGGAGTATCCCCAAATCAAAATCGCAATAGACCTCCACCGCGACGGAATACAGAACGCCGACGGCTCGGCTGTCGCGCCGATTGCCGAAATAAACGGAAAAACCGCCGCGCAGTTTATGATAATAACGGGCTGTGACAGTCCCGAAACGGAAATACCCGATTACATGACGAATTTCAAGCTGGCGTGTCTTATACAGAACTGCGCGGAAAACGCCTGCCCGACGCTTGCGCGTCCCGTGCTGTTCGATTACAGAAACTACAATCAATCGCTGTTTCGCGGGGATATACTTATAGAAGTGGGCAGTCAGGCGAATAGCCTGGAAGAGGCGGTTTACACGGGAGAATTGCTTGGGGACATTATCGCAGACAGTTTAGAGGTATTAAGCGGGAAGGGGCAAGATGTAAGAGATAAGAGGTAAGAAGTAAGAGGTAAGAAGTAAGAGGTAAGAAGTAAGAGGTAAGAGTTTTCCCCGCCGTCGGCGGGGAGAAAGCTGTTGCTGTTCACCCGTAACCGTAAACCGTGCATAAAGCCGTGCGCAAAATAAATTTCCGCCAATACTTGACAAAATCTATAAAATGTGTTATACTTTACTTGTCGGAATAGTTTCGACGGCGAAATATTGTATATATTGGGAGGATTTATAAGTATGCAGAAACTTAACAGGATAATTTCAAAAGGCGGCGTTTGGATTTTCATTTTCGCGGCGGTGTACAAATTCACATTCTGGATAATCAATATGGTGCTGGCTTTTCAGCAAAACGGAGGATACGGTGTAAGAACAATGTTCTCAGGTCTGTTTGATATGCTGTTATATCTGGTTATCCTTGCGGTAGTTCTTGAAGTTTCAAGAAAGATTGCTGAGAAATACACACCCGAAGAACTTGCAAGACCCGCATTTAATGTCTCCGCACCCCCACAGGGCGGTTATATGCCTCAGAACGGCTACGGTATGCCTCAGGTTCCCATACAGCAGGCTCCTGTACAGCAAGTTCCCGTACAGCAGGTTCCCGTTCAGCAAGCGCCCGTACAACAAGCGCCTGTACAGCAAGCTCCCGCACCCGCTCCCGCGAACAACGCGTGGACTTGTTCTGCATGCGGTACTCAAAACAGCGCGGATTCCGCATTCTGCTTCAGATGCGGGAAACCCAAGTAGTTGCTGGTTTTATAGTAATTAGTTACTAGTTATTTGGCTCAAAGCCCCCTGCGTTTGCGGGGGGCTGAACTGTTAGAGGTAAGAGGTAAGAAGTAAGACCTGCGGGGCGGTTACGGTGACACACGAAATAACGCAGTTACCCCGCCGTTGGCGGGGTAACTGCGGATAAATAGAATTAGCCTTTCCCCGCCGTAAACTAATTAAAACAACTCGCGCCCTCCCCCGCCGTAGGCGGGGGAGGGCGCTTTTACTATGCACTCAGCACTCTTAACTATAAACTGTTAATCAACCCTCGTCCATGTAATCTTATAGGACGGATAATCGGGGTCAGCAAGCGTTAGGGTCTTGCCGTCCGCGCTGAACGAAATCAGGTATTCCTCCTCGTCGCTTACTCCCATCATACTCATTGAAACCGTAAGGCGGTCCTCGCCGTCAACGCTCCAGCTCAGCGGGAAAGAAATGTCTATACCCGTAAGACCTGAAAGCGAATTGTCTGCGGGCTTTACCTTGTTGTGTTTCAAGTCAATAATGATGTCCTCGTCATCGTAAAGCCACTCGTGTCTAAGTTTGCCTTTTACGCCCGTGTTGTTGGGAATAATAACGACAAACAGCACGATAAGAAACGCCACGATTGCCGCGCCGACTACTCCGCAAACGATAGGCACAACAGGCACTTTCTTCTTAACGGCAGGCTGACCGTAAACAGGCGCGGCATATGCGGGCTGTGCGCCAAACTGCGGTTGCTCGCCGAATTGCTGCTGCTGATATGTAGGCTGTGCGCCAAAGGTTTGCGCAGGCTGTTCGGGCTGAACAGGCTGTGCAGGCTGAACCGCGGGCTGAGGTATCTGCGCAGACGGCTGTTCTATCGACGCACCGCATTCAGAGCAGAACTGCGAACCGTCGGGCAGCTGTGTTCCACATTTCGGACAAAACATAATAAATCCTCCTAAAAATACAACATAATGCTTACACTTTATTATAACATAACTGTCACAATTTGTCAAGCGAAAAAAAGCGTATAATTATAGCCGATCCCCGCCGTCGGCGGAGAAATGCTGATAACAGAGCCATTGCATTGAATTTTAAAAATAATGCAAAATTGCATACCATTTTTTATTTTAATGTGATATAATAGAAATAGCGAATATTTTGCAGAATTTAAGGAGGTAATTATATGTTTTGTCCGAAATGCGGGGCGCAGGTGGTTGAGGACGGGCAGTTTTGCCCTAAGTGCGGTGCAATAATCGCGCAGTCGAATACGGCGGGGCAGACTGCCGAAAGCAGTACACCGCCGACTGTTCAGCCCGTGCAGTCTGTTTACCAACAGCCGATGTACGGCGGTCAGCCGTATCCAAATCAGCAGTACCCCAATCAGCAGTACGGCGGTTATCCCGCTATGGGATATGCCGTAAGAAAACGGCGCACCGTGCCGATAGTAATTGGCGTTGTATCCGCTGTGGTGGTCGCGTTCGTCGTGATTTTGTTTACCGTGATAATCCCGAACGGCGGAGGCGGGTTAGAGGGGAAGCTAAAGCACCAATGGCTTGACAACGATGATTTTGTATGGGACTTCAATAACAAAGAACTCAAATCTCTAGACTCCGGCAATAAAGCAAATTTTGACTGGAAACTTGACGATGATGTTCTTGAAATGGACGTGTATTCTACAACGATGAAATTCAAGATTTCATTCAGCGAGGACGGAAACCGGCTGATACTTGCCGACTATTCAAATCCGAACGACACATTGACGTTGACGAGGTACGATTAAGAGGTAAGAGGTTAGAGGTAAGATATAAGACCTTTAAATTCAGACGTTTTCACCCTAGACAGCCAAAGCGCCCTCTCCCGCCTACGGCGGGAGAGGGCGCATATAGCGATGCGCGCAAAGCGCGGCGAGCATAGGTAACACCGCCCTAGAAGAGCAACCCCGCAATGTTCCGCGGTATTTCGCGGAGCGCAAGCGGAGTGAAGCAAAACCGAATTGCCCGTTCAGAGGTTAGAAATTAAGAAGTAAGAGGTAAGAGAACGTGGCGTTGAACGGTTAGAAACTGAAAAACAAGGCGAAAACGCAATTGCCCGCAGTTCGTCTTACTTCTTACCTCTAACATCTTACTTCTAATCGCCCATTGCGTCCAAAAAAATATGCCCCGCTCCGCGGGGCGATATTTTTTTGGACTGGAGCGGATTACGAGGCTCGAACTCGCTACCTCCACCTTGGCAAGGTGGCGCTCTACCGGATGAGCTAAATCCGCATTGGCGATCCGAACGAGACTCGAACTCGTGACCTCCGCCGTGACAGGGCGGCGTTCTAACCAACTGAACTACCGGACCGAACTCCGTTCTCTTCGTGACCGACCCCCGATATTTCAGGCATCTGTCTGTAAAGAGCAACAGAGGGATGGTGGAAGTTATAGGGCTCGAACCTATGACCCTCTGCTTGTAAGGCAGATGCTCTCCCAGCTGAGCTAAACTTCCGTTTTGACTTGTCGAAACCTGTAAAAACATCTCAACAACAGTAATATTTTACACCTTTTTGCCCCGCTTGTCAAGGGGGTTTTTCGCAATTTTAGAAATTATGGTTATTTTGACGAACAAGCGTACTATATTTAGCGGACTGCGGATTTTAAAATCTACATCTTGCACAAAAAAATAACAAGGCGGGGGACAGCAGTTTATAATTAATAGTGCTGAGTGGATAGTATGTATAAAGTTGCCCGCCTGCGGCGGGCAGTTTTGATTGTCTGCGGTTCATAATGCGCCTGCACGGCGGGTTTTGTCACGTTTTCCCCGCCGTTGGCGGGGAAAACGCCTTATTTATTTTGCTTGCGCGGTTTTGGTATTCCACGCCTACGGCGGGGAAACGCCTTAATTTATTTCCTTAAACCCTTGCAAACCTCGTCAAATCGTGTTATAATATAGTTATACTTTACCACGAAAGGAGCATTTATATGCTAAGCGATATTCAGCGGAAGATTACAGAACTTAAAAAGGAACAGGACGTGTGTATTCTCGCGCATTGCTATCAAACGCACGATATTCTTGAAATAGCCGATTATGTCGGCGACAGTTTCGGACTTGCCCAGCAAGCCGAGAAAGCCCCCAACAAAACGGTTATGATGTGCGGAGTGCGCTTTATGGCGGAAACCGTGAAGATACTCTGCCCCGAAAAGCGCGTACTCCTGCCCGAACCCGACGCGGGCTGTCCTATGGCGGAGGCTGTCGATAAGGATATGCTGTTACAGTTAAAGGAGAAATACAAGGATTACGCTGTCGTTGCGTATATAAACACAACGGCGGATTTAAAGACGGAGTGCGACGTGTGCGTAACGTCAAGTTCCGCGAAGAAAATAATCGAGAGAATGCCCGAAGATAAGATACTGTTTATTCCCGACCGCAATCTCGGCGGGTTTATCGCGAAACAATGCCCCGAAAAGACTATCGTCACGGTGCAGGGGTGCTGTCCTACGCACGCGCAGTATAACGGCAAGGACGCTGAACGCGCGAAATCCGCGCACCCGAACGCGCTTTTGCTCGTTCACCCCGAATGTTCGCCCGAAGTGACAGCGCTGGCTGACTTTATCGGCTCGACTACGGAAATTATGGATTACGCGAAAAAATCCGACAGGCGGGAGTTTATAATCGGCACGGAAAACAGCATTGTTCAGCACTTAGGAATAGACTGCCCCGAAAAGCGGTTTTACCCGCTCTCCAAAAATTTCATCTGCCCGAATATGCAACTTACTAAAATCGCAAGCGTTCTGCATTGCCTTGAGGGTACGGACGGCGAAGAGATAATCTTGGACGAGCAAACGCGCGTCGCCGCGAAACGGTGCATAGACCGTATGCTGGAGCTTGGAAATGGATAACGTACTTATTGCATTAAGCGGAGGAGTGGACAGCGCCGTCACAGCGCTTTTGCTTAAAGAAAAGGGATATTCCTGCGCGGGCGGTACTATGCGCCTGCACGGTGAAACATCGTTTGACGACGCGCGGAAAGTCTGCGAAAAACTTGATATACCGTTCTACGGGCTGGATTTCACGGAGGACTTCGCCTGCGCCGTTATTGAGCCGTTTATTCGCTCCTACGAGATTGGCGAAACGCCAAATCCGTGCATAGAGTGCAACCGCCGTCTGAAGTTCGGCAAACTTTACGAAAAAGCGTCCGCGCTTGGCTATGATTTCATCGCGACAGGGCATTACGCGCGCGTTGAACAGGACGCGAAAACGGGGCGTTTCCTGTTAAAAAAGGCGCGGAACATCGCGAAAGACCAGAGTTACGTGCTGTATTTTCTGAGTCAGGAGCAGTTAGCGCACGTTAAATTCCCGCTAGGCGTGTTTTCCGACAAATCCGAGGTGCGCAAAATCGCGGAAGAAAACGGATTTATGAACGCTAATAAACACGACAGCCAGGACATTTGCTTTATCCCCGACGGCGATTACGCGGGATTTATCCGCGGTTATACGGGGAAAACCTACCCCGCGGGGGATTTTCTTATGCCCGACGGCTCTGTTATCGGCAGGCACAGCGGGATTATTTCGTACACGATAGGACAGCGCAAGGGGTTGGGCGTATCGTACACCGAACCGCTTTTCGTGCGCGAAAAATCGCCCAAAGACAACACGGTGTCGCTCTGCACGGCAAGCGGACTGTACTCGTCGGAACTCACCGCCGTGAATTTCAACCTAATCTCGCTTGAAACCCCGCCGAAAGACCCTCTCCCCTGCACCGTCCGCACAAGGTACCATTCCAAAGAAACGCCTGCCCGCGCGTATTTCAACGCCGACGGCACGGTAACCGTTCGTTTCGATGAACCGCAAAGAGCAATAGCCCCTGGGCAGGCGGTTGTATTGTATGACGGGGACTTAGTGGTTGGCGGGGGAACTATAACAGTTAATAGTGTTGAGTGCTGAGTGCACAGTATAATGTGTCCGCCTACGGCGGACAGATTGGATTGTCTTTTAGTTTAAGCGTTGACACACTAGGCTTGGGCGTTTCCCCGCCGTTGGCGGGGAAATCGCGGGAAGTATTGTTTAAATTCGCCAATAAATCGGTGATAAATCCGCGCTTGATTGTGAATAAGTAACAAACTTGCGAAAAAATCGGTCTTAACTACTTGATTTTTTCATAATATGAGTTAAAATATAATTAGCAATCGTTGGTCGCGAGTGCTAAAAAGTTGTTGAATTTGGAAACAAATCCACGGCTTTTGGCAACATTTGTTAATTTAGGAGGAATATTCAATGACTATCAAACCATTAGCAGACAGAGTTGTGATTAAATCCGTCGAGGCAGAGGAAACCACGAAAAGCGGGATTATACTTACCGCGTCCGCGCAGGAAAAGCCCTCTATAGCAGAAATCGTAGCGGTAGGACCGGGAGGAATGGTTGACGGAAAAGAAGTCAAGATGTTCGTCAAGGTAGGGCAAAAGGTTCTTATCAGCAAATATTCGGGTACTGAAGTAAAGGTAGACGGCGAGGAATACTCTATAGTAAAGCAGGACGATATTCTCGCAGTTGTCGAGGAAACCGCAAAAGCGCCCGCCAAAGCTCCCGCAAAGGACAAAACTACAGCCAAAGCGCCCGCTAAACGCAAGTAAACGAAAAATTCGGCAGCAGCCGTTATTCGGCGAATGCAATTGCGTTGTGTTCGCCGTTTAGATTGAAATGCAACGTGCAGTTTTAAGGAGGAAATATTATTATGGCAAAGGATATTATTTATGGAGAAGACGCAAGAAAGGCTCTTCAAAAAGGCATTGACACCCTCGCGGACACCGTGAAGATTACGTTGGGTCCTAAGGGCAGAAATGTCGTTTTGTCGAAGAAATACGGCTCTCCGCTTATCACGAACGACGGTGTTACTATCGCTAAGGAAATAGAACTTGAAGACCCGTTCGAGAATATGGGCGCGGCTCTTGTGAAGGAAGTCGCTACAAAGACAAACGACGCGGCAGGCGACGGCACGACAACCGCAACGCTTTTAGCGCAGGCGCTCGTTCGCGAGGGTATGAAGAACATCGCGGCAGGCGCTAATCCGATGGTCGTTAAAAAGGGTATGAAAAAGGCGGTTGACGCGGCTGTTGACGAAATAAAGAAGAACTCCAAAAAAGTTGCGGGAAGTGCGGATATAGCGCGTGTAGCTACCGTTTCTGCGGGCGACGAGTTTATAGGAAAACTTATCGCCGAGGCAATGGACAAGGTTACTGCGGACGGCGTTATCACTCTTGAAGAGAGCAAGACCGCCGAAACATATTCCGAAGTCGTTGAGGGTATGCAGTTCGACCGCGGATATATTTCCCCGTATATGGTAACGGATACCGACAAAATGGAGGCAGTATTCGACAATCCGTATATTCTTATTACAGACAAGAAAATTTCTTCCATTCAAGACCTGCTCCCTCTGCTTGAACAAATCGTACAGTCGGGCAAGAAACTGCTTATCATCGCGGAGGACGTTGACGGCGACGCGCTGACGAACCTTATTCTCAACAACCTGCGCGGCGTATTCAGATGCGCGGCGGTAAAAGCGCCCGGCTTTGGCGACAGACGCAAGGAAATGCTCAAGGATATTGCGATACTCACGGGCGGTGAAGTTATCACCGATGAACTCGGTCTTGACATCAAGGAAACGCAGATAAGCCAGCTTGGCACGGCAAAGCAGGTTAAGATAACGAAAGAGAACACGATTATCGTTGACGGTGCGGGTAAGTCCTCCGACATAAAGGCGCGTATCAGCGAAATCAGAAACGCTATCGAAAACACGACTTCCGAATTTGACAAGGAAAAACTGCAGGAACGTCTTGCTAAACTTTCGGGCGGCGTAGGCGTTATCAAGGTCGGCGCGGCAACCGAAGTTGAAATGAAAGAGAAGAAACTGCGCATAGAGGATGCGCTCGCGGCGACAAAGGCGGCAGTTGAGGAAGGCATAGTAGCAGGCGGCGGCGTTGCTCTGATTAACGTTATGCCCGCTGTTGAAAAGGTAATAGCAACCCTTCAGGGCGACGAAAAGACAGGCGCGTCAATCGTGCTGAAAGCCCTCGAAGAACCCATTCGCCAGATTGCTCTCAACGCGGGCGTTGAGGGTTCTGTAATTATCGACACTATCGTCAAGAACGGCAAGGTAGGCTACGGCTATGACGCTTACAACGAAAGCTACGGCGATATGATCAAGAAAGGCATAGTAGACCCCGCAAAGGTTACGCGCTCCGCACTTCAGAACGCGTCCTCTGTCGCTGAAATGGTACTCACGACCGAAAGCCTTGTAGCCGACAAGCCCGAACCCGAAACACCCGCAGCACCCGCACCCGGCGGAATGGGCGGAATGTACTGATAGTTAATAGAGAATAGTTGTTAGTTTTTAGTTCAAAGCCCCCTGCTTTTCGGCAAGGGGCTTTTGGGCGGGGAGAGGTTAGAGGTAAGACCTTTAAGTTCAAAAGTTGATACATTAAATAAAGCGTTTCCCCGCCGTTGGCGGGGAAACTGCGTGTTAGCAGGTGCGCGGGCGTTCGCCCGTGCATTTTGTTGCGGAGTTAGAGCCGTAAACCGCCCCGCCGTAGGCAAGCGAAAGTTTCGCCAGCCTTTTCAAAGGCTGTGGGAGTCCAGAGGGCGTCCCCCTTGCGCCTAGTGGAGCGAGCGTAGCGAGCGGAACGGTTGGTTTAATGCAACTCTTCTCCGCGCGCGGAATGCCGGTGACATTCCGCGCGCCAAAAGCCACCTAGAGTGGTTTCGCAGGCGCATTACGGCTTGCCGATGTTTGGCGAAACCAAAATCCACATCGACGGCGGGAAAACTGCGCGTTAATTAGAGTTAGCGTTCTCCCCGCCGTCGGCGGGGAGAACGCATATTACTATGCACTTTACACAGCGTTTTCCGCGAAGCGGATAATGCGTACACTATAAACTGATGCGGGCGGGGGAAAACGCTGGAAAAATTATTATATTATATATTGTATAGTTCAAAATAAATCCCGTGCTTGTTTAAAAGTTCCTCGTGCGTTCCCTGTTCGCATATGCCGTTTTCGGTAAGCACGACTATCTTGTCCGCGTTCTTGATAGTCGTCAGGCGGTGCGCTATTGTAAGAACCGTTCTGCCCTCCGAAAGCCGTTCAAGCGATTGCTGAACGATATGCTCCGACTGATTGTCAAGCGCGCTTGTCGCCTCGTCAAGAATAAGCAGCGGCGGGTCTTTGAGGAATACCCTTGCTATCGAAAGGCGCTGTTTCTGACCGCCCGAAAGTCTTACGCCGCGTTCCCCGACATAGGTGTGATAGCCGTTCGGAGTGGACATTATAAACTCGTGCGCACCCGCTTTCTTCGCAGCGTCGATAATCTCGTTTTCCGTCGCGTTCGGTCTGCCGTAGGCAATATTCTCGTAAATCGTTCCCGAAAACAGGTAAACATCCTGCTGAACTATGCCGATGTTCCCGCGAAGTGTGTCAAGGTCAATTTCTCTGACGTCAATGCCGTCTATCTTCACACTGCCCGCGGTCACGTCATAAAAGCGCGGTATCAGATTGCAGACCGTGGTTTTTCCACCGCCCGACGGTCCGACAAGCGCTACAGACTGCCCCGCTTTAATATCAAGGTCAAGATGACTTAAAACGG
This sequence comes from uncultured Clostridia bacterium, assembly GCA_947628655.1. Classification (GTDB taxonomy): domain Bacteria; phylum Bacillota; class Clostridia; order Oscillospirales; family Ruminococcaceae; genus CAG-115. Next base: position 33,143 of record CANRAS010000012.1, on the reverse strand, counting down.
CGGTGTCGGGGTCGTCCTTATATGAAAAGCTGACGTCCGTAAATGTGATGTTCCCCGTGATTTTTTCGGGTTTCAGCGCGTTTTCGGGATTTTCAATATCGGGTATTTCGTCCATAACCTCAAAAAACCGCTCTATGCCCGTCATTCCGCGCTGGAACTGTTCGGTGAACTCGACTATTCGTCTTATTGTTGAAAGCAATGTAGTAACATACAGTAAAAACGCCATTAAGTCGGCGGGGGTAATCTGCCCGTTCATCATAAACAGCCCGCCGCCCACAATCACCGCTATGTACATAAGCCCGTCAAACGCCCGTGTAGTCGCGTTGAACGCGCCCATATAGCGGTAATTTTCGCGCTTTATATCGAGCCAGTCCTGATTTCCGCGCTCGAATTTTTCAATTTCGCGCTGTTCCCCCGTAAACGACTTTACGACGCGTATTCCAAGCAGACTGTCCTCTACCTGCGCGTTTACCTCGCCTACCTGCTTTCGGTTTCTCGCGAACGTCGCGCGCATTTTATGGTTGAACTTCCCGCATACTACCGCCATAACCGGCACTATCGCGAAAATAATCAGCGACAGCGGAATATTTATCGTGCATAGAATTACAAACGAAACTATAAGTTTCAGCCCCGCGATAAAGAACTCTTCGGGGCAATGGTGGGCGAACTCCGTCACATCGAACAAATCGCTTGTTATCCTCGCCATAAGCTGACCGACTTTTGTTTCGGCAAAATAGTGAAACGACAGCTTTTCCATGTGAGCGAAAAGCGCGGAGCGCATATCCGTTTCGATTTTCGCGCCCATAACGTGTCCGACATTCGACATAAAATACTGCGCGGTAACGTCAACAACGCGAAGAACAAGGTACACCGCCGCGACTTTCAGAATAAGTTCAGCGGTAAGCAAACTCACATCGTCAATTCCGACCTGCGCGATGTACCTTACAAGCATCGGCAGAACGATTTCGCACAGCGTAGTAAGCGCCGCGCAGATCAAATCCAGCGCGAGAGTTTTCCAATATGGTCTGAAGTAAGGCAAAAAACGCTTTAAAAGCCGAGTTTGTTTCATTCAATCACCCCTTGTTAATTATAACATAATTTGAGAGTGTTGTCAAATAGAGGCTAGAGGGTTAGAGGCTAGAGGCTGGAAGAGCTTAAAGGCTAGTTAGAGAGGTAAGAAGTAAGAGGTAAGACCTTTAAAATCAAAAGTTGTCACATTAAATAAGCGTTTCCCCGCCGTCGGCGGGGAAATCGCCTTATTTAGTGTGTCAACGCAATGACTTAACGTTCTTACCTCTTACTTCTAACTTCTCCCCGCTTATGGCAGAGAACGCTTTAATTTTTACTTGACAATTTGCCGTGAGTGTGCTATACTAACAGTAAGAAAACGATTTAAGGGGGCGAGAATTATGATTACGGCAACGGCAACGGAAGTTCAAAACAACTTCGGTCACTATCTTCAATCTGTTCAATCGGGCGAGGAAATTGTTATCCTAAACGGCGGCAAGGAAGTCGCACGGCTGGTTGCTTATAATTCCATAACCGACGCGCTGACGGGCGTTCTTAAAAACGATTATGACGACAAAGCGATGCACGCTGAAAGGATTAAGGCTCGTGAAGATTTTGATTGACACAAACGTTATACTTGATGTGCTTTGCAAACGCGCAGAGTTTTTAGAACATTCATCAAAGGTGTGGAAGTTTTGCGAGGAAAAGCGTGTTGACGGGTATATATCCGCGCTTTCCGTGGCAGATATAGTTTATATTATGCGCCGCGAACTAAATCCGCAAAAAACGCGTTATATTATTTGGCAAATCGCAGACGTATTTAAAATAGCCGACCTCAAAACAGATGATTTGGAAAACGCCGCCGATATGTGCGCTGATGATTTTGAGGACGCTGTTCAAATGTGCCAAGCCGACAGGCTGGGCGCGGACTATATTGTAACACGAAATATCCGACACTATAAGGACAGTAAAATCCCCGCTCTGACGCCTGCTGAATTTTCGGAAAAATTGGCTATAGTGCAAGGATAAACAAACAAGCGCCGTTTAACAGTTTATAATTAAAAGCGCATAGTGCATAGTAAAAGCGTACTCCCAGCCGACGGCGGGGAGTACGCTTGTATCTGTAAACGGAAACTTATTACGACCAAGAAATATTCAACTGTCGTTTATTCTTTGCGCAATCCGTTAAATACAAATTAATAAGCGTTTGATACGGTAAACCCGTGACGTCCGAAAGTTTCTTGAAATAATCAACGGTGTCACTGTCAATGTTTATCGTTACCTGCTTTTTCAGCCTGTTGGAATACGGATTTTTCCGTGGATTTAATGACTTAATATCGTACTCTTTTCTCATAACATTCACCACCCTTGAATATAAATTTGCTTTTCGTTCTTCGTTGCTTCCCTTGCGGAAATAATGCGGATAACATCATCATTATGGCGATAACAATGGCTTACTATACAGATTTTTGATGACTCCGTTGTTCCAATGATTAAGAAACGTTCTTCACCGACGGAATGATCGGGGTCGTCAAAGAGGACGGCATTTTCGTCAGCAAAAACCTCCCTTGCCTCCTCAAAAGATATTCCGTGCTTTGCCTTGTTGATGTTATTCTTATTTTCGTCCCACTCAAATATTATCTCTCCCATAATTATATTATAATTATTTTTTGTTGATTTGTCAAGGGGAAATTAAACTAATTTCAAAAATCCCCGCCGTCGGCGTTGAAACGCCTTAAACCCGATTTTGCCCCCTCCCGCCTACGGCGGGAGGGGGCGCGGATAATATTAGCCGTAGGCGGGACACTGCGTATTAATCGGAGCTAGCGTTCTCTCGCACCAAAAATTGTGCATAATTCACAAAATATTCGGAGGAAATTTGTTAAACAGACGAATAAATTTGTAATAAATTATCGTTTTGTATAATGTTGCTATTGACAAATAATGAAAATTATTGTATTATAATAGAATAGGGAAATTATAAATTCTAATAATCCAAGCAGAGGAAAGCGCAAATTTTTGTGAGCGGTGACGGTCTTGCATTTTCCCAAACAGCAGGCAAAGCCTGCTGTTTGAGGGCAATCCGCGCAGCGGATTGCCCGCTTACATCTTACTTCTAATTGCTTTCCTCTAAAAGGGGATCGTTATGAAATTCGGCAGTGTTGAATTTTTTAAAGTATTAATAAAAACAGTACTCGGAGTATTGTTTTTTGTTCCGCTGATACTTGCTATAGTGTTCGGCGTGCTTTTTGCACAAAAAAATTCACAGTATAAATCGCTTAGTGAAGAAAATTCCGCCGTTATGCAGGAGAACGATAAGCTCTCGATTATGGCGGACGTGCTTGTCGGCGAAAAAGTCGGTTCGGCGCAGGATATGCGCGAGATTATAAACAAAAGCGGGGTTTCGTATACGGAACTTTTGGCGCTTGCCGCGGCTAAAAAGGACATCGACGCAAACGGCTTGTATGACGTTTTGTCAAACGCAGGCGTTTCCGATAAGGATATTATCGCGATGGCGGCGGCTAAAAACACGGTCGGCGCGGAGGAGTTCATCGAAATTATGAACAACAACGGCATTACGCCGACGGCGCTTGTTAAAACGGTTCTCCAAAAGAACGTCACAAAGCCCGAAGATATTTACAATATTCTTTCGGGGTGCGGATTGTCCGACGAAGAGATTATCGAATTTGTGAACAGCAAGGGCGGTTCGCAGAGCGGAACGCAAAGCAGTTCGAGCGGTTCGGGCAGTTCGAGCGGTTCGGAAAGTTCAAGCAGTCCTGCGGAAGACAGCCCGTATGCGGAGCTTTACCCCGATATGTACGTCACAGCGCCTGCGGATTACAACTACGAAGAGGGTACGATTTACTTCACGTTCGACGACGGTCCGTCAAAATATACTTATTCGATTTTGGGATACCTTGCGGATTATAACGTAAAGGCAACTTGGTTTGTTGTGCCGAGCCGCGAGGAATGGTGTACCGAGGCGCTCCGGGCAATCGCCGCGGCGGGTCATACTATCGGCGTACACAGCTATACGCACGATTATGAAAAGATATACGCGTCCGTCGAGGCGTTTCTTGAGGATTACCACGAGGCGTGGAGCATAGTCCGCGAGGCAACGGGACAAACACCGCAGATTTTCCGTTTCGCGGGCGGAAGTAAAAACGACTTCAACGAGGACACGCGCGACGCTATTATAAAGGAAATGACAAGGCGCGGTTTCAGATACTACGACTGGAACGTCGAAAGCGGCGACGTGAACGGCGCGACGTGGAACGATATGTACAATTCCATTCCGCGCGACTGCCACGCGCTGAAACGTCCCGTGGTGCTTATGCACGATTCGGCGGGAACGCCTAACGCGGTGCTGGTTTTGGAGGACGTTTTGAGAGTTCTCGTGAACGAGGGATACAAGTTCGATTCCATTCACGACGACACAGAACCCGTGCAGTTTATAGGACCGTTCGCATAGCGGAATTTGACGGTAATGTAGGATAAACGGAGAAATCCGTATAAGATAACAGAATTTTAGCTGAAAGGAACGTATTATGGGAATTAAGGATAATTTTTCACAGGCGGTCAAGGAGTTGTGGAAAAAAGACGGTAAAGACGGTGATAAAAAAGACGGCGGTGCGTCACAGCCGTCGGAGCTTGACAAGTATCTTCGCAGCGAGGAAACCGCGCAGTCAAAGACTGTTTCCAATGTCGAGGTGAACAGCGACGGCGTCCCGCTTGAAACTCCGTACTACCGCAATACGGCAAGCACATCGGAGGAGCAAAAGCCTAAGCAGGCACAGACCGCAAATCCTCAGCCCACGGCTCAGGCGCAGAACAATCCCGCGCCGAACGCTCAAACGGCGCAGAACGGCGCGGACGGTTTCGCAAGAAATGCCGAGCGCCCGCAGTACGGCGCGCCCCAACAGCCGTATAATCAGAACGTCCAGAACGCCCGCAGGAACTTCGCGCAGGACGGCGGTATGAACGCGAACGCGGACTATGACGGCGGTTATAACGGCGCGAACGGCGGTTTTAATAATCCGAACGGCGGTTACGGCAACGCGAACGGAGGTTACAACGGCGGAAACGGCGGTTACGGCGGGAATTACGGCGGAAGTCTGGGCGGTAATCCCCCGATGGGAGGCGCGCCTTCCGCGGACCGCAGCGAAACGGACGAGATAACAATAATTTCCAAAAACACGATGATAGACGGAAACGTGCGCTCCCTCGCGAATATGCAGATAGACGGCAACATCAAGGGCAATGTCGAAACGACGCGCAACATAGATATGAGCGGAAAGATAATCGGCGACGTAACCTGCAACAACGCGGGTATGATAAGCGCGGCAATGCAGGGGAATATCTCGCTTAAAGGGCGTATGAGAATGGACCGCGACACAATACTTATCGGCGACCTTTCTTCGCAGTATGCGGATATTAACGGAAGAATACGCGGAAAACTCGATGTTGTCGGAAAAGCCGAACTTAAACGCGACGCGGTAGTTTTCGGCGATATAAACGCCTCGACAATCGCGGTGACGGACGGCGCTATCATTCAGGGCTATGTCAACACGACGTTCCTCTCAAAAGAGGACAGCAGAAACGTGTTCCCCGACGCTATCTCCATTGACAGCAAGGAAGTCAAAAGCTGATTTAGGTCTTGCCTATGAGTAAGAACGAACACCCGTTGTCTGTATACGCGAAAGTAAGCCAGCTTGCATTTGTGATAATAGCGCCCCTGCTGTTGTTCATATGGGGCGGGAGCGCGGTCGTAAGTCACTATAATCTCCCCGAATGGGTTATGGTAATATTCATCGCGCTTGCCGTAATATTTATGATATGCGGCGCGGGAAATTACATTATGAAACTTATCAGGATGTACGAAAAGCCCGACCGCAAATACCCGAAAACATTCACAAGCAATCGGGAGGACAACGATTATTATGACGAATACAACAACCTGCGAAAGTAGGGCTTTATGAAAAAAGATGATATTATTATAGACGAGATGCGTTCCTTAGCGCCGTATTTTCTGACGCTTGGGGGCATATATCTTGTTGTAACGGCGGGGCTGTGCTGTGCGTTCGGAGGGGATATTTCCCTGCCTTTGGGCGCGGTGTACGGCACGGTTTTAAGCGCGGCGAACTTCTTTTGCCTTGGCAAAAGCGCCGAGCGGGCAGTTAAACGTCCGACCGAAAAATCCGCGCAGACATATATGAACATTATGTACTGCGTAAGGTATATGGGACTTTTCGCATTGCTTACCGCCGCCGCTTTTATTCCGTTTATAAATCTTATTGCGTCGGTGATACCGCTGTTTTTCGTGCGTATCGCGATTACAGTAAGAGAAATAATTAAAGAGCGTCAAGAGCGTTCTGAAAAAAAGGAGGAATGATAATATGCCTGCCGCGTTGATGTTCGCCTCGGAGGGTGCGGGAATTTCCGTAAACGGACCTCTGGTTGTTGCGAGCTTTAAGCTATTCGGCATAACATTCAACTTGACAGAGAGCATTATAGTGCAGTGGTTCGTAATGCTGATATTGCTTATCGTTGTGCTTATACTCTCACGAAACCTAAAGGTAGTTCCCGAAACGAAACGGCAAGCCGCCGCGGAGATGATAGTGGATTTCTTCCGCAGTACCGTAGACGGCACAATGGGCGCGAAGTATGGACGCTACGTTCCGTATTTCTCCGCGCTGTTCTGTTTCATAATGCTGAACAACCTTATGGGACTTTTGGGGCTTAGAAACCCGACCGCCGATGTTTCGGTAACAGGCGCGTTCGCCGTTATCACGTTCTGTTTAGTGCAGTTCAACAAGGCGAAAACGGGTAAATTCAAGGGCTTTATGAAGAGCTTTGTAGAGCCTATGCCGTTTATGCTCCCGTTTAACATAATCGGCGAATTTGCGAACCCCCTGGCGCTTACGCTCCGTCTGTTCGGCAATATGGTAGCGGGTATGGTTATCGGCGCGCTGATTTACTTCGCGCTCGGACATTTCGCTGTCGGTATTCCCGCGGTGGCGTCGCTCTACTTCGACATATTCTCTGCTGTTATGCAGGCTTACATCTTTATGATGCTGAGTATGTCGTACATTTCTTCGGCTGACTGCTCGGAGGATTAACAAAGTTTTCTATCTCACGGTGAGATAAACGTTCGCTTTATGCGGACAAAATACATATTTACGGAGGAAAAGAATATGGAAATTCTGGCAAAAGGTATTGTACTTGGTCTTTCGGCACTCGGTGCAGGCACGGCTATGATAGCGGGTTTAGGTCCCGGTATCGGCGAGGGTTACTGCGGCGGTCAGGCAGTTGCGGCGATCGGCAGACAGCCTGAGGCGTCGGGCGCTATTACAAGAACGATGATTATAGGCGACGCGCTTGCGGAAACAACGGGTCTTTACGCGCTCGTAATCGCGCTGCTGCTCCTTTATGCAAACCCGCTTATCGGCAAACTGTAAGATAAGGGAAACATATCGGAGGAGGAGAGCATAAATGCTTAATTTTGTATGTGAAGCGGCGTCGGGTCAGCAGAACAATTTGGCACTCGTGTCAATCGACCTCGGCACGATAGTTTTCACGCTGATAAATACGCTTATAATCTTCCTCATCTTTAGAATATTCCTTTTCAAGCCTGTCGGGAAAATTCTTGACAAGCGCAAGGAAATGGCTGCCGCCGCTATAACGGACGCGGAAAAGGCAAAAGCAGAGGCTGAGGCTGCGCAAAAGGAATATACCGACCGCCTTGCGGACGCAAAAGCCGAGGCGGCGGAGATAATCAAGCAGGCGACCCTTCGTGCGCAGAAACGCGAGGAAGAGATATTGAACGAGGCAAATCAAAAGGCTGCGGATATTCGCACGAAAGCTGAGGAAAATATCGAGCGGGAAAAGCGTCAGGCATTAAACGAAGTGAAGAACCAGATTTCGGATCTCGTTATTATGGCGGCGGGAAAAGTTGCTCAAAAAGAGATTTCCGCGTCGGATAACGAGGAGATAATCTCGCAGTTCCTAAGCGAAGTAGGAGCGGCTGAATAAGCGCGGAAAGGGGTCATTTTTATGAACGACAACGCTTGCAAGGTCTACGGCGACGCGTTTTTCAGTCTTTGCTGCGAAGAAAACGAGGGCGGACTTTCGGATACTTTAGAGGAGCTTACGGAGCTTTCAAAAGTGTTTTCGGAAAATCCCGAATTTATAAAGCTGATGGGAACGCCGACCGTACCGCTCGAAGAAAAACTCGCGCTTATTGAAGAAATGTCCGAAAAAGGCGGGGTAAGCGCGCTTACGCGCAATCTGCTGTGCGTACTCGCGCAAAAGGGCAGAATGAACTGCTTTGGCGGGATTGTAAAGCATTTCCGCGGACTTTACAACGATAAGATGAAACTTGCGGAGATAACCGTCACCGCGTCTATACCGCTTTCGGATGAAATGAAGAGGAAGATTTCCGATAAAATGTCGAAGATAATAGGCAAGACCGTTACAATAAACGAACGGCTTGACAAGTCGATAATCGGCGGAATTATCATAGACTACGGCAGCCGCCGCTATGACGGCAGCGTAAAGGCAAGGCTCAGCGAACTTTCAAAAGAACTCGGCTCGGTTATTGCCTGACGGAGGGGCTTTTTAAAATCTCCGTCAAACTAAATTTAAGAAAGGGATGTATGTAATGGATTTACGCCCCGATGAAATAACGGGTCTTATCAAGAACCGCATAAAAAACTACAGCTCTAAAATACAGTTAGGCGACGTCGGCACGGTCGTTACGATAGGCGACGGTATCGTTCGCATACAGGGCTTGGAAAAGTGTATGCTGAACGAACTGCTCGAATTTGAAAACGGCGTTCAGTGTATGGCGATGAACCTCGAACAGGAGTTTGTAGGCGCGGTAATGCTCGGCTCGGACAAGGGCATTAAGGAGGGCGACACCGTAAAACGGACGAACAGTATCGTTTCCGTTCCCGTCGGCGAAGAACTTTTGGGACGCGTTGTCAACTCCCTCGGACAGCCGCTCGACGGCAAGGGCAGTATCCTCGCAAAGGAAACGCGCCCGATTGAAAAAATCGCATCGGGTATCATCACGCGCGAACCCGTAAGCGTTCCTCTGCAAACGGGAATTAAGGCTATTGACTCTATGATACCGATAGGCAGAGGTCAGCGCGAACTTATCATAGGCGACAGACAGACGGGTAAAACCGCTATCGCCATTGATACTATAATTAACCAAAAAGGCAAGAACTGCCTTTGTATCTACGTCGCAATCGGTCAGAAGAACTCGACGGTGGCGAACGTTGTGGAAACGCTCACGAAAAACGGCGCAATGGAGCATACGATAGTTGTATCCTCCACCGCCTCGGAACTTGCCCCTCTGCAATACATCGCGCCTTATGCGGGGTGCGCTATGGGCGAGTATTTTATGGAGCAGGGCAAGGACGTGCTTATCGTTTATGACGATTTGTCAAAGCACGCAGTCGCTTACCGTGCGCTGTCGCTTTTGCTTAAACGCCCGCCGGGACGCGAGGCTTATCCCGGAGATGTATTCTATCTCCATTCAAGACTGCTCGAACGCGCGGCGCGTATGAACAGCGAATACGGCGGCGGTTCGCTTACGGCTCTGCCGATAATCGAAACGCAGGCGGGCGACGTTTCGGCGTATATCCCGACAAACGTTATTTCAATAACCGACGGTCAGATATTCCTTGAAACAGAACTGTTCAATTCGGGCGTTCGTCCCGCGGTAAACCCCGGTATATCGGTTTCCCGTGTCGGCGGCGACGCGCAGATAAAGGCAATGAAAAAAGTCGCGGGCAAGCTGAAACTCGACTATTCGCAGTACCGCGAACTCGCAAGTTTCTCGCAGTTCGGCTCCGACCTCGATAAGGACACGAAAGACCGCCTTGCAAAGGGCGAACGTATCGTGGAGGTCTTAAAGCAAGACCAAAATTCTCCGCTTGCCGTGGAGGAACAGGTCGTTATCATCTACGCGGTTGTAAACAATTTCCTAGCGCCAATTCCCGTGCCGATGATAAAGCAGTATCAGAAAGACTTGATCGAGCATATCCGCGCGAACGCTCCCGAAATTCTTGAGGGAATAAGAAACGAGAAAGTACTCTCCGAGCAAAACGAGGAGGCTCTTAAAGAACTGCTCACGAGTTTTGCTCAATCGTATTCGGAATGACGGCGAAAGGAGTTCCATTATGAAAACGGCATCATTCGTTCTCGGCATAGTCGCAACGGTTATCGCGGTGGCGTCGGCAATCGCGGTGTCGTGGCTTTACATCGAGAAGAAAGTAAAATACATCACCACCGATGACAACATCTAATGGTGATAAAAAATCTTTGGGGGTGATATTATAGCAAGCGGAAATATGAAAGCCATAAAGCGGCGTATAAAGTCTGTAGGTTCTACAAAGCAGATTACAAACGCTATGCAGCTTGTGGCGTCAAGCAAACTCCGCAAGGCGAAAGCGCGCGCGGAGCAGACCCGCCCCTATTTTAACGAGCTGTACAAAACGATGTGCGAGATAGCGTCCGCAAACGATGACTTCTCGACGGTGTACACGGTAAAGCGCGAGGTGAAGTCAAAGCTGTTTATCGTTATCGCGGGCGACAGAGGACTTGCGGGCGGATATAATTCAAACGTGCTGAAAATGGCGGCGTCCGCCCATGAAAACGACGCGGAAAAGCCGAAGATAATCGCTATTGGCAGAAAAGCCGCGGAGTATTTCCAAAAGCGCGGTTATGATATAGTCGCGAGTTTCGCGAATATCGCCGAGGACATAAAGCCCGGCACGGCGCAGGATATAACGGATCTGGCGCTGAAGATGTTCGCGGACGGGAGTGTTGACGAGGTTCACGTTTTCTATACGATGTTCGTGTCGTCAATGTCGCAGCAGCCCGAAACTATGCAGCTGCTCCCGCTGAACACGCAGGAAATGGAAGTCGAGGGTTCTATGACCTACGACCCGTCGCCTGAGGCGGTCTTTAACCGCATTGTTCCGCGATTTACCGCAAGCCTGCTGATGTGCGCCATTGTTGAAAGCTACGCGTCCGAACAAGGCGCGCGCCGTACCGCAATGGAGGCGGCGACAGACAATGCCGACGCTATGACGGAGCATTTGTCATTGCTTTACAACAGAGCGCGGCAGTCGAGCATAACGACCGAAATCATCGACATCGTTTCGGGCGCGTCAGCGCAGTCGAACTGACAAAAGGACAGCAATTCCTAATCGAAGAAAGGAAAAAGTTATAATATGGCAAATCAGAATATAGGCACGATAGTTCAGGTTATCGGCGCGGTTCTGGATATTCGGTTCGCGCCCGAACACCTGCCTAACTTGCTGAACGCTATTGAGATTGACAACGCGGGCAAAAAACTGACCGTTGAAGTAGCTCAGCACATCGGCGACGACGTTGTTCGCTGTATCGCTATGGGAAGTACCGACGGTCTTGTGCGCGGTATGGACGCCGTTGACACGGGCGCGTCTATAAAAGTTCCCGTAGGCGAACAGACTTTGGGGCGGATATTCAATCTTTTGGGCGAGGCGGTTGACAACAAGCCGCAGCCCGAAACGGAAGAAAAGTGGGAAATCCACAGACCCGCGCCTACTTTTGAGGAGCAGGGCGCGTCAAATGAAGTTCTTGAAACGGGAATAAAGGTCGTAGACCTTATAGCACCGTACCTTAAAGGCGGAAAGATTGGTCTTTTCGGGGGCGCGGGCGTTGGAAAGACGGTACTTATTCAAGAACTTATCAACAACATAGCAAAACAGCACGGCGGTATCTCGGTATTTACGGGCGTAGGCGAGCGTACCCGCGAGGGCAACGACCTTTACCGCGAAATGACCGAAAGCGGAGTTATCAACAAAACCGCGTTGGTTTACGGGCAAATGAACGAACCGCCCGGAGCAAGAATGCGAGTTGCCCTTTCGGGGCTGACTATGGCGGAATATTTCCGCGACAAAATGGGACAGGACGTGCTGTTGTTCATAGACAACATCTTCCGCTTTACACAGGCGGGTTCTGAGGTTTCGGCGCTGCTCGGACGTATGCCCTCCGCCGTTGGCTATCAGCCGACGCTCGCTACGGAAATGGGCGTTTTGCAGGAGCGCATAACCTCGACAAAGAAAGGCTCGATAACCTCCGTTCAGGCGGTTTACGTTCCTGCCGACGACCTTACCGACCCTGCGCCCGCGACGACGTTCGCACACTTGGACGCGACGACGGTATTGTCCCGTGATATAGCGTCTATGGGTATATTCCCCGCGGTTGACCCGCTGGAGTCCAATTCGAGGATACTCGCGCCCGATATTGTCGGACAGGAGCATTATCAGGTTGCCCGCGATGTTCAGGCAATTCTTCAGAAGTACAAGGAACTTCAGGATATTATCGCAATCTTAGGTATGGACGAGTTGTCCGACGAGGATAAAGTCACAGTTGCGAGAGCGAGAAAGATACAGCGTTTCCTGTCACAGCCGTTCTTTGTCGGCGAGAAATTCACGGGTTATCAGGGCAAATATGTGCCGTTAAAGGAAACCATTCGCGGATTTAAGGAGATTATCGAGGGCAAACACGACGACCTGCCCGAATCGGCGTTCCTGTTCGCGGGAACGATAGACGAGGTCGTAGAAAGAGCGAAAAAGGGCGAATAACGCCGTAATTTGCCAAGAAAGGACTGCTTAAATGACACCTTTTAAATTACAGATTATCACGCCCGAAAAGACGGTATTTGACGGTGAAACCGAACAGATAATCGTCCGCACGACAGTCGGAGATGTGGGAATACTGAACGGACACGAGCCGTACTGCGCCGCGATTGCGATAGGGCAAATGCGGATAATGATGAACGGCGAGTTTCGGCGCGCGGCAACATCGGGCGGAATTATAAAGGTATCAAAGGACAAGACAGTAATACTTGTTCAGACCTGCGAATGGGCGGACGAGATAGACGTAGCGAGAGCCGAAGCCGCCAAAGCCGCCGCGGAGGACCGCGTAAAGGCAGCGAAGGACGACAAGGAACTTCTCCTAGCCGAGGCAAAGCTCAAACGCGCGCTTAACAGAATTGATACCTCGCAGTTTAACTAATCGGATAAACAAACGCCCCGCGTCCGCGGGGTGTTGTTTTTTGAGGTAAGCAGTAAGAGGTAAGAGAGGGCGCAGTTGCTAGAGAATAGTTGTTAGTAGTTAGTTTAAGTGTCCGCCTACGGCGGACAGAAAGATTGTATTTAAGTCAATACGCCCCTGCGCTTGTCGCAACGTTGGAAAGAACGAACTGTAAACGTCCTCGCCGTAGACAAGCGAAAGTTTTGCCAGCCTTTTCTAAAGGCTGCGGGAGTCCAGAGGGGGAGTTGACCGCAAGCGGTCAACGCTAGCCTTGCGATAGAGGGCTTTCCCCTTGCGCCTAGTGGAGCGCACGAAGTGCGCGGAACGGTTGATTTAAAGCGACCTCTCCGCGCTCGGAATGCCGGTGGCATTCCGAGCGCCAAAAGCTACCTAGAGCGGTTTTGCAGGCTCCTCGCGGTTCACCGCGCGTTTGGCGTTAGCCAAACGCCCCCGCCGTCAGGCGGGGAAATTCGCGAATGCGAATTTCAAGCGGTGAACCGTCGCGTTTTCGAGTGCGCCCCTAAATTCTCCGCGCCCGTATGGGCGCGGAGAATGAGGGGTGCGCGAGAAAACGCCCCCCGCGACGAGCAACGCCGTATTCACGCGCTAGGGCTATCCGCAAAGCGGATAACTCGCGTACTTCTAACAGCGCAATTTTTGCTTGCCTACGTCGAGGCAACGATATGCCTTTTAATCCCGCCTAATTATTGACAATCGAAGAAATATGTGGTATAATATTGTCAAGGGGTTTTTATAGGTTTTGCGGGGTTTTGATTGATGAGATTAAAGGAATTGCGCCGTGCGCGCGGGATTACGCAGTTAAAGCTGGCTATGGATTTAAATATGAACCAAAATACGATAAGCCGTTACGAAAACGGCACACGGCAAGCGGATTATCACACGCTGATAATGCTCGCCGACTATTTTCAAGTTTCGATTGATTATCTCCTAGAACGCACCGACCGCCCCGAATTTTACAAGTGAACAGTAAAAAGCGTTCCCCGCCTGTCAATAGTTTATAGTGTACAATGCAAGGTGTTTAGTAAAGCCGTTCCCCGCCGTCTGCGGGGAATTTGCTGTATTTATGCGTTCTCCCCGCCTGCGGCGTGGAGAACGTTTGGAATTGTTTTTGCGCCCTCCCGCCAACGGCGGGAGGGCGCGGGTGATATTTAGCCGTTGGCGGGCAGTGATAACGCGGGCTGGAATTACTAAAAAGCAAACAATTGCCTTTCCAACCTCTCGAACGCGTATTCAAGCGCGTCCAGGCTGTCGATGTTCGATGTGCCGTTGTCAAGTCTTACGTCCTTGTGAACGTCGCGCTCGTCCCAGACCGCACCGCTTATCGCCTCAATAACGTGCGGACACTCGTCGCTTACGAAAAATCTGCCCCCCGCTATCAGACGGCTGAGCATATTTATCCGCGTGTTTATCGGCTTTTTCAGCGCGTTCTTTACTTCAATCCCGCTGGTTCTTACCGCTTGCCGAAAACTCTTTATCAAAAGCTGTTCGGCGCTGTCACAATAGGCGGTTTGGAGCATTGGGAAACGTTTCTTTCCGCGTTCGCAAAATTCCGCAAAACTGTTTATCAGGCTTTCCGCTGAACGGTTTTTCTTGTCGTAATACTCCGCCAAGACATACAAACTGCGAAAACCCTTGTCAACGCCTATCAGCACAAACGCCGACGCGCTGCCGTTCCCGCCGTAGTCAACTCCGATGTTGCACAGCATAAGACCGTTCTCGGAAAGTCTGCCCGCAATTTGCTCCGATGAAAGGATGTTTTCAGCGGAGAATTTCTCGTAAACCCTGCCCTCCGCCGCGACCCATTCGCCGAGAATATAGCGTTTGTAAAATACTCCGCAGAACTCGTTTTTCAAAGACTGCACATATTTTTTCGGCAGGAATATGTTATCCTCCAGCTGAAAGCGTATTGACAGCAAATCAACGCGCGGATTGTCAAGATAATCGCGCTTTACCCAATGCGACGGCGCGTCGGGGTTGGTTGTCGCGAAAAGTTTCGCTCCGTTTTCAGAAAGCCGTGATAACAGCATTACAAAATAATCCTCCGAAAACAGCGTAAGTTCATCGCAATACGCGCCCATAAGCGTCATACCGCGGATTTTGCTTTCCGCCTGTGCGTTCGCCGCGCCCTCAAGATACACGCGCCGTCCGAACAGTTCCCCCTCTTTTTTGACAATACTGTAGGAGAAACATTCGCCGAGCAGATTTTTCAGCGGTTCGAGTACGTTTCGTTTCAGCGTAGTAAGCGTTTTACCGCTCATCAGGTACGCCTTGTCTTTCGGCGAACCCGCGACCCAAAACGCCCACATTAACATTGAAATATGCGTTTTTCCGCTGCGGACGCTGCCCTCAAAGATATTTAAACGCCGAAGTTCTCCGTTTTTCAGCAGGAGCAATGCCTGTTCCTGCTTTGGTGAAAACATCATTCGTCCTCGTCACCTCCAAGCTGTTTGTACTCGCCGATTAGCTGTGACAGCGTTTCCGCGGCGTTTTCGGAGCAGTTTTCGCCGAGCATTTCAAACACGAGTTTCCAAACTTTAGCGAGTTTTTCAAGGTCGCGTTCCGCAAGCGCGGAGATGTAGGAACTGTCGCTGATGATGTCAGCGAACTGCACGCCGAAATCAATGAACTTTCTGAGGTTTTTTTGAAAATACTCCTCAACGGTAATTTTTTTTCGTGCTGACATAAAGATACCCTCCTTTTTTGTGTGATGTGAATAGTGTAATGTGTTCGAAGGTGCAGTTTACTGCAAAGAATTTCGCGGAACATCTTGACATAGCTGAAAACATATGATAAAATAAAATTGATATACTTTACTTTTTATTTATAGTTTCAGGAGGGTATTATGAAAAACTTTAAAACACTTTTAATTTCAAGCGCAGTAATTTGTCTTGCATTGACAGGCTGTTCTAAGGGCGGGTCGAGCGAAATCGGCGATGAAAGCAACTTTCAGATAACGCTCTTTAAAAGTTCAATTGCCGAAGAACCCGCTTTGCAAGTCGGACAGCTGAAGTACTCTGTCGATTTTATTCACGGGCAGGGCGAGCGTTTCAACGAGGATAATGAATTTCTCGACGCTATGGACAACAACTATTACTATTTCGTAACCGAAGAATTTCCCAATACCGTGACGGCAGTTTCGAGAACCACGGGCGAACGCGAGGATATTCTGCATTATGGACTCAAGTACGGCTCTGTGTTAAACCACACGGTTTGCGGTTATTATATGGCTGACCCGCCGACTGACTTTGCTGACGGCGTATGCTATAATCATCTGTATTTCGGCGCTGTCGGCAAAGAACAGCAATGCTTTGACTTTGAATCGCATAATTTTCAAAACAAATATTCACAGCTAAGCGACAGCGAACTGATTATTTTTTCCGACCCCAACGCGGTCAATGCCAACATACACGAAACCGTGCTGTACAAATACAACACGGACGAGGGCGCGGGCGAACTGATTTATAAAGCGCAGTTAGACAAAAAAACGTGGGACAACAACCCGCAGATGGCTTGCTATAACGGTGAAATTTATTTGGCAATGTGCAAAAACAGCGGTGACAACAGCATTGTCACGATAACAACGCTTAATTCCGACGGAAAAGCGTTTTACGAACAGCAGATAACTCTCCCCGCCGAATACGCGGACAGACCTCTATGCGGGCTTACGGTAACGGAAAATCACATTATACTTCAGTATTACAACAAGCGTGTTTATGTGCAGGGCGACAGACCGACAATCGCAGTAATTGACAAAAACACGCACGAGGTTTTCACAGTCAGCGCGGATTACTCAATCGGCGAACGGTATCACGACGGCGTTATCGACGGCAGATATGTTATGTTCAGGGCGGGTTCTTATTCCTCGCCGACATTGGATATGATCTGCGTTTTCGATGATGAAACAGGCAAGTTGCATTTTATAAATTTCCCAGACATTACGGACAAAATTCAAACCATATACACCGATATGAAAGGCGATGCAGTTCTGCGTGTATGCAAAGACCCTCTCAATTCCGAAAGCGATTATTGGGTGCGGTTTGATGATGTTTTATCGGCGGTGAATAGTTTAAAATAAACGTTCAAAATTGTTTCAATCGCCCTCTCCCGACGTTAGCTAATTAAACAACACACGTTCTCCCCGCCGTAGGCGGGGAGAACGCATTACCCAAATACGCCCCGCCTTTGGCTGGGAGTATTAATTCAAAGACAATCTAATCCGCGCCCGCAGGGCGCACCTGAGGGTAATCCGCCTACGGCGGATTACTCGCTAACTACTAGCAACTATTCTCTGGCTACTAAAAGCTCTCAACGCTATAAGCAGTAAACTGTTGACAATCCACTCTGTTGTGTAATTTTGCCCAAAAATTCCTCTCGCGAACTTTTATATTTCGTCAAAATGCAAAAATCAACTGTTAATAAAGTTTACAAAAAGTTTAAATTCGCGTGGTAGAATATATAGTGTAAAGATAGAATTTACTACATATATAGAGGTGGAACAAATGAAAACAGGTCTTATTCTTGAGGGCGGGGCTGTCCGCGGAATTTTTACCGCAGGCGTGCTTGACAGGTTTCTTGATGACGGCGTTGTGTTTCCGTATGTTATCGGCGTTTCGGCGGGCGGCGGAAACGCTATGAGTTACGTTTCCGGGCAAAAGGGGCGTACCTGCCGTATGATTAACGTTCCGAGAAATCAGTCGTATTACGGGTTCAGACAGTTTTTAGGTTCGGGAAAACTGATAAATCTCGATAAAATGGCGTTTGAATACCCGTATAAGCAGTTCCCGTTCGATTTTGATACATACTTCAACAGCGGAATTGACACGGAATATGTCTGCACTTGCCTTGAAACAGGAAAAGCGGAATACTTCTCCGAAAACAGCGACTGCGCAAGACTGCTGACTGTCACAAAAGCGACCTGTTCCGTGCCTATGCTGTGCAGTCCTGTTGTCATTGACGGCAAGCATTACCTTGACGGTTCTATCGCGGACTCCATTCCGATAGAACACGCTCTTGAAATGGGCTGTGACAAGCTGGTAATAATACTTACAAAGCCCGGCAAAGCCGTGCCTCCGACGGATTATTCCAAATTCCGTATGGTAATCCATAGAATGTATAAGCAGTTCCCCGCGTTTGAAGAGGCTTGTATGACGCGCGTTGAGCGTTACAAAAAGACAATAGAGCTTATGGAGCGTCTGGAAAACGAGGGCAGGCTTATCACGATACGCCCCACCCTCCCGCCTATTTCGAAGTTTGAAAAGGACAGCGACAAGATAATGAACTCCTATCACGACGGTTACTCGCAGGCTGACGCGCGAATGGACGAGATTTTGGAGTACTTGGGAACTGTTCGGACGCAGGCGGTTTAATACCGTATAGCATTGAGTGTTGAGTGAATAGCAATTAAGCCTTTCCCCGCCGACGGCAGGGAAAGGCTTAATTAAGACATACACCGTTCCCCCGCCTACTGGCGGGGGAACGGCTTTCGCATTACTTTTACAACTAACCGCCCCCCGCCAACGGCGGGGAGCGGTCTTTGCTATGCGCTATACCTTATTAACTGTAAATTGTTGAAAGGCGGGGAAGTTTTTAATTATTTTGTTATTTGTCGGCAGTTTTCCTGCTTTCAACACTCCGCCGTATCACTTCAAACGGCGTAAACTGTTTAGCTATTTTATTATTGTACTTCGGGAATTTATAGCGTATCTCAACGGGTCCGTAGTTCGTCAGAATATCCACCCTGTAGCCGTAGTCTTTGCCGAACAGTTTTATTATGTTGAAGTCAATGCTGATAACGTCTTTAAACAGTACTTGCATATTTCCCTTTTTGGAAGTCATATAAATACCGCGCCCGTCGGCTTTGTAATTGTACAAAGTACCGCGCAGGTCGGTAGCGAGTTTATAGTATGCAAACAGCGTAACAATAACCATAATAACGCCGCATGTTGCAATAATCGCTGTTTGTTCAAAACCCAAATACATTCTAAGGAACATTCCTATAAGATAAAACGAGAGAGGACCGAACGCCGCAAGCGCGGCTGCCGTTATAACCGCTCCGATAACCTTAGTCTTATTATCGGGCGTTACGTTGTAAACGCCCTGCGCCTGAATGGTGTCAAGGCTGAACTCCCTGCCGTCCGTGCCGAAATAGCTGTCGGGTTTCGGACGCGCTTTCTCACCGACTGAGGGCATATCGCCGTCGGACTGCATCATCTTGTCAACTTCCTGTTGAGCGCGTTCAAGCGGTGACTGCGTAACGGTAAGTTCGGGCATATTGGACGTTTCGCCCAACAACTGCGCCATTTTGTCCATTGCGCTAAGACCGCCGACGGTTCTGCGTTCGGTTTCCGCTTGAGTAATCGCCTTGATATTTGATTTCGCCGTGTTCTCCTTGACGGGGGTCGTTCTGCGGGAATTTCTGATAATCTCAAGCCGTTCCTGAATTATATAAAACGGCGTAGCCTGCGGGGACATATAGCCGTCCGAACAGACGGAGAACTCCATTTCCTTGCCGTTCTTCATCTTGACAGTCACGTCATACCCGCGGATTTTTCCGAGAGAACTTCTCCCGCGGAACTGAATATCGGCTACCTGTTCATATTCAACAACGTGCAAATCGCCGCCTATAGTTGCCGTGAACAGCGTATCGTTCGCGCTGTAGGTGCATTTAAAGCCCTTTTTAACGGTACGGATACCGACGCCGAAAATAATAACGAGCAACAGCGCAAACCCTACGGACACGATAACCGACAGGATAAGCAACATTCCCGAACCTAACTCCATACCCTCTCTGCTTTTGTCGTAAAAACCGCGAAGTACGAAATACACGACAAGTCCGCCGACGACCGCCAACGCGACCAACAGCACTACAAACGCCGTTTCGCCCTTATACGGCGAG
Organism: uncultured Clostridia bacterium; assembly: GCA_947628655.1. GTDB lineage: Bacteria > Bacillota > Clostridia > Oscillospirales > Ruminococcaceae > CAG-115. The sequence goes on along the minus strand of CANRAS010000012.1, from coordinate 13,126 downwards.
CGGAACTCCCCGCTCCTGCTGAACCCGAACCGCCCTCTGTCTTCGGGGTTAGTATAATTCTTCCCTTGCACGCTATCACCTCGTTTTACCGTAATAACCTACTTTACAGTATACCATAATATTTTTGTACTGTCAATACTATTGCTAAATTTTTTGATATTTTGACGGATATTTTATAGATTTTATACAAAGAGAGTTGCTAGAGAATAGTTGCTAGAGGGTAATACGCAAGCGGATTACCCTGTTAGTAATTGGGTCACGGCGTTTACCGACTAGAGGTAAGAAGTAAGACAAGGTGTGCGCTCCGCGCGCGGAAAGATTGTCTGCGGATTAAAGCGTTGATTAACATCAACAACCAAATGCGGCGAAAGCCGCACCTTTAGCGATGCCGCGCAAAGCGCGGCGAGCATAGGTAACATTATCCGAGAAGAGCAACCCCGCAATGCTTTGCGGTGTTTTGCGGAACGGAGCGTAAGCGGAGTGGAGCAAAACCGAATTACCCGTCCAGAGGCTAGGAAATAGAGGCTGGAGGCTAGAAAAATGTAAAGCGAAAACCTCTCGCCTTACAAGTAATCTAGTTTCTTACTTCTAATCTCTAGCTTCTAGACGCCCATTGCGTCTAAAAATTATGCCCTGCTCCGCAGGGCGATATTTTTTAGATTGGTGCCGGTGGCGGGACTTGAACCCGCACGCCATCGCTGGCAATGGATTTTGAGTCCACCTCGTCTGCCAATTCCAACACACCGGCGAATGTTTAATTGATAAACACTTCTATAATTATATCATATTACAGGCAAAAAGTCAATATATTTTATAAAAAAAGTTTGAACGGGAAAATCAGCATACGGCGAAACAGTTTGCGGCTACTATGCCACAATCGCTTACTTCTTACCTCTAACCTCTAAAAGCCTGCCCGTTACCTGTCAACGTTATGACCCGCACTAAAACTAACTACTAACTACTATTCTCTATTATACTATTTGCAGTAATCTGCACCTCCCAATGATGTATTTTGATAGTGAAATCAGACAACATTCCGAGGAGGTGATCTAAATGGACAGCAGTATAATCGTATCGCTGATTTCGCTCGTGGGAACGCTCGGCGGGTCGCTTGGGGGAATACTCGTTTCGTCGAAACTCACGGCGTACAGATTGCAGCAGCTTGAAAACAAGGTAGCGGAGCATAACAATTTTGCGCGCCGTATGCCCGTTCTGGAAGAACGCATCGAACAATGCGAGCATAGAATAGAACGAATGGAGGAACATTGAATGATTGACTGGAAAAGAAAACTAACAAGCCGTAAATTCTGGATGTCGCTTGCGGGATTTGTCGCGGGAGCGGTCGCGCTGTTCGGCGGTTCGGGAGAACTTGCCGATAAAATAAGCGGCGCTATACTTAGCGGCGCGGCGGTAATAAGCTACATCATCGGCGAGGGTATGACCGACAGCGCCGCCGTATCAAGCGAAAGTTCAGACAGCAAGGGGGACAAATTATGAACGTTCTGTTCAATGGCATAGATGTAAGCGGAATACAGGGGAAAATAGATTTCAAGCGCGTAAAAAGCGGCGGTGTGGAGTTCGTTATCATCAAAGCGGGATATTCCACATCGACGGTTGAAACGTGGGAAACTAACTTTGCAAACGCGAAAAACAGCGGAATGAAAGTCGGAGCGTATTGGTACAGTTACGCGCAGAGCATTGACGGCGCGAAAGCAGAGGCGCAGGCGTTTATCAAGGCATTAAAGGGCAAACAGCTTGACTTTCCCGTGTTTTTGGATTTGGAAGAAAAATTTCAGTTCGACAAGGGAAAAGAGTTCTGCACGAATTTGGTTGAAACGTTTTGCGGGGCGTTGGAAAAAGCAGGTTACTATGCGGGCGTTTACGCGTCCACTTACTGGTACACGAATTTCGTCGATAAAGACGTCCGCGAAAAACGCCCCGCGTGGATTGCCGACTATCGCAAGGAATGTTACTATACGGATACTTACGGCATTTGGCAGTACGGCGCTCAAACCGTTGACGGCGTACAAAACACCTGCGACTGTAATTTCGGGTATACGGATTACTCCGAATATATCAAAAAGAACGGTCTGAACGGCTACCCAAAGGCAATTATCCCCGATGATGTACGCAAGACCGTCGACGAGCTGGCGCGGGAAGTAATCAACGGACTTTGGGGCAACGGACAGGAACGCGCCGACAAACTCACGGCGGCGGGGTACGATTATGACGCGGTGCAAAAGCGCGTGAACGAGATACTCTACCCGCCGAAAAAGTCGATAGAGGAAATCTCGGACGAAGTTATCCGCGGAGAATGGGGCAACGGCGAGGAGCGTTTCCGCAGACTTACCGAGGCAGGCTACGACGCGGGAGCGGTGCAGAGATATGTTAATCAGAAGCTGTACGGCTGATAGGGGAGAAGTAAAAGGACAGTTTATAGTTAAGAGTGCAAGTGCATAGTAAAGTAGTAAGCGCCCCCTCCTGCCTTCGGCGGGAGAGGGCGCGAGTGATTTAATTAACCTACGGCGGGGGGAGGGCGCGAGCGGTTTAATAGCCTACGGCGGGGGAGGGGACTAGTCGTTTAATTAGTCGTAGGCGTGGTTTAATACTTTGCACTATGCGCCATTAACTATAAACCGATATTAACCCGCACCAAAACAACATTATCCGCGCTTTCGGCGGTGATTTTACCTCCGTGCATTTCAACGATTTCTTTGGCAATCGCAAGTCCAAGTCCCGCGCCGCCTGTTTTTGAACCTCTTGCTGTATCTAGTCGGAAAAACTGCTCGAATATTCGGTTTAGTTTTTCGGGAGGTATCGTGTCGCCGTGGTTCTTGAAAGTGACTGTAACCGCGTTTTCATCTGCGGTCATCGTGATTTCGACCTCCGTGTCGGGATAACTGTAGTTTACGGCGTTGCGCAGAATGTTGTCAAATACCCGCGCAAGTTTGTCGGGGTCGCATAACAGCATAACATTCGGCTGTAAGCAGGATTTCACGGTAAGCGAATTGCTGTCAAATATCGGCATAAACTCGCTTATCGTCTGCTCCAGCATAAATGTTAGGTTTATCGTTTGCTTTTCAAGAGTCAGCGTTGTAAGACTAAAGCGCGTTATGTCGAAAAATTCGTTGATAAGTTCCTCCAGACGGCGCGAACGTTCAAGCGCCGTGGCAATGTATTTCGCGCGGTTTTCCGCGGAAATATCGGGTTCGTCATGCAAAAGCGAAAGATAGCCGATTACGCTTGTAAGCGGAGTTTTCAAGTCGTGCGCGAGATATACTATCATATCGTTCTTTCGCTGTTCGGTTTCCTTGGCGAGCGCGGCACTGCGCAGAGCGGTTTCGCGCACGGCGTTCAGTTCAAGCTGAACTTCGCCGAGCGCGGGCGGAAGTTCAATCGGCGTTTGGGTCGGCGCGGTAAGCTGTTTCGACGCCTGCGTTATTTCGTCAATATATTTCAGCGGTTTTCTGATGAATATTACCGTCGTGATTACCGTCGCGACAATTTCCGCAAACAGAATTATAAGCGCTAAATTTTCCTTGACAAAATGCAAAACGCGATAAAGCGGTTCGTCGTCGTACCATATCCTGAAACCCGCCGTCCACTCGACCGCAAACGCGAGAACGGGCGCGGCAAGGAGTATCAGGAGCATTGTCAGCACATACTGCCAAATATACCGCCGTTTAAACCCCGCGAGTTTACTGCTGTTCTTCAACTGTATACCCCACTCCCCAAACGGTTTTAATATATTTCGGACGGCGCGGAGGTTCGCAGAGTTTTTCGCGGATACGCGCGATATGCGCCATTACCGTGTTGGAACTGTTCAGATATTTTTCTCCCCATACCGCCTCAAAAAGTTCCTCGCCCGAAACTACCGAATTTTTATGACTGCACAAATACCACAGCACGCCGAATTCCGTAGGAGTAAGTATTACTTCCCTGTCGTTCAGAAAGCATTTGTGGCTGTCGCTGTTTATTTGCAAACCGCGAATGACAATCTCGTTTTTGTTCTGTAAATCCGCGTTGTACCGAGTATACCGCCGAAGCTGGGACTTCACGCGCGCGGCGAGTTCCGACGGGGAAAACGGCTTTGTTATATAATCGTCCGCGCCGAGCATAAGCCCCGTTATTTTATCGTTGTTCTCGGATCTTGCCGTCAGCATTATTATCGGGAACACAAAACTTTTCCGAAGTTCCTTTACAAGTTCAAATCCGTCCTTATCGGGGAGCATAACATCAAGCACCGCGAGCAGACAGCCCTCGCGCCGAACAAAGTCCAGCGCGTCCTCTCCGCAGTATGACTTATGCACTTCAAAGCCCTCTCCCGCAAGGCAAGCCTCCACAAGGTCGGCAATTTCACGTTCATCATCAGCGACAAGTATTTTCTTTCCCACCGCCGAACCCCCTTTTCAAACAGTATTCAGACCCTTATTTTTAGTGTAGCACAATTCACGGGGATTGTCAATAAGCGTTGGGAAATATCACGAAAATGTAAGAACTAGTAGCTAGCGAGCGCGGAGCAATGACGTTGGCGTAAAGAAGTTAGATGTTAAAGTTGCGCCACTCGCTTAAAATATTCCTCTATCCGCACGCGCTTATGTGGCGCAACTTTCGATGTAAGAGGTAAGACCTGCGGGTCGGTGCGTTGACACACTATTATAAATATATAAATAAGCCGTTTTCCCCGCCTACGGCGGGGAAAACGGCGCTGGAGATTTTTGCTTTCTCCCCGCCGACGGCGTGGGAAACGGCGTTATAGATTTTTGTATTCTCCCCGCCTACGGCGGGGAAAACGGCGCTGGAGATTTTTGCTTTCTCCCCGCCGACGGCGGGGGAAACGGCGTTATAGATTTTTTGTATTCTCCCCGCCGACGGCGGGGGAAACGGCGTTATAGATTTTTGTATTCCCCCCGCCTACGGCGTGGGAAACGGCGTTATAGATTTTTGTATTCTCCCCGCCTACGGCGGGGCGTATTGACCCGCAGAACTAACTACTAATGACTATTCTCTAGCAACTATCAGCCCACACATGATGTGCCAAAACAGTCCTCCGGCACTTCGGGGTAATCTGCTTGTCCTGCCAAATAGTCAATGCTTACATTATAAAACTTGGAGAGTGTGATATAAACTCTAATCGGAATTTCGCGCTTGCCGTTTTCGTAGTCGGAATAATACTGTTGAGTAGTATTCAGCACTTGCGCTATCTGCTTTTGGGTGTAGCCCCTGTCCTCACGAATAACACGCAGATTTTCGTAATAAGTCATATCAGCACCTCCTTTTGTATTCTTTAAGTCAATTATATCATAATTTTGTACAATTTCACCGCCTACACCACAATTCGTGTATGCAAATTGCCGAATTTACACAAAACCGCTTGACAAATTGCTCCGTTGGGTATATAATAAACTCGCAAATAACATTTTATGTATATGAAATTTTATTTGCATAATTTTCTGATTATATCTAGGGAGGAAAAATCTATGAGAAAGACTAAGCGTATTCTTTGCGGCGTATCCGCCGCGGCTCTTGTGTTTGGGTCAATGTCGTGCTATGTGGCGTCGGCTACATCAGCGTCGAGCGAGAAAACCCTTGCAAACAACACTGAACAACTAGAAAATGGAACTTATAAATTAACGGCTCCTTTGACAATGGAGAAAACAATTACCGTTCCCAGCGGTGTAACCGCTACTATCGACTTGAACGGGCAGACTTTAACGGGGTGCAACAGTACAACTATTAAAATTGAGGGAAACTTGACGATTAAGGACAGCTCTACAGGCGGTAAGATTGTTGGAAACAACACCACAAATTCAAATTACTGTATTTGGGTTACAAAGACAGGCAACTTGACGTGGGAAAGCGGTGATTTTGAGGATAATGCTACCATTGGTTCAAGCGGGCGCAAGTCCAGTATCGGTGTAAATGCGGGTACGCTGACCATAAACGGCGGTACTTTCACCAACAACAACGACACTTGGCTTATCAACATAAACAGTTCTTCTGGCAGTGACTGGACAGGCAATTTGTCCATTAAGAACGCAACGCTGACTTCGGAAAATTGGAATAAACACGGCGTTCTGCACCTCGCGACATCAAATGCCGTCACTATCGCAGACAGCACAATTAACGGTGAAGTCTACATCGACGCCGTGAATAGTAACGACGGTGAATTCAAATTAACAAACACCAATATGAAAGGTAAGCTCTATTCTGTTAGTGATGGTGACTCTAAAAAAAGCGTGACTTTTGATAAAGACTGCACGTTTGACGGCGATTTATCCTTCAAAGCCAGCAACAACAACACCATTACATTCAACGGCGGTGAAGTTACCATTGACAAAGTAACCCTTAATGGAAATACCGCTGAAAATGTTTTGACATTTGACGAAGATGTAACCCTCACATTGTCCAGCGAGGCTAACACGGCATTGAAGGCTTGCATTCCCGAAGGTTACGAACTCGTTGAGAAAGACGGCAAATATGTAAAAGGCTACACCGTAACAGCAGAAAAGGCTACAAACGGTGAAGTGACAGTATCTCCCGAAAAAGTTGCAGAGGGCGACACGGTAACTGTTACCGTAAAACCCGAAGAGGGCTACGAACTTGACAAACTCACCGTAGGCGAGGAAACTGTAGACGTTACAGAAGTTAAGGACGGAACATACACATTTGAAATGCCCGCAGAAGATGTAACAGTTTCCGCGACATTCAAGGAAATTACTTACAATGTAACTGTTGACACTACCACCAACGGAAAGGTAACATTATCTTCCGAAAGTGCCGTAAAGGACGAAGAAGTAACAGTTACTGTTAAACCCGACGCGGGTTACGAACTCGACACTCTGACCGTAACCGACAAGGACGGCAAAGACGTAACAACAACGAAAACAACAGATGGCTGCAAATTCAATATGCCCGAGGGCGGAGCAACCGTCAAGGCAACATTTAAGAAATCCGAAACGCCGACTTATACGGTAACTGTTTCCGAAGAAGATAAAAACGGTACTGTAGAGGTAACTCCCGAAAACGCTCCCGCAGGCGATACTGTAGCTGTTAAGGTAACACCCGCTGAGGGCTATGAACTCGACACGCTGACCGTAACCGACGAGAAAGGCAACGAGATAGAAACAACAGTAACATCGGACGGTTATTCGTTCAAAATGCCCGAGGGCAAAGTTACCGTAACCGCGGCATTCAAGGAAAAGAAAGCCGAGGACAGCGGTTCAAGCGGTTCGGGCAGTTCGGGCAGTTCGGGAAGTACAACGACACCGACAACTCCCTCTACAGAAGAATTCCCCGACGAGGAAAGCGGAGTTGTTGCGACAGCTGACGAGGGCGTTGTACCCGACGGCGCGGAACTCACCGTAACACCCGTAGCCGATGAAACCGACGGCACAAAAGTTACGCTCGACATCTGCTTTAAGGACGGCAAGGGCGTTGAGGTTCAGCCGAACGGCAAAGTAACCGTTAAAGTTCCCGTTCCGACCGTATTCAAGGAAGCGTCGAAAGTCTACGTTTACCGCGAGGAAACGAACGGCACATACACGGATATGAAAGCGGAAGTAAAGGACGGTTTGGTAGTATTCACTACAGACCACTTCAGCAAGTACGTTATTACTACGGAGCAAATCAAGACAAACGCTCCCGCGGCGGACAACGACACGGCAGACAACACCACTCCCGACGCTAACCCGAACACGGGTATCGCTTTGGGACTTGCGCCCGTCCTGCTCGCAGGCACGGTTACCGTGGTTTGCGCTAGAAGAAAGAAGTAATTTAATCTTAAATTACAACGTATAATTTCCCCCATACCGCAAAGACCGCTCCCCGCCGTTGGCGGGGGGCGGTTAGTTGTAAAAGTAATGCGAAAGCCGTTCCCCCGCCTGCGTCGGGGGAACGGTCTGCTAAATACGGGGGCGGCGCGGTTTTGCCAACTGTAACCACCGCTTGACAATCCGTCTGTTTAGTGTTATAATAAAGTAAAGCGCCCACGTTCGCGCTTTAGTCTTACATCTTATTTCTTACTTCTAACTTCTAAGGGGGGTAATCTTATGGATACAGCAGGTATTGTTTGGCTTTCTATAGGCGGGCTGTTAGTTATTATAATGTTCATTCGGTGCTTTAGGATAGTACCGCAGGCTAATTGTTGGGTCACGGAATTTTTGGGGAAATACCGCGCCACATGGAATTCGGGTCTGCACCTTAAAATACCGTTCTTTGAGAAAATCGTGAACAAGGTTTCCCTTAAAGAGCGCACGCTCGATTTTCAGCCCCAGCGCGTTATCACAAAGGATAATGTGACTATGGCTATTGATTCCGTCGTGTTTATGCAGGTGCTTGACGCTAAACTGTTTACATACGGCATAGATAACCCGATGTTCGCTATTGAGAACCTCGCGGCGACTACTTTGCGAAACATCGTCGGTGAAATGGATTTCGACCAGACGCTTTCTTCGCGCGACGCGATAAACTCAAAGATGATAGGCGTTCTCGACGAGGCTACCGACCCGTGGGGAATTAAAATCACGCGCGTTGAAATAAAGAACATTCAGCCGCCGACAGAAATTCAAGAGGTTATGACCAAGCAAATGCGCGCAGAACGCGAAAAGCGGCAGGCTATTCTTGAGGCGGAGGCACATCAGGAAAGCGTAATCAAGCGTGCGGAGGGCGATAAGCAGGCGAAAGTCCTCGCGGCGGAGGCGGAACGCGACGCGCAGATCGCTTTGGCAGAGGGTAAAGCGAAGAGTATTCAGCTTGTGTACGAGGCGGAAGCGAGCGGTCTTGCACGGCTGAACGCGGTTAAGGTTGACGCGTCCGTTTTGAGATTAAAGGGTCTTGACGCGCTGAAAGCAGTCGCGGACGGCAATTCTACGAAGATATTTATTCCGACAGATTTAACGGAAGTTATTTCCGCACTCGGCGTTGCGGGCGAGGCTTTGGGCGTCGGCAATTCGCTTAAAGAAAACAAAAAGCCCGCGCCCCAAACTCCCGTCATTGACGACGACTGCCTTGACCGCCACACCTCGGAAATCAGTCACGGCGCGGCATTTACGGGCGCTGTTATCAAAGACCAACTAGAAAACAACACTTTCGCTGAAAACGGAGAATTTACAACAAATGAAGTTTAAATCAAAATTACTAGGGGCGGTGCTTGCGGTTGTCGTGTTCTGCACGGGGTGCAGTTCGTCCGAACAGTCAATTGCTGTTGAAAGTTCGGCAAGCACTACAAGCTCGGCAAGCACATCAAGTTCGACCGTCACAAGCGGTTCGTCAAGTTCAAGTACAAAAAGCAGTTCATCAAGCAGTAGTTCTTCAAGTACGAAAAGTTCGACAAGTACCGAAAGTTCATCAAGTATTGAAAGTTCGTCAAGCACGGAAAGTTCAACAAGCACGGAAAGTTCGACAAATACGCAAAGTTCAACAAGCGTTGAAAGTTCATCAAGTACGGAGAGTTCGTCAAGTATTGAAACCTCTGCAAGTACCGAAAGCAGTTCCGAACCCGAACCCGCCGAACCCGTAGACCCCGTTCAAGCGCGGATTGCGCAGATGTCGCTTAAAGAGCGCGTTTATCAGATGTTTTTTGTCACGCCCGAACAAATAGGCGGGAGTTATCCCGTACAGTCGGCGATTGACATTTCGGACAAGCCTGTCGGCGGAATACTGTGTATGGGGGATAATCTCGCGAGCGTAGGGCAGACGAAAGCTATGCTTTCGGGAACGCAGGAAATCGCTTTGCAAAGCGGCGTGGGAGTGTTCCTCGCGGTGGACGAAGAGGGCGGAAGAGTAGCAAGGTGCGCTTTGAAACTTGGAACGACCGCGTTTGACGGAATGGCGGTTTACGGTGCGCGAAACGACTATGACGAGGCGTTCTCTATCGGGAGTACGATAGGCGCGGACTTGAAATCACTCGGTTTTAACGTGGATTTTGCGCCCGTAGCGGACGTGGATATTTCCCCCGAAAACGAACTCGGCGACCGCATTTTCAGCGACGACCCCAACGTTTGCGCGAATATGGTAAGCGGCGTTGTAAGCGGGCTTAACTATTCGGGAGTGTCTGCTACTCTGAAACACTTTCCCGGACTTGGTGCGGAAAGCGGAAATTCCCATACGGAAACGCAAATAATAATCGACCGAACGCTTACCGACCTTAGAAATACGGAGTTTATCCCGTTCAAAGCGGGGATAAATTCGGGGTGTGATTTTGTAATGGTGGGACATCAGACGGTGACGGCGTTCGGTGACGGACTGCCCGCCGACCTTTCGTATACGGCGGTTACAACTTTACTGCGCGGAGAACTCGGCTTTTACGGCATAGCGATAACCGACGCGCAGAATATGAACACGATTTCGGGAGTATACAGTTCGGGGACTGCCGCCAAAATGGCTATAAATGCGGGCATTGATATGATACTCGCGCCGGCAGACCTTGACGCCGCCGTTACTGCGGTGATAAACGCGGTAAAATCGGGGGAAATCAGCGAACAGCGCATTAATGAAAGCGTGGAGAGGATTTTGAGAGTGAAGCAGGAAATGGGGTTGCTCGTGTAGTTTACAGTACATAGTATACAGTGAATAGTATAATGTGCGCGCTACGCGCGGATTAGATTGTCCTTTAATTAATACGCCCCGCCGACGGCGGGGTGTATTGTATTCCCTAGTGTGTCAACGTTTTAATTCAGCGTTCTTACCTCTTTGCGAAAACGCCGTGACCTAATTACTAACTACTAACAACTATTCTCTAGCTACTGCGCACCAGCGCGCTTACCTCTAAACGTGCTTTGCCATATTTTCCCTCTTGACAATACTTCCAAAAAATGATATAATCTAGTTATGTACTAGTGATTTCGCGAAGTGAGGTGTGGGCGATGAAAAGTAAATTTTATCAAGCCACGGCGGGGCTGCTGGCATGTTCGCTGTTGTTTTGCGGTTGTTCAAACAGAGAAACCCGCGTGTTTTCCAATGACAGTACATCAGCCGTTTCATCGGTGAGTACAAGCAAAAGCACCGTAACATCGGGCTTTTCGGGAACTTCCCGCGGTTCGTCCTCAAAGCCGAACTCCACAAGTTCCACGTCAAAATCTTCATCGTCAACAAGCAGTTCCTCAACCGAACCGTCAAGCGTTTCTTCGCCGATTGTGATAAGCAGTTCCGAACCCGTTTTTACTCAGAGCAGTTCCTCGCCCGTGTCAAGCGCTGAAAAACCGCCTGCACAAAGCAGTTCGACAACCTCTTCGGCGCTCGGCAGTTCGACAACGGAAATTCCCGTTTCAACGGCAACCACCACGGCAACGAGTTCAACATCTACTGCTTCCGAACAAACGCCGTCCGAACCTGCAATCTACACAAGCAATTCCGTTATAGACAACTACACGAAAAAATGGGCGTATAATCATATAAACGCAAAACAGCAGGAGATTTACACACGGCTTTTCAAAAGTGTGAAAGGTCATACAGAAACGTTCAGCACGGAAGATTTGGGCGTGTGGGACAATGATATTTACACGGCGTATTGGGCGTTCGACTATGACAATCCGCAGTTTCTGGAATTGGGGAGCGGTTATTCATACGAGTACATACAAGACACGGGGCAAGTTATAAATATAAAAATAAATTACGGCAGAACGTCCAACGACGTACCGCAGGGGAATTTCAACGAGGTAACGCAAAGCGTCATAGCGCAGGCGAACGCGCTCGGGGGCGACTATGACAAGCTGAAATATGTTCACGACTGGATTGTAAACAACACGAACTACATAAATCAAAACACCGCCTATGAAAGCGAGGCGGACGGTCCTGTAATATACGGCAAGGCGATTTGCGAGGGTTATTCAAAAGCGTTTATGTATTTCGCGCAGTCGCTCGGTTATCAATGTGTATGCATAATCGGTACGGCGCTCGGCGAGGAGCATATGTGGAATATGGTGAATATAGGCGGCGCGTGGTATAATGTTGACGTTACATGGGACGATCCCGTTATGTCTGACGGCAGCAGCATAGTGCGTTATAATTACTTTTTGGTAAGCGACGGCGCACTTTCCGCCGACCACATCGCGGCAAACCCGTTTGAAGTGCCGACGGCGGGACAGAGTTATTCATAGTAGATTTGGAATACATTTGGAGGGAAATATGGCGAAACGATTTGACAACAACGACAAGAACGACCGCAAACTTGAACGCACGATACGCCGAAATTGGATTATTATGGGAGTAACGCTCGTAGCGATAATCGTGCTGTTTATCTATTCGGCAAACGCAGGGTGAATTTCAGTTTACAGTCAACGCATTATCCGCTTCGCGGAAAACGCGCATTATCCGCTTCGCGGAAAACGCTGTGCTGAGTGAACAGTAATTACGCTCTCTCCCGCCGTAGGCGGGAGAGAGCGGGTTATTTTCCTCGCCGTAAGCGAGGAAAGTTTTTTATTTGCGCGTTTTCCCCGCCAACGGCGGGGAACGGTTTTACTATTCACTTGGCAACTGTATTGACTTTTTTGTGAAAGCGGTGTATAATAGATTATAAAAGAAGTTTTGGACTTGCTCTGCTAAATCGGTATTTTCGGAGGTGTGATGTTATGATACGAGAAATTAAAGAAAATGATTTTGACGGTCTTTTGTCGCTTTATATGCAGCTGCACGATAATCCGTTTCCTGATAAAGATGATAGAGTTGTTTCAATATGGAATAATATTCTTAATGACAAAAATCATCATATAATTGTTGCAGATGAAAACGATGTTTTGGTATCATCTTGTGTATGTATTATTGTTCCAAATCTGACGCACGGACAGCAGCCATACGCTCTGATTGAAAACGTTATTACCGACAAAAAATACAGAAAAAAGGGCTATGCAACGGCTTGTTTGAATTTCGCAAAGGAGATTGCTCGGAGCGAAAATTGCTATAAAATGATGTTATTAACAGGTTCAAAGGAAGAAAGCACACTCAAGTTTTATGAACAGGCGGGATATAACAAGAAGGATAAGACGGCTTTTATACAATGGCTGTAAAGTTTGATTTATCTCACCTACCCGCTTTCATCAGTTTACAGTAAACGCATTATCCGCTTCGCGGAAAACGCTCATTATCCGCTTCGCGGAAAACGCTCATTATCCGTTTCGTGGAAAACGCT